>NC_007406.1:645000-1334273 GCF_000012725.1 Nitrobacter winogradskyi Nb-255 | reverse complement strand
CGAGCATGGCTAAAGTCGCATTTCTCGGTCTCGGCGTCATGGGATTTCCCATGGCAGGACACCTCGTCGCAAAAGGCGGCCACGAGGTGACCGTGTTCAATCGAACGCCGGCCAAGGCCGACGCATGGGCCGAGAAGTTCGGCGGACGAACCGCGGCGACGCCGGAATCGGCTGCCGAAGGCCAGGATTTCGTGATGGCCTGCGTCGGCAACGACGACGACCTGCGTGCGGTCACAATCGGCGCAGGTGGCGCCTTTGCCGGGATGAAGCCGGGGGCCGTCTTCGTCGATCATACGACCGCTTCCGCTCAGGTCGCACGCGAGCTTGACGCCGAAGCGACCCGGCGCGGTTTCGGCTTTGTGGACGCCCCGGTCTCCGGGGGCCAGGCCGGCGCCGAGAACGGCCTTCTGACCGTGATGTGCGGCGGAGCGGAGGACGCCTATACCCGCGCCGAACCGATCGTCGCGGCCTATGCCAGGATGTGCAAACGGCTCGGCCCCGCGGGCGCCGGTCAATTGACCAAGATGGTCAATCAGATCTGCATTGCCGGTCTCATCGAGGGATTGTCGGAAGGCATCCACTTCGCCAAAAAGGCCGGGCTCGACGTCAATGCTGTCGTCGAAGTGATCTCGAAGGGCGCTGCGCAATCGTGGCAGATGGAGAACCGCTTCAAGACGATGAGCGAAGGCAGGTTCGATTTCGGCTTCGCGGTCGAATGGATGCGCAAGGACCTTTCGATCTGCATTTCCGAGGCCCGCCGCAACGGCGCGAGCCTGCCGGTCACCAGCCTCGTGGATGCCTTCTACGCGGAAGTCGAAAAGATGGGCGGACCCCGCTGGGATACATCCAGCCTTCTGGCGCGTCTCGAACGTTAACGTCTGGTAAATTTGCGGTCCCTGCCCCGGTCGATCGCCGTGGTAACGATAAGGAATTAGCGCTCCGTTAACCGAATAATCCTGCTTTTTAAGGCAGCCCTTAAGGATTTGGCGCGAGAAATGAACCAGTAACAACTCGTGCGGCCGCGTGCAGGATTTGTGTCTGGTTGATGAGTACCCCCGCCGATAAACCTGAAGTCGTCGAGCTTCCGGTCGCTCCCGCGATTGTACCATCCGCACGTCACCGTCGCGCCACCACGCAGCGGGTCCGGGAGGCGCGCGACCGCCTGACTTCCACCAGCGGAACCCGGCCAGCGTTCGATCACGAACTGCTCCGACAATATGCGCAAACACGACTGTCGGCATCCTTTGTCGTGATGCTGCTTTTGGTTGCGACAGGCGTGCTCTTCGGCTTCTGGATGGCGCCCGCCGCCGCCGCGGCATGGACGTTCGGAATGCTCTGCATTCACACCGTCATCATCTACAACTGCAAGGGTTATCTCAAGGAGCCATCGTCGGCCACCAGCACGCGCAAATGGCGCGCGCGTTTCATTCTGTTCGATCTTCTGTACGGCCTCTGCTGGACGACGATTCTGGTGCATCCTGCCGGCTCGGATCCGGTCACGAACACCCTGATGATGTTTCTGATGCTGCTCGTCGTGGCGGTATCGAGCATGCTCTCAGCCAGTCTGCCGATTGCCGCCTTTGCCGCAACCGCCCCCGTGACCTCGGCCATCGCATTCAAGTTCGCGATGGGCGGCAGCTTCAACAACTATATCCTCGCGATCCTGACGCTGACTGCGGAAGGTTTCTTCGCATTGCTCGCGCATCGCCTGCATTCCACGACGCTGGCGACGCTCGAAGCGCGGGCGGAAAAGGACGCCCTGATCGGCGAACTCGAGCAGGCCAAGGCGATCTCGGACGAAGCGCGGCACCGCGCGGAATCAGCCAACGTCGCAAAGTCGCGGTTTCTGGCTCAGATGAGTCACGAACTGCGGACGCCGCTGAATGCCATACTCGGGTTTTCCGAGGTCATGAAGAGCGAGATTTTCGGCGAGCACGCGGTTGCGGTTTACAAGACCTATTCGGCGGACATTCACAACTCCGGCGTTCACCTCCTGAACCTGATCAACGAGATACTCGACCTGTCGCGGATCGAGGCCGGCCGCTACGAACTCAACGAAGAAGCCGTATCTCTGGTCCATGTCGTGACCGAATGTCACCATTTGCTGAAACTGCGGGCCTCCAACCGCGGCATCACCATTCATGAGATATTCGAACAAGGCATGCCTCGAATCTGGGGTGACGAGCGGGCCACGCGCCAGATCGTCCTCAATCTGTTGTCGAATGCGATCAAGTTCACGCCACAAGGTGGAGAGATCTGGCTGAAGGTTGGCTGGACGGCTTCAGGCGGACAGTATCTCAGTGTGAAGGACAACGGCTCGGGAATCGCGGAAGACGAGATTCCGATTGTGCTCGCGTCGTTCGGACAGGGATCGAACTCGATCAAATCCGCGGAGCAAGGCGCCGGCCTCGGTCTGCCGATCGCTAAGAGCCTGATCGACATGCACGGCGGCACGTTCACGCTGAGATCAAAGCTACGCGTTGGCACGGAGGTGATCGTCACCTTTCCGCCGGAACGTGTGATGTCTGCTCTGGCGCCCATGGCGGAGGAAGGTCCGCCGCTTCAGCCCGCCCAAGCCGACGATCACACAGCCGACGAGAGACGCCGCCTGCGGAATAAACCGATCATGAATGCTGGTACTGGTCTTAGAGTATGATACCGGGCCAAGGGACTGCGAGGCGTACGAACGCAAACGAGGTGGTTTCATGACCGCGAATGAGTATGAAAGCGCCGCGCGCAGCAGCTCGCAAAGTTGCTCGCCTCCGGGATCAACCCACAACGTCGCGGGTGCGTCGTGATCCGCATTCTCCTTGTGATTGGGATGCTGGCCGCGACCGCCGGGGCGGTCGTCGCCTATGGAGATCCTGCCCGAATCTCAGCCGCTGGAAATCTGGTGTCGACGATGCTGCGCGAGGCCGCCGCGGGTCCTCCACGGAGCGTTCAGATACCTCGGACACAGAGCGGCGATTTTACGCTGCATGCAAAGATCAACGGTGTGAAGACGCCGATGATCATTGACACCGGCGCAACGTCCGTCGTCCTCACCTATGAAACAGCGAAGGCTGCCGGCTTACCGCTGGAATTGCTGAAGTACGATGTCGATGTCGAGACCGCCGGCGGGCGAGCGCGCGCCGCGCGCCTGACGCTCGACAAACTCGCGGTCGGGAAGCTTGTCGAACGATCCGTGCCTGCGCTCGTGGTTCCGCGCGGCCAGATGAAAGCCAACCTTCTGGGAATGAGCTTTCTCAACCGGCTCGAGAGCTGGGAAGTTCGGGCAGACCGATTGATGCTGCACGGCTATCCCTGAGCCGCTGCGGTTCGTTGTTGTTCCCACCACTCCATGCTCGCCATTCCGGAGCATGGCCGCGTTATTGAACCATCATGGATTATCGTGAACGCTGTTGCAGCGGCCACGGAGCGCGTGTCGAAGCGCGTCGAGGTCAATGCATCCGCCTAAATCTTCCAACCTGACTGGAGTCCGTCTCCGCCAGTTGGGATGCTCATTCAACGTACCTGGAATATTCGGTTGATCCCGCAGTTCGATCAAATCGTCGAGCGCGATCGCGAGAATACGGGACGGCGTTCGCGCAAGAAACTCCACGGCTCCGATAAAATTCTTCACTGCGATGTGTTCTTCGCCGAGCTTCCACTCGAATGCATGGCGCGCATCCGTCCGCTCCGCATCCGTTTCGCCGGGCTCGATCCCAAGCTCGCGTTTGACCCTGAGGTCAGAATGCGTTTGCCAGCCGGCGAAGGATGCAAGGTCATGCGTCGTGAAAGTAACGAGCGCGTTCTCGGCATATTTTGACGCTTCGATGAAAGCACCATCGTTGCCGCGTTCAAACATCATCACTTTGTAGGACCACACACCCCAATCAGCGAGTTTTTCACGAAAGCCATCCGGTACCGTTCCGAGATCCTCGCCGATGATGATGCAACGCTGGCTGACGCTCTCTTGCGCGATAACGCCGAGCAGGGCCTGCAGCGGCATCTTTACATATGCTCCCTGCAAAGGCGATCCGCCGGCCGGTATCAGGTAGAGGCGGCTGAGACCGAACACATGATCCAACCGTATGGCTCCGGCGAAACGCATGGAAGCGCGCAGCATCTCTCGAAACGGTGCGAAGTCGCTCGCCTCTAGGCCAGCGGCATTGAATCCCGCCAATCCCCAATCCTGCCCCGCCGTGTTGAGTTGATCAGGCGGCGCCCCAACCGACAGCGCGCGCGAAATGGAGGTCTGCTCATTCCAGGCGTCGAATCCGCCGGCCTGCACACCGACGGCGACATCCAGATAGAGCCCGACCGTCATGCCCCGTTCGGCGGCAAGATCGGCGCATGACTGTAGTTGGGACGCTGCGCACCATTGCATGAACTCGACGAACTTCACTTCCTCGCGCCGTGAGCCGCTGGATATGGCTTGAATCCCGGCGTCAGTCGGACGGCGCCACTCGTCGGGCCACGACCACCAGGGCGATGGACCAAACTGGCGCCGCAACACCTCGAAGCAGGCATATCGTTTCAACAGTTGGCCTCTCTCCTCCCTGAAGAGGTCGAACTCGGCCTGCGCCGCGTGATCACGTCGAAACCTCGAAAACGCATGCCGGAACGCTGCGAATTTCAGTTCGGCGACGGCCGCGTAATCGACGAGTTCGCCCTCCCGGACCCGATCGAGTTGTTCACGCTGTCGTTTTAGCCACACGCGCGAACAATTCGGCACCCGCTCGGGATCGACATAAAGCGGATTGAGAAACAGGCGGCTATTCGGCGCATAGGGACTGCATTCTAGTGGACGATCATCGAACAGAGCATGGAGCGGATTGAGACCGATGCCATGGCAGCCCCAATCCGAGGTGAGTTCGATCAGCGATACCAGATCTGTGAAGTCACCAATGCCCCAGTTGCGCGACGATGTCAGCGCGTACAGTTGAACGGACAGGATCCATACGCGCTCGAATGAGCCTTGATAGGCCCTTTCGGGCGTGACCAGAACCGGAACCGAATCGAGAATGCCGCCCTTCTCGCTTTCGAGTTCCAGCCGATAAGTGCCGACCGATATCCAGCGCGGGAGATCTATCCTTGCCGAAGAAATGTATCCTTGGGCGAGCACCGTGTGACCTTCCACGAGCCGCCAGAAAACGCCGTTCGCCTCTGCTCCGACCGGCACGCTAAAATCGTCCGCATTGGTAACGATGACCACGGGATGTTTTAGGAAACGATGGTGCGGAGGCGATGGTAGACCATCAACAATGGGACGCAACCGAACATCATCCAGGAGATGGTGGCGGCCGAGTCCGTCAACAAAGTCCAGGTTGATGCCCAGATCTTGCGCTTTTGAATGGATAGTCATCCCCGACCCTGAACCTGAGGGCATTGGTGCCAGGCTCCTCACAGAGGAACAAACTCGGAAGCAAACTGGCGGTTCCGCCGGGAACTTTCTTGCGACGCCGAGGTTGTTTTCGCGGGTCCTTCATTCCATCCAGCAGGTTAGCGCGGCGCATCAATGTCCGTATCGACGCAGAAAAACATGCCTTTGCGTGCAGGCGAAGAAGGCGCAACCGCCGGCGCGTTTCATATCGAAGATGTTTATCCTTGCATTGACGCCGGACGCTTCCCCGTCAAGCGCCTTGCTGGCGACACGGTGGATGTCTGGGCGGACATATTCCGTAGCGGGCACGATGTCATCGCCGCGCAATTGATCTGGCGGCGTGAGCAGGATCGTGATTGGAAACGGTCGGCGATGACCCTGCACGACAATGATCGCTGGTTCGGCAGTTTCAAGCCGGCCGAGCCAGGGCGCTACGTCTACGCCATCGAGGCCTGGACCGACGAATTCGCTACATGGAAGCGTGATTTCGAACTTAAGCAGAAGGCTGGCCAGGATGTCGCCCTCGATGCGCTCGAAGGGGCCGCGCTGCTGACGCGCGCGCAGTATGGCGGCAAGGAGGCGACAGCGATCATCCTCCGTCAATGCGAAGACTTTCTTCATAGGGGGGATCCCTCAAGCCTGCTCGTGCCGGAACTGACGAGCGCCATGGCCGAAGGCTGCGTCCGGTCCGATCTCACGCGCTCGCGGCTCTACCCGCTGACAATCGATCGCTCCCTCGCCGTCGCAGGTGCTTGGTACGAGATGGTGCCTCGGAGCCAGAGCACCGTTCCCGGCCAGCACGGCACCTTCCGGGATTGCATGGCCCGGCTGCCCGATATCGCGGCGATGGGATTTGATGTCCTTTACTTCACTCCGATTCATCCCATCGGTAAGGCCAACCGGAAGGGTCGCAACAATGCGTTGATAGCCGCCGAAGGTGACCCCGGAAGCCCTTACGCCATCGGCTCCCCGGAAGGTGGGCACGATGCGATTCATCCCGACCTCGGCAGCTTCGACGACTTCCGCGAACTGATCGCCGCCTGCAAGACTCATAGTATGGAGGTCGCACTCGATATCGCTGTGCAATGTTCGCCCGATCATCCATGGCTCACCCAGCACCCAGACTGGTTCAAGCGGCGTCCGGATGGTTCGATGCGTTATGCGGAAAACCCTCCCAAAAAGTACGAGGATATTGTCAATCCTGATTTTGGTTGTGAGGACGCTGGTTCACTGTGGAACGCGCTTCGCGACGTTATCCTGTTCTGGGTCAATCAGGGCGTGCGCATCTTTCGGATCGATAATCCGCACACCAAACCGCTCAACTTCTGGGAATGGTTGATCCATGAAGTTCAAGCGAAAGACCCGGGCGTCATCTTCCTCGCCGAAGCGTTCACCCGTCCCAAGGTCATGAAGGGTCTCGCCAAGCTAGGCTTCACGCAATCGTATACTTACTTTACCTGGCGAACCCGGAGGTGGGAGATAGAATCGTATCTCAACGAACTGACCGGATATCCCGAACGAGACTACTATCGGCCGAACTTTTTCGTCAGCACGCCGGACATCCTTCCCTATCATCTGCAAGGTGGCGAGCCTTGGATGTTCAAGTCTCGGGTCGCCCTGGCTGCAACGCTGTCGAGCAACTACGGAATCTATAACGGATTTGAGCTTCTGGAGCATGAGGCGATCCCAGGGCGGGAAGAATACCTCAACTCCGAAAAGTACGAGATCAAAGTCCGCGACTGGGACGCCTCCGGAAACATCAAATCCTACATCGCGGCTCTTAATCGGGCACGACGTGCCAATCCAGCACTTCTACAGACCAGAAATCTGATATTTATTCCGATCGACAACGATCAGATCATCGCTTTTGCCAAGCAATCCGCCGAGGGTCACAACACGATCGTCGTCGCCATCACGCTTTCGCGTGAAAGCTGTGAGTTCTGGCTGCCGCTTGATTCAATTCGGGTAGAGACCGCGGACGGATCAGGACCTCCCGTCGCACTCGAGAACCTCATGACCTGCGAACGTCACGCCATTGAATGGGGCGGCGTTCGCCTGAGGATCGATCCATTACGCGATCCCGCGCTGTTGTTTCGATGTCTGGCGTGAGGCTCGATTATGAATGAAATGTCGCATATCGATGCTGATAGATACGTCCAGACCGACGATCTCTGGTACAAGGACGCTATTATCTATCAGCTTCACGTCAAGGCATTCGCCGACAGCAACAACGACGGAATCGGTGACTTCGTCGGTCTCACCAACAAGCTCGACTACCTTCAGGAACTCGGCGTCACCGCGCTGTGGCTGTTGCCGTTCTATCCATCGCCGGGGCGCGACGACGGATACGACATTGCGGATTACGGCTCTGTCAATCCCGATTTCGGCACCATGAAGGACTTTCGCCGATTCATCTCGGAAGCAAAACGACGCGGCCTGCGCGTGATTACCGAGCTCGTGATCAATCATACGTCCGATCAGCACAGATGGTTCAAACGTGCCCAGCGAAGTCCTGCCGGATCAAGCGCGCGCAACTGGTATGTCTGGAGCAACACAGACAAGAAGTATCAGGGAACCCGGATCATCTTCACCGACACCGAGAAATCAAACTGGGCCTGGGATTCCGAAGCCAACGCCTACTATTGGCATCGCTTCTTCAGTCATCAACCAGACCTGAACTTCGACAACCCTCGCGTCGTCAGAGCTGTCATTCAGGTGATGAAAAGATGGCTCGACACTGGCGTCGACGGGTTTCGACTGGATGCAATTCCGTATCTTTGCGAGCGCGAGGGAACCAACAACGAGAATCTTCCCGAAACCCATGCGGTGATCAAACATATCCGAGCAGCGCTTGATTCTTACGCCAAGGGAAAGGTTCTTCTCGCCGAGGCCAACCAATGGCCGGAGGATGTTCAGTTCTATTTCGGGGACGGCGATGAGTGCCACATGGCCTATCACTTCCCCTTGATGCCGCGCATCTACATGGCGATCGCCCAGGAAGACCGCTTTCCGATCACAGACATTCTGAGGCAGACGCCCGACATTCCCGACAACTGTCAATGGGCGATGTTTCTACGAAACCATGACGAGCTGACGCTCGAAATGGTGACCGATATCGAGCGCGACTATCTATGGTCGACCTATGCAGCGGATCCTCGTGCGCGCATCAACCTCGGCATTCGGCGCCGCCTCGCTCCGTTGATGGATAACGACCGCCGCAAGATCGAGCTGATGAACTCATTGTTGATGTCGCTTCCGGGAACGCCGATCATCTACTACGGCGACGAGATCGGAATGGGTGACAACATCTACCTGGGCGACCGCAACGGCGTACGCACTCCGATGCAATGGACTTCGGATCGCAACGGTGGATTTTCTCGATGCGATCCCGCGCGGCTTTATGCGCCTCCCGTCATGGACGCCGTCTACGGCTATGAGTCCGTGAATGTCGAATCGCAATCGCGAAGTCTGTCCTCATTACTGAGCTGGATGAAGAAGCTGATTTCGGTGCGAAAATCCAGTCACGTTTTCGGCCGGGGAACGATGGCCTTCGTTCGTTCGTCGAATCGCAGCGTTCTCGCTTATCTGAGGCAGCATGGCGACGAGGCCGTACTCTGCGTCGCCAATCTGTCGCGATCCGCGCAGGCTTCCGAACTCGATCTATCGCATTGGAAAGGCCGCTCGCCTCTTGAAATGCTGGGACGGACGACCTTTCCCGATATTGGCGAACTTCCGTACCTGATCACGCTCGCACCCTATGGATTCTACTGGTTCCGCCTGAATGAAAAGCCACCGTCTCCGAACGTCGCTGCCGTGATCGTGCCGGACTATGAGACGCTCGTCGTGCCCCAGGGTGCGACCTGGATGTCGCTGGCGCGGACACGCTCGATCTTCGAGCGTGATGTTCTGCCATCTCATCTCGCCCGCTCGCGCTGGTTCCCCGAGCGATCCGCCGGCGCAATCACCGCGCGCGTGCCGGCGGCGATACCGCTCACGAAAGACCAGGTTTCAAGGCCATGGCTGTCGATCTTCGACGTCACCCATCGCGGACAGACAGGGCGATATGCGATGCCGATCCAAATCAGGTGGGATCGGCTCGATCGCAAGAACTATGACGCTAGAAACGTTGCCGCTGTGCGGCAAGGCTCGCGGGAGGGAACGCTGATCGACGCCGCCTATGAGAGCGGCCTGATCACGGGCATCATCGAAGGTCTGCGTCAACGTGCGACCTTCGAGGGAGGTAACTTACAGATCTCTTACATTCCCACGGAGCGGCTGGCCTCGATCACGGAGGAACCGATCGAGAACGTGAGACCGGTTCAAACCGAACAGTCGAACAGCACGGCGCTGGTGGATCAGAAGTTTGTGGTCAAGCTTTACCGAAAGCTTGAGAATGGCATCAATCCTGAAGTGGAGGTGGGACGTTTTCTGACTGATGTGGCCGGATATGCCAATACGCCCGCCTTGCTCGGCAGCGTCGAACTGACGGGACCTGATGTCCATGCCGCCGTCGCTATTGTCCATGCTTTCGTCGGCAACCAGGGGGACGCATGGACCATCAGCAGCGCCGCGCTGGACCGTTTCATCGACGAGCAACGGCTTGTCGGCGCGATCGATACCGCTCCGGCGCTTGAGGAGAAAGCAGCCTATCAGCGCTACATGATGCAGCTCGGCAAGCGTGTCGCGGAGATGCATGTGGCGCTGGCCAGCCGTGGTGATATCGAGGATTTTCGTCCCGAGCCAGTAAACGCGTCGGATGTCGCGCATTTTATCGATCGCCTTACGGCACGCGCGGAGAAGACGTTTGACCGCCTGGCTCAAGCCAGGCTTTCGGAATCGGATCGGATTCTCGTCGAAGAGATCCAGAGTCTCCGTCCAGCCCTGCATGGTTTACTCGCCGGGCTGCTGCCGTCATCGATTCAGATGTACAGTATTCGGCATCACGGTGACTTTCATCTCGGACAGGTTCTCGTCGTTCGCGACGACGTCTTTATTATCGACTTCGAAGGCGAACCGCGGCGAAGTCTTTCTGAGCGGCGCATGAAGGCGCCGGCGGCTCGTGACGTCGCAGGGCTGATCAGATCCATCGATTATTCCGTGACCTCGGCGCAACAACGCGTTCTGAAAACCGAGGTGGACGACGATGGACGACTGGCAGAGGCCTTATCAGCATGGCGCGACGAGGCGACGCAGACTTTTCTGATCGCCTATCGTGAAGCAATGTCCGATTCTCGACTATGGCCGCAGGATAACGACGAGAGCGAAGGGATGCTGCGATTTTTCCTGCTCGAGAAGGCCCTTTATGAGATCGACTACGAGTTGGCGCATCGGCCGGATTGGCTACGTGTCGCGCTGGATGGCGCATTACGGGTACTGCGCAACGATAAACGAGATCGTGCATGACAGAACTGTCCTCGGAAGCGCGCGCCATCGTTGAAGGGCGGCATTCCGATCCCTTTCACTATCTTGGCTGTCATCGCGAGACGGATCGCAAGGTGGTTCGCGTCTATCTCCCCGATGCGTCGGAAGTTCGCCTTATTGATGAGACGGGCGAAGAGATCATCTTGACGCGCATTCATGACGCCGGGCTTTTCCTTGGCGACCTGCCGGACCGGGCGGAGCGCTATCGTCTTCGCGCCAGGTATGGCGCCGATCTGGTTGAACTGGAGGATCCTTATCGCTTTCCCCCTATCTTAGATGATTTCGACCTCTATCTGCTTGGCGAAGGCACGCACCAGCGGATCTACGACAAGCTGGGCGCTCATCCCATGGCGATGGAAGGCGTGGACGGAGCAGGGTTCGTCGTGCTCGCGCCGAACGCGCGAGCCGTGGCGGTTGTCGGTGATTTCAACTTCTGGGATCGACGCCGACATCCTATGCGCGTGCGCGGTAACGGATATTGGGAACTGTTCATCCCCGGTGCGCGGGCGGGCGATCGCTACAAGTTCGCGATCACGGCTCAGGATGGCTCCCTGCTTCCGCTGAAATCCGATCCGATGGCGTTCGCGGCCGAGGTGCGACCGAACACGGCGTCGATCATATTCGACCAGGCGAGGCTGCCGCGCCCGACTCCGCTCGCCGCCACGATCAATGCACGCGGCGTGCCGATCTCGATCTATGAAGTTCATCTCGGGTCATGGCGCCGTAGCGACGGTAATCGCTGGCTATCCTATCGCGAGCTGGCCGAAACCCTGCCGGACTATGTGCGAGAGCTCGGTTTCACTCATATCGAGCTGATGCCGGTGAACGAGCATCCGTTCGACGGATCCTGGGGATATCAGCCGACTGGCCTTTACGCCCCGACCAGCCGCTTCGGATCGCCCGAAGATTTCGCACATCTGATCGATGCCTGCCATCGCGAGGGTCTTGGTCTCTTGCTGGACTGGGTGCCCGGCCATTTTCCCGATGACCCGCACGGGCTCGGCCGGTTTGACGGAACGTCGCTGTACGAACACGCCAATCCATTACAGGGCCGTCATCTCGATTGGGATACCCTGATCTACAACTATGGCCGCACCGAAGTTGTCAATTTCCTCGTCGCCAATGCACTGTTCTGGCTCGATCGGTACGGCATCGATGGCCTTCGCGTCGATGCCGTCGCGTCGATGCTCTATCTGGATTACAGCCGTCCGGAAGGCGGATGGATTCCGAACAAGCACGGCGGCCGGGAGAATCTCGAAGCCATCGAGTTTCTTCGCCGATTTAATAGAGAGGTGTTTGGCCGGTTTCCGAACGCCACAACGGTGGCGGAAGAATCGACAGCCTGGCCCCAGGTATCGCGACCGATCGAATTCGGTGGTTTAGGGTTCGGCTACAAATGGAACATGGGCTGGATGCACGACACGTTGAGCTATTTTGAAAAGGATCCGATTCACCGCAAGCACCACCATGATCAGATCCTGTTCGGGCTGCACTATGCCTTCTCGGAGAACTTCATTCTCCCGCTCTCGCATGACGAGGTAGTGCACGGAAAACGCTCAATTCTCGGCCGAATGCCGGGCGACGATTGGCAGCGGTTCGCGAACTTGCGCGCCTACTACGCTTTCATGTTCGGTCATCCCGGCAAGAAGCTGATGTTCATGGGGGCGGAGTTCGGTCAGGAACGCGAATGGAACCACGACCATGCGCTCGACTGGCACCTTCTCGATCAAGCCCGTCACCAAGGAGTCCAGGCCGTGGTCCGAGATCTCAACAAACTCTATCGCGAGGTGCCTGCATTGCACGAATTCGATTGCGACCCAGCCGGATTCGAATGGATCGTAGCCAACGACGCAGATCACAGCGTCTTCGCCTGGATGCGGAAGGGCGCAAGCGGACGGGCGCGCTGCCTCGTAATCGCAAATCTCACACCGACCATCCATCGCGACTATCGCGTACGCGTTCCTTTCACCGGCCGGTGGCGCGAAGCGCTCAATACCGACTCCGCTCATTATGGTGGAAGCAACGTCGGAAACGATGGCGCGATCGAGACCTCCGGGGAGATCATTCCTGAACTCGTCCTGACATTGCCGCCTCTTGGGGTGATCTTTCTGGTTCCGGAAGCGGCATGATGAGAGTCTCGGAGGGCACACACGTCCGGCTTGGTTCGACCTGGGACGGCCGGGGAACGAACTTTGCGCTCTTTTCCGCGCATGCGGAAAAGGTTGAGCTATGCCTGTTCGACAGCAAGGGACGCAGGGAGATCGAGCGCATCGCCCTCCCCGAGCACACTGAAAACATTTGGCACTGCTATCTGAACGATGTCGCGCCGGGACAGCTCTACGGCTATCGTGTCTATGGTCCCTACGATCCTCAACACGGGCATCGGTTCAACCCTCACAAACTTCTGCTCGATCCCTACGCGAAAAAGATCAGCGGGCGATTGGTATGGAGCGACGCACATTTCGCCTACCGCGCCGGAAGTCCGCGTGAGGATTTGTCCTTCGACAGACGCGACAACGCCCGCGCCATGCCAAAAGCCACCGTCATCGACGAGACGTTCAATTGGGGAAGACGTGAACCGCGGCCCAACGCTACCTGGGAAGAAACGATCATCTATGAGGCTCACGTCAAAGGTCTGACCAAGACGCGCATGGATATTGCGCCAGAGCTCCGTGGCACTTACGGCGCGTTGGCCGCTCCGGCCATGATCGATCACCTCCGGCGCCTCGGCGTCACGACGATTGAGCTTCTGCCGGTTCACGGCTTTGTCGACGATCGCCATCTGGTCGAGCGGAAGCTGAGCAACTACTGGGGATACAACTCCCTTTCGTTCTTCGCGCCGGAACAGCGCTACGCGAAAGGCGCGGCGCTGGACGAGTTTCGCATGACCGTGGCTCGCCTTCATGACGCCGGCTTCGAGATCATGCTCGACGTCGTCTACAATCATACGGCGGAGGGAAATCATCTCGGCCCGACGCTGTCATTCCGCGGCATCGACAACGCCTCCTACTATTGGCTGATGCCGGATGATCCCCGCTACTACGACGACTTCACAGGGACCGGAAACTCGCTGAACCTGACCCATCCGCGCGTGCTGCAGATGGTGATGGATTCGCTGCGCTATTGGGTCGAGGTCTGTCACATCGATGGCTTCCGCTTTGATCTCGCAAGCACGCTGGCGCGAGGCGCCCACGGCTTCGATCGCAACAGCGCTTTCTTTAATGCGATCCGGCAGGATCCGGTTCTCGCTAACGTCAAGCTGGTCGCAGAACCATGGGATGTCGGCCCCGGCGGCTATCAGGTCGGCGGCTTTCCTTCGCAATGGTCGGAGTGGAATGACCGGTATCGGAGCACGATGCGACGTTACTGGGCCGGTGAAGGAAACCTGATCGGCGATGTCAGCCGTCGTATGACGGGATCATCTGACCTTTTCAATCACGACGACCGCGCCCCACGCGCCGGCGTCAATCACGTCACCGTCCATGACGGCTTCACCCTGGCGGATCTGTTTTCTTATAACGAGAAGCACAATGAGGCCAATGGCGAGGACAATCGTGACGGCTCCAATGATAATCTCAGCAACAATTGCGGCCACGAAGGACCGACTGACGATCCTGCAATCCTTTCGCTCCGCCGACAGCTCCGCAAGAACCAGCTCGCGTGTCTGCTGCTGGCTCAAGGTATTCCGCTTCTTCTTGCGGGCGACGAGGTCGGCAACAGCCAGAGCGGGAATAATAATGCCTATTGCCAGGACAACGAAATCGGCTGGATCGATTGGAGCGATCTTGGCGATAGGGAAAACGACATGACCGACTTTGTCGGACATCTTACCGCGATCAGAAGGCGCTTTGCGCAGATCAGATCACGCCAATGGGTGACGGCGAAAGGGATAAACGGTTCCTACAGCGTCCTATGGCTCACGCCGGAGGGCAACGAGATGACAGAGGCCGACTGGAATTTCCCCGAAGGCAGGTTTCTCTCCTACGTGCTCGGCCCCGTGGAGTCACATGAGCAGGCGCTTTACGTCGTTCTCAACGCCGCGCCTGATCCCATCGAGTTCAGGATTCCAAACCTGGAAGAATACAAGACATGGTCAATTGTACTTCACACAACGGACGACGATGTCGATGGCGTTCCACGCCACCCTAACACGACGATGCAAGCCCCGCCCCGCAGCGTTATCGCGTTCGCAGGCCAGCGATGAGCGCCAGCCGCTTCGGTCCTGCTCTCACGCCAGAGGGCGCGACGTTCCGGCTATGGGCGCCTGCGGCCTCCAAAGTGGCCGTTGTTACCGATACCGCACATAGGATGGAGAAGGACGGTAGCGGCTGGTTCGTCGCGGAGGTGACGACGGCGCAGGCCGGAACCCGCTATCACTACCGGATTGATGACGAGCTGGACGTGCCGGACCCAGCGTCGTCCTATCAACGCGATGATGTGTTCGGCCGGAGCGAACTTGTCGACCACCGCCGTTTTCGCTGGAAGGCAATCGGCTGGCGCGGACGGCCCTGGCATGAGACGGTCATCCTGGAATGCCATGTCGGCGCCTTCACGCCCGAGGGCACTTATCGTGCCATGATCGACAAACTCGATCATCTGGTGTCGACCGGGATCACCGCCATCGAGTTGATGCCGCTCGCGGACTTCTCGGGAACGCGAAATTGGGGTTATGATGGTGCGCTGTGGTATGCGCCGGATCATGTATACGGCACGCCGGACGATCTGAAAGAGTTAATCGATCAAGCTCATCTGCGTGGCCTGATGGTTTTTCTCGACGTCGTCTACAACCACTTCGGGCCAGAGGGAAATTATCTGGCGCGCTATGCACCGCAGTTCTTCTGTGATGCGAAGACGCCCTGGGGAGCAGCGATCGACTACCGCGTCCCCGAGGTTCGCGCCTTCGCTGTCAATAATGCGCTTCACTGGCTCTCCAATTATCGATTTGACGGTCTTCGCCTCGACGCGGTGCATGCCATCCCGGAGACGGGCGAGCCACCCATCTTGGCCGATATCAGCCGAGCTATCGGAATTCTGGCGCGACAAGACAGACGCCACATTCACCTTGTGCTTGAGAATGACGATAACCGCGCAAGCCTTCTCGATCCTTCCTCAGGTGTGCCGGGGGGGAAGTATCGCGCCCAGTGGAATGACGACTACCATCACGCCTGGCATGTCATGCTCACTCAGGAAAGCCACGGCTATTATGGAGATTACGCCGACAATCCACGCCATCTTCTCGCGCGAACGCTGCATGCGGGATTCGCCTATCAGGGCGAGCCCTCCGCTCATCGCGGCGGACGGGCTCGTGGTGAACGGATCGGGGGGCTGCCCCCGGCCGCTTTCGTGAACTTCCTTCAAAACCACGATCAGATCGGCAACCGCGCGCTGGGCGACCGCCTCGAATGGTCCGCTGACGCCCGTGCCATCGAAGCCGCTCTTGCGATCACGTTGCTCGCGCCGATGCCGCCGCTGATGTTCATGGGCGAGGAATGGGGAGCGACCACGCCCTTCCCGTTCTTCTGCGACTTCAAAGGCGACCTCGCCGACGCTGTGCGAGCAGGCCGCCGGAGAGAATTCGCTGAAGCCTACGACATGTTCGGCGACGAAGTGCCTGATCCCCTCGCGCTCTCCACATTCGAGGCGGCGGTTCTTGACTGGCCCGACCAAGGCAAGCGCCCGCCGCGTCATGTCCTGGTCAAACGGCTGTTGCGGATTCGCAGGGATGAACTCATGCCCCACCTCGGCAACGCAAAATTCGCATCCGCCGATCTTCGCCAGGACGATCGTCTACTGATCGCACGCTGGACGCTGGGCAACGACGCGCGGTTGCACCTTCGCGCCAATATTTCGGATCACAATGTGACGGATGACACGTCTCCGATGCAGGGACGACCGATCTGGGGAGGAGAGGTCCCGGTGCGCCTGCCGGCATGGTCGGTATTCTGGTCTCTGGAGCGACCTGAGGAGCAGCGGCATTCCGCATAAAACTAATCGCCTGCAGCTCAGTTCGATGTCGTTTTTTATGATGCCCTATGGCTCACCGCCCCAACCCGACCTCAGCGGCGGACAACGGTTCCAAATACGGAGCAAAACGATATAATCACGCCTCAAACTGAACTCCGCAAAAGCTAAATCGATACTGAACTGCAAAAGGCATCACTCACGCTCGAGCCTTTTCGCTTCTGATGGAATCAGAAGCGAGGCTCTGTAACCTTGTTTGACGCATTTTCTTCACGCGAACCGGTATCCACTTCGCTTAAAAACGCTCTAAGTGGCGCAAACTGGGTTCGCGAGTGATCGTGTAGGCGTTCTCGAGCGAAGCATGTCCCCGGGCTTACCCGGAGACGGATTCCGGTTCGCGCAAAGAGAACGCCTCAAGATGACAGTTGGAGCTTCGCGTCTGGTTTAATCAGAAGCAGAACACGCCAGGCAGAAAGAGGGCAGGATATTGAATGGCTTTTGACGTTCCACCCAAACGACTTCGCAGCCTCGATGAGGACACACCGGCATGGCTCGAACCTGAGGACGATGACATCGTCGCGGAGATCAAGAGTACGATCCTGTCCAAGATCGTTCTGGTGGCGGGGAAAGACGTCAAGCACGCCGATATCCACGACTGGTACATAGCGGCCGCGCTGACGCTGAGGGACCGTATCGTCTACCAGTGGCTCCAGTCCGATCGGGCCACTCAGAATCATGGAGCCAAACGCGCCTATTATCTGTCGCTTGAGTTCCTGATCGGACGGTTGCTGACCGACGCGCTGACGAACATGTCACTGATGAAGCCATTCCGAATGGCGATCGAGGACCTCGGCCTCGACTTCGACGAACTACGTAACGTCGAACCGGATGCCGCGCTCGGCAATGGGGGACTCGGCCGACTTGCCGCATGTTTCATGGAAAGCATGGCGTCGCTCGCGATCCCAGCACGAGGCTATGGCATTCGCTATGAACACGGGCTCTTTCGTCAGATCATCTCAAACGGATGGCAGGAAGAGTTTCCCGAACAATGGTTACTCTCCGGAAACCCGTGGGAATTCGAACGCCGTGATGTGGTGTTCGACATCCAGTATAGCGGGCGCCTCGATCATGCCGAGGAGGACGACTCGGAGGGCCGGACCCTTTGGATACCCGATGAAACCATCCAGGCGATCGCATACGACACGCCGATCGTCGGCTGGCGCGGCCACCACGTCAACGCGCTGCGGCTGTGGTCTGCACGGGCGGTCGATCCGATGCGCCTCGATACCTTCAACAGCGGCGATCACCTCGGCGCGATGTCCGAGATGGCGCGGGCGCAAGCGATATCGAAATTTCTATATCCAAGCGATGAAACCCCAGCCGGGCGCGAATTGCGCCTCCGTCAGGAGTACTTTTTTGTTTCCGCTTCTTTGCAGGATATTCTCAACCGCCATCTCCATACCGACGGAGATATCCGGTCGCTGCCGTCCCATGCGGCTATCCAGCTCAATGACACCCATCCCAGCCTCGCCGTTCCTGAGCTGATACGGCTGTTGATGGATAGATATCATATTGGCTGGAACGATGCCCTGGACATCACCACGAAGACGATCTCTTACACCAACCACACGCTGTTGCCCGAGGCGCTCGAAACCTGGCCGGTCGAACTGTTCGAACGGATGCTGCCGCGACATCTCGATATTATTTATCGGATCAACGCAGAGCATCTTGCGGCTGCGGAAAAGCATTTCGGAGCGGACGCACGCTCTCAAGCCTCGGTGTCGCTGATTGACGAAACCGGCGGCCGCCGTGTCCGCATGGGTCATCTTGCGTTCGTTGGCTCTCATCGCATCAATGGTGTTTCAGCCATGCATAGCGAACTCATGCGGGAGACCGTATTCGCCGATCTGAACAGCCTTTATCCGGATCGTATCACGAACAAGACCAACGGAATTACCTTCCGTCGCTGGCTGCATCAATGCAATCCGGAGCTCACCTCACTGCTGCAGGACGCATGTGGAGCCGCGGTTCTCGATGAACCCGAGCGGTTACGGATGCTGGAGCGGCTGTCGGACGACCCTGCGTTCCAGCAGCGATTTCAGACCGTGAAGCGAACGAACAAGGTCGCGCTCGCCCAGATCATAGCCAGACAGTTCGGAATAGTCGTCGATCCATCGGCGCTGTTCGACGTCCAGATCAAGCGCATCCATGAATACAAGCGCCAGCTTCTCAACGCGATCGAGACCATCGCGCTCTATCAGGCCATCCTGGACGACCCGCAGGGCAACTGGACGCCGCGCGTCAAGATTTTCGCCGGGAAGGCCGCCGCGAGCTACCGGCAGGCGAAGCTCATCATCAAGCTGATCAATGACATTGGGAATGTCATCAATAACGATCCCCGGATCAGGGACCTTCTCAAGGTCGTCTTTATTCCCAACTACAATGTCAGCGCCGCCGAAGTGATCGTTCCAGCGAGCGATCTGTCCGAACAGATTTCCACTGCCGGCATGGAAGCTTCCGGCACCGGCAACATGAAGCTTGCGCTGAATGGAGCAATCACCATCGGAACGTTCGACGGCGCCAACATTGAGATTGCCGAACATGTCGGTGAGGAGAATATCCATATCTTCGGCATGAGAGCGGACGAGGTTGTGCAGCGCCGCTCCATGGGGCTGGATGCAACCGATATCATCACATCCTCGCCGAAACTGGCCCGCGTGATTGAAGCCATCGAGCGCGGCGCATTTTCACCGGACGATGCTTCGCGTTTCATTCCCATTGCTCACGCGCTGCGGTTTCTCGACCACTATCTCGTATCCGCCGATTTCGACGATTATTACCGTGCGCAGCGCGCCGTCGACACAAAGTGGGCCAGCCCGGAATGGACCCACTCCAGCATACTCAACGTCGCCCGCATGGCGTGGTTCTCTTCGGACCGTACGATCCGGGAATACGCCGAGGACATCTGGGGCATACCCGTGATCTGATGCCGACAAGAACCTCAAGCCAAACCGGCACCTGCGGATGAACCACGATACGATTCAAAAACCGGAACGGTTATCCGGAAAGACAAGGGCCCCGAAGGGCCCCTGCATCACACCGCGTCCTTCGCAGCCTTGACCGGCCGCGCCCTGACGATCTTTCGGGCGGGTTTCGCCTTGAATGTCATTGGCTCGCCGGTGAAAGGGTTGGTCCCTTTGCGCGCCTTGGTCGCCGGCTTCTTGATCACCACGAACTTCGCGAAACCCGGAAGCAGAAAGGCGCCGGTCTTTTTAAGCTCTTTGTAACCTGTCGTCGCAAGCGCCTCGAGAACGCCTTTTACGTCCTTTTTGGACAATCCGACCTGAGTCGAGATCTTCTCAACGAGTTGCGATTTCGTCATCTGGGCTGCCATCATCGATCCTGTCTGTTGATTCGGCCTGAAAAACAATATTTCCAAATCCAGCTAAAAAAACACGCCTTGTGGGATTTATAACAGCTTACTTCGCGCGCAGGGCCGTTCGATCCCCGTGATTTACCGGTAAAATGGCAGGAATCTGCCCGCGGCCGCCATCAGCAATGCTTCTTTTTATTCGAAGCGGCTTGCCGGCGGTTGTAAAGCCCCCGCCCGTTTCGCGCCCCCTTCCCGTGGCAGCAAATTGTGCTATGCGCCAGCCATGAAAATTCTCTTCCGCCTCGGCACGGCAGCCCTGATTGCGGCGGTCGTATTCGCGACGCTCGGACCGGCGCGCTATCGTCCGCATTCTCCGCTAGGACAGGATGGTGAGCACGCCCTGGCTTTCGTGCTGGTTGGACTCGCGGTGGGCCTTTCGTTTCCCCAACGACGGTTGCGCGTGGCGGCGATAACCGTCGTCCTGATCGGCCTTCTCGAGATCATGCAGCGATGGGCGCCAGGCCGCCATGCGCGGCTGGAGGATTTTCTGGTCGATGCCGGGGCGGCATGTCTCGGCCTTGTCGGCGCAGCCGCGATCGGTTGGCTTACCGCACGATTGCATGGGTCCAGGCCGCGGTAATCTTACGAGAGGGTCACCAGCCGTATCCAAATCAGAATAACTTGCAATAAATAGAGTCTGCGAATGAAAGGCGCTCGCACCATCGCACGCGCTTTTATCCGGGGTTACAGGCTTCTAGAGCTTCGCTTCTGGTTGGATCAGAAGCGAAGCTCCAGATTGTTGTTTTGACGCGTTTTCTTCACGCGAACCGGTTTCCACTTCGCTCGAAAACGCTATAAACCCCGCGAAATGTCACGCCTCGCCGCCAGATCGAAAACGAAGGTCGCCGCGATCTCCATAATCGCCAGCGCCAGCATGGCGGCGATCAAACTCGTGGTCGGCGTTGCGATTGGCAGTCTGGCGCTGATTTCCGAAGCGCTGCACAGTTCGATCGATCTGGTCGCCACCATCGTCACCTGGATCGTGGTCCGGATTTCCGACCGTCCCGCCGACGCCGAACATCACTACGGCCACGGCAAGATTGAAAGCCTCTCGGCCCTCGGCATCATCGCCATGTTGTATGTGCTTGCTGGCGGCATCGTGGTGCAGGCTTATAGCCACCTCCGCGAAGGCGCGGCACCGCCGACGCTTTCCGCTATCCCGTTCATCGTCCTGGTCACCGATATTATCGTCAATGCCTGGCGCGCCCGGGCGCTGCACCGGGCCGCGCTCGACACCCGCAGTCAGGCGCTGGAGGCCGACGCCCTGCACTTTGCCTCCGATGTCCTTGGATCGGTCGCCGTCATCATCGGGCTGACCCTGTCCGGACTGGGCTATGCGTGGGGCGACGCGGCTGCGGCGATCGGCGTCGCCATCCTGATTTCCCTGTTGGGTTTGCGGCTTGGACGCGCCACCGTCGAAACCCTCCTGGACCGAGCGCCGGAAGGCGCCGCCGAAAGGGCCGGAGCCGCGATCAGGGCGTTGCCGGATGTCGTCGATCTCAAGAGGCTGAGGGTACGAATGGTCGGTCCCCGGCATTTCGTCGACGTCATCGTCGAAGTCCCCCGAACCTATCCGATCGACCGCATCGACGCCATCAAGCAGCAGGCCCAGGACGCAGTGTCCGCGGCTCTCGGCGATGCTGATCTGACGTTCACTGCGATACCTGTCGCTCGCGACAACGAAAGCGTCCGCGAACGCATCATGGTGATAGCCCGCAATTTGGGCCTCGCCATTCATCACGTCACGGTGCACGACCTTGGAGCAAAGCTGACGGTCAGCATCGACCTCGAGGTCGACGGCGAAATGGCGCTGGTGGATGCCCATGCCATCGCGCATCGGCTGGAGCACGATATCCGTCATGAATTCGGTGCAGACGTCGAAGTGGATACTCACATCGAGCCGCTGGAGCCGGAGCTTCCGCTCGGGACCGATGCCGCCCCCGGGCGCATCCACGCCATCCGGACCGCCCTGTCCGGTTTCGCCGCCGGCGGAGCGATCCATGACATTCACAACGTACGCGTCAGAGACACCGAAGCCGGCGAGATCGTCAACTTCCACTGCCGGGCCGCGCCGTCGATGAGCGTCGCCAGAGTGCATGAAAGTGTCGACGAGATCGAACGGGCTTTGCGCCGCGCGTTCCCAAGCGTTAAGCGCGTCATCAGCCACGCGGAGCCGCCGCGCGAAAGCTGAAAGTCCTCATCGCGCCCATGTTCGCGTTTCGGACTCAATCCGCGGCAAGTTTTGAATTCCTGTTGGACAAAATTCTTCACGTTAACGAATCGTTGACTCTCGACAGATTCAGAAAATTCGATTCAAATCGAACTGATTCGGAAAAGTCAGAAGTCGCTTCGAATCAAGTACGCGGAAAATTCACATGGGGGCCAAGGCATGGCGCGCGCTCAGGCGGCGAGCGCTTGCGCTCAATCCGATTCGATAAAGGGATTGGCGCAATCGATCGCGAAACCTGCCTATCGCAGGCTGCTGATCGCCGAGCCCGTGCTCCGACGCGCCGTCCCGACCCTGATCATCGCTTTCCTGGTGACGATATGCATCGGCGCTCTGGTGCAGGTCATCGACCAAACACGGCAAAAACAGGCGATGACCAAACATGATCTGCTGGCGCTTGCTGATCTGCTGGCAGAACGGCTTGAGCATGCCGGCGTCATCGATCAGGATCGCCCCGCCTCCATCGAGCGCCTCCAGAACCTGTTGCCGAAACTCATCCCACAGTGGAGCATCGCCACCGGCCGTCATGTCATCGTCACCGGCGTGGATCAACGCGTTCTCGCTCGGGTACCGGTCGGCGCAGCATCCGGCGAAAGCAGCCGGATGCTTGAGCTCATCAGCATCACGCAATCGCCGATCTTGCGCGGCGCGGCGCCCGCGAGCGTCGCCGATATCGTCCTGCTGGATGGCAGCAGCGTACTTGCGGTCCAGCGCGTCGTCAGATCACTGCTGGGCCAGGTCACCGTCATCCAGGAAGTCAACGCCGCGTGGCGTCCGGACACCGCATTGTCGATCACCCTGTCGGCCACGACCGGATTCGTTGTCCTGATCCTGGGCTTTGCTTTTCACTGGCAATCCACTAGGGCACGCGAAGGTGATCTGATCAATGATGCAGTCCGTAGCCGCATCGATACCGCGCTCAATCGCGGCCGATGCGGACTCTGGGACTGGGATCTGTCGCGAGGCCGAATCTTCTGGTCGCAATCAATGTTCACAATGCTCGGCATGGAAAGCCGCAGCGATCTTCTCACCTTCGGTGAGGTGAGCTCTCTGGTCAACTCCGACGACATTGACCTGTTCGAAGTCGCGGACCAGCTCATCTCGGGAAAGATCGGTCATATCGATCAGAGCTTTCGAATGCGGCACAGCAGCGGACACTGGATCTGGTTGCGCGTCCGCTGCGAACTCAGCCAAAATGCGAACGGCGGCGCTCATCTGATCGGGATCGCCGTCGATGTCACGGAACAGAAGAGCCTGGCGGAAAAATCGATAGAAGCCGACCTCCGCCTGCGGGACGCGATTGAATCCATTCCCGAGGCGTTCGTGCTGTGGGATGCAGACGACCGCCTTGTGCTCTGTAACTCTCACTTCCAGCGGCTCCACAAGCTCCCGGACAGCGCGGTTGCGGTCGGCACTCCCTATGAGACCGTGGTCGAGGTCGGCCGCATGCCTGAAATCAGGGCGCGGCACTCTGAAACCGGAACGGTGACATTGAAGGCGCACACCTTTGATGTGCAGCTCGCTGACGGCAATTGGCTTCACGTCAGCGAACGCCGCACCAAGGATGGCGGCTACGTGTCGGTTGGCACCGACATCACCCGCATCAAGGAGCATGAGCAGAAGCTTGTCGAAAACGACCTTCGACTGAGGGCAACCGTTATCGATCTGAAACGAACCCAGGCAACACTCGAGCAACAGGCCATCAAACTCGCGGACCTCGCGCAAAAATACGCGGACGAGAAAAACCGCGCGGAAGACGCCAATCGGGCGAAATCAAAATTCCTCGCCAACATGAGCCACGAACTGCGAACGCCGCTTAATGCCATTATCGGGTTCTCCGAGATCATGAGCAACGGCATGTTCGGAACCCTCGGCTCGACAAAATACAGCGAATATTGCCGCGATATTCTGACCAGCGGCCAGTATCTGCTCGAGGTCATCAATGATGTCCTGGATATGTCCAAGATCGAAGCCGGCCGGACGAACCTCGACATGGAGACCCTCGATCTCACCGGGGTGCTCGACGAGTCGTTGCGGGTCGTCTCGGGCCGCACCAGCGACAAGGGCCTGACCTTCGACGTCAGAAGCGATGATGACATCTCCATCATTGCCGATCGCCGGGCGGTCAAGCAGATCATGGTCAATCTGCTTTCCAATGCAGTCAAATTCACGCCCGCCAGCGGGCGTATCATGGCACGAAGCAAAGTATTCGAGAATTCCGTAACCCTGACGATTGCCGACACCGGAATCGGCATTGCGCCACACGCACTTCGCAGACTGGGTAAACCGTTCGAGCAAGTCGAAAGCCAGTTGACAAAAACCCATGCGGGATCGGGCCTTGGCCTTGCCATCGCAAAGTCGCTGGTCAACCTGCACAGCGGTTCGATGCGGATTCGCTCGAAACCAGGTGCGGGAACCGTGGTCCGCGTCACCCTGCCCCGTCACCGTCAGGCGCGACGGCGACCTGTGCCACAGCTTACGTCTTGCCTTCCAGCAATCTGAGAAATACCGCACGCACATCCGCCTGAGTCTCGCGAACGCGCGCTTCGAGCGACGAAAAATCGGGGGCGTCCCCCGCCCGCGCCAGCACCGGCAGCAGATCATCGCCCGCCGTTTCCGGCTTGAATTTTTCGCTGACGCAGAGCCGCAGGATCTGGGTCAGATCGTGATAGAGGCGCGCCGCCGGCCGCAGGATTTCCGCATCCGGCAGCGACAAGACGCCGAGCCGTTGCGCGTTATCGAGCGCCTGCTGGGTATCGATACTGAGAATGTCCGGCATATCCGCAGCGTGGACGAGTTGAAGGTATTGCGCGATGAAATCAATATCGACCATGCCTCCAGCAGCATTTTTCAGGTCCCATATATCGTCCTCGCCTTTTTCCAGCGCGATCGCGCGGCGCATCTCCGCGACATCGCTCGCGATAAGGCGGCCGTCGCGCGGTCGAGTCAAAACATCGCGAATGACTCGTTCGATCCGCGCACGAAATTCAGGCGACGACGAAATCACTCGCGCCCGCGTAAGCGCCATGTGCTCCCAGGTCCATGCTTCATGCTCCTGGTATTCGGCAAATGAATCGATATGCGAGGCGACGGGACCGGAGCGCCCGGACGGGCGCAGCCGCATGTCGACCTCATAGAGAACGCCGTAGTTTGTTCGCGTGGTGAATGCACTGATGAGACGCTGGGTGAAGCGCGCGAAATACTGCGCGCCGTGCAGCGGCCGCGCGCCGTCGGAATCCGGATGATCGGAATCGAAATCATACAGCAGGATCAGGTCGAGATCGGACGATGCGGTCATTTCGCGGCCGCCGAGCTTGCCCATGGCCACAATCGCCGTCTCCTGCCCGGAGATCCGGCCATACTGATCTGCGAACTGCTGTTTCACCAGCCCATGAACGGTATCCACGATGCCTTCGGCGACATCGGCGAATACATGCCCCGCCTGCCGCGCCGATACGGTGCCGGACAGGATGCGCGTGCCGATCAGGAAAAGGCTTTCCTGGCCGAACAGCCGTATCCGGTCGAGAAACTCCTCGTAAGAATCCGCGTCCTGGAGCGTGGCCGAGAGCCGCGCCGACAACTCCAGCCGGTCAGGCATGGCGCCGAAAAAGCGTGGATCGATCAGCCCGTCCATGATCTGGGGCCGTCGAGCCAGCATGTCGGCGAGCCGCGGCGCGGCGCCGAGCACGAGTGCCACCAGCGCGACGAGGTCCCTGTTCTGGCTCAGCAGCGATATCAGCCGGCCGCCGCGCTGCAGCGCCTGCAGGAAGCGATCGAACGCCATCACGGCGCTGTCCGGCTCCTCGGCACGCGCCAGGCCGTCGATCAGCGTCGGCACGAATGCTTCAAACGCGGTGCGCGTCGCCTCCGCCTTGAGGGCGCGGTATCCGCCTGCCATCCATTGCCGGATGGAGTCGGCCACCATTCTCGGTTGCTTGAAGCCGAGCTTCGCCAGATGATCGAGAAGTCGCGGATCGTCGGGGCCGGCCCTGTAGTCCGCGACAGGGATGTTTATCGTGCCGGCGGGGTCACCCTCGAACAGCCGGCTGTAATGCCCCTGCACGCAATTCAGATGCGCCAGCAGCTCAGTGGCGAAACCCGCCCGATCCTCAAAACCCAGGAAACGAGCGAACCGCTCCATCGCCTCGGCGTCCGCGGGCAGAACGTGGGTCTGCTCGTCGGCGACCATCTGGATGCGATGCTCGACCCTCCGCAGAAACAGATATGCGGCGGTCAGTTCGTCCCGCGCCTGATGGGTGATCCAATCGCTTGAAGCGAGGATATTCAGCGCTTCAAGAGTCGGGCGCACGCGCAATTCAGGATGTCGCCCGCCAGCGACCAACTGCTGGGTCTGCGCGAAGAACTCGATCTCGCGGATACCGCCGCGCCCGATCTTGACATTATGGCCTTCGACCGCGATCTCGCTTTGCCCGCGAAAGGTCTGCATCTGCCGCTTCATGTCGTGAACTTCGGCAAGAGCCGCGAAATCGAGATGCTTGCGCCAGACGAAGGGTGATATCTCCGCGATCATGGTCTCGCCGGCCTTCCGGTCGCCGGCGCAGGGCCGCGCCTTGATCATGGCGGCACGCTCCCAGGTCCGTCCTTCCCGCTCGTAATAGTCGAGCGCGGCGGCGGTCGAGACCGCGACCTGCGTTGACGCGGGATCCGGCCGCAGGCGAAGGTCCACCCGAAAAACGTAACCGTCGCCGGTTCTTTGCTGCAGCAGGCGCGCAAGCCCCTGCGTGAGGCGCACGAAGAAAGGCTGCGCCTCGATCCCGCTCACGAGCGTCGGAGCCGCAAGATCGAAGAACACGATCAGATCGATATCGCTGGAATAGTTGAGCTCGCCGGCGCCCATCTTGCCCATGGCGAGCACCACGAAGCCGCTGGCCTCTTCAGGATGGTCGATGTCAGGAGGGTTCAGGCGGCCCCGCCCTGTCTCCTGCCGCAACAGGAATCGCAGCGCGCTCCGGACCGCGGCAACGGCAATGTCGGTCAATCCGGCCGTGATCCGCATCACCGGCCAAACTCCACCGATGTCGCACAGCGCGATCAACAGCGCCGCCTCCATCTTGACCGTCCGGAGCCGCCGCATGGCTTCGGCTTCATCGGCAGCCTCCGCGGCCTCCCAGATGCCGGCGATCAGCCGCTCGAGATGACTTTCGGGATCGGCCCCGAGCAGGCGAAGCATCCGACCGGGATCGGAGCGCATCAGATCAAAAAGATAGGGCGAGGATTCCGCGATGCCGAGCAGGATAGCCTTGACGTGCGGAAATGTGCCGCCCAGCGTCCTGATCCCGTCCGATTGCTGCGGTGTCAGATCGGACAGCCAATCCTCAAGCCGGCGCTCGGCTTCGAAAGGCGCGAACAGCTTCGGTCCGTCCGCAAGACGCGCCGCCAGGCTGGCCGGGTCCGCGTCGTCCTTAACGGATGAAATCATGCATCATTCTGTTGCACGTCCACCGTCGGGGCCGCAAGCCCTGACGCGCTTCGCGCGGGGATCGACAGCGTGGCGCGCAAACCCGGCTGCGCATCATCGAGCGCAAGCTCCCCGCCGTGCAGCCTGGCCACAGCCGACGCAAGGCTGAGGCCAAGCCCGGATCCCGCCAGGGTCCGGCTGGTTTCGAGCCGCACGAAGCGTTCGACCGCGCGCTTGCGGTCGGCTTCGGGAATCCCGCTACCGTGATCGGTCACGGCGAGAATGATCCGATCGCCCTCATGGCGGGCTTCGATCAGGATCGTGGCGTCGGCCGCGACGGCATCCGCACCGAGCGGCGGCGAGGCAGGCTTCGGCTGCCCGTACTTGATCGCGTTTTCGACGAGGTTCGCAAGCGCTTGGCTTATCAGTTCGCGATTGCCATGCAGCGGGGCGAACCCTGTCTGAACCTGGAGCTTCATTCCGTTGTCTTCGGCCAGCGGCTCATAGAGTTCGTGAATGCCCTCCGCGACGTCCGCGGCATCGAAATCGGCCATGTTGTCGCGTGCATGTCCAGATTCCGCGCGAGCGATCATCAGGAGCGCATTGAAGGTGCGGATAAGGCCATCGGATTCCTCGATCGTCTGTTCCAGGGCCGCGCGATAATCGCTCTCATTGCCGGACCTGGCGAGCGCTTCCTCGGCGCGATTGCGTAAACGCGTCAACGGCGTTTTGAGGTCGTGGGCGATATTGTCCGACACCTCCCTCAAACCGTTCATAAGCGCTTCGATACGTTCGAGCATAGCATTGAGATTTTCCGCCAGCCGGTCCAGTTCGTCGCCGCTGCGGCCGACCGGAAGCCGACCGCTTAGATCGCCAGCCATGATGCGCTTCGTGGTACCGGTCATTGCGTCGATCCGGTGCAACACGCGCCGCGCCACAAAGACGCCGCCGCCAAGCCCCAGGACCACGACGATCAGCAGTGACCATTGCGCGGCCGAAGCGACCACGCCGATAATGCGATGACGCTCCTCCAGATCGCGGCCAATCAGCAACCGGAAGCCGTTCGACAGTTCGGTGACCCGCACCAGGGCGTAGTGATGAGCCTGATCCTGCTCGTCAAGCCTGCGATAGGCGGTTTCGGCCCAGCCGGCGGTCTCCATCACACCGGGCTGAAGCGACCCGACATTACCCGCAACCCCAAGACCCGCCGGCGTCGTCACCAGATAAAGGTTGGAGCCGGGCCGCAGCGCGCGATTTTCGATGGCGCCGACCAATCCGCGCAAGCCGCGGCGGTTGAAGACGCCGGTAAGCAGCCCGATTTCCTCGCCCACTGTCGCCGCGATCTGGTCGGTGATCAGGCGGCGGGTATTCCAGGCAAAGTATCCCAGAAGAGAAGCCGCAAACAGCGCGAACAACAGCAAATAGACCAACGTCAGCCGAAACGCCGTAGTGCGGAACAGCTTGCCGAACGCAGTCACGGATCAAATCCGTCTAGGGTGTTTCGCATGTCTCGAATTTATCCATGATGAACTCCCTTAACATCCGCCACGGACGGCCAAAAGTGACAATGAGTTCATGATGGAAAAGCCGGCTTGACCAATCGAAATCACGACGGCTTACGCGAGCGGCGAAGGCCATGCTGCGCAAGGAAAACGAACATTGAAAGTACGCGTCGAACGATGGTGAATTAGCATCCCACATCGCTCGCGAGCTTGAATTAGCCTGCTGTGACTGCGACCGGCGGGGTATTTCGTTGTCCTATTAAGGTATGGGCACCCTTCATTCCCGCATTGATTTGAGCCAGAGCAAAAACATTCATCGTCAATGTATCTATCTTGGCAGCGTCGCATGACGGCGAGAGAAGGTCGGTCGCCGTCGTGGTGACACCCAAGATCAACCGCACTTAAGGAGACTTGACATGTCTGATCACAGCGGGCCCGTCTATTCGGCGGCGGAAGGAATGGACTATCGGGAGCATGAGAGAACGTATAACGCCTTCGTCAGGTTAGGAACGATTCTCGCCTCGACCGCGGCCGCCGTTATCGCCTTGTTGGCGATTTTTCTCACCTGATTAACTGATCGTCGTTTCCAAAGGTCGACACTTCTGTCGGCCTTTTTTCTGCCGCCCCTCTCCCGCCTCACTCGGTAAGGCGCGCACCTTGTTACACAAACGTCACTTGTTCATTTGTGCGCTGTGCGCTCAATACCAGCGGTAACGGTTACAAGCCGAGCAACGACGACGGCATGAATCAGATCCTGTCCCAGGCCCCTTTTTTTTAAGATCATCAACGGCCTAGAGCCTTTTCGCTTCTGATGTAATCAGAAGCGAGGCTCTATATTGTTGTTTAGACGCGTTTTCGTCATGCGAACCGATATCCACTTCGCTTGAAAACGCTCTAATGGTCGGAGGTTTTCAAAATCTACCGTGTTCTAACCACTCCGCACCATGTATCCGGCGCCACGGATGGTGTGCAGCAGAGGCTGCTCGAAACCTTTATCGATCTTGGAACGCAACCGCGAGATATGCACGTCGATGACGTTAGTCTGCGGATCAAAATGATAATCCCAGACATTCTCCAGCAGCATGGTTCGGGTCACGACCTGACCCGCATGCTTCATGAGATACTCCAACAGGCGAAACTCACGCGGCTGAAGCGTCAGTTCCTCTCCACCCCGCGCAACGCGGCGTGACAGCCGGTCCAGTTCGAGATCGCCGACACGATAGAGCGTTTCTTCGGCGCGCCCGCCATGACGACGCGACAGGACCTCCACCCGCGCCAGCAACTCGGCAAATGAGTACGGTTTAGGCAGATAGTCGTCGCCGCCGGCGCGCAAGCCCTTGATGCGATCGTCGACCTGGCCGAGCGCAGAGAGAATGAGCACCGGAGTGAGGATGCCTTTCTCGCGCAGGCAGCCGATCACGGAAAGCCCGTCGCGCTTGGGCAGCATCCGATCGATCACCAGTACGTCGTAGTCCCCGCCGTCGGCAAAGGAGAGGCCTTCCTCGCCGTCTCTGGCGAGTTCCGCGATATGTCCGACCTCGCGAAACGCCTTCACGAGGTAGTCCGCGGACTCGCGATCGTCCTCGATGATCAGCAGGCGCATCTGGTTACTGGAATTGTCCAAAGGTTGTCTTTCCATCACCATGGCGCGCTCATTCCGCGCGCGCAAGACCGCAAAGACCACGCCCCGGCGGCCGCCGTGCAAAAAACGGGCGGTGAAGCTTGGGGCAACTCCACCGCCCTAGTCCTTCCGACGGAGGGGGGCTATTCCGATCGGAAGGCAATCAAGGGAACGGACTTTTGACCCGTCCCCGGAAAGTGCCGCCGGCGGGGGGCGACTGATGCCGGCGACGCTTTCCATCTCTTGCAAGGCTCGCACCTCAAGTCCGATCGGACCGCGTCGAGCCCGACCGAGCCTTGTCTTTGATCGGCATGATCCAATCCGGGAATCGATTTCTTCCGTTCGGCATCATGCCTTAACCCTTCGCAATTGGCATTGCGACGAAACGCGCCGTGCTGCCGGTGCGAACCCGCATCAAAACACTGTTCTTGTCTTCCGCGCGCGCCGCCTTGATTGCCTCGCGTATGTCGGCGGAGCTGGACACGCTCTTTCCCGCGACCTCCAAAATCACGTCGCCTTCCCTGAACCCGCGCTCGGCCGCGGGGCTTTTCGGATCCACGTCAACCACGACGACCCCTTCCCCGCCGGCACCCGCAACCGATCCTGCCGGCGCAACGGTCAAACCAAGCCTGGGAATATCGTTGTCGCGCGATGAGCCACGATCGCCATAGTGGTCAGCTCGGGCTTCGACGGTGTCGGGCAGAGTGCCAAGCGTCAGGTTGACGACCTTGTCCGTGCCCTTGCGCAGGACGTTGAGCTTGATCGACGTTCCCGGCGCCAAGCTACCGATGGTCCGCGCCAGTTCGCGCGCGTCCTTGACCGGATCACCATTGACGGCCGTGATCACGTCGCCGGACTTTATACCCGCCTTGGCCGCCGGACTGTTGGCCTGCGGCTCAGCCACCAGCGCGCCTTCGGCTTTCTTGAGACCGAGGCTGTCGGCGATGTCGGAAGTCACCGGCTGGATCTGGACGCCGATCCATCCGCGGCTCACCGACCCTTTGTCCTTGAGCTGAGCAACGACACTCTTCACCGTATTCGCGGGAATCGAGAACGCAATGCCGACGCTGCCGCCGGACGGCGAATAGATCGCGGTATTCACGCCGATGACGTCGCCCTTCATGTTGAAAGCCGGGCCGCCGGAATTACCTTTGTTGACCGGGGCGTCAATCTGGATGAAGTCGTCATAGGGGCCGGTGCCAATGTCACGGCCGCTGGCCGACACGATGCCGGCGGTCACCGAACCGCCAAGACCGAACGGATTGCCGACCGCGAGAACCCAATCGCCGATCCGCACCTTGTCATCCGACAGTTTCGCAAACGGGAAACTGGAGCCGCCCTCGACCTTGATCAGGGCAATGTCCGTGCGCGGATCAGCCCCGATCACCTTGGCGGTGTAGGTCTTGCCGTCGTCGGTCGTGACTTCGACCTTGTCCGCGCCGTCGACGACATGGTTGTTGGTCACAGCATACCCATCAGCCGAGATGAAGAAGCCGGAGCCCTGCCCTGTCACGAGGCCAGGACCGCGCCGGCCGCGCATTCCTGGCGGTAGGCCATCCGGTCCGCCAAAGCGGCGGAAAAACCGCTCCATGGGCGAGCCCGGCTGGAACGGCGAATCGTCCCCGCTGGCCACCGCCCTGTCCTTCATACGGATCTTGACCGAAATTACCGACGGCTTCACCCGCTCGACGATGTCGGCAAAGCCGATCGGCTGCGCGACCTTGCTCACGTCGGTGTTGACCTGCGCATAAGCGGGACTTATGAAGAACTCGGCCTTGTCTGCGGAAGGGCTTAGCCCGTAAGCGGCTACGCCAACACCCGCGACGACAGACGCCATCAACGCGAACCTGCGCGCGGTGACCCCAGAACGAATGGGCTTTAACTGGGAAGACGGCAGGTCGGTCATGCGGATCTCCAAAAGACAGGTTTGATATAGTGCCGAAAACCGGCACTTCATGTCCCTGAAGATGGGTATTCGCACCTTACCGCGCGCTGACCAAGAAATTAATGTTTCGTAACAACAGCAAACGCCTCGTGCGGCGGTTTGGCGCACACATCACGAGGTCGCGGATCGAAAACCGGTTATCGGCTCAAGCCTTCGACTCCTCGCCGGCGGCGCGTTCGATCGCCACCAGTTTCGCGAGCCGGGCTTCTTCTTCCTCGCTCAAACGCGGTGGAGCCTCCTGAGCGGCCTTCACCGCTTTTGACCGCCGCCGGCTGTATCCCCACAGCGCCAGTCCGCCGCCGGCCAGAAGCAGCGGAGTCAGAAGCCAGAGCGGCAGCGTACTCGTCTCAAAAGGCGGCTTCAGCAGAACGTAGTCGCCATAACGGGCCACCAGAAAATCTAGCACCTGCTGATTGCTGTCGCCGGCGGCGATCCGCTCCCGCACCAGCAGACGGAGATCCCGCGCCAGCGGCGCCGAGGAATCGTCGATCGACTGGTTCTGGCACACCATGCAGCGCAACCCGCGCGACAGGTCGCGCGCGCGCGCTTCCTGAGCGGGGTCGGTCATGACCTCGTCCGGCTGCACCGCATGAGCGGAAGACACCGCCAAGAGCCCAAAACAAAGGATCGCGCCGAGAACAGGCAGGAACCTGTTCCACGCCATGCACCGTCCGCACAACGACGACAGGGTTTGTACGAGTTCACGCATGGCAGCCTTACTCCGCCGGCTGGAGCGTGCGCCAGCCGGCCTTCGCCGGTTTCGGCGCACCGACCCGCAAGCGCCGGTCTGACAGCGACAGCACGCCGCCGAAGGCCATCAGGACCGGACCGAACCAGATCAGCAACACCATAGGCTTGTGATAGATGCGCACCGCGATCGACCCATCGGCGGTGGCTTCACCGAGCGAGATGTAGAGCTGGCTCGCGCCACGCGTCAGCAGCGCCGCTTCCGTGGTCGAAGCCGCGCGCGTCGTGAAGTTACGCTTGGAGGGCATCATGACCGCGATCGGCTGCCCGTCCCGACTGACGGTGAAGCGCGCGATATCTTCGCGATAGTTGGATCGCTGATGCTGCGTCGTACCCTCGAACGTCAGACTGTAGCCACCGACCCGCGCCACGTCGTTGATCTTCATCGAGGCGATGTATTCGGTATTCCAGGTGGTTTCGCAGACGATGCCGATCAAGGCTACCCCGAGGCCGGCATGGGCGAAAACCGTGCCCCACGCCGAACGAGGCAATCCTTTCGCGCGGCGCAGGGAAACCGGCAGCGACGCACGAAACAGGTTGACGCGCTCGGCGAGATCACAGAGAGCGCCGATAATCACGAACACCGCCAGTCCGATCGCCAGCGGCGCGAAGGTGCTGCCGCCACGCGTCCATGCCCACAGCACGGCCACGGCGATCACGCTGCCGACCCCGGCGGCGATCAGCCGTTGAGAGGCACCGAGCAGATCACCGCGCTTCCACGCCAGCAGCGGGCCGAACGGCACCGCGATCAGCAGCGGGACGAACAAGGGCGCGAACGTCAGGTTGAAGAACGGCGCTCCGACCGAAATCCTGTTGCCGGTGATGACCTCGAGCGCCAGCGGATACAACGTGCCGACGAACACGGTGGCGCAGGCCGTGGTCAGGAACAGGTTGTTGAGCACGAGCGCGCCTTCGCGCGAGACCGGCGCGAACAAGCCGCCCTGCTTCAGAGTGGACGCACGCCAGATAAACAAGGTGAGGCTGCCGCCGATGAAGGTGCAGAGGATCAGCAGGATGAAGACGCCGCGCGTCGGGTCGGTAGCAAAGGCATGGACTGACGTCAGCACGCCCGAACGCACCAAAAAGGTGCCGAGCAGCGACAGCGAGAACGTCAGGATCGCGAGCAGGATGGTCCATACTTTCAGCGCGTTGCGCTTTTCCATCACCACCGAGGAATGCAGCAGCGCCGTTCCCGCCAGCCACGGCATCAGCGAGGCGTTCTCGACCGGATCCCAGAACCACCAGCCACCCCAGCCGAGTTCGTAATAGGCCCAGTACGATCCCATCGCGATTCCGAGGGTGAGGAAAATCCACGCCACCAGCGTCCATGGCCGCACCCAGCGCGCCCAGGCTGCGTCGATGCGGCCTTCGATCAGGGCGGCGACCGCGAAGGAGAACGCGATGGAGAAGCCGACATAGCCGAGATAAAGCATCGGCGGGTGTACCGCGAGCCCGATATCCTGCAGCACAGGATTGAGATCGCGCCCCTCCATCGGCGGGCTGGCGATCCGCGTGAACGGATTCGATGTCAGCAGGATGAACAGGTAGAACGCGGTCGCGACCCAGCCCTGCACCGCCAGCACATGGGCGCGCAGCGTCAGCGGAAGATTATTGCCGAACGCCGCGACCAGCCCGCCGAACAAAGCGAGGATCGTCACCCACAACAGCATGGAGCCTTCGTGATTGCCCCAGACGCCGGTGATCTTGTAGATCATCGGCTTCAGCGAGTGGGAATTCTGGAAGACGTTGAGGACCGAGAAATCGGAAACCACGTACAGCGTCGCAAGCGCGAAAAACGAAGCGGCGACAAACAGCAATTGCGCCAGCGCGGTCGAGCGCGCCACGTTCATCAACGCGCCGTCGTGCAGTCTTGCGCCGATGATCGGAACCACGGACTGGATCAGCGCGAGCCCGAGCGCCAGCACCAGCGCGAAATGCCCGGCCTCGGCGATCATTGCGACACCTCCTGCTTGCTAGAAGCTTCAGCGGCTCCGGGCTGCGCGCCATAATCGTCCTTCCAATGCCCCTGCTTCTTCAAGGCATCCGCGACCTCTTTCGGCATGTAGGTCTCGTCGTGCTTGGCCAGCACGGTGTCGGCCTGGAACACACCCGAATTATCAAGCGCGCCCTCGGCGACCACCCCCTGCCCCTCGCGGAACAGATCAGGCAGAATGCCCTTGTAACTCACCGGGAGGGTGGCGCTCCCGTCAGACACCCTGAATGAAACGGCGAGATTGTCACCGCGGACCAGCGAACCGGTCTGCACCAGCCCGCCTAGCCGAAAGCGTTGCCCCGGCTGAATATGCTTCTCCGACACCATCATCGGCGTCGAGAAAAACACGATGGAATCGCGCAGGGCATTAAGCACCAGCGCGGCCGCGATGCCGAGCACCACGAGCGCTCCGCCGATCATCGTCAAGCGCCGCTGCTTGCGAGTCATGTTTCACCACCTGCGCGCAAAGCAAATACCTCGATCATCCGTCTATCCCGAGCGCCTTGAACCCTTCGTTGAGCTGGCGCAACCCTGCTTCATTCCGCCCGAGCGCGCGGCGCGCGTCATCGCGCACGGCGCGCGACTTCTCCGGCTGATTGAGCACCATATAGGCGCGGGCGAGGCGCAGCCATCCCTCGACATCGTTGCCGTCCTGCTTCAGGCGCGCCGCCAGCCGGTCGACCATCGTGTGGATCATCGCGGAGCGATCCGCTTCGTTCATGTCGCTCGCCGCGGCCACCGCTTCTTCCGTCGGGCGAGGCGCGCCGTCCCCGAGCTGCGCCAGCGCCTCCTGCACGGTCACGCGCCATTCCGCATCCGCAGGCGCATCGGCCAGCAGGGCTTTCCAGATCTTCATGGCGTCGGCGCTGCGGCCGTCCTGCTGCGCGGCCATTCCAAGGAAAAAGCGCGCCTTCGCCTCCTGCGGGTTCAGGGCGAGCGCCCGCTCGAACTCCTTCTTCGCCTCGGCGGTGACGATGCCGTTGGCCGCCCCCGCGATCGCCGCCCCGAGATCGGCGCGGCGCGGCGCGGTCTCGCCCTCATACGTGATCACGTTGCGATAGGCGCGCGCCGCGTCGTCGAAGCGGCCGAGCTTCGCGAGTATCGGCGCCAGTACGGTCCAGCCCCGGCCGTCGCCGGGATTCTTCTCCAGGTGCGATTCGACACGCGCCACGAGGCTGTCGAGGGATTGCGACGCATCGGCGGTTTGAATGCGCGCCGCGAGGGGGAAATCGGGCATTTGCGGCGATCCCAGAGGGAGGTAGGTCGCGAACGCCAGCAACGGGATTCCCGCCAGCGCGACCACCGCCACCGCACGGCGCAGCCAGAGTTTCGAATCCTGCGGCTGATGACGTTCCGCGTCAGCCGCTTCCAGAAGCCGGCGCCCGATCTCGACCCGCGCCGCAGCCGCCTCCGCCTCGCCGATCAGGCCGGCGGCGGCATCGCGCCCGACCTCGGCCAGTTGGTCGCGGTAAACCGTGGTCTCGCTGCCGCCCGAGGTTCGCCGACTGCCTGACCGACCGAGCGGCCACAGCACCGCGAAAGCCGCACCGGCGGTCATCAGCGCGAACACAAACCACACCGTCATCTCATCAGGGTTCCATCTGGTAGCGGCGCCGGGAGCGGCCGTTCGACGGCCGGGTTACATCACGACTGGAATACGGACGCAATTGACAATTGCGGCACAATTGACGGTAAACATCCACAACCGCATGATTTAATAGCGTTTATCGGAAACACGGACGCCCGCTCACCCTGCCCGCGACGATTTGCGTTCGGCCGTGAGCGCGTGGTCCGCCGCCCGGCTCATCAGCGACGAGTAATCCCGGCCGAACAGAACCTCGCAAAAACGGATCACCGCCTTGACCTGCTGCTGCCGGAACGCCCGCACGCGCTCATCGCCGTTGCGAAGCGCTTCGACAAGGGTTTCGGAGGTCCTCTCGACGTAATGCTGCAAGTCCGAATAGGTGCGCGTCGTGACTTCGTTGATGGCCAGTTCGCTGGCGTAGGTCCGGCATACCGCGACAAAATCGATCAACGCGGCGGTTTCCTCGACCTCGATCGAGTCGAGTTTTGCGCCGGCTGGAATGTCCTTGTCGGGCCGCTGACGCAAAATACGCCGCACACGGCCGGCGACGCCTTCGATCTCCGATTGCAGAACCTCGGAAATATCGACCCTGATCGCCGCGAGCTGACGCCCCCAGCCGGAATCGGTTCGGATATCAAGCTCGGTCCTTAGCCCGCGAACACCGTCGTGCAAGGTCTTCAAGTGCCGGGAGACATTCTCGAACCGGCCGCGCCGGATATCGGCCCGCAGAACGGCCGACGTCTGCGACAGATCGTCGAGCGCCATCTTGACGGCCACGCCATAAGGCGTCGCCGCCACGCGTATCTCATCGTCCGACCCCGCGACCTGAACCGCGAGGCGGATGATCTGCCACGGTGCCGACAGGCGCTGCATCACCAGCGACAACGCAAACGGCAAGGCCGCCGGCGTTTGCAGGGAAGGAACATTGAGCGCCGTCATCAGGGAGGCGATCTGCGGCTCGCCGAAGACAGGCAGAAAACCAGGCAGCCGAATATTCAGGGTGTCGAGGGCTTCGCGCGCGTGCAGAACCGCCGCGATCGCGGGCAGATCTTCAATGACGCCGGGAGCGCTGATGCGGCCAAGCGTCCGCTGGCGGTTGATGCCGGAACTATCCGTAAGGATTCGCAGGATGGCGGCTGCCGCCACCGGCTGGAAAACCCGTGCCGCCGTCTCGATCCCGGATGCCGATCCGGCCTCAGCCGCCAGCACGGCCTCGAACGCGCGCGCGTCATCCGGCGCGCCCTCGCGCGCCAGCCAACGCCAGACCGGCACGAGCGAGTTGCGCCGGATCTGGCCGGAGCGCGGCACGACATTGTCTTCCACGAGAAACGGATCGAGGGGACGGAACAGATGCCGGACCGGGTCTTCACTCCGCTGCTCGCTGTCACCCGATTGGGGGTCAATCCGGCGCAGCTCCCCGAGAACGAGGTTCGCGACCGCAGCGTCTTCGCCGCGCTCCACCGCGCGCTCGAACTCCCGCATCAACAACGCCTGCGATTTCGGCGGAAGCTGCGCAAGGTAGTCCTTCAGCCGTTCGATCGAGGTCTGGTCCATGCACGCACATCTTCACGCGAACGATCGCGCGGACACCGGAAAGCCCGTAGCGCCTCATATCAGACGCGGTCTTAAGGATGCGTTGCGCCGGGCCGGAGGAGTTTCGAGACAACGGGATAACGGCTCGCGCCAAGAAAATACGTCAAATCAGAAACGCGATCCCGCTTCGCATTTCATCAGGGAGCGGGGAGGACTCATTCCATGCTTGAATGCTGGTCAGTGAGGCTTTGATTTGATTCAAATTTTGCGGCCTTACAATCAGCCGGTCGCGGTCCAGCGTCCGTCAGCGTTCCGGCAAGCGGTTCTGCGCACGGTCTGGAGTTGACCGGCAATCGTGACGGTGTGGGAATAGCCGCGGCATGTCGCACCCTCCACCTCATATTCCGGTCCGGCGACGATATTGCCGTGACGGCCGCTATCCGGATTGCGCCAGGTAATCGGCGCGCCCGGCGCGCCACGCTCAAGCGCATCGATCTGCGCCTGATAGGCCAGCCGACGGTCGTTGTCATCCAGGGCGGAACCGAGTTTCGGTCCAATCAATCCACCCAGCGCCGCGGCTGTCGCGGGACCGGTGGCCCCTTCCCAGAAGCCGGCGAAGGCCGTCAGGCCGGGAGCGTCAGGGCCGCCGGAACCCGTCGTGTCGCAACCGCCGAGAGCGAGCGTCGCCGCCACGGCAATCAGCAGCATATTCACGCTCCCCCGGCGCTTTTCGCCGGACGGATTCCGCATTCGATTGCACGGGAACGGGTGATGCGGGCGGGACTTCGACATGGGACGACCAGCAAACCGGGGCTCAAGCTGACGGCAGCAACAGTTCGGCGCGCAATCCGCCGATCGGCGCGGTATCCAGCGTCAGGCGACCGCCATAGAGGGCTGCAAGATCGGTGACGATCGACAACCCCAGTCCGGATCCCGGCTTGGTCTCGTCGATGCGGCGGCCGCGCTGCGAGGCCTGCATCCGCTCGGCATCCGACAATCCCTGACCGTTATCGTCGACGGTAATGTGCAGCATCGCAGGCTCAACTCCGGAAGGCGGACGGACGGACGTGGTGATGAACACCCGCGAATGCGCCCACTTGCAGGCATTGTCTACAAGATTGCCGACCATCTCCTCAAGATCCTGGCGTTCGCCGCGAAATTTCGTCCCCGGACTGACGTCGACCTCAATCGTGATATCGCGATCGCGATGAATTTTCTCCATGGTCCTGCGCAGCGCCTCGACGACGGGCGCGACATCCGTCACCGTTCCAATGACGGTGAGCCGCGCAGCCAGGCGGGCGCGCTCCAGATGATGGGCGACCTGGTTGCGCATCATCCCGGCCTGTTCGAGCATTTTGGCGGCGAAGGAATCGCCCTCATGCGCGCTGGCCTCGTTGATGATAACCGAAAGCGGCGTCTTGACCGCGTGCGCGAGGTTGCCGACGTGGGTGCGGGCACGCTCGACGATCTCCCGGTTGGCATCGATCAGCGCGTTGGTCTCCCAGGCAAGGGGCGCGATCTCCACGGGGAATTCACCTTCCAGTCGCTCCGCGCGGCCCGACCGGATGTCGGCGATCGCGTCCGAGATCCGTTTCAGCGGCGCAAGACCGAATCGCACCTGAAAGATCGTGGTGAGAAGCAATCCGATCGTGAGCGCGGCGAAGGTGCCGCCGAGGTAATAGTCGAAAGCCCTCGTTTCATCGAAAATTTCCGAGGCGTCTCCGGCCACGGCGACACGGAACTTGCCGTCGGCGCCGAGATCGACCGGCCGCTCCGCCATGCGGAGGATTTGACCTTCGGGCCCGTCGACATATCCGGCGCGGACTCCGGACGAGGAAAGCGCAATGCCCTGATCCACGAGCTTCGGGAGCTTCTTGTCCCATAGCGAGCGCGATGCGCGGGTTTCCGCTTTGCCCGGATCGGTACGGTCGACCTCCCAGTACCAGCCCGACAAGGGCAGATCGAACAGCGGCTCACCGAGCGACTGGAACTGACGGTCATCCGGCTCGTCGGGCGCCGTCACTTCGGCGATCAGGGTGCGGAGATAGAGATTGAGGCGGCGGTCGAAGGCACGCTCGGACGCCGAGCGATAGACTGAAGACAGCACCACGCCGGTCACGAGGAGCACGACCACGACCCACGCGGTCGCCGACAGGAACAGCCGCGACGCCAGCGAATTGGAACGAAAGCCTAGAATTTCCCTAACGCGCATCTGCCGGCGGCGTGAGCAGATAGCCGAGCCCGCGTACCGTCTGGATGATATCGACGTCCAGCTTCTTGCGAATACGGCCGACAAACACTTCGATTGTGTTGGAGTCACGATCGAAATCCTGATCGTAAAGATGTTCGACCAGTTCGGTGCGCGACACGACCCGGCCGATATGGTGCATGAGGTAGGCCAGCAGCCGGTATTCATGCGACGTCATCTTGACCGGATTGCCGCCGACGCTGACGCGGCCCGTGCGGGTATCCAGCGTCACCGGCCCGCAGGTCAGTTCGGAGTGCGCGTGCCCCGTGCTCCGTCGCAGCAGCGCGCGCATCCGCGCCAGGATTTCCTCCAGATGGAAGGGTTTCGCAACATAGTCGTCAGCGCCGGCGTCGAACCCCTGCACCTTGTCGCTCCAGCGATCCCGCGCGGTGAGAATCAGGACCGGCATGGTGCGGCCCCCCCGCCGCCAGGCTTCCAGCACGGAAATGCCGTCCATCTTCGGCAGGCCGATGTCCAGCACCACCGCGTCATAAGGTTCGCTGTCACCGAGGAAATGCGCCTCCTCGCCGTCGAACGCGCGATCGACGACGTAGCCGGCGTCGGTCAGCGCTGTCGTGAGCTGACGATTGAGATCGGGATCATCCTCGACGACGAGAAGGCGCAAAGCGGGCTCCTGATTCCTCCCTTCAGGATGAACCGTCACCGCGTGAATGGCAAATGAACGCTAATGTCCCGATTCCGAAGTTCGCATACCCTTGCCGCAACCTTTGATGCGAACTTCCGAACCACCACACTATAGCCTTTTCGCTTCTGGCCTTGATTTAACGCGTTTTCTTCACGCGAACCGGTATCCACTTCGCTCGAAAACGCCATAGGAACCCGCTTACGCCTTGTTTCCGTCCGAAGCAGGCCCGCCTGCACCGGACGCCCAGCCGCCGTTACGTCGTGGTCGAGCCGTCGTCGGGCGGCAGCGGACTCAGGAACAGGTCAACCTCCGCGTTGATCCGGGCCAACACCGCATCGATCTCCTCGGCGGTGGCGTTTTTGCCGCCGATCAGGCCGGCGATGGCCTGAATATAGGGGATCGATGACACCACGCCGCGTTCGATCGCGGGCGCGACCTTGATGATGGCGTTGACGATGGCTTCAGCGGCCGTGAGGCCGGCTGACACTTCTGCTGCGGTCACCATGCGCTATGCTCCCGAGGCGAGGATCTGCTGGACGGCGATCAGCGCCGACCGCGCCGCCGCGAACGCGTTGCTGATGTCGACGGACGGATAGGCTTTCTGCAACGCGACCAGATTGTTCACGGCGAGGCGCGCCTTGCGCATCGCCGATTGCAGCCTTTCGATCACCGAACGCTTGGCGCAGATGTTGATCATCCCCGGCCCGGTTCCGGTCCGGCAAAGCGGCAGCGCCCTGTAGGCATTGGCGGCGTTCACCGCGACGCCAAAGGCGTTCTGGATGCCGTACACCGTATTGAGCGAGGCGGCGCTGTTGAGGTTCAGCGAGGGCAGCGCGACGGTCTGGCAACCTGCCAGCGCCAGACCGCAGACGACCGCTATCGCGGCGACAAGTTTTCGCATGGATGGTGGCTCCTGTCGTCTGGATTACTTGACCGCGCCGGTCGCTGCGCTGACCGTGGGCACGTCGGGGCGCGCGGCGGTGGCCGAGCGAACCGCCTTGGTGTCGGCCTTGACGTAAAGCCCCCATGCCACCGTAAAGAGCGTGCCGATCGCGCCGATGATGCTGGTCACCTGATCTGCCGTGACCCATCCCTTGCCGGTAGCGAAGCTTCCGGCCGCGATCAGCAGGTAGCGCACGATCTGCCACACCGAATCTGATGTCATGTCTTGTCTCCAGTGAATGTTGTGAGGATTGCGCGAGACCGTCGCGCGGCGGGTGTTACGCGGGACGAATGAACTCGAAATGCATGGGGTCCTTGCGGCCCCTGTAGTCCCCGCCCCAACGCGCGCCGTGCGCCTTGAACACATCGATGACGACGCGCGACAGCGTGGCCTTCATGTTGAAACCGTTCGACCTGGGCGACAGGTCGACCGCGCACGCCCACGAATGGTTCGACCAGTTTTTCGATCCGGCAATGGGACGGATATTGAAGCAGCCGCCGAAGTCGCTCGCGCCAGCCGCGTCGACCTTCTTCTGGTCATGATCGCAGGCATTCCAGATATCGTTGAAGCAGGACAACATGGCCTGCGCGCACATCCTGTTCACCAGAAGCGACGGGATCGGCTTCTTGTCGTAATACATCTGGAACGGCGTCGTGATCCGGATCAGGTATTGCTGTTGCCATCTGGCGGCGTGGAAATTGCCGTAGAAGGCATTCTTCGCCGCCGTCGTGTCCTTGGGCCATGCGTAGACGTTCGCGGCCACCGCTGCGTTGGGCATGAGATCGATCCTTTTTTGGGAATGGAAGCCGGACTTCACCCGGCTCGGTCGAGACGCGACTGCCTGCGGCGCGTCGACGAGGTTCGCCGGCGCGAACGATCAAGAGGGCGGATGCCCGGTCCAGCGCGACCTGTTCGCAAGCCGCGCCTACATCCGCAATCGCGCGCTGAACTGATAGGGCTCACCACCGCCGACGAACGTCGTGGCGTTCGTCCCGTCGCCGCTCTCAAGCGCCTGAAGATAATGAGCGCCCAACTGCGGAGGTGTCGCTCCCTGCACTGTGAGCGCGGCGTTGAACACCACTCCACTAGCCGGAGACACGCCGAGCGCATGGAACGAATAGGCCGATGTCGAATCCAGCCCTATTCCGATCCTTCCCAGCGCGCCGGCTGCTGTCGCGGTCGCTATGCGTTGCGAGAGCATCATGGAAATCCCCTCCTCGGCCAGGCCGCTGACGAACTGAATTCGGTTCGACGTGCTGTTCCCGGATGGGCGGACGGCCGAGCTGCTGTAGCTCCATGACCCCGTGCTGTCGGAGACTGTCGTCGTGACATCGGCGCGGTTGAAGGCGTTCCAGACATTCAAGGAGGCCATGCCGCCGCCGGATGCGGTGCTTCCCGAAATCCAGTCGAGGAGCGAGGAACCATTGCTCCGCGTCGTGCCGACGTAAGTGCCGCGTGAAGCCGCCGGACCGTTGGTGATGGCCACCGCGTTGAGAAGAATGCCATTGACCCTCGTCAACGCGGTGCCCGCGCTGCGCGTTGTGTCGCTGGTCCAGTCGGGACCATGCGAAAGCCGCAACGTGCCGCCGTCGTTCCAGACGAACCAGTCGTTGACCTTGCCGGCGCCGATCGCTGCCGGATTCTTCGTCGTGTCCGTGGTCGCGACGGACAGTTCGGCGAATGCCATGGGCACCATCTCAGTGCCGTTGTAGATCGGAATCTGGTTACCCTGGTACGGCGTGTAATAGAGCGTGCTCTTCGCGCTCTGCGTCGTCGTCATCACCGGCACGCCGCTCGCAAGCGTCAGGCGTCCTTGCGGCGGGGAGATGAATCCGCCCCCTGAAGCCCCCGCTCCGGCCACCCCGCCAGCGATCGCCTGCCAGCGCGCCGCGGTGCCGTCATAACGCAGAATTGCGGCCTGTTTCGCCGAGATCACAAGGCTGTCGTTGAGGGAAAAACGATTTGACGCCGACGACAAGGCGCTTTCATTCAGCAGCGTGACCGGCTGGCCGCCCACGTTGATGATGATGAGACAACGCCCTTCGGTTCCGCCAGCCAGGCCCGAAAGGCCGCGCGGGGCGTCCGTGCTGATTTGCAGCACCGAAGCGGCCGCAAGTCCCGCCGGGGCGTAGTCGTCCTGATCGGCCGTGATCTGCGCGGGAGCAACAACGCCCGTCAGCGCCAGTCCGCGCGGCAGCGCCACATTGCCGGTATCCTGATCGATATCGAGAGCCTCGATCCAGCCTGAGCCGTCCGCCGACACCTTGAGCTTGAAGGCGTCCGCCCCGACAAGACCGAACTCGGCCCGTCCTGAAAAGCCGTTCGAGAAAAATACTGACGCCGTGTTGGCCGAACCCTCCTTCGAGACCTGAAGCCGCACGTCGCCGGTGCCGCCATCGACGGCGTCGATGGCTGCAAACAGCGCGGCGTTGGATTTGACCGTCAGCAGATTAGGCGTGCTGGCGGCGGCGTTGACGCCGAGCTGCGCAACGCTGTCGAGCGAAGCAGCGCCACCCGCGCCCTGCCACGCGGAGCCGTCGAACACGAACAGGCTCTCATCCGCCGCCGACCAGATGCACCATCCCGCCTTCGGCGTAAGGAACGCCCAGGCGTCGTCCTGCCAGGTCGCGATCGCATCATCCTTCCCGGCCCAATCGCCGGTCGCACCGCCTGCGACGACGTACCGTTCACCCGCCGCCGGGCTCGACGGCGGCGTGGTGAGCGTCCGATCGAGCACGCCGATCTGGATCGCCGCGTCGAGTATGCGCAGCGCCTCATTGTGAGTGACGTGCTTCTGGGCCTGGCTGCCGTCGATATACGGCAACCCGAGATTAGGTGTGTCTGTCATGGCAACTCAGAGGGTGAGAGTAAGCTCAGTGGGGTGACCCGCGCCGACGGTCGCCGAGATTTGCGCGACGCGAAGATGCAGGCTTGCCTGAGGCGCACCGAAATCCGCCAGTTCGTCGGCCTCGGGGTAGAACGCTTCCGGCGCGCCGCACGCGATGCTGCGCACGATCGCGCCGCCCGAGAAAACATCGAGCGTATAGGCTTCGACATCCTCGCCGAGCGGCACCTCGCCGCTCCAGCCATCGCCGTCGATGCGGGTCCGGCGAATCCACGAGATGCGAACGCCGCCACTCTCGCGGACCGCCTTTACATGCACCGGCGACAGTGGCCGCAGGGCCGTCGCGCGCGGCGTCACCGTCAGCGCGACGGCCGTGGGGTCGTCATGGGCGCGTCCGGCGGCGGCAAGCCGCACCAGGATCGGACGATCCAGCGCGCCCAATCCTTTCGCCAGCGGCGAAAGACGCGTGTTGAGCAGAACGAATGGCGCGCCCGGCGGCAACACGTCGGCGATGGCATGGTCGCTGCCTGCCTGCCCGCGCAGCAGGCGCGACAATTTATAAACGCCGCCGTCCACCAGCTCCGCATGAGCAAACTGCAAGACCTCCCAGTCACCGTCCGGGTTCTGCACCGCCGCCGCGTTGGCCCCGGCGAGCACGCGCGCATCGGATACAGAGGTGAGCGCGCCGCCATAGAGACGCACGCGCACGGCGTTGCCCCGGTCCCATCGCCCCGATGGCCCCGCCGGCAGCGGATCGAGCGTTTCGCCCGATGTCGAGGGTGCCGGAATGATCGCGGCCGGCTGAAAACCCGCGCCGTCGAATGAAGTCCAGGCCGTCACCGACGTCGGCCACGGCTTTGCGAACACCGCGAGCCGCGTCAGGATCGGCGGCTCCGATGGTTCGATCATCGGCAGATCGAGCACCGAAACCTGAACCGGCCCGAGCGCCGCCGGAATCGCGGGTCGCGTCGGCCGCGGAACAGACAGCGGCACGGAGAACACCTCGGGATCGATGCTGCGGGCTGAAACCTGCCGCGCTTCGGCATCGAGCAGCGCGCTGATTTCGAACAGCCGCCGCCGCCCGTTGATCGTCACCGCGATGACATCACCCGGCGTCAGCGACAGGCATCGCGGGCCGAGCGAGAACGCGGCGCTTTCGCGGCCCGCCCACAAATCCTGAAGCCAGATCTCGGCCCGGCGCGCCATCGCCGCGTCATCGCCGACGACGGCCAGATCGGAGTGAACGCTTCGGTTTGATCCGCCGGCCAGACGCCGTGACGTCACCGCGGATCGCCTGTAATCCACCGTCCCGTCGGTAAAACTGAAGCGCGCTTCGCGCGGCAGTTCGGTTTCCTGCGCGCGCGTGAGCTGCGCCAGCCCGCCGCCATTCGTCAGCACCAGGTCGCCTTCCGCGAATTCCGCGACCGGCGCGCCGCCCCGCGAAACGAAGCACAGCGTTCCGTCCGCCGCGGACGCATCGAAAGCATAAGCCCCGGCGAGCGGTTCGATCATGGCCCGCGGCGACATCGGCCGGTCGACCACGTAGCCGTCGCAAGATTCGCGCAGCGCCGAGGTGTCGGCGCCTGTGACGCCGCTATCGGTGAGCAGCGCCTGCACCAGCGCATCCATCGGCGCGGCGCCGAGACGGCCGGTGAGCCAGTGCCCGGTTTGCCAGTTCGGTCCGTCGCTCCAGACCTCCGTGGCGGCGGGAAACGCCGGATAGGGCCGCGCGTCCCAGGTCCAAAGGTAGATCGCGGACGGCTCGATCATGCGCTTCCCGTAGATCGAAGAGACGGGATTGTCGGCGTCCGCCGCGCCGAACGAGGGATCCAGCTTGCCGAGCAGCGCTTGCAGATAGCGGCGCTGGATCAGGTCGTCACGGCTGCCGCTCGAAAAATACGGCAGGAAGTTTTCCGAGGATTTGGGATCGGGAAACACGTTCGGCTGGTTGGCCCCCTTGTCCACCGCCGGGCAGCCGGCTTCGGTCAGCCAGACCGGCTTGCTTTGCGGCACCCACGCGGTCGGGCTTGAAACTTCGACACCGCCGACCCGCTCATGATGCGCCGACGACCACCACGACCTGATGTCCTTGACGCGGAACGTCCAGGGCTTGCCGAGCCCGTCGGTGATCGGGGTGCGGGTCTGCGCGGCGCGCGCCGTTCCATCGGTGTAATACCAATCGAATCCCTCGCCGCCATAGACGTTGCCCGCGAGATAGCCGAGATCGTAGGTCGAGGCCGCGATGTGAAAGTCGAGATGCCCCGCCTCGTCGCGCCAGTCCGCGAGCGGCATGTAATAGTCGATCCCCACGGCGTCGATCGCGCTGGACGCCCACAGCGCATCGAGCGGAAAGCGAACCTCGGACGCGCCGGCGTCAACGACATCCGCGCCATACTCGGTCCAGTCCGCGCCATAGGTCACGACCGTCGATGAACCGACGATGGATTTCACCTCCGCCGCGAGCGTCACCAACGCATCGACGGCGGGATAGACGCCGGCCCCCGAGCGTACGCGCGTCAGCGACCGCAATTCAGAGCCGATCAGGAACGCGTCGACGCCGCCGGCGGACACGACGAGGTTCGCGTAATGCAGGATCATCCTGCGATAGTTCCAGCTACCGCCGGTGAAGAAACTGGCGACCTGCGCCGCCGCCGTCGCCGTGCCTTGCGGCGAGCCTGGCTGCCCAGGCGCGGGATCGCAGGTGATGCGGCCACGCCAGGGATAGGCCGGCTGCGACGAGGCTCCGCTCCAGGGGTCGGTCAGGCCGTTGCCGGCGGGAAGATCCATCATCACGAAGGGATAGAACGTCACCTTGAGGCCGCGCGCCTTCAGCTCCGCGATCAGATGCCTCACGCTGGCGTCCGAGGGCGTGCCGCCGAACGCCGGACGACCGTCGACCTGCGACACCACATAAGCGCTTCCCCGCGTCACCCCGGCCACCGACCAGTCGCCGCCGCGCGTGATCTTGCCCGCGCTGTCGACGCCCGGACGCACGACGCAGCTTCCGGCGCGGAGGTCCGATCCGAACCACGCCACCACCACGGCCACGCTTTCGAGGTTCGGGCACGCACCCTGCAGATCGTCGAGCGCGGCGATCACGTCGGATTCGGCGTTCGCCACGTGCCGGTTTTCCGGCTCCGACTGACCCGGACCGGTCGATCGCGTCATGGCGGACGGCTCATAGCCGAACTCGGTGGTGCCGGGAATCAGCGTCATGGCGCGCACCATCCGTTCGAGCTGCCCTATGGGGCGGATGATCTCGAACGAAAGCTGCGGAATGCGGTTGCCGAATTTCGCCAGCGGCATCCGCTCGAACACGACATAAGCGAGCCCGCGATAGGCGGGCGCGCGGCCCGCCCCTTCCTTTGCGACGATCAGATCATCCGGAGCCTGATCCTCGGTGCCGCGATGGACCCGGAAGGTCAGGCCGGAAACATCCAGCGGACTGCCGTCGGCCCAGATCCGCCCGACACGGCCGATCACGCCCTCGCAAAGGCCGACCGCGAAGTTGGCGAAATAGCTGTAAGTGGTGGTCCTCGTGCTCGGTCCGCTGAACAGGCCGCCGCCCTTGCCGCCGGACGACGAGGTTTCGCTGCTGACGACCTCTTCCAGCCGCGTCGCCCAGATCACCTGTCCCGACAGCCGCGCGCGACCGTAGACGCGCGGAATCGGCGCGCCCTCGGTCGAGGCCATCACATCGAGATCGGCGAGACGCGGACCGACGATCGTCCGGTTGCCGGGCCCGAACAGCTTGCGATCGACGGCGTTGCCGATCAGCGCGCCGGCGAGACGCCCGGCGATCGCGCCTGCCGGCCCGAACAACGCGCCCGCGGCGCCGCCTGCGACGGAAAGAACCAGCGCTGCCATCAGTCCGAGACTCCGGGAAAACGAAATGCGTAAGCCAGCCGCCGCCGCCACCACGGCGCGATCGCGATTTCGCAGACAGCCGCGCCGTCATGCGCATGGACCATGGCGTGCTCGCTCGATGCGATCGCGACATGCTTGGCGACGAACCCGTCACGCCATCGGAACAGCAGCACGTCGCCCGCCCCGAAGCCGTCGCGCGCGACGGGAACGAGATGGCGCAGCGCCGCCGCGGCGAGCGTCTCGTCGCCTTTTGCCTCGGCCCAGTCCGGCGCATAGGGCGGCGGCGTTTCCGGCTCATCGCCAATGCAGTTGCGCCAGACGCCGCGCACCAGGCCGAGGCAATCGCAGCCGACGCCCTTGAGCGAGGCCTGATGCCGATAGGGCGTGCCGATCCAGCCGCGCGCCTCGGCGACGATGGCCGCGCGGGTCGAGCAAACACAACTCACGAGCGGCTCCTTCACAGTGCCTTGCTGCCGTTGCCGTTATCGGGCGAACCCGGCAGCGGATAGCTGACGACGAAATCGTTGCCGGGAATTTGGGGGAAACCCCGAAAATTACTGGTGTTGGCGAAGCGGTCGCGGCAGGTCGTGAAACTCTTGTCGCAACCGGCGGTGACCACGAAGCTGTCGCCGATGGCAATCGGCTCCGCCATCGCCCGCCACAATGACAGGCGCACCACGCCCGCGACCACGCGGTGCTGCTTGACCTCGATCGCGAGGCCGGCGTTGGCTCCGCCGGTCCAGTTCAACCGCCCCGCCGTGAACCAGCCGGCGGCAAGGCCGGAAAGTCCGGAAACCGCAACGATCGAGGTTCCCTCGACGGCCGTAACCGTCCCGCTGCGGCGAAAGGCCGAGCTGGCCAGATCGACACGGCATTTCCCGTCGCCGAGATCGACGCCGCACCGCGCCGTGAACAGGCGTCCGCTGTCCTGCGCCAGCGCATCCGCAAGCCCGCGCAGTTCCGCGGTGAAGGCGGCCCCCTCGCGCCGGACCTCTCCTATCGTGCCGCGCGCGATCAGGATCCTCAGCGAGACGTCGCTCCAGTCGACCAGCCAGGTCGCGACCCCGGCGGCATCGTAACGGCCGGCGGCAAGATCGGCCTCGCTCAGGGAATCATCCGAGAAAGCGCCCGATATCTCGCCGCCATCGACAGCGAGATCGAAACGGCTGGTGGCTTCCGACGCGGTGAAGCCGGTGGCGGCGCGGCAGAGGACGCCGCCGATCGTCAGATCGCGGTCGTGATCGGTAAAGCCGAGCACGACGCCGTCGCGCCGCGTCACGATCCAGCAGCGCGCCAGCGTGGTCGCGCCGGAGTCGAGCTTTGCCTGAAGCGCGGAAGGAATGCTTCTCACGGCAGTATCTCCACCAGCGGAATTTTCGGAATAGCGCCGGCGGCGAAGGTCGAGAGATCGACTTCGAGATAGTCGGTGTCGAACCGCACCGGCACGTCGAACTTGAATCCGGCGGTGACAACCGCTCCCGGCGGCGGCGTATGCTCGGGGAGAAACGTCACGACGCCGGTGGTGGCGTCGCAGGTGAAGGCCGATCCCGCCGATACCTCGCTCTCGGCGACCGCGACGCGCACGCTATCGTTCACGGGCTTTCCGATCGCGCGCGCATAAGGCGCGAAAGCGTCGCCATATGTCTTGATCAACTGAAACGTCGATGCCGTTCCGTCTCCTATCCCGATCACCTGATCGAGCGGCGAGATAACGCTGCCGGTCGCAGCGGAACAGCTATCCAGCCGGTCGCGCCAGCGAAAGCCGTAGAGCCTGCCGCGCCGCTCCTCGAAGAAGGCGACAACGGCCTGCAACGCCTCCAGCGTCTTGACGCCGTAACCGGCGTCGAAGCGTCGCCGCGACTGCGCCCAGCGCGCGTTGCGCGCCTCGCGGCCCGAGCCGAAACTCACGATGTCGGTGCGCCGCTCCGGCCCGCCCGCGCTCTTCAGCGCGACATCGAGCGGAAACAGCACTTCATGGAAGCTGGTCATGCGTCACAGGCTCCGCTGTCCCCGCGCGACCGCCCGCGCGATCTGGCCCGCGATGTAACTCTCGGAGCGGCGGAAGCTGTCGAGGTCCGGCGTCGCGATCTGCACCGTGATGCTGTTGCCGCCGCCCTTGCCGGACACGCCGAGCCGGCCGTCCGGCCCGCGCGACAGCGGCATGATCGCTTCCGGTCCCGCCTCCCCGGCGAGGCCGACGCCGCCGTCCATCATCGGGAAATAGCTCGGCGCGCCGATCACGCCGCCGGCCGCGAACGGCTTGATGCCGCCGAGAGCATGGGCCTGCACGCCGCCGAACGAGCCGATGCTGCCGGCGAGTCCGGAAAACAGGCTGGAGATGCCGCTGGTGAGGCTTGCCGTCAGCGGCTTGAACGCCGCCGTCACGGCAAGACTCGAGACCCGCAGCGCCAGCGTCTTCAGCACGTCGTCGAACTGTTTGCCGCCGCTGACCGAAGACGAAAACGCCTGCGTCATCGCTCGCGCGAAGCCGCCCGCGCTGGTGGTCAGCGCCTGTGTCCTCACCGTGAGATCGTCAAGCGTGCGCGAGGTCTCATGCAGACTCGGGTCGTCAGTCATCGGATTCTCCCTTGCGCGGCGCATCGGGAAAACGCGCCAGCAGATCGTCGAGTTCACCCCGCGCCAGCGGCGTGGTCGCAGGTCCCCGGATCGCGTGAACGGCCTGCGCCAGTTCGCGCGGCGTCATCCGCCAGAAAACATCCGGCGCAAGGCGCAACACGCCGAAGCCGAAGCCCATCGCCGCCGCCCACGGAAACGGCTTCATGGAGCGACGCTTTCGTCGAAGGTCGCGCTGATCAGACCAGCCGCGATCCTCACGAAGCCGGCCGCGCCGCCCTCGACCGTCATCACCGCCACATCGTCGTCGCTGACCGCCTCTCCCGCGCCGCGCAGGCCCGCGCCGATGATGCGGATCAGATCGCGCGACGACACCCGGCCCGAACCGAAACGCTCCGCGAGCGCCATCAGGTCGCCGGCGCCGAATGCGGATTCAAGCTCGGCCAGCGCGCCAAGCGTCAGCACCAACGTGCGATGCCGCCCGCCAAGCTCTGCGCCGATCTCACCACGATATTTGTTGGGCATCTGAATCCTTCCGTCTCACAGCGCCGTAAACGTCAACGCGCCGGCGGATTCGAGCGCGAGATCGAACGTCACCTCGCCATTGTGCTCGCCCGCGAATTCGAGGCTCGCGATCTGGAACATGCCCTCGATGGCGCCGAAGTCCGGCACCACCACCTGACACGATTTGATAGCGCCATCGAAGAAAGCCTGCCGCACCAGGGCGTCTGACGCCGCGTCCTTGAACAGGCCGCGTCCCGATACCGACGCACGCCTGACGCCCGCGCCCGCGAGCAACTCGCGCCAGCGGTCGGTCGATTCCGCATCCGTGACATCGACAATCTCCGCGTTGAACGCGATCCTGCGGCTGCGCAGCCCCGCCACCGTGACGAAGCTCGAGCCGTCGCTCATCTTCAGAAGCAGGTCCTTGCCCTTCTGTGCGCCCATGACGCCTCCTTTGCGATCAGGTTGTGGGTTCGGTCACGGCGTGAAATCGCACCTGTGCGTGATAGGTACGGCCATCGGACTCGCGCCGGATATCGGCGACCGAGAAACGGAAATTGACCAGCCGGTGAGCGGCGAGCGTCAGCGACGCATCGTCGAGAGCCTGCAACACCGCGCCGGCGATGGCGTGCGCCTCGCTCTGACCGCCCCGACGGGATCGCGCATGAAGCGTGATCTGATGCTCCTGCGTCGGCCCCTCGTCCACCGACACGTCGGTCACGCGCGCCTCACCGATCGCGACATAGGGCAACAGCGCCCCGCGCGGCGGCTCGTCATAGACCCGCTTGCCGCCGAGCAGCGCATGAAGGCCGCTGTCGGCCGCAAGCGCATCGTGAACGGCGGCGCGGAGCGCTGCATTGGCGCTGGTCATGGTGATGTCCTTTTCCGAGAGAGCGAAGGCGATCAGAGCGCGTGCACGCGATAGCTCGCGATCATGGCGCTGACGCTGGCCGGCATCATCGCGACGCTCTGGCCAATGGCGACAAGACCGCGGTTTTCATACCAGTGCGTGACCAGCGTCCGCACCGCGTGGCGCAACACGTCAGGCACATCGGAAGCGGCGTCGCCGAATCCGATCTCGATATCGAGTTCGATGCCCCCGCTGGCGCGCCCCGGAAACACCCAGACGGATGAAGCGATCACGCCCGCCGCCTTGTCGAGAACGAACGTCCCGGCATCGATCGGCGTGGCGATCCCCGCCGAGTTATAAACGCGCGCCGCGGCGAGCGTCCGCAACGGTCCCCGGCCCGGCCTGATGCGGCCGTCTTTCGGCCACTGGTCCAGCACGAAGCGCCAGGTCTGCGCGATCAGGGCGCAGCGCGTCATCGCCTCGACATGGCTTCGCGCGGCGGCGATCAGCGACGCGATCACCGCGTCATCGTCATCGTTCTCGGCCCGCAGGAAACTCTTGGCCTCCTCGACCGACCAGGGTTCGACCGCGGGACCGGTCAGAAGTATCGATGGCATGGGATATCCTCTTTTTATTGCGCCTGACAGGGTGCGGCGCGCTCTGACGCGATACGCCGCAGAGTGTCGGAAACGCCGGCGCCATGACGTTGACAGGCGGGAGCCGGCGGGCTTGTGTCCGCCGATGACGTTCTTCATTCGCAACGGCATCGCCGCGATGCTGATCCTCGTGGCCCTTTCACCCGCGTCCGCTATGGTCGGCGGCGGGAGCGCGCCCTCGCCCGCGCTGGCGAACGCGGTCGTCACCATCGTCGGTTCACAGGGCAACTCCTGCACCGGCACGCTGATCGCGCGTGATATCATCCTCACCGCCGCGCATTGCATCGCGCCCGGCGTCGCCACCAAGATGGTGGACTACGGGAGCCAGCCGCCGCGCCTGCTCGATATCAGGCGAGCGGCCGTGCATCCGCAGTTCAACCCGCAGAGCGTGCTCGCGCACCGCGCCACCGCCGACGTCGGCTTGCTGCAACTCGCAGCGCCGCTCGCCGTGCAGCCGGTTCGGATCGGCGGCGCGCTGATGCCGATCAATGTCGGTCAGCGCCTCACCGTCGTCGGCATGGGCGTCGCGACGCCGGGCGACGGCCGCAGCGGCGGCGTGGCGCGGGCCGCGAGTCTTGCCGTAACCGGGAAACCCGGCACCTTGCAGATCCGCCTGACGGATCCCGCAACCAACAACTCGCGCGCCGGCCTTGGCGCCTGCACCGGCGATTCCGGCGCGCCCGCGATGCTCGATTCCGGCGGCGTCATCGTCGGTGTGGTGAGCTGGTCGACGGGCGCGAACAACGCGTCAGGCTGCGGCGGCCTCACCGGCGTCACGCCGCTCGCGCTCTACCGCGACTGGATTTTGAGAACGGCGCGAAGCTGGGGCGCGGGGATATGAAAACGAGCCGCTCCTCACCTTGGAATATAGCTTCCCTCATCGAGCCCACTGAGTGCCATTGCAGCCTCTCCATTTTGTGGCTCTATGCCGGAATCGCAGATACTTTCAAGAGCACTGCGGGCCAAATCGGGATAGAGCGCAAGATAGAGAGTGGGCGGCTTTCAATCGAACCTGTACGTTCGGATGGGAGAGTAGCGGCAACAGAGCCCTCCTCTGATCGCCAGGCATCTTTCTTAGCTCTGCCCTTATACGCTCCATCTTTTTGTACAAGCGGTTATACATAGCGTTGTCGATTACATTAATCGCATCATATTGCGCGACGCCGATCTCGACGAATTGCGCAACAAGGTTCTTCACAAGAGCATTCGGCTGAACAGATATCATTACTTGAGCACCCCATTTTTGCGCAGGATTTTTAGTCCTTCACGTGTCTGCTCGTCCCAACTCTTGCCGCGAAGATAATCTCTGGGCGACCGACCATCATATTGCTCGTTGGCCCTTGAATAATAACCGTTGATGTCGAGATGCTTCACGACAGGAATCCGCACCGTATTTTCAGGGCTGTCAATCCGCAGGCTCCCGAATTGCTGCCTGTTTTGTGCGAACTGCCCGACAATATGATGGTGTTCGCAACCAGCCTCGGGAGGCATTACGTTGGAACATAGCTTCCCTCATCGAGTCGTCTGATTGCGTTCGCCGCCGACCCATTTTGCGGCTCGATACCTGAATCGCGGATAGTTTCCAGAGTGCGACGAGCTAAACCGGGATAAAGAGCGAGAAGAGAATGAGCCGCCATCAACCGGACCTGAACATTCGTGTGCGACAGCAGCGGCAATAGCGCCGTGCGTTGATCCCCAGGCATCTCTTTTAGCTCGGTCCATACACGTTTCATCTCCGCATACAGGCGATTGTATTTGATGGTGTTGATCACATAAATCGCATCATATTGCGCCATACCGATCTCGGCGAACCGCGCGATGAGACCTTGTACTCGGGCGCCGTCCGATTGAACGGGTGTCATCACTTGAGCACCCCCTTGCTGCGCAAGATCTTCAATCCTTACTGCATTTGCTCGTCCCAGGCCCTGCCGCGAAGATAGTCTCTTGGCGATAAATCTCCATAATCAGGACTAGGCGTAGAGTACCATCCGTTGATGTCCAGATGCTTCAACGTAGGAATTCGCACTGTATTTCCCCAACTGTCAATTCGTTCGTCGCCGAACTGTTGTCTGTTTTGAGCGAACTGACCGACAATGTGATGATCCTCATATCCGGCCTCACTGGGCAGTTGTGCTCGCGCCTGCAACTCTCCCAGTGTTCCGGGTGGATCGTTGGCTGTCTTGATAACGTTGGTCATGCGCTTCAGGTCCTCAGCCTGATCCAGCGCTCCGATGAAAACATCCGCCGCCGGCGACAGGCGACCGACAACGCGCAGCCACTTGGCAGCTTGACGAACAAACCTCATCCGCCCTTCGGTGGTCTCGGGTCTTTTCGGCGGAATCGGTGGAGGGCCGTCATCCGGCCGCCAATCTCCCGCGAGTTGCACACCGTCGACCGCGTTGTTACGCGGCGTGATCTGAAAGAGGCCGAGGCTGCCTGCGCCGCCATCTGTCCATTGCCCGCCGTCGGAATTGCCGGCCGGCACGCGCGGCTGGTTTGGATTGTATTTGCGCGCCAGCGTGGGAAACGCTTTGGCGACATCCGCGCCAGGCGGAAGAAATCGCGCGGCGTCGGGACGAACCCAGCGTGCCGCATCTGGCCGCAGCCATCGCGATTGCTGATGGCGCAGCCAGGCCTCATGATGCGATGGCATCGAAAATGTCCTTGATGAAGAATGCGTCCAAAACGCAGAACGGCGCGCCAGAGAAGCGCGCCGCTTAGTTTTCAGGTCATGCGCGGGACCTGCCGCGAAGACGCGCTTCGCGCTTTTGTCCGGCCATGACGCATGATGCAGGAGCGGCGACCTTCTCAGCTCGCCGCGAACTTCATCAGCTTGATGGCGTCGAAGTCCTGCACGCCGCCGCCGACCCGCTTGGTCGTGTAGAACAGCACGTAGGGCTTGGCCGAATACGGATCGCGCAGCACGCGGACGCCGGCGCGGTCCACCACGAGATAGCCGCGACGGAAATCGCCGAACGCGATCGACAGCGAATTCTCGGCGACATCCGGCATATCCTCGGCCTCGACCAGCGGGAAGGTCATCAGCGAGGCGCGCCCGCCAGCCTGCGCCGGCGGCTGCCACAGATAGGACCCGCCGGTGTCCTTGAACTTGCGGATCGCGGCCTGCGTCTTGCGGTTCATGATGAACGCGGCATTCTGGCGATAGCCTGCCTTCAGCGCATAGACGAGATCGACCAGCGCATCGGAAGGATTGGACGACGCAAAGCCGCTCGCGCCGCCGCTGGCGACGAAGCCCAGCTTGCCCCACGCCCAGGAGCCGTTGGCGACGGTTTCGGATTGCAGAAAGCCCTTCGGCTTGTTGGTGCCGTCGCCGTTCACGAACGCAGCCCCTTCCTGAACCGCGAATGTCAGCTCAACTTCCTGCGCGATCCACTCGTCGATGTTGACGGCGGAATCATCGAGCAGCGTCGCGGTCGCCGCCGGCATGGCGTAAAGCTCCATTGCCGGAAAGCTCAGGGCATCCAGCGTCGGCGAGGTGGTTTGCGTCCGCGAATCCGTCTCACCGACCCACCCCGTGGCGGGGCCCGCGGTCATGAACGGCTTCTTGTAGACGTTGCCCGAGATGGTGCGAACCGACGCCAGCGCGCGGATCGGCGAGATCGCCGCCAGCCGCTGCCCGATCTCGTGCTCCAGTTCGACAGGAACGAGATAGCCCCCATCCGGATTGGAGCCGGCCGACATCGCCTTGGTCTCCAGCGCGCGCAAGGCGCCGGTCTCGCCGCCCCGCACATAAGCCTCGAAGGCGCTTTTGTGTTCGAGAGCGGCCGCGCCGCCGACGATACCGGAGCGGCCTTCGAGCGCCGGGCGGGCATGCTTGAGCGCAAGTTCATCCATGCGCCTGTGATGGGCGTCGAGCGCGGCATTAATGCGATCGACCTTCTCCTCCAGCAGCACGTCGCCGCGCTTTTGCTCCAGCCGCGCCAGGCGTTCGTCGTTGGCCGCCTTGAATTCCTCGAAGGTGACGCGAAAGTCGTCATAGCCGCCGCGGACGGCGCCTCCGGACTTATGCTCCGGAGCCATGTCGGTGATATCGAAGTCCATTCATTCTCTCCTTGGTCAGAATAATTCCGCCGCCCCGCGGTGTCTGGGGACTCAAGATCCTTTCGAAATTCGAGATTTGCCTGAAGCCCGAGACCTGAGCGCGCTCGTGCGCTGGAGTCCTTCACCGCTTCATGGAAACAGTGAAAGATTCAGCTTTATGTTCTGATGCGTTTTCTTCACGCGAACCGGATTCCACTTCGCTCGCAAACGCTATAGAGTGGTTCCCGGCAACGGCAGCAGCACGTCGAGGCGAACCATGCGATTTCTGATCTTTGTCTGGATAACCCTGGCCGTCGCCGCGACCGCCAGCGCGTGGTTTGCGATGCGGCCCTCAAGGCGAGGCGCCGCCTGGATCGGGATCGCAGCCTGCGTCGTTTTGCTGGCAACGTTTGCGTCATCCTTTTTGATGACGAGCGTCCACGGCGACAAAACGATGTTGTCGATAGCGCTTTATCTTCTGAACTGGACCATGGCCGCCGGCGGCGCGGCGATCTGCATCGGAGCCATCGCAGGTCTCACGCTGGGGCTGGCGTTCAAGCGGTGATCCGATACGCCCACCGACGAGACCGACATCAGCCAGGCGAACGCGTGTCTAACGGCCCTTGCGTTTCGCGCGTAGTTCCTTGCGAAACTTCGTCAATTTCTCGAACTGGTCTTCGTTCAGATAATACCATTCGATATGACTGGGATCCTGTTGGCGCTGAGATTCCGGATAATCGTCAATCTCGGCAAGGAACTTCCGTCCCAGCCAGTACTCGCGCTCGTCACGCCACTGCAGATACATCTGAATATCCGTTGGCGCGATGCAAACTTGGATTTTATATCTCGCCATAGGCTAACGTTCCAAATTCTGCGGAAACGCGGTCTCAACCCTGTACCTTTTTTACTCCTGCGATCACGCACGATCACGACCCGGACACCGTAAGTTTCCCTGATATAAGGCTGCGAGTGCTCGGTCGCCGCATAGGCCTCGCTCCCGGTCGGCGAACCGAATATGGCGTCAAGGTTCTCCTTCCCTGAAAGCCCGCTGACGACTTTATCAACCTTGTCCGGATTTCGCACAATCGTCGAATTGACCAGCTTGTTCGCCGCCTCCAGCGAGGGAAAGGAACCTTCCCTCAAACCGGACGCCGAGCCGTTCCGGCGAGCGTAACTGGCCGCATCGTTAACCGCTTTCAAAAGAGAAGCGTTGCTCAGGCCGACATGCCTTTCGATGGCGTGGCCACCCAGGCTGCGCTCTTCCAGCAGGTCAGTGGGTCGCTTGCTCGGCCGATATTGAATCTGCTCGAGACGGCCACCGCCGCCATCCGTCCACCGCCCGCGTCCGGATTGCCGGCGGGGACACGCGGCTGGTCCGGATTGAACTTGCGTTGAAGCGCCGGATAGACCTCGCGAGGATCGGTGCCGGGAGCGAGAAAGCGCACGGCGTCCGGCCGGATCCATCTGTAGGCGTCAGGCCGCATCCAACACGCGCGCTGAGCCGCTTCGAATGCACTTTCATGACTTGTCATCAGCGTGCTCCCGCCAGCGGCGCGCGCATCGCGCCGCACAGCGCCACGCGTCGTCCTTCCCTGCCACGCAGCGACGTCACCACCGGGCGCGGGCGGAGCGACGGCGCCGGTTCATCCGCGGCCTGCCTCATGCTCCGCCATTCGCGCTCGGCCTGTGTCCGCGCACGCGAGCGCGGCGACGGGGGCGTCGCCTGCTTCACGGCGCGGACACGCGCTCCCGCCAGCAGCGGGAAGGTGACGATCGAAATCTCCCACAGATCGACCTGATGGAGATGACGCACGCGCGTGCGCGGCTCGATCCGGCCGCGCACGGTGCGATAGCCGATCGACAGTCCATCCACCGCGCCGGCCTCGACTAAAGAAAGCAACTCGCGCGCGCGCGTCACGTCGGGGATCAGCTTTCCCCGCGCCCAGAGGCCGCGAAAATCCTCGTGCAGTTCGAGCCAGACGCCGACCGGCTCCGCGGGATCATGCTGGAACAGCATCGGGATCCTGCGCAGCCCCCGCGTTTTCAGCGTCTGCGTGAACGCACCGGGCATCATCATGTCGCGCGCCTGATCGATCTCGCCGAACAGGCTGGCATAACCTTCGACCATGCCATCGCTGAAGAACGACAGGCGGGACACGGATGACAACGGAGCGTGCATGATCGGCCTCGCAGCGGGCAAGGGAGTGGAATTCTTGAATTTGAAGACGGCGCGTGGCGCGCCGGACGTTACCGGATGAACGTCATCCCTTGCGGCCGCGCTTCACCGGCTTGCGTCGCGTTTGAGATTTCGCGCGAGGCGCGCGGGCCGCGGGGGGATTGCGCTGCGCGCGATCGAGATGCGCGAGAAATTCGCGAAACACGGTGAGATGATCGCGCGAAGATTTCGTCTCAGTACCGAACGAGCGTAGAACGCGGTGAAGGGTATCCATCAGTCGAGATCCTCCTTGATGTTTTCGGCGCGGCGATGCGCCGTGCGGTTGAATCGCTGCAACTCGCGAACGAAATCGTCAAAGCGGCGCGAGGCCGCCGACAGTTCGCGAAGCGCGAACAGCAGACCGGCGCTCGCGGCGCTGGCCCAGAGAAACAGCGCGAGATGAGCGAGATCGCCGCGATCGCTGAAGATGCGGATAAGATCAGACATGGCGGTCTTTCTGCCTTTTCTCCCCTTGCGGGTGAGTGACGGTTCACTCCAAGCGGTCGCCGCCCTCGATCGGCGCATAGCCGACCGCCTCGCGCTTTTCGTTGAGCGTGAGAAAGGCCGCATCGCTGACCCGTTCCCACAACGCCGTACGATCGGCGGCGAGCGCGTCCATTTTGTCGGTGTCGACGACGACGCGGATGCTTTCGCCGAACTGCGGCGACAGCCACTGCGCGAACGAATTGCCGATACGCGACGCCAGCGGCAACACGGTCTGGCGAAAGAAGCAGCGATTGGCTTCCAGGAAATTGGCGTAGGTGTTGTCGCCGGGAATACCGAGCATCATCGGCGGCACGCCGAAAGCGAGCGCGATCTCGCGCGCGGCCGTGTGCTTGGCCTCCAGGAAATCCATGTCCTTCGGCGTCAGCGACATCGCTTTCCAATCGAGTCCGCCTTCGAGCAGCAGCGGCCGGCCCGCGTTCACCGCGCCCTGATAGGTATCGGTCAACTCGCGCTTGAGCCGGTCGAACTGTGAATCCGAGAGCACCGCGCCCTCCGGCCCGGCATAGACCAGCGCGCCGGACGGCCGCGCGGCGTTGTCGAGCAGCGCCTTATTCCATTTCGATCCGGCGTTATGGGTGTCGATGGCGACGGCGGCGGATTCGATCGGCGCAAGACCGTAGTGATCGTCGAGCGGATGAAAGAACGTCAGGTGCAGGATCGGTGGCACGACGGATGAGGCCTGATCAAAGCGCACGCTGCGCCCGCCGACGCTGTACTCATACGCTTCCGCCCAACCCTCGGGACCCGGCACCACCTTCATGCGATCGGGACGCAGCGCGTGAAGTTCGCGAACCGCCCCGTCGAGCGCGACTGTTTCGACATAGGCGTTCCCCGCCAGCAACAGATGCGACACCAGCGTTTCGAGAAACGCGCCGCCGTCCTGCCGCGTATTCGGACGCGTGAGCAGCAACGATAGCGGATGCGCCTCGCGTTCCTGCGCGCCCTCGAACACGAGGTAGCTGCAAGACGCCACATTCTCCGCGATCAGCCGCACCGCGCGATGTACGACGGGATTGGCCAGATAGCCTTCGCGGGCCAGCGCCGCGTAGTCGCGTGGCGTCCAGCGCGCGCGGCCGCCGCTCTCGAAGGCGAGCAGCCTGGCCGTGCGACTGGCTTTTGTCTCGGGCGGAGCAAACATGTTTTTGAAGCGCAAGCGCATTGGCGATCCTTTATTTGTCTCTCCCCGCACCCGAAGAGAGGAGCAGCGTTCACAATCCCCTCACCCGCGGCTGAGCGCGCGATACCAGCGCCAGCGATGTCACCGCCCACACCAGGGCGTCGAGCCGGTCCGGCGAACGGCCAGACGACAGGCCCGTGAGGGCGAAGTCGCACATCTCGTCTTCAAGCGCGGCGAAGCTGCCGGCGTGCCTGACGCGCCCCTGCTCGTAGAGCGTCGCCACCGGCTCGGCGCGCAGCCATTTGCCACGGGTGGCGCGCACCGCGATCACCGGCACCGAAGCGTCGACCTCCGCGATCACGGCCTTCACCATGTCGCCGCCCTGGTTGACTTCCGCCACCAGCGCATCGGCCTCCCATCGCCGCCACAGCGCGATCGCCTTCGCCGCCCACTGCGCCGGCGTCACGCCCGCCACGGTCTCGTCGGCGATCACGTAGACAGTCCCGTCGGCGGCCTGCCCCGCCGCGACAATGCCGCAGGCGTCCGCGCGCCTGGTTACGCTCGCCGGCGGATCGACCGCGACCACGATGCGTTGCAGCGGCGGCGCCTCGCTCACGCGACATCGCTCAAGCAGCGCACGCGACCACAGCGCATCGGGCCGGTCCTCGATGATCTCGCCGTCAAGCTCCTGACGTCCGAGCCGCGTTCCGGCGTAGCGCGCCATCACGCCTTGCAGGAAGGTCGGCGCCAGATTGAAGGCGTTGGCCTGCGTCGGCGCGCGCGTCACCACGCTCGCGGGGTCGTTCATCAGCCGTTTCAAAAGCGCGGTCGGCCGCGGCGTCGTGGTGATGAGCTGGCGCGGCTGCGATCCCAGCCGCAAGCCGAATTGCAGCATGTCGAACGCAGCCTCCGCGTAGCGCCACTTCGCCATCTCGTCGGACCAGGCGCAGCCGAATTGCGGCCCGCGCAGGCTTTCAGGGTCGTCGGCGGAAAACGCCTGCGCCACCGCGCCGTTGCTCCACTCCAGCCGTTTGCGCGACGGCGACCATGACGGCCGCTCGTGAGCGGCGTGAACCGCGAGCAGCCCGGAAACGCCTTCGATCATCACCTCGCGCGCATCGTGTTCGGTTTCGCCGACCAGCGCGATGCGCGACACCGCTTCGCCGGCGAACGGCGGCAGGCCCAATGCCTGCGCGCGAACCCACTCGGCTCCCGCGCGGGTCTTTCCAGCGCCGCGACCACCGATCATCAGCCAGATCAGCCACGGCGCGCCGTTCGGCGCGAGTTCGGGCGGCCGTTGATGCGGATGCGCGAAAACATCCCACTGCCGCGCAAGATATCCGAGCTCCGCCTCACTCATGCTCTCCAGCAGGAGGCGTCGCTGGCGGGGCGACCATTTGCTCCAGTCGGCGCGAAAGCGCGCGCCGGAACTCGTCAAGGTCGCGGGGCACGGCGTCGTCATCGGCGGGCTTCACCTTCTCCTGACCGGCGCGCAGCCGCGTCACTTCGCCAAGCGTGCGCGCGAGGCTGGCCAGCGTGCGGGCGCGGCGCTCGGCCTCGGTGCGCTGCTGCGGTTTCAAATGACTGCCGCCGACGATCACCTCGATCAGGGACAACTCGCGTTCGATCGCGCGCGTTACCCGTTCGATCAACACCGCGCCGCTCGCCGGCGGCGGATCGTCGAGGCGCTCCACCGCGGTGCGCTTGATGCGCGGGCTCGGCTGATCCTTGCGCCGAACGGTCGTCCGCCGCGTGCGCTGCCGGCTCAATCCAGCCTTCGCCGCATCGTCGTTTTCATCAAGAATGACGGGTGCGTCATCCACGTAGCGCGTGGTGGCGGCGATCGTCGCCTTGCGCGCGGCAACGGCGGCGCGTGTCTTGCCGGCTGGCGATGTGCCGGCCGCGCTCCGCTTTGTCGCTGCTTCGGCTTTGGTTTTTTTCGCTCTCGATTGCGATACAGTCTCGAGCGGCTTGTCGGGAGCCGAAAGCGCCGCCGCTTTCGTCGATGCCACCGACGCCTTGGTTCTTGATGGCATCAGCTTTGCGCGCGAGGCGGCGCGCCCCGCCGCCGGCTTGCGTGCCGGTTTGCCGGTTCGCGTCGCACACATGAATATCCAGAACCCCCTCAAGCGGAATCGATGCCGCCCTGCGTTTTCAAGCGAAGCCTGTCCTCGGGGCTTGACCGGAGGACGGATACCCGCTCACCTGAAGAAAACGTGTTAAATCAAGATCCGATGGCCTCGCCTTCTGATTTCGTCAGACGCGGAAGGCTCCAGAGTTTTCCTACCGTCGCGGGCTTCGTCCCCGAGCGGAGACTCTCGAACGATAGTTCTTATGTCAGACAGTTCTTACTTCCCGGTTCTTTCGTCCCGGTCCTTGCGTCGAACTCGCTGGAGCGGGGCAAGGAGAAGTGAGGTGCGGCTTTCCACCCGCATCCCGCGTCTCAGAATATTGGGATCGACCACATTCATGGTTGTGGATCGATTCGATCCCAAACCATCGTGATCTAGAGCATGATCCGATCAAGTTGAATCGGACCATGCTCTAGAAATGGTTGTCTGGTCGCATTTTCTTGCGGCGAACCGGTATCCACTTCGCCGGAAAATGCTCTAGAGCGGGATGGGTTTATTTTGAATCGATTGAGATTCCCAAATCAGAATTCATCTGATTCAACATGCTGACTGGGAAGGAGGCCAGCATGGATGGGACGAGCCTATTCGAACGACCTTCGTGAGCGGGTAGTGCGTGCTGTCGTTAAAGGCGGCCTGTCGCGGCATCAGGCTGCGGCCCAGTTTGGGGTGGGCATCAGCACGGCGATCAACTGGGTACAACGCTTCCACGAGACCGGCAGCGTCGCGCCAAGCCAGATCGGCGGCTATAGGCCAAAGAAGATTGCGGGGCCGCACCGCGAATGGCTGCTGCAACGGTGCCGAAAGGACTTTACCGTGCGCGGGCTGGTGGCCGAACTTGCCGAGCGTGGCCTTAAGGTCGATTACCGCACGATGTGGGAGTTCGTTCACGCTGTGAAGCTCAGTTACAAAAAAAGACGCTGATTGCTGCAGAGCAGGATCGTCCCGATGTCGCCCGTCGGCGAGCGCAATGGACCAAGTATCGAGATCGGATTGATCCCACTCGGCTGGTGTTCATCGATGAGACCTGGACCAAAACCAATATGGCGCCGCTGCGGGGCTGGGCGCCGCGCGGTCAACGCATCAGAGCCAAGGTGCCGCATGGCCGCTGGCAGACCATGACCTTTATGGCCGCTCTGCGCCACGATCGCATCACCGCGCCGTGGTTCATCGAGGGGCCGATCAACGGCGAAGCCTTCCTTCTCTACATCGAGAAGGTTCTGGTCCCGACCCTGCGGCACGGCGACATCGTCATTATGGACAACCTCGGCTCGCACAAGGCCAGCGCCGTGCGTCGCGTCATCCGTGCCGCCGGTGCCCGGCTCTTCTACCTGCCGAAATACTCGCCTGATCTGAACCCGATCGAGCAGTTCTTTGCCAAGTTCAAACACTGGCTACGCAAAGCCGCGCAGCGGACCACCGAGGCCGTCTACAATGCTATCGCTCCGATCCTCGAAACCGTTGCACCGGCTGAATGCGCCAACTACTTCGTCAATGCAGGATACAACCAAATCTAAACTCATCATGCTCTAGTGGACGAATACGAGCCAAACCACGCAAATGATCAGCGACGCTAGGCCGGTGCTGATGGTCAACAGCATAAGAGCGGAAGGCTCAATTTCTGCCAGTCGTATCTCCATGGATGTCTTCGCAGTTTGACGGCGTTTTTCCGTCATCATGCCGGTTCTCCTCTGCGATCCGCGCGCCCGGAGCTTTTGCGCTACGTCGAACCTGAAACCGCGAACTCCATGTTCTGATAAGAACGCGCGTCCCTCTCGCGGCCGGTGTTCATTCCCGGATCAAGCCGGGGATACACTTCTTTCAAGACTTATCGCTTCTGATTGGATCAGAAGCGAAGCTCTCGATTATTGTTCTGACCCGTTTTCTTCACGCGAACCGATACCCACCCACTTCGCTCGAAAACGCTATAGAACACACTCACATTTAATGAGGGCAACGTCTGACCCCATCATCAGGTTCCGTGCAAAAATGATGCGCGGCGAATGGCTTTAATCATCAGCCTCGCGTAGCAGCGGAATGATCAGGGCAGCCCGGAAACATCTGCGGTGATGTTCCGGCGCAACTGTGGAGCATGGCGTAAACCTACTCCGGGAGCGTCACGCTGTCAAGGTATATTTTCCTACTTATATACTTGACAAAAGTAACGGGGTTCCATAAAACGGGGTCATTGGAGCAAGCCGATGACCAAAGCCGTTTTTCAGAACCCTATGTTTCACGACGAGGACAAGGCCCGCGAAGCCCTTGAGGCGGTGCGCTGGCCCGATGGCGCTATCTGCCCTCATTGCGGCAACTCCGATCAAGACAAGCTCGCCAAGATCGAAGGACAGAAGAAATCCCATCGTCCCGGCTTGTATTACTGCAACGAGTGCAAAGGTCAGTTCACCGTGACCGTTGGCACCGTGTTTGAGCGCTCCAAAGTTCCCCTCACCAAATGGTGGATGGCGGCGCACATGATGAACTCAAACAAGAACGGCGTTTCGGCTCACGAAATACATCGCGCCCTTGGCGTCACCTACAAGACCGCATGGTTCATGATGCACCGCCTGCGCGAAGCTATGGTCGTTTCCAGTGGAACCCCTATGGGCGGCTCTGGCAGCGCCATTCAGGCCGACGAAACATATTGGGGCAACACGTCCAAGCGCTCTAAGTCTTACCGAAAGGGCCTAAAACGCAAAGCTGCCATTGTGGCGCTTGTCGATGCAGAAACCGGTGAAGCTCGCACCTTCCACGTTCGCCATGGCGTGAGCGCTTCTGAGGTTCGCGAAATCCTTGTTACCAACGTTGACCGTAAATCTACGCTCGTGACTGACGAAAGCAGGCTCTACACCATAACCGGAGGTGAATTTGGCGACCATCAGACCATGAACCACAGCGGCCGCGAGTACGTGAACGCGGCTGGCTTCACTACAAACAACGTCGAAAACTTCTTTGGCGTGTTCAAGCGTGGGATGCGCGGAACTTATACGTTCTGCGGCGAACAGCACTTGCAACGCTATCTGACGGAATTTCAATTCCGCTATAATAACCGCTCCGGCCTCGGAATTAGCGATGGGGAACGGACGGCGAAGGCCCTCAAAGGTATCGAGGGCAAGCGCCTGACGTACCGGCCGACTAACTAAGATCGTTTATAAGAAGCAGGCCGCGAATCGATTCGCGGCTTGGAGGAGACGTCATGATAAGCGAGGCAATGGCGGGGGCTAGCGCGCTCAAGACCGCTTTCGATATGGCGAAGGCTTTGAAGGACATCAGCGATGCTGCCATTCGCAATGGGGCGGTCATAGAGCTTCAAGAAAAGATTCTCTCCGCACAAGAGGCGCAATTTGCGTTGGTTAAGCGAGTAGACGACCTTGAAAAGCAAGTGGCTTCCTTTGAAGCAAAAGGAAGCCAAATGCAGCGATATCAGCTTAAAGATTACGGAGCTGGATCGTTCGCCTACGAGCTGAAAGAATCGGAAGCCCGCGGCGAACCAATTCATCGCGCGTGTGCCGCCTGCTATCAACAGGGACATATCAGCATCCTTCAATTTTCACATAATACCGAGGGGCAAGACTGGTACGAATGCAAGCGATGTAACAACATGCATCACTTCGGCACCCGAGTGCCGCGCACATACAGCCGGACAAAAACCGACTACTTCTGAGTAGTCTTTGTTTTTTTTATTTTTTGCTTCCTTCCAACCTTCATATCCTCGTGCGGCTTTGGCTTCATGCGCACGAGAGCGCTCATAAGACGCTTGGTCTCTTCCATCTCATTCTTTGAGTTTTTTGACATGCGCGACCTGGATTTTAATCCGAACAACCTACCGAAAGACGTTTTGGAGGCTTTGGGTCTAATTACAGCATGTTCGGCCCATTCTGACTACGTCATCGAAAGTGGGATTGCTGGCTGCTTGGGGGTAAACATCGAATACGGATCAGCGGTGACAACCCACATGACAACACCGCATCGAAAGGACGTGTTCCTTGCGGCAGCGGAGTTGAGAATCGATGATGTGCACATTCTTATTCATCTGGAAGACCTGCTAGATGAGTTAGTCGACGCCCTTAAGGTCAGGAACGGATATGTCCATAATTCTCCCGCGATAGATAGATCTACCAACGAGACGTTCATGATCCGCACTGAGGCGCGCGGGAGCGTTGATGTCTCACTAATCCCACTCTCGGTCGAAGTAATCCTGAGGGACGCGCAGCGCATCTACAAAGCTGGGATATCCCTCTACGGACTCTTGGATAAACTTGGCCTGCTTCCCAAAATCCCTGATGGGGTCAGGCCAAACCGCACCCACAAAGATAAGGCGGCGCGAAAGAAAATCCGAAAATCCCGCAGAGATCGCGGATAGCTCATTATCTTGCACTGTCCCTCACAGTGCACTTACCAACCTGACATTCCGGGCGCGCCAACCGACTTTCGAGCCGATACGCGAATCTAGGAATATATGCACTTTTGTCAAGTATATAAGTGCGTATATTTTCCTAGGAATTTTTACCGGAGCCCCCGACCCTATTTCAGCAAGCCGTTCAGGGCGTCGAAGCGGTCCCTCAGCGATCCGCCGATGCCGCTGACCGCGGCCACGATGACGATGCTGATGCCGGAAGCGATCAGCGCATATTCGATCGCCGTCGCGCCTGAGGTGTCCCACAGAAGTTCCGACGCAAACTTTGCAAGGCGGCGCAATGCCCAACTCCGCTGTTTGGATCCCGCGATTGTTTCCGCGTTCCTTTTTGCAACTTAAAGATGAAAGATTGCCCAGACCCTAAGCGACGCCCTCAACGAATGTTTAAAGCCGGGGCGGGATGAGGAAAGCGTGGTGCGGTTTTCCGCCCGCATCCCGCGTCTCAAAATACTGGAATCGATCACGTTTATGCCTCTGGTTCGCGTGAAGAAAACGCATCAGATCAAAAGGCTGGAGATTTCAGCGCTTCCGTGAAGCTGTGAAAGTCCCCGGCGACGAACCTCCCCCGCGCGGATCAGGCCGAAGGGCCGGCCAGCGGCCGCTCTTCCATTCGCACCAGCAGCAACGCGGCGGCGGCCATCATCGCGGCCGTGGCGGCGAACACGTAACGGAACGCCCTCGTGAGGTCCGACGCCTGGATCGCACTGAGCCGGCCGCCTCCCTCATGGCCGATCATGGCGTCGGTTCCCAGTGTCATCAGCAGGATGGCGGCGAACGCGGCGACGACGAAGGAACAGGCGAGCGCGCGAAAAAAGTTCATCGCGCCGGTGACGGTTCCGACCTGCTCGCGCATCACCGCATTCTGCAGCGACACCACGCTGACCGGAAAGATGGTGCCGAGACCAAACGCGAACAGCGAGAGCATCGCCAGCAGCGGCCATAGCGGCATCGTCACCGCAGCCATGATCGCGGCCATCACAGCCGCGAACGCGGTGCCGACGATCGCGATCCGTTTGTAATGGAGGGTATGCGTCATGGCGCGGCCCGCAAGCATCGCGCCGCCGGTCGAAACCGCCGCGATCGGAATCAGCGCCAGTCCGGATTCGCTGACGCCGAGATGATGGACGGCCTGGTAATACAACGGCAGATGCACGGTGATCCCGATGATCGCACTGAGCGCGAGAGCACTCGCGGCTATCGCATACGGAACCACCGAACCGCCTATCAGCGACAGCGGCAGGAAGGGTTCGGACGCCTTGCGCGCGTGCCAGACGAAGACGGCGGCAAGCACCAGCGAGATTCCCAGCATGGCGACGATTTCCCGCGAGAACCAGGCGAAACGGTTGCCGCCCCATGTCAGCACCAGCATGAATACCACAGCCGACGTCATCAACAGCAGGCCGCCGGTCCAGTCCACTTTGCGGCGGCGGTGAAACGCCGGGATGCCGCCCATCTTCGGCAACAGCAACGCCAGCGAGACGAGCCCGAGCGGCACGTTGATCCAGAAGATCATCGACCAGTGCAGGTGCTCGGCGAATACGCCGCCAAGCACCGGCCCGGCGATGCCGGCCGCGGTCCACACGCCGCTGAAATAAGCCTGGTACTGGCCGCGCTCCCGCGGCGTCACCACATCGGAAATGATTGTCTGCACCAAGGGCAGGATGCCGCCGCCGCCGATGCCCTGCACGCCGCGCGCCACGATCAGCGTCGCCATGTTCTGCGCCAGCGCACACAGGACCGAACCCGCGATGAACAGGCCAAGCGCGGTGACGATCATGGCGCGGCGGCCGTAAATATCGCTCAGCGTGCCGAACAACGGCGCGACCGCTGTCGACGCCAGAAGATACGCCGTGATGATCCACGCCAGCGTGGTGACGTCGTGGAACTGGCGGCCGATGGTCGGCAGCGCGGTTGCGACGATGGTCTGGTCGAGGGCGGCGAGAAACATGGTCAGCATCAGGCTGACCAGGATGGTGCGGATCTCGCTCCGGCCCGGCTGGGCGGGCGACACGACGACCGGCGGCGCATCGCCCTCGCCTTCAGCGAAACCGGGACGTGCCGCGCCTTCGCCGGACGAAATCGGGGGACCGGACGGACCCCGACCCAGGCGCTCATAAGTATTCATGCGGACGGAATATGATCTGGCTCAAGGCGCGGAGGCTGCCGCGGTTTTCTACTTGCTATTTAATGGTGGGGTGCGACTTCCGACAGCGACGGGCAAAGAAAAATATCGCCGACCCGCGATCGCGAATTTGTGATCGGAACGGTCAGCGCCCCGGCGGCTTGCGAAGCCGGGCGCGCTTTGGCAATAGAACCGGCCACTGCACAATGTGATCCTCGAGTTCGGAATCGGGAATCTCGTCCTCGGTGCCGCGCACCCGCCCGCGCACCGACACACCCGCCTCATGGACGGTATCGGGATCACCGGAAATCAGCGGGTGCCACCAGTAAAGATCGCGTCCCTCCGCGACCAGCCGGTAACCGCAGCTCGGCGGCAGCCAGTTCAGTGTGCGGACATTTTCCGGGGTCAGGCGGACGCAATCCGGAACCTGCTCGGAACGCTTCGGATAATCCTTGCAGGCGCAGAGCCCGGCATCCAGAAGCCGGCAGGAGACGTGCGTGAAGTAAATGTCGCCGGTATCCTCGTCCTCCAGCTTTTCCAGACAGCAGCGCCCGCAGCCATCGCACAGACTTTCCCATTCGGCGGGCGACATTTCATCCAAGGATTTGGTCTTCCAGAAGAATCCCTTCTGTTCCGAGGATTGCGCGGGTCGTTCAGTCATGGAATGCGCCGATGCTTGTGCCAAAGAATGCCGATCTCCGTCTATGGGCTTCGCCGGCACTTCGCGCAAGCGCGCGCCATAGGATGAGGGACGCCGCAGCGCCGGGCTGACGTCGCGGCCGGCCATTGGTTTATCACCCGCGCTCGGATAGAATAAAACCGGCTTTCCCTGAGGATGCCTGGATGTCGTTCCAGCAGTTTAGAGACGCCTTCACGAGTGCCTTGGGTTTGCCGTAACGTTCTTGCATGAGGTGGCGGCGGCGTCCCGGATCAAAGGCGCCGCCATGCCGCAGATCGATCACAGGCCCCGGTGCGCAACATCCTGCCCCCCGATTGGAAGAAGCGAATCCGGCATATCATGCTGGATCTCGACGCGCGTATCGATTCGACCCTGTTCTCCTCGGCGGTCGGCGCGCGCGAGCTTTATGAGCGCTTCTCAACTTTCATGGACCGCTTTTATGTCGGCCATTGGAAACGCTGGATCTTCGTCGAGCCCTTGTCGGAAGCCGCGACCCTGGGCCTCGGCGGTCTCATCCTCCTGCTGGCGCTGGCGCAGCCAGCGTTTCGCGAAACCGCCGACGAGGACTGGCTGAAGAAATCCGATCTCGCGGTGACCTTCCTCGATCGCTACGGCAATCCGATCGGCAGCCGCGGCATCAAACACAATGATTCGATTCCGCTGGAGGAGTTTCCGGACAACCTGATCAAGGCGACTCTCGCGACCGAAGACCGCCGTTTCTATAATCATTTCGGCATCGACGTCGGCGGCACCTTCCGCGCGGTGGTGACCAACGCGCAAGCCGGCGGCGTGCGGCAGGGCGGCTCCTCGATCACCCAGCAACTCGCCAAGAACCTTTTCCTCTCCAATGAGCGCACCATCGAGCGCAAGGTCAACGAAGCCTTCCTCGCCGTCTGGCTGGAAACCCGACTGAGCAAGAACGAGATCCTGAAACTGTATCTCGACCGGGCGTACATGGGCGGCGGGACCTTCGGCGTCGACGGCGCGGCGCATTTCTATTTCAACAAGTCGGTGCGCGACGTCAATCTCGCCGAATCCGCCATGCTCGCCGGCCTTTTCAAGGCGCCGACCAAATACGCCCCGCACATCAACCTGCCTGCCGCTCGCGCCCGCGCCAACCAGGTGCTCGACAACATGGTCGATTCAGGCTTCATGACCGAAGGTCAGGTGTTCGGCGCGCGGCGCAACCCCGCCACCGCGGTCGACCGCCGCGACGAGAACTCGCCGAATTATTATCTCGACTGGGCATTCGAGGAAATGCGCAGGCTGGTCGAGACCTTTCCGCGCTCCTATACCGAGCGCGTATTTGTCGTGCGCACCACGATCGACATGAACGTGCAGCACGCGGCGGAAGAGGCGATCGAGAGCCAGTTGCGGCAGTTCGGCCGCGACTATCACGCCACGCAAGCGGCAACGGTGGTCGCGGATCTCGACGGCGGCGTGCGCGCGATGGTCGGCGGGCGTGATTACGGCGCGAGCCAGTTCAATCGCGCGACGGACGCCCTGCGCCAGCCCGGATCCTCGTTCAAGCCGTATGTCTACACCACGGCGCTGCTCAACGGCTTCAAGCCGACATCCAAGATCGTCGACGGTCCCGTCTGCCTCGGCAACTGGTGCCCGCAGAATTATGGTCATTCCTACTCCGGCACGGTGACGCTGACCCAGGCGCTGACGCGCTCAATCAATGTCGTGCCGGTGAAGCTCTCAATCGCGCTCGGCAAGGGCGCGAAGAATCCCGCCAAGGCCGGACGCGCCAAGATCATCGAGGTCGCCCGCAAGTTCGGCATCGTCACGCCGCTGCCCGATACGCCGTCGCTGCCGATCGGGGCCGACGAGGTCAATGTGCTCGAACATGCCGTCGCCTATGCGACGTTCCCGAACAAGGGCAAGGCGGTGACGCCCCACGCGGTTCTCGAGGTCCGCACCGGCGCCGGCGATCTGGTGTGGCGCTACGACCGCGACGGTCCCGAACCGCGCCAAATCATTCCGCCTTCAGTCGCCGCGGACATGGCGGGCATGATGAGTCATGTGGTGAGCGAAGGCACCGCGCGCCGCGCGATCCTTGACGGCATTCCCGCCGCCGGCAAGACCGGCACCACCAACGCTTATCGCGACGCGTGGTTCGTCGGCTACACCGGAAACTTTGCATGCGGTGTCTGGTACGGCAATGACGACTACTCACCGACCAATCGCCTGACCGGCGGCGCGCTGCCCGCCCAAACCTGGCACGACATCATGACGGCCGCGCATCGCGGTATCGAGATCAAGGACATCCCCGGTGTTGCCACGCCGGCGAAACCGACCGCAGCCATGACCGCCAGAACCGCAGCCAGCCAGGACAATGCAACCCCGGCCCCCCCGCCTATCCTGACCAGGCGCGGAGCCGATATCCTGGTCCGCGTGGAAAAGATGCTTGATGAAGCAGCCAGGACAATCGGAAAAACCTCGGCTGGAGAACCGGTCAATCCGGCTCGCTCCGACGCCACCGATCCGACCTCGCCCCGCGGTGAGGCCAAGAACGTGGCGACCGCGTCCGGCGACCGGGCGATCCCGACGCCAAGCAAAAATTAGAGTCCTCCACCGCTTCATGGAAACCGTAAAAGACTCCGTCTTTTTGTTTGATCTACAAGTGATCATTGGACTTCAACATCGGAGCGCCAACCCGTGCGGCTGATTGTCATCACCTTGCTGGGCCTCGGTCTCGCTACTGCGCTCGGCCTCGGAGCTACCTGGATCACGGCAACACGCGGCACCAATCTCGGCACGCTGACCATCGGCGCATGGACGGCAAGGCCAAGAATCGGATCCGCCGAGATCGATCCCTACTCGCGCGCCGCAATCGCGCGAAGCGGAGAACTACCGATCGGGGCTGGAGACGGCATAGCATTTCTTGCCAAGGCTGATGACGCACAACGGCCGCTCGATGGCCGATGCGAGGTCATCATCGCCGGGATCACGCCAGCGGCGCGATTCTGGACGCTGACGCTCCATGACCGCAAGGGTTATCTGGTCGCGAACTCGCTGCAACGCTATGGCTTCACCAGCCAGGAGATCGTGCGGAATTCCGATGGCTCATTCCTTGTGCACGTGGCGTCGCGCGCGCGCGCCGGCAACTGGCTGCCAACCGGCGGCATCGAGCGCTATGTGCTGATGCTTCGTCTCTATGATACTCCCGTCGGGGTGGGTACGAGAACCCGACGCGACGCACCCATGCCTTCCATCACGACAGAGAAGTGCTCATGATCCGCTTGCTGTTCGCGATCGTCGGGGGCATTCTGCTTGGCGGGATCGTTCATCTCGTCAGCGTGTTGGCGCTGCCGCGGATCGCCTCGCAGGACGCCTATTCGCGACTGACCGAAATCGCCACGCTCAACGCCGTGACGCCGTTGCCGCCGGCGGAGCCCGCCAACTCGCTGATGCCGTACATGGACCCCGCATTCGCCGTCGCGATCTGCCGCTACGACCTGTCGGACGGATCGATCAAGCTCACGGCGCCCGTGAGCGAGGCGTATACGTCGGTGTCGTTTTATACCCAAAGCAACGTCGCCTATTACGCCATCAACGACCGCTCGGCCGGACGCAAGGTGATCGAACTCAACCTGATGACCGAGGCGCAGCACGCCGAGCTTCCCGAAGAAGAGGACGTGACGGCCGCGGACCGTCTCATCATCGATTCCCCCTCGACGACAGGGCTGATCGTTCTCAAGGCGCTGGCGCCTGAGCCGGGCATGATGGATCAGGCGAGATCCTCTCTCGCCGCCGCAAAATGCCGGCTGCAAACCGAGCCACCCGTGGTGAAGCCGGAAGCGAAACGATAGATTGTTGTTCAGACGCGTTCTCTTCACGCGAACAGGTCATCCATCCTTGGGGCTCGAGCCGAAGACAGGCTTCGTTCGAAAACGCGATGTGCGCTACCGCGCGTACGCAAGGCGCGGCCGATCACAGGAGCGGAAGCCACCGGCGGACTGGCGGTCAACGCCGCGAGGTGCCCGATCAGGCGGTCTGCGTCAGCCGCCACCCCGTCCGGCGCATGAATCACCAGATGCTCGAGCGCCCAGCGATAGGATGCGATCCGCTGTTCAAGACACTGCTGCACCCATTGCACGACCAGCGTGTTTTCCTCCATGCGCGCAACGGCGTCAGCGCGCTCGCGCGGCGACAGGTCCGATACCAACCTCAAGCTGGCGTTACGCTTGCTGTCGAGATCGACGACCTGCCGGGCGGTGTTGAAGAACGGATCGAAACGGGTGATGTCATCGCGGACGTCATCGATCAACTGCGCATAGCGCGAAGCGTGAGAGCGGTGAGGCTCGTCGAGAAGCAACCGGCCGTAAGCGGAGCGATCGAACGCAGGTTTTTGCCGCCATGGCGCAGCCAGCGGGTCGTAGTTGCCGAACACACTCTTCCAGGCCGGCCGCGAATGCGGCGGCTCGACCAGCGGATAGGCGAGATCGCGCAATTGCCGCTCGTTGTCGGTCAATTGAAACCGCGACGGCCGGCGACCGATGCTGCCGGTCGCTTCCGCGCCCATCCAGCGGTGCATGTCGTCATTGCGTGCGTCCTGACGCACGCGGCCAAAGTCGCCGCCGCTGCAAGCGGCGAGCGCCGTACCCAGCAAAATCACCGAAAGAAGCGAAGCAAGACGCGATCGTCCCAGACCTAGCGTCGCGAGCGGCGTCTTCTGCATCGGGCGTGTCCGAAAAAATCAGGAGCGGGCTCGTCGGCGGCGTCGGCGCCCGGCAGCCGTCCCCTGCTCGGGATCACTGCCGCCGTTGGTTTCATCGGTCATGCGGTCGATGCGAATCACCGGCAGGATGACCACCGTTCCCATCACCTGATCCGGGGAGCGATTGACCGCTGATCCCGGCCGCGACGCCCCATCCGCCGGAAACGCAATAACGGTGCCCATGCCAGTCTCTCCTCGGTCCCAGCGCTCGTCGCGATTGAAGCGGCGGCGCGGCGGGATTTAGAACCTCGCATGGTTAACGGCCTGTTAACGGCAAGCCTTTGGTTTTATTGATGGAGGGGCGACGGATGACAGCCGCGTGCGCCGGCATGTTCTCTTGTCGTTCCAGGGGTTGCGCCATAGCACCCCGCGGGCGGGCTACCTCGTCCCGGTTGATGGACTCCGCTGAGGTTCAGGCTAGGATGCAGGAATGAACGCTCGCGGCTCGCCACTCTCCAAGATCCTCAACAAGCCTCGTCTCGGTTTTGTAGCTGAGCATGGATCGAGAAAAAGACCGGTGACGAAAAGAGATGACAATCCTGAGATGGATCAAGCGCCGCACAAAATCCCGCTACGCTGACGACAAAGCCGTGGATGATTTTGAGCGCGTCGCTCGGGATCAGAACGCCCCTCTCGACTACGATCAGGACAAGCGCCTTGCCGAGTTGCTGAGCAGCGACGAGGATCCGGCTGACAACCTTGACGAGATCGCCAAGCTGATGGGGCAGTCGGAAGAGACCTCCAAGTTGTAGGGGCTGCTTGGTTATAATTTGAGCATAATCTCATCCTGAATCGTTATAATTTGAGTGTATACGCAACACCCGGCAGTTGCATTTCTTCTAAAATTCGTCCGATACTACACCTGCCGCTCAACTGTGCGGTAAGATTGGGGGCCACGAAATGTCAATTCCACACCGTGGCCGGCTGGAAGCGAACCAATCAGACCTTCTTAATTACGAGCCGCTCAGCAGTGTCGATCACCGCTCTGCGAGCATCGCTGTCAAGCAACATGAATGCCTTTATCAGGCGGACTGCGTCGGCCAGGTGCTCGGTGCGGCCAGCGTCGGCTTCGCCGCGCATCTGCGCGAGTAGGTTCCGCAACGCATCCATGGTGTCGTCGTTCATAATAATGCTTCCTCGGTAGGACAGAATGTCAGATCTCGGGAAACTTGAAGCACTTCAAAAATCGATCGATGACGCCTGGGGGTTAGCCCAGCGGCTCGATTTGGATCTACTTAAATTCCTTCTGGAAATGGCTAAGCTCGAACTTTACCGAGAAATCGAGGCATCAATCAGTTCGAGCGAGGCTGAGCGCCCTGAGATGGAAGCGACGCCGCCGTGCCAAACACTTCAATAGCAGCAGAACCTTAATGAGATTGCGATTTCTATAGTTAATTCAGTTCGATATTGATAACCATTTTTCGTCATCGGAAAACTCAAACCTAACATCACCTCAGGCTATATTATTTGCGCCAAGTCAATATGACGGGCGAGCGCTGATCGCGTCGACCCGCCCGACTCGCGGCAGTGTTTGCAACCCTCAAAGCAAGAAGGCCGCCGATGGCGAAACGGAGGCTAGCCGAGGAATCGGTAGCGAAAAAAATTCGGCCAAGGGGTTCAAAAATCAGTCGTTCGAACGTCTTACTATCGAGGCACTGCACGGTTCAATCGGCAACCCGATCGACAGCTTGTCCCGCCACTTTGCTGGTCACATGGGCTGCCTTTTCGCTGATCTTTTCGGCTTTGGCCCGACGCTCGCACTTCTCGCGGATGTCCTCAAGTTCATCATCGGTCAGATGCTCAATCCCGACGAACGAATTCCGCGCTGTACTCACGCGGATCAACTCGTCCAACTTGGCTTGAATGGCAGCGCCGTCACGGTTCTGAGAATTTTGAATTAAGAACACCATAAGGAACGTGACGATGGTAGTGCCAGTGTTGATCACAAGCTGCCACGTGTCCGAGTACCCGAACAGCGGACCGGTGACAGCCCAGATCAGAACAACGGCGACGGCCGCCACAAACGTCGGGGCTCGGCCCGTTGCACGTGACGCCTTGTTTGCGATCTCGGAGAAGAGCTTCGAACTTTTGCTGCGATTCGTGTTATCGGCCTGCTCAACGGCGGATCTCACTTCGCGCCATATCGTTGGCATCGGGACCCTACGCTCTCTCACTTTCACCATCGACAATATGACGCACTCCAGGAACCAAAGTTCCTTGGGAACCCGCGCATTTCTCAGAACTTCCTAAACCGCTAAGTCACACCCTCCCCCACCACCTCCATCATCAGCCACCCGAGCAGCATCAGCGTCACGCCCGCTCCGAGCACCCTGCCCGCCAGATCGCTCCCGCTGTCGCAAAGGCGCATCCAGCCGGCGATGAACGTCAGCACGGCCCCGAGGCTGAATACCAGGGAGTGTCCGCCGTCAGGGCTCTTGAGACAGTTTAGGAGTTTTCGGGAAGGGAGGATTTCTGGATCATCGCAGCCAATTTGGAGCGCAGATGAGACAGAAATCCGGACCAGGCAAAGCGCCGGCAGAACAGGTGCTGAAGGACATCCGACGGCAGACGCGCCGGCATTATTCGGCGGAGGAGAAGATCCGTATCGTGCTGGAAGGACTGCGCGGCGAGGAGAACATCTCCGAGCTTTGCCGCCGCGAAGGCATCGCCGCCTCGATGTATTACGGTTGGTCCAAGGAGTTCCTGGAAGCCGGCAAGCGCCGGTTGGCGGGCGACACGGCACGTGCCGCAACCTCTGGCGAGGTGAAAGATCTTCGTCGGGAAGCCTCGGCGTTGAAGGAAGTCGTCGCCGATCTCACCCTGGAGAACCGTCTGCTAAAAAAAAGCATGAACGGGGATGGGGAGAACGAGGCATGAGGTATCCTGCGTCCGAGAAAGCCGAGATCATCGCGTTGGTGGAGCAGTCGCATTTGCCGGCCAAACGCACGCTGGACAAGCTCGGCATCCCCCGCGCCACGTTTTATAGATGGTACGATCGCTACCGCGCGGGCGGCATTGAGGCCCTGGCAGATCACCGCTCTCGACCGGATCGGGTCTGGAATCGTATCCCGGATGACGTCCGCGGCCAGATCATCGACCTGGCATTGGAGCTTCCGGAACTATCGCCGCGAGAGCTCGCCGTGCGGTTTACCGACGAGAGAAAGTACTTTGTCTCGGAGGCTTCGGTCTATCGGCTGCTGAAGGCGCACGACCTCATCACCAGTCCGGCCTATGTAGTGATCAAGGCGGCGAACGAGTTCAAGGACAAGACCACCGCCGCCAACCAGCTCTGGCAGACCGACTTCACCTACCTGAAGATCACCGGCTGGGGCTGGTACTATCTATCGACGGTGCTCGACGACTTCTCGCGCTACATCGTCGCCTGGAGGTTAGGTCCCACGATGTGTGCCTCCGACGTCACGGCTACGCTCGATCAGGCACTGGCCGCCTCTGGTCTGGATCACGTCAGCGTCAGGCAGCGGCCCCGGCTTCTCAGCGACAATGGTTCGAGTTACGTCGCGGATGATCTGGCCACGTGGCTCAGGGCCAAGGACATGCAGCATGTGCGCGGAGCGCCGTATCATCCTCAGACTCAGGGCAAGATCGAGCGTTGGCATCAAACGTTGAAGAACCGCATCCTGCTTGAGAACTACTATTTACCGGACGACCTCAAACGTCAGGTCGCCGCGTTCGTCGAACACTATAATCATGACCGCTACCACGAGAGCATCGGCAACGTTACACCTGCCGACGTCTACTTCGGCAGGGCTGAGACAATCCTCGCCGAACGACACCGCATCAAGCGCGACACCATCGCAAACCGTCGCTTGCAGCATCAGCTGCAGGCCGCTTAAACTCTAACCACAGATGAACCAGAGCCTCTCTTCTAGAAATGTCTGATCAGTCTCAAATTATCTGACGACGGACACACGATAATGTTGCAAATCCCTACGATCGCCACGACCGCACGCGAAGTCCTGGCGAAGGGCTGAGCGTCATGTGCGTGGCTCAGGACATCGCTTTGAGAACCCACCATCTGGCGGCGCTGCGGTTCCTCGCCAAAGACCCTGACAGGATTCGGCTGATCGAGGACGAAAACACGTTGGCGGCGGCACTGTGCTACGTCGATCTTGAAAAACGCGGCTTCGTTACGATCGACAACGAGGACGGGATGCTGGTGACGATCACACCGGCAGGGTTGGCCCGACTGGGGGCGGAATGAACGATATTCCTTGGGAAGATATCTCCACCGCACCGCGCGACGGCACGATCATCGAGGTCATGGAGCCTGACACTGGCGCGTTCGTGATGCGCTGGAATCCAGACGGCTTCAACATGCTCACGTCCAAACGGCCCGGTGTTTGGGAATCGCCGAACGATGGGCCGACTTGGACAGAGGACAACGGCCTCGGACCAACGAACTGGCGACCGTATAGGCCGGGGGGATAAATGTATTGACCCGCCCGGCTCGTCCTTCATCAATTCCGAACGGTTCCTGGCCTCGCCGCATGCCGGCCTCGCTGGCGGCCGGATATTGCGGCGAATCGACCGTCGACGCCTTCCTAAAACGGGTCGGAAAGGAATACCCTCTGCCCAGGGTTAAAGGTTTGCGAGGCTTCATGACTGCGAAGGTGGAAGACCTGAAGATCAAGCTTAACGACGCTGTGGAGCAGGGAAAAATGCTCCTGGCGGCGAAGAACCACTGGATGGATCGTGCCCTTTGCGCCGAGCAAGAGCGTGAAAACGTCTTCCGCGTGGTGGAAGACACAGCCCGTGATCTTGGATGCGAGGCCGACAAAGAGGCAATCGTGTCTGCGATCGCCAGGTTGAAGCAGGAGCGCGATGAGGCATACGAACGGCTTAAGCCTTTCGCGAAAATAAACCCGGTTGAGATCACATTCTCAAAGTCGGAGAAAATGTTTCGCATCGACTATGATGCTGCATTTCAAGATCAACTTGCGTTCCGGCATTTTCGGGCTGCACGCGATATTATCCGCCAACTCCCCTCCGGTCCCGAGAAGGAGGAGAAATGAGGAAGTGGCCTGCCGATTTTTCAGACATCCCCCTTTTCGCTACTGATGAAGCGATCTCCAATGTCTTTATGGGGCCGGGGAAAACGTCGGAATGGAGGCAGATTGCGGCTTTACTTGAAACGAGGGGATTGCCCAAAATCGACGCCCTTATGGGCGGTCGGTACGTGCCTGCTGTTAGGGCATTCTTCGACAAGGAATATGGGTTGATCGATAGAGCCCCAAGACTGGCTCCGAGTGGCGTTGAGGACTTAGGCGCATGGAACCGCGAGAGACCGAAACAAAGGCGCGTGCGCCCGGTCTGACGTGGCGCAACGGTCGTCCGGTGTGGCGGGCTACCAAGACAGCAATCGCTGCCGGGTATCCCGTCAAGAACGTGAACCTCTCCAGCTATCTCAATCAGCCGACCTTGCTTGTGCAGCGATGCGAGAGGCTTCAAGCCGAAATGCTCGCATGGGTGTCGGGACGCAAGGGGCGTATCACCGAGTTCGATGGCACCATTCGCAGCCTGATCGAAGTTTGGCAAGCTGATCCGGAAAGCCCGTATCATAAGCTGAAATCATCGACCAAGAAACCATATGATGTCTACGCCCGCATGGTGATCATGGAGGTCGGGTCGAAACTGATCGATGACGTGGACGGGCGGGACGTTAAGCGATGGTTCAATGCCTGGGCAAAACCGAAGAAGTCAGGCGCACCATTGCAGATTCCGAAAGCCAGAACAGCAATCGCCGTCATCAAGTCTGCGCTCAGCTTTGGTATCATGTGCAGAAAGCCTGGGTGCGCAGCATTCAAGGCGGTCCTGGCCGAAGTTGATTTCCCCGTTCCAGCATCCCGAACAACGGCTCCGACCGCGGACGACACCACGAAGGTCCGTCAAGCTGCGCGCGCGGCCGGCCATGGCGCCGCCGCTCTCGCCTACGCGATCCAGTTCGACGGCGCTGTGAGGCAGTGGGACGTGATCGGAGAATGGGTGCCGATGTCAGATCCTCGCCCGTCGATCGTTCTGGATCGTGGCATGAAGTGGATCGGCCCGATGTGGTCGCAGGTCGATGAGAACCAGGTGTTTCGCTTCACACCCTCGAAAACCGAGAACACGACCGGCAAGGAGGTCGCCGTCGATTTTACTGTGTGTCCCATGATCATGGAGGAATTGGCGCTGATCACGTCCGAACAGCGCAAGGGGCCACTGATCGTCAACCCGGTGACCGGCAAGCCATATCGACCCGACTATTTTCAGAAGCTATGGCGGACCGTGCGCGACGCTCAGGAGGTCTCACCGGCGATCTGGAACAGGGATTTGCGCGCTGGCGGTATCACCGAAGGCCGCGCGGCCGATGCATCAACGGACGACCTCGCCAAGTTGGCGGGCCATGCCAACAAGAGAACGACCGCGAAGGTCTATGACCGGGCACAAATCGAGGCCGCGCGCCGGGTCGCCGTGGCCCGCGCGGCACACCGAAGCAAGAAAAGCTGACCACGACGCACACTCGACGCACACGGCGCACAGAGGTCAATGTTTTCAAGCATTAAGGAATTGTTTTCCTTAACGGCCTGTTAAAGCGGTCGCGCTAGGTTGAGACGAACAGTTTCCCCGTAAGCGTAAGCCGACATGACCGCACCTCCGATGTTTCCCGGCTTCGACGGGTTGTTGACGCTGTCCCGCCGGGACGGCGTTGACATCCGTCCCACCCTGCTGCGGGTCCTGACCGACCTTTACGTGCAGACCAGCACGCACACCGTCGAGGAGGAGCGGCACTTCGTCGAGCTGACCTCGCGCCTGATCGATCATGTCGATGATGCGACCCGCGCCGTCGTGCGAGCCCGGTTGTCGATCTATCCGCGAACGCCGGCGGCGATCATGAACAAGCTCCGGCTCGGCGCGTTCGCCGCCGATCCGCGGCCGGACAGCCCGCCGCCGCAAGCCACGCCGCTCAAAGCTCCGCCTGCGGAGACGAGAACCCGCCCGGTTGCGATACTGTCGATGGAGCCGCGCGACGCCGCCGAAATCAGCGAGATGTTTTTCGGCGCCAATTCCAAGGACCGCGCATTGATCCTGCACAACCTCGCCACGGCGCCGCTGCGGCCCTCGCCGCACATCCATCCGTCCCGCGCCGCTCGCGCGATCGAGGTCCTTCACATGGCCGCCTTCGCGTCCGATGTCGGAAACTTCGCGACCGAAATCAGCGCGACCTTGATGCTTCCCGCCGCGATCGCCGAACGCGTGGTGAAGGATCCGGGAGGCGAGCCGCTGGCTTGCGCCGCCAAGGCCATCGGCATCCCCTCGCAAACTTTCCAGCAGATATTGCTGTTTCTCGATCCCGCCATCGGCACCTCCGTCACCGAGGTCTACCGGCTCGCGCGACTCTATGATGTGCTCAGTGAACGCGCCGCCCGAATCATGCTGGCAGCCTGGCGCGGGGCGACGATGACGGAAGCACGGGCGAAGTATCGTCCTGCCCTTTATCACGAAGAACGCCACCGCGCCCGCGCGGTCCCGGCGAACTCCCGCCCTGAGGGCGTGCAGTCCGGAAGGGGTTCGCTTCGCTGGAGCGGCCGCGATGGTTCGGGCGGGTAGAGATCAGCATCTTACATTAACCAGCAGCGCCGTCCCTTGGAGTTCATCATGCCAGGCCTTGTGCCGGGCATCCAGGTTCTTCTTTCGTCAGCAAGACGTGGATGGCCGGGACAAAGCCCGGCCATGACGAGTGGAAATGCTGCCGCCTAACAATTATGCCGCCGTCATCGTCTCCTTGACCTTGGCAATCAGCGCACTGAGCGCGAAAGGCTTCGCCAGGAAAGCGAACTGCTCGTTTTCCGGCAGACTCTTGTCGAACGCTTCTTCCGCGTAACCCGACACAAAAATGATCTTGAGGTTGGGATTGCGCACCCGCATTTTCCGCAGCAGGGTCGGCCCGTCCATTTCGGGCATAACGACGTCGGAGACCACCAGATCGACAGCACCGTCCTTCTCGTCGAGCGCTTCCAGTGCTTCGATGCCGTTGGAAGCCTCGATCACGCTGTAGCCGCGCGAACGCAGGCCACGCGCATTGAGCGAGCGCAACCCCTCCTCGTCTTCCACCAGCAGGATGGTGCCCTGCCCGGTCAGATCGGTATTCACCGGCTTGGCTGTTGAGGACGGCTCCTTTGCCTCGCCGAGAAGGCCGGGCGACGCCGGCAGCGCCTCGGCCTGGGGGTGATGGCGCGGCAGGAAGATACGGAACGTCGTGCCCTCGCCCGTTCTGGAGTCGACGTAGATGAAACCGCCGGTCTGCTTCACGATGCCGTAGACCGTGGACAGGCCGAGCCCGGTACCCTTGCCTACCTCCTTGGTGGAAAAAAACGGCTCGAAAATCTTGTCGACGATATCGGGCGGAATGCCGGTGCCGGTGTCGCTGATCTCGACGAGCACGTAGTCGGCGGGCGGCAATCCCTTGTGGCCGAACGTCGCGACCTCCGCGGCCGCGACGTTCGTGGTGCGGATCGCGAGCTTGCCGCCGTCCGGCATGGCGTCGCGCGCATTGACCACGAGATTGACGATCACCTGCTCGAACTGCGAGACGTCGGCCTTGACCGGCCACAGGTCTCGGCCATGAACGACGCCGGGGAAAGTGACCTTTTCGCCGATCAAACGTTTCAGCAACATGCCGATGTCACTCAGGGTGTCGCCGAGATCGAGCACCTTCGGCTGCAAGGTCTGCCGCCGCGAGAACGCCAGCAACTGCCGCACCAAAGCGGCAGCGCGATTGGCGTTCTGCTTGATCTGCATGATGTCCTGAAAAGACGGATCGGTCGGCTTGTGCGCGTTCAGCAGGAAGTCGTTCGCCATCATGATGGCGGACAGAACATTGTTGAAATCATGCGCGATGCCACCGGCGAGCTGGCCGACCGACTCCATCTTTTGGGATTGATTGATCTGGCTCTCGAGCGTGCGCCGCTCGGTCGTCTCGAGCATGTAGACGATCGCGGCTTCCGCATCGTGATCGTCCTCCACCGCGGTGACGAAGAACTGCCCCCACCGCTCGCGCGCGCCACTCAACATCACTTCGACCGGCGGAATATCACCCTGCCCGTCCGCCGCGGCGAGAATCGCCGCGCTCAGTTGGCCGCGATCGCGCTCGTTGACAGCGGCGAGAATCGACCTGGCGACGGCGCCGTCCGGACTGAGGCTTTGCGCGAGCTTCGCAAACCGCGCATTGGCGCGACCGACAACGCCGGACTTATCGACCGTCGCGATCGCCATCGGCGTGTGGTCGAAGAAGCGCATGAAGCGCACTTCAGCCGCCCGCTGCGGATCGACGCGTTCGTCGCGGGCGCGGCTGACCACCAGCGTCCGCGACGGCCCCGGCACGCCGTCGGCGCCGAAGGCCAGCTTATGATACAGGCGCGCCGGCATGGTCTTGCCGTTGCGCATCCGCAGATCGATATCGAAGACCTCGGTGCGGACTTCGCCAGGCGCGGCGATGATCGACGTCAGCAAAGCCGCGCCGTCTCCCGAAACGATGTCGGTCAGCTTCAGGCCCCCCGAACCGATCTCCGCCAGATCGTGATCCAGCCAGTTGGCAAGCGTGGCATTGACATAGACGAGATCGCCTGACTGGTTGACAGAGAAGAAGCCGCACGGCGCATGATCGAGATATTCGATCGCATGGCGCAGTTCCTGAAACACATCTTCTTGCCGCTCGCGGTCGCGGGTGATGTCGGCGATCGACCACACGGCGTATCTGGCGTACCGCTTCGCCTGTGCGAGCGGGCGAACCCGCAATCGCAGCCAGCGACCGTTGGTGCCGTCGGCGGCGGCCACGCGCACCTCTTCCTGCTGGCGCTTACCCTCCCGCGCCGCCTTCAAAAGACGGAACACCGCTTCGGAAACATCAGGGTTGCCGATGAATACGCGCTCCACCGGCCGCACGTCCTGCATCGACGCAGCTCCGGTCAGGGTGAGATATGCGGAGTTGGCATAAACGATGTGCCCGCCGGAATCGGTGACGGCGATGCCGTCGAAGGCATGATCGGCTATCGGACGCATCAGCGGATCATCGACCGTGCGGTCCGCGAAGCGAACGATCCCGGCCGCGAACGCGAACAGCGTGAACAGGCCGACCATCGCCAGCAAGGCCAGCAGCGCCAGAATATAGGGCTGGGCTTCGGTACGCCCCAGCGCCATGAACGCCACGGCGGCCGTGACGATCGCGCCCGCGACCAGCAGGACCAGGAGGATGCTGCCGCTCCGCCGCGCCGGCTCCTGCCCGACCTGCGGTGAATCGATGTCGGGATCTGGCGTCATGGAATTCGGCGGGGCCTGTCGCGGCGGGCGCGGAATGCGCCTGCGCCGGGTCCTGAGTGCCTGAATCGGGGCCCGCAGCGCAAGCGCCTCATTGGGTTCATTTCCCGCCATTTTCGCTGCCCCGATGCTGTTCCCATTGCCCGCTGGCCGGCCTCAAACCCGGCGTCCCGAAAGGCCGCGCTTCAACCCCATGACGTAACCGATGATTTCGGCCACGGCGTGATAGTGCTCGACCGGCACCTCGTCGTCGATCTCGACGGCGGCGTACAGCGCACGGGCCAGCGGCACGTTCTCGACGACCGGAATGTCATGCTCGCGGGCGATTTCCCTGATCTTGAGCGCGATGTTGTCCACGCCCTTGGCCACGCAGACCGGGGCGGACATGCCGCGTTCGTAAGACAACGCGACCGAATAGTGCGTCGGATTGGTGATGATCACCGAGGCCTGCGGAACAGCGGCCATCATGCGCTTCTTCATGCGGACATGGCGCAACTGCCTGATGCGGGCCTTGATATGCGGATCGCCCTCCGACTGCTTGAACTCCTCTTTCATCTCCCGCAGCGACATTTTTTGCCGTTCGAACCACTGCCGGTACTGAAACAGGTAGTCCGCGATCGCCACCAGCGCGAGCATCACGATCACCGCGCCGAGCAGTTGCAGCGTCAGGCTCTTCGTGATTCCGAGAAGGGCGTTGGGATCGAGCCGCACCATGGCGTCGAGCCGCGAGCGTTCCGGCCAGAGCACCGCCGTCATGACCGCGCCGAGCGCCAGCACCTTGAACAGTCCCTTGGCGAAGTTCGCGGCGGCCTGCTTGCCGAAAATCCGCTTGGCGCCGGACACCATGGAAATCTTGCTGAGCTTCGGCTTGAGCGTTTCGCCCGACCAGACGAAGCGGTGCTGAATGACGTTGCCTGCGACGGCTGCCATCATCAGCAGAAGCAGCGGCACGCCGAGCGCGGCGGCAAGGCGGTATCCGATCTGCTCGGCCAGCGCCAGAAGGCCGGGTCCGTCGGTCCGGATCTGCCAGGAATTGGCGATCAGGTTGCGCAACGGCAATTCGAATCCGCTTCCGATCGAGCCTGAAAACGTGGACAGCACCAGCGTCGCGCCCGCGATCACGAACCAGGTGTTGACCTCCTGGCTCTTGGCGACATCGCCGCGCTCCAGCGCATCGTCAAGGCGCTTTTGCGTCGGATCTTCTGTTTTCTCCGTATCGTCGCTCTCGTCGGCCATCGCAGGTTCTCAGTTCGACGACGTCAGGTCTTGCATCACGCCGATCAGATAATCCATGTAGGTTCCCATCATGGACGCCAGCACGGCGGCGAAGATCATGAAGCCGATGAAAATCGAGAGCGGCACGCCGACGAAATAAACCTGCATCTGTGGCATCAGCCGCGCGAGCACGCCAAGCCCGATATTGAAGACCAGCCCGAACACCAGAAACGGAGCCGACAGTTGCAGGCCGATCTTGAAGGCGCCGGCAAAAGCGCGCGTCGCCAGCGCCGCCACGTCGCCGCTCGGCATCAGTTCGCCCGGCGAGAATATCTTGTAACTGTCATTCAACGCGGCGATGACCAGATAGTGGGTGTCGGTCGCGAACAGCAGCGCGATTCCGAGAAGGGTCAGGAAGTTGCCCATCAACGCGCCTTGCTGGCCCTGCGTCGGATCCACCGATGTCACAAATCCAAGCCCGAGCTGCTGGGCGATGACCGAGCCCGCCACATGCAGGGCCGCGAGCGTGACGCGCGCCGTAGCGCCCAGCACCACGCCGATGATGATCTCATGCACCAGCAGGACCGCCAGCGGTGCGACCGACTGCATGTCGACGTGATAGGCGGCGCGATGCAGCGGCAGGATGATGAAAGTCAGAAGCAGAGCGATGGCGAGTTTCACCCGCACCGGAATGTAGCCCTCGCCGAAGCCGGGCAACAGCATCACCATCGCGCCGACGCGGGCGAAGACCAGCATGAAGGCGGCGCCAAGGGCGGGCAGAAGCGAGATATCGATGCGCATCTCGCGCAACCATGCATCAGCCGCCGATGATTCGCGATGAAATCCGCAGCATTTCGGCGTGCAGCGCGTCGGCCATGAACGGCAGCGCCAGAACCAGCGTCACGAAGATCGCCAGTATCTTCGGTACGAACACCAGCGTCTGCTCCTGAATCTGCGTCAATGCCTGCACCAGCGAAATCGCGACGCCGACGATCAGGCCAACGCCCAGCAATGGTCCGGAAACCAGAACGATGGTCCAGATCGCGTCGCGCGCGACATCCAGGGTTTCAGCGCCGGTCATGACACACCTCTTTTCGATCAGATCAGGAATGATGCAATAGCAGCGCGCGCACCTGCTCCCCGCGCGGAGATAGGTAAAGCAGGGCTTCAAGGTTCGACATGAGGAGTCTCAATCAGATCGGCATCCTCATGATGTCTTCATAGGATTGGATGACGCGGTCGCGCACCGAGACCAGCGTCGACACCGCGACGTCGGTATCGGCGACCGCTGTCACGACGTCCATCAGGTTGGCCTTGCCCGACGCCATCGCCACGGTCTGCGCGTCGGACGCGCGCCCCGCTTCCACCACGCCGCCGAGCACATCCTTCAGCACCGCCCCGAACGAGGGACCATCGCCACCCGGCGCCTTGCCGGCGACGGCGCCAGAATCCATCATCCTCGCGAGGCTTGCATAGGCGTTTGCTGCGACTGTTGGCGATGCCATGGCCAGATTCTCCGATCAGGACTTGAGGATGTCGAGTGTGCGCTGGATCATCCGGCGTGTCGCGCTGATGATGTTGAGGTTCGCCTCGTAGGACCGCTGCGCGTCGCGCATGTCGGTCATCTCCACCAGCGGATTGACGTTCGGATACTTGACGTTGCCGCTGGTGTCCGCGGCCGGATTACCCGGCTCGTGCTTGATGCGGAACGTCGACGTGTCAGGCCTCACCCGGCCGAGCGTCACCACTTTCGCATCGAGCGCACGATCGAGAGCGGAGGAAAAGGTCGGCACCTTGCGACGGTACGGATCGCCGCCCGGCGCCTGCGCGGTTGAGTTGGCGTTGGCGATGTTTTCCGAGATCACCCGCATCCTTCCCGCCTGCGCTCGCAGGCCGGACGTCGCGATGCTCATCGATCGCATGAAGTCGGCGCCGTTGTCTGCCATGATGCGATATCCTCCCGTTCAACCGTGCGTCACGCCTTGCCGGCGGCCATCTTCAGAAGCCGCAGGCTCCGGCTGTAAAGCGAGGCCGCGGCGGCGTAGTCCATCTGGTTGGCCGACACCTGGAGCATCTGATCCTCAAGACTGACGGCGTTGCCCGCCGGACGGGTCTGAAAGCCGCCATTTCCATTCTGTCCGAAATGCGCGGACGCTCCGGAACCGGCCATGCTCTGGCCTGCCGTGGTGCGGGTCATCGCCAACGTCACGCCGCTCGAAGCATTGCCGCCTTGCGCGTCGAACGTCGGTTCCACGAGATCGTGCGGCCTGAAATTCGGCGTATCGGAGTTGGCGATGTTTTCGGCCAGAACACGCTGGCGCTCCTGATGCCACTGCATCCGGGTGCGCAGCGCCGCCAGGGCGGAAATATCGTTGAGGGGCACGGGCGTCCTTGCTCCTGCCTCGGGACGGTGCGCCGCCGAGGTAGGCAGAATTTGCCTCCCTTATGGTTAACGACAGGTTAAGAACGTCAAGGCCGGCGGTTCCCGCCCGAACCCGGCTTTTCCCCTCAAGCGCGTACGCCGGCCTTCAGTTCGGTGGGGATTACGCACCACCGATGCGTTAACCACCCTTGTTAACCGGAACGCGCAACGCGCAGAAGTTGTTTTGGTCTGGTCGATTCATAGGTTATTAAGGGTTTATTCAAGGTGGTCAGCGGCAGCTTTTGCCGCGCGGGTTTAACAGACTGGGCCAAGCCTCGATCGTTACGGTCTCGATTGCTACGGTCTCGATCCTAACGACTCGATCCTAACGACTCGATCGTCACGGGAGGGATGCCGGAAGGCGTTCAACGATCCAAAGCTGGAACTAAGGCGCTTTCTGTCAGGGGCACAACATGCAGGCAGTCACATTCGTCATTGCATTCATTGTGGTCCTGGCGCTGATCGCCGGGGCTGCGTGGCTCGTGCGGCGATTCGCGGGAGATCGTCTGGGCGTCAACGCCAATCGCGGACGCATGCCCCGCCTGGCTGTCATCGATGCCGCCGCGGTCGACGGACGCCGGCGCCTGGTTCTGGTGCGCCGGGACAATGTCGAGCACCTGCTGATGATCGGCGGCCCGACCGACATCGTCGTCGAGCATAACATCGTGCGCGCCGCTCCCGGACGCGATCAGGCGCCGCAGCGCCCGCTGCCGGGCAGTGAAACGCCGAGGCTGCCGCCGCTGGCGGAGACGGGATGGACAGAATCCGACAGCACGCGTTCCATTCCCCCCGATCATCCCGAGCCTACGGAGCCGGAGCTGCCACGCCCGGCCCCCCGTCCAGCCTTCGCCGATACCGTGCGCAAGCCGGTCGCCGCCGAGCGCCGTAGCGACCCGCTGGCCGATTTCACCCCCGAGCCCATGAGCCGGACCGACATTCGCGGCACCCGCCCCGCCCGACAAGAGCCGCTGGTGCCGCGTCCAGCTCCGGCGCCAGCTCCACTTCCTCCCGCGTCGGACGCGGATCAAAATCTCGCGGAGATGGCGGAACGTCTCGAAGCCGCGCTCCGCCGCCCGACGGGCGGCAAATCTCCACCCGCAACGCCCGTGACTTCCGAACCCCCGCCTCGTCCGCGCGGCTCGGAATTCTCGCCTCCACCCGCATCCCGTAGCGAACCGCCACCGGTCGCTCCACCCGGTCCGAAGTCCGGGTTCGAGCATCTTGAGAACGAGATGGCGTCCCTGCTCGGGCGCACGAAGTCCCCTTCGTGAGCGCGGCGACCCACCCGCGTAGAGTTTCATTCTTTCTCATTCTGATCACCGCCGGATCGCTCACCGATCCGGCGTTGGCACAGGATATCAGCATCAATCTCGGCGGCGCCGGCAATGGCGGCGTCACCGAGCGTGCGATACAACTGATCGCGCTGCTCACCGTCTTGTCGATCGCGCCGTCGATCCTGATCATGATGACGTCGTTCACGCGCATCGTGGTGGTGCTGTCACTGCTGCGTACCGCGCTGGGCACGGCGACCGCGCCACCCAACTCCGTCATCATCGCGCTTGCGATGTTCCTCACCGCCTTTGTGATGGGACCGACGCTGCAGAAATCCTACGACGAGGGCATCAAGCCGCTGGTCGCCAACGAGACCACGGTTGAGGAGGCGCTGCAGCGCGCGTCCGTTCCGCTGCGCGGCTTCATGCAGAAGAACGTCCGGGAACAGGACCTCAAGCTGTTCATGGACCTGTCCGGCGAGCCGCCGCCGGCTACGCCCGCCGATCTTTCGCTGCGCATTCTGATGCCGGCCTTCATGATCTCCGAACTTAAACGCGCCTTCGAGATCGGGTTCCTGCTGTTCCTGCCGTTCCTGATCATCGATCTCGTGGTGGCGTCGGTCCTGATGTCGATGGGCATGATGATGCTGCCGCCCGTCGTGGTCTCGCTGCCGTTCAAGCTGATCTTCTTCGTGCTGGTCGATGGCTGGGCGCTGGTGGCCGGCAGTCTGGTGCAGAGCTACGGGACCTGAGCTAACCCGATTCGACGGGATGAAATTCTACTCATAGTCGAGAGTGAATTGGTTCCAGGCGCATTGTTTAAGCCAACGCCTGTTTAGAAGAAGATTTGCGTAGCGAGATAACCATAGATGGTGTCGCCCCCATCTGGCGCGTTGGGCGCATCCCTCAAGAATCTGCCTTTGACAAGGTAGGCAGCCCCGGTTTCGAGCAAAATGGCATCCGGGATGAGCCAATACCGCAGGCGAGCCTCTATCTGGTGGCCGGCGAAGCGGCCGGATTGACCTGAGCGATCGCGTAATTGTGTTGCGCCGAAGACGTCGGTGGCGCTATCCAGCCAGATCGCGCGGTATGTAACGAACGCATCCCAGATCGAGCTCGGCGTGACGTAAAGGCGCACAGCCGGCGTGATCAGATTCGCACGCGTCATCGGCCCGTACAGACTCGGCGCATTGTATTCACGGCGAACGCCGAACAGACTGTCGAAACGGTTGAAGGTGGAGGGGTTGCCGTTGTCGCCACTGGCGTGATCGTATATCAGCGACAGCCGTGGGAGCCACGGCACAGCAAACGTGTAACCCGTCTCCGCATGAACGAAATAGGCTGAAACATCAAGGTCGCGCGTGTCGGTGACGGCGGTCGTCGCCCGGGCCAGACCCGCCTGATAAACACCCTCGAATTCATAATCGAACCTCCCGGGCTTCGCGCCCCGAAACAGCCGGGCGCCTGGAGTGAACAGCCGGCGGTTACGGGTCTGCATCGAGTTCAGCAGGCTCGTGCCTGAATCCTGTTCATACAGACCGTAGCCAAAGAGCTCCAGCGATCCGCCAAATACATCAGCAAAGGTATAGGAGCTGCCGTAAAACTGAAGATCCGGACTCTCCCGGTCATACTCGACCGCGTTATCGCGAACGCCCTGCGCATCATCAGGCAACCGGATGTGCGGCATGGTCCAGAACACGGTCCAGCGGTCCTTGTTCGCACCCTTCCAGTCGTAGGAAACACCAGTGTAGGCGTTAGTGTTGTTACGATACTGCTGACGCGACATATAACGACGCGAGCCGACGTCTTTCGTGAAGCGACCGGCGGTGACGCTGCTCTTCGATCCATCGCCTGTGACGTCGGAAAGATCGAAGTTGAGATAAGCCTGCGTAAGCTCGAAAGCATTCACGTCGAGGGCGGAGACCACCGAATTATTCTTCTGGAAGTAGCTGCGGGCATCCAGGATTTCCCCGCCGATCTTCACATTGTGTCCGGTATCGTACTCGGCGAATATCGTACCGAAAAGCATGTTCGCGAATTCATCGCGCGGAAAAGGCGCTGGACGAAAAGCGTTGGCGACTCCTTCTGCGCGGGAACGAAACGTCCCGCGGATCGTGAAGTTGTCGGGCCGTCCTAGTGCATCATAGAGTGAGAACAACGGCTTTGACGTGCTCGGCTTGAACTTGGGCCATATTTCCGGCTGCGGCTGGGTGCCTCCGTTACGGCCATTGGTATGGCTCGGATCCCCCTGTGCCTGTACCTCAGCATGGGATCGAGGTTGCGCCTGCGCAGGACTCGAAGCGATGGCGACAAGCGGAATGGCCGACAGCAAAACCAGCCTTGCCGTCATGTCGAAAACAACGCTCTTCATCAAACTCATTACCAACTTCCCAAGTTGCTCCGCGGCATTGATTCAGATCCGCGAAGCACAACATTCGAAACCAAGTTTCACGCAGTCCTCAATCAAGGCAGCCGTCCGCGAATGCCGCACACCTCTCCTCAACAAGAGACGTGCGCGGCCGCCCAACGGCAACGATTTGAATTAGGGCGACTTGTGATGCTCCAGGCCAAAGCCTTGATATAGCTATCGGTATATGCCGCGCTTGTTTGGTGTCAACACGCGGACAGCATCAGGCAAAACATAAGTATGCTCATGACTCGAACATCCGCGCGGAAAGAAAATCACCAGCGCTTGAAGGCGGATTCTCAGAATTCTGTACCACCTTGTGGTCGCGCTCGGAGTCTCGGTCGAAGGCAAACCTGATGCGGGTTATCATTGTCTTCACGCAAGACCGCGCTCGATAACGATCGATAAAGATGAAGATGTCGAAGCCGCTGAAGCCCGCGCATCAGAGTCAAAGAACAGCATCACTCAATTTCAACTTCGTCAGGAGTGAATGAGGGATGATCATAGATGCACAGATGCGGTTTCATAGAAATTTATACCGCCTTGCGATTTCGATCAGGATACCGATCGAAGGCAAGCTTAACGTCGATCGTCATCGCTCTGTCGAAGGCTCGAAATCTACTTTGTTTCCGGCGAATCGGAAGCAAAGCTCCGGATTGTTCTTCCGACGCATTACCTTACGCGAACTGGCGGCCATCCAGGCCCATCCCAAGGACAAGTTTCATTCGATAACACTGTAGCGCCTGATAACATTCGATCGCAAAGGATGACCGGCTCGGTTGCGTCTTCCGACATCTGGTTTCGCCGGCACGAGTCATCCCGTCCGCGCCGAAGACGACAGCAAACGATCCAGTCAGCGCGATGCCTCGACGCGCTTCGAGCCGACGATCTGCCGCAGCGTACCGGTCGGAGATGGATCCGTCTCCGCTTCTTCAGGCGGCGGCGCATTCGCCGACGCGCCGGAAAAACGCGAGTTCATGTCGCGCAGGAAACCGCTCAGCGTATTCACTTTGGCCGCCATCCGGGCGATCTGTTCGAACTCGGCGCTGTTGCTCGCCGCCGGCTTGCTCGCGGTATCGAAGGCGAGTTTATCAGCGCCGCCGTTCATCAGCGGCGCGTATTTTTCACGGAAGCGCGCGAGCCCGAGCACGTCTTCAGAGAGAGCGTAGCCGATCACGGCGCGGATGATGTCGCTCTTTTCGTCCTGGGTCAGGGGCGTGAGATCGCGCCATCGCTCGCCGTAGTAAAGCTCGACCTGCTCCGACGCCTCGCGCCAGCGCCGTGACGCCCAGTAGATATCGGACCGCAGACGTATGGCCTCACGTCCATCGAGGTTGAAGATGATGTCGAGCGCGAGATCGCGACGGCCGATGTCGCTCTCCGCGCGCGCCTCGAGCAGCAGACGCTGCTGGCGTAGCGCTCCGGCGAGATCAGCGATCCGCGTCGTGCGAAGCGCGGCGATTGCACGGTCCGGCTTACGGTTCATCAGGTAGATCGTCGCCAGCCGGGCGGCGACCTGCGCGCGCGCCGCGCCCTCCAGGCGGTGATCGACCTGATACTGCAGGAGTTCGCCCGCCTGATCGAGCAGATCGAAGGCGACCAGACGATCGGCGAGCCGCCGGATCATCTCGTCGCCGCGACGGCCGATCGGCGTCAGGTCGCGAAAGTCATAGAACATCGCCAGCGCGTCGACCGGCGGGAGATTGTCGCCTTTGGTGCTGAGAAAGAGCCTGGCGAACAGCGCCGATGCGTCATCCTGGATCTGGCGCGACATCGCGGAGTCCGGTTCCAGCCGCGTGGCCGTTCTTGAAACCGCCAGCGCCTCCGCATAGCGGCCGGCGTCGACGTAGAGCGCCATCAGCATTTTCAGCGTCTGCACTTCCAGCCTGTCGCCACGCCACATTACCGACAGCGTTTCGAGATCGCGCAGCGCATCCTCCGGCTTGATCTCCTTCCGCTTCTGTCGCAACGCAATGTCGTGAATCTGCGCCTCGGTCGCGGCTTCGCGGTCGGATGACGCCATCACCTCCCTGTACTGGGCAAGCGCCTCCTTCTCGCGCCCGAGCGCTTCCGACAGCCGCGCGCGCATCACCGTAATCCGGGGCTTCAACTCGTCGGGAATGCCGAGGGCGTCGAGATCGGTGCTATGCGAAGCGACGCCGGAAAAATCCCCGACCTCCAGCGAGGCCCGCATCGCAGCGGTGACAATCAGGCGCTGCAGATCGAGCGGCAGCACCGATATGGCGAAATGAGCGTTCTTGAACTTCTCACGCGCCTCCGCCCACTTCTGCTGCCGCGCGAGCGCCAGCGCCTTCCAAAGTTCAGAATCGTAACTCGCTCCGATCGCCGGAGTGGCGAGATCCCGCATAGCCGACGCCGTGTAGTTGGTCAGCGAACTCGCGACCGAATGGATGATCAGCAGAACCGGATCCTGCTGACCGGGATTCGTTTCGGACAATGCGAGGTCGAGAACCGCCCGGGCTTCGTGATGGAATCCGCGCGCCATGTAGAACCGGGCAAGATCGATCCGCGCCGCGGCGCGCGCGTCATCATCTCCGGCCGTTGACGCTGCATCGACCAGTTCATCGAGCCGTTCAAGGAAATCGGCTTGGCTGTCCTTCCGCCATTGCGCGACATCGAAGATCGGCTGTGCCGCGGCCGATGCGCGTCCTGGCGCGGCATTGACCGCCGACAGGGTAAGGCCGCCCTGCCGGGTCACCGTAACCTTGTCGGTGGCGACGTCGACGGCGATATCGTCGGACTTCGGTTCGATCACGACGCCATGGATCGACTCGCCCAGCGAGAACTCCACGAACTGCTGACGCCTGATCAAGCCGCGCGCCGGCGGCAGCGCGGTCACGACCATCAGAGCATTCCCCGAGTCGGGATCGACGATCCGGTGCAGCCTGCCCGCGCCTGCGAGCGGCACGGTGACGCTGGCGTGAGCCCGATCGACGACGTTGCGCTGCGCGGAGAGAGCCCGCGACGGTTGTTGCACGGCATCCGCAAAGGTCAGGATCCAGTTCCGGCCCGCCGCAGCCGATGTTGGTGCGTCTGTGTCTGCGGGCGCAAGGGAAGCCAGTTGCGGGCTGGTCAGGCGGATACGAATGGCCTGTCCGCTGTCCAGGGGACGACGGTCGATGTCGGTGATGAGCGACCCGCCCTCTTTCCGGATCGCGTTGATATCGACAGGCTGCTTGGAGTCGAACAGCAGCCACACCGCATCGGCTCGCCGAAACAGCGCCGCCGGCGCAGGCGCGCCGAAGCCGAGCGTCAGACGAAAGCCTTCGGTGCGCCTCTCGGCGTTGAGGGTCGCTGCGTCATTTGCGATTTTCTCCTTTAATGCCGGAATAGTCGCAGGCTCTGACGCCGCAGCAGCCTTCGCGGGTTCCTGCTTGACGGATGTGGGCCTGGCTTTCTGATCGTCCGCCGGCCGGGCTTCCGAAGCGATTTCCTTTGAAGGGACGATCTCGGGCGCGGGCGTTGCTTCGGCCGCCACCGGCTTATCGATCCGAGGCGGAACAGGCGCGGGAGTCGCGGCGACGACCGGCGCGGCTTCGGACATTTTCGCAGCCGGCACCGGTTTGACATCAGCCGTCGAAGGCTTGACCTTCTGCGCGGCCCGCTCCGCAATCACCCGCGAGGCCGGCGGCGGAGTTTCAGCCGCCGCCTTCCCGGCGGCATCGACCTGCGGCCGCGCCTCGGTCGACGCGAGCGGCGCCGGCAGTACCGGTTTGCCGGTCTGCTGAAAGCCGATATCGACTATGTAGTTTTTCTCTTCGCGAAAGGAATGTACATCGACATCGCCGATCAGCTTGATGTCGATCCTCGAACCCTCGCCTTCGACCTTCTGCGCGATCTGCTCGACATTGGCGGGCGCCATCAATTTCGCATCCGCCAGATCGAACGTCAGCGCCGGCCTGAACAGCAGCACAAGCTTTTGTTCGTTGAGCGCGGAGGATACGCCGGCGCCGTCGGGCAACTCGAAAACATATCGCACAAAGGTCGGCTGCACCGAGGCGCGCACGCGAACCGGCGGACGCTTCTTCGCCGCTTCGAGGCTGCGCTGTTCACGCAGCGCGCGCTCGGCCGCGCGGGCGCGTTCCGCCAGTTCCCGAACCACCTCCTGCGGCAATCCCGGCGGCGGCCCCTTCCAGCCGTCAGGCATCAGATCGACGAATACGCGCTCGCCGGCGGTCATTGTGTTGACAGTGACGTTGCGCGCGAGCGCCAAACGAATGGCCGAACCATCCGGATCGCGGCGCGCCGAAGCGACATAGTCCGGCACCGCGACCGCGATCCTGCCGACGGGAATATCCACCGGCCGCTTGAATCGGATCACAAGAACGGCGCCCGCCACCGTCACCTCGGAGTCGACGTCATCATTAAGTTTGAGAACGAGGCGCGCAAAACCGTCCGCAGCCGAAAAACTTGCCTCTCCCCGAACCGCCTGCGCGCGGCTTGCATCGGGAAACGCAGCCAGCAGCAGCACGGCCGTCAGAAGGACTGGACCAAAGCCGCGCCTAAGCCGCCGCGCGCATGCGCGCCCAGGGGCATGATCCCGAAAAGTGGAGAACCCGTTTTCGGACAAGATCATGCTCAATCAAAAGACAGAGCGTGAGACTGATTCAACGCCGTTGAACCAGACCCACGCGACCAGCATCGAGCGGCAGTCGTCCTTGCCATTCTCAGATCGTCTCTCGACTCGAATCCATCACCGGACGCTTCGTACGCCGGTGAGACCGAACACTAGGAGCGCGACATTAAGGGGCTGTTAAACAAGGATACTAATTGCGCCCCTGCGGCGTCAGCCTGCCCTCGATCTTCGGAAGATTGGAAGCGGAGGTCGCGCCGCCGCTGGCCTGGCGCGCCAGTTCAACCGTCAATCGCTCGGCGGCCTCAGGCGACATCTGACCGAGAATATCGGACATCTTGCGCGGCGCGATCTTCGAGGCGATCTCGAACAGGACCGGCATTTCCAGCCGGTCAAACACCTTAGCCGCTTCCTTCGGCTTCATGTTCTCGTACATCGTCACGAGACCCTTGAAGCGCGCAATCTCGGCCTCGTTCTTCTCCGCGGTCGCGGTCGCGATCCGCGCCTCGATACCCTTCATCTGCTCGACGCGGCCCTGGATACGCTGCTCGGCGGCCCTCAAGAGACTTTCACGAATGTCGATTTCCCGGGCGCGCGCTTCGAGTTCTTCCCGCCGGCTCTGAAGGCGCTCAAGAATGGCCCGCTCCGATGGCGAGACCGTCTGGCCCGGCTCAGGGAGGATGATCGCGCCCGCCTTCGCTGTTCCCGGCGTGCCGACCGCGGGCCTGGATTCCTCATTCTTCGGTTCGTCCTTCGCGGCATCGTCCTTGCCGGCATCGCCTTTCTTCGCCTCAACCGATCCGGTGATGTCGGCCGCATCCGGAGTCCCTCCCGGAAAATTCAGGTTCTCCTGCGCCCAAGACTGGCCGGCCGAAGCCGGCTGGACATCGAAGACATAGCCGCCGTCGATCACGAGCCCCGCGACCTTGAGCACCGCGAGGCCGAAGACCGCGACCATGACGACGGGAATGACTCGTATATCCCTGAAAGCACTCATGCAGCGAGACCGTTTGCCCTTCTGCGTTCGGAAAACGCGCGCGCCGCGTCGGCGACGGAGCGGGCGTCGCTCGTCACGGCCTCCGGCTCCGGAGCCGTCGGCGGGCGCGCCGCAAGCGCGATCCTGGACAGCCGTCGCATGAGAGCGTCGCCCTCCGCCAGCTGCTTGGCCAACTGACGTGACAAATCGGTCGCCGACGCGATCTGGTTGCCGAGATTGTCGTTGACGTCGCGCACGGTGTGCTTCAGTCCGCCGATGGCGCGCTCGGCGATCTCCGTCGCCGTGATCAGTTCGCTGATCGTCGCCTTCAGCGACTGTTCATCCGACCTCAGCCGCTTCAGCCGCTTGTTCAGCAGCATGCAGTAACCGATGGTCAGTACGAGAAGAACCGCGACAAGACTCTCGATCACTAGTCCGAAAGAGTGGTTCATTGGGCCTCCATCATCTTGGTCTGCTCGTCCGCTCTTTCAAACATGGCGAATGTCGTGCTCGGTTTGCGCAAATGCCGCGATACGCGAATGGCGACGCGGTCGCCGACCCGTCCCATGCGGCCCTCGGTGAGCGTAACGCTGCCGCAGCGGACCGCCACCGATGCATCGGGACGCATTTCAAGCGGGAGCGTATCGCCGACCTTCAGGGTCATGAGTTGCCTGAGCGGAATTTCGGCCTCGTACAAAACGGCGTCGACGGCGATCTGCGCCTGCGCGATCTCGGTGGCGAGGTGGCTTTCCCAGATCGGATCCCGGCCGAACTTTTCACCCATGAACATCTGCAACAGGACGTTGCGGATCGGCTCAATGGTGGCATAGGGCAGCAGCAGTTCGATGGTGCCGCCGCGATCTTCCATATCGATCCGCAGCCGGACCAGAATAGCGGCATTGGCCGGGCGCGTGATCGCCGCGAACCGCGGATTGGTTTCAAGGCGGTCGATCGAGAACGACACCGGCGAAAGCGGACGGAACGCCTGCTCGGCGTCGGCCAGCACGACCTCCACCAGCCGCTTCACCAGATTGGTTTCGATCGTCGTATAGGGCCTGCCTTCGATGCGGAGCGATGACTGACCGCGACGACCGCCCAGCAGGACGTCGATCATGGAGTAGATCAGACTGGAATCCACCATCGCCAGTCCGAAATTCTCCCACTCCTCGGCCTTGAACACGCTGAGCACCGCCGGCAGGGGTATCGAGTTCAAATAGTCGCCGAAGCGGACCGAGGTGATGCGGTCAAGGGAGACCTCGACGTTGTCGGAAGTGAAATTGCGCAAGGAGGTCGTCATGAGCCGCACCAGGCGGTCGAACACGATCTCCAACATCGGCAGGCGTTCATAAGACACCATCGCGGAGTCGATGATCGCCCGGATACCGGAATGGTCGTCGAGATTGATCTCGCCGACGCTGAAGCCGAGCAGGCTGTCGATCTCCTCCTGTGACAGAACCCGCTCGCCGCTGTTCTTGCCGTTGCCGAAATCACGGCCGCCGTCGTCGACCATGGCGGCCCATTGCTCCGCCATCGCCCCCGTGAGTTCATTGGCGGCAGCGGACTTCGCGGCTTCGTCCGGATCCCCGGAGTCGAGCGAGGCTTCCCACTGGGCCGCGATTGCATCCTGATCGATCTGATCGCTGTCGTTCGCCATGATCCCATTCCGGCGCAAGAGTGTGATTCAACTGCGTTGAATCAGGCTCCAGCCTTAACTTTTGATCGAGCATGTCTTCTCCGAAAACCGGCCTCCACTTTTCGGAAAAAATGCTCTGGAGATGATTGTCCGGTCATTTTCTTGCGGCGAACAGTATCCACTCCGCCGAAGAAAGCTCCAGCGCCCCGTACCCTTCAAACGAACTTCGGAAAAACCGAAGGGCGCCAGCACGCCTCACTGGATGACGACTTCCTTGAACAGCACAGCATTGACATGATCGGGCGAGAGCACAGCATTCACCCGTCTGGTCAATTCTTCCTTCAGGCGAAACAGGCCGGCTGAGCCGTTGAGATCGCTCGGACGCAGTTCGCGCATATAGGTCTGAAACAGATCGGTGACGCGCGGCAGCGCCGGCCTGATCTTCTCGACCTGCGGCTCCTCCTTCACCTCCAGGACGAGCTTCAGCTTCAAATATTGCACCCGCTCGCCGGGCGCGCCCACCAGGTTGACCAGCATGTCCGGGACATCGACGAAGGAAGGCGGCTTCGGCGGCTGCGCTTCGGCGTGCTGCTCGCCGACGGAATGGTGGAACATGAAGAACCAGATGCTCCCGCCGGTGACGAGGAACAACGCAGCGCCGATCGCGGCGATCAGCTTGAACCTTTTCCTGGCCGGCGGCGCGTCTCCGTCCGCCGCTTTTCCCGTCTGATCATTCTCCGCCATCGTCAGCTCGCCCTTTCACCCAGGTCGGTCCGATGCCGCCGAGCAGGCTCGATACGCAGAACAGATGCTGCCGGCGCACATGCGCCCTATTGCTTGCCACTGTATTTCGAACCCGAAGTTCGTCGCCTCCCCGCAACAGCTTGCGAACTTCGAATTCGACACCACCGGCATCATTCCGGTGCGCTTCGGCCAAAAGTTCACGTTCGAGGCTGCGGCGAAAAACACGGAGAACTTCTGGGCTGCCACACTAGGTCCGCAATGGTTAACGGAACCTTTCTATTAACCATGACCTAGGAAGATTTTGCCGGGCCGATATGGTCAACAGCACCTTAATTGCCGGCTTTTCTTCGGGGCTGCATCAAGTAAACAACTGATAATAAACAGATTTCGAAGGTGGCACGCATTTCGCAACCCTTTCCCCGAACCGGAAGGCTTGGGAGAGCCTGAAGGTTCCGATCGATCCGGTGCGGGCGGCTTGGGAGAGCCTTCCTCACGGATCCTCAAGGGGAGAACCACCGATGGAGAACACCCTCCTCATCGGACTGTCGCGGCAGATGATGCTCGAACGACAGATGGATGTCATCGCGAACAACGTCGCTAACGTCACCACCAACGGTTACAAGGCCGACCATTCGCTGTTCAACGAATATCTGATGCCTGGCGCGCACGAAGACAACTTCGTCGGCCGCGACCGCCGCTTAAGCTTCGTGCAGGACCGCGCCACCTTCCACGACTTCGCCGGCGGCCCGACCGAGCAGACCAAGAACCCGCTCGATGTGGCCATCGACGGCAACGCGTTCCTGGTGGTGCAGACGCCGAACGGCGAGCGCTACACTCGCGACGGCGGATTGCAGATCAATGCGCAGGGACAGCTGGTGACGGCCGGCGGCCATCCGGTGCTCGGCTCCAACGGCCCGATCAGGTTTCAGCAGACCGACCGCAACATCACGATCTCCGATGACGGCACCGTGACCGTGATCGAGGGCATCAACAACGCGACCAACGCAATCCGCGGCAGGCTGCGGCTGGTCTCCTTCCCGCAGGTCCAAAGGCTGGTCAAGGAAGGCTCCAACCTCTACGCCGCGGGCGAAGGCAACTTCGCCCGGCAGGATACGCAGGCGCGGATCAATCAGGGCTTCATCGAGCGCTCCAACGTCAATGCGGTGACCGAAATGAGCCGCCTGGTCGAGGTGTCCCGCGCCTACACGCAGATGGCGACGCTGTTGCAGCAGCAAAGCGACCTGCAACGATCCGCCATCGAAAAACTCGCCGACGTTCCAGCATAAGGAACTTCAAATCATGCGCGCTCTTTACACTGCCGCGACCGGAATGGCGGCCCAGGAACTGAACGTCCAGGTCATCTCCAACAACATCGCGAACCTGCGCACCACCGGTTACAAGAAGCAACGGGCCGCGTTTCAGGATCTGATCTACGATCACGTCCGTCGCGTCGGCGCGCAGGCGTCAACTCAGGGCACCATCATGCCCGTCGGCATCGATCTCGGCGGCGGCGTGAAAACTGTCGGAACGCCGCGGCAGATGAGTCAAGGCACGCTGTCGCAGACCGGCAACGATCTCGACATCGCCATTCGCGGCGAGGGCTTCTTCAAGATCCAGATGCCGGACGGCACCTTTCAGTACACGCGCGACGGCACGTTCCAGATGGACAACATGGGCCGCATCGTCAATGCGCAGGGCAATCCGGTGCAGCCGACGATCACGATCCCGCAGAACTCCGCGGGCATCACCATCAACGCGCAGGGCCAGGTCTCGGTGACGCTGCCGGGGCAGACCACTCCGACCGTGCTCGGCCAGATCGGCCTCACCCGCTTCATCAACAAAGCGGGCCTGCAGCCGGTCGGCGACAACAACTTCAAGGAGACGCCCGCCTCCGGTCCTTTCCAGGACGGCATCGCCAATCTCGACGGCTTCGGCGACATGCAGCAGTCGAACCTCGAGCAGGCCAATGTCGAGGTGGTGTCGGAAATCTCCGACCTGATCGCCGCGCAACGCGCCTACGAGATGAACGCCAAGGTCATCAGCGCCGCCGATCAGATGCTGCAATCCGCAGCCGCACTGTTCCGCTAGAGCATGATCCGAGAAGTGAAAACTAGCTGGACAAGATCATGCCCGGTAAAAAAGAAGAGAAGCTGATCATGGCCGTCCGCCCCCTCCTCGTCGCCGTCGTCGCCGGCGCGCTGCTGGCGGCGCCCGCCCCGGTGCTGGCGGGCAATGACGCGGCTGCGCGCCGCGCCGATCTTGCGAGCGCGTTCCGGACCGCTGCCGCCATTCCGGCTCCCGTGCTTCGCGGCCGTGTCGACGTTACCGACAAAATGGTGCGGATCGGCGACCTCGTCGATAACGCCGGCGACGCAGCGCAGATCGCGATCTATCGCGCTCCAGATCCCGGCACCACCGGTACCCTGCCGGCCGCCCAGTTGCTCGACGTTCTCCGCGCGCATCAGGTGATCGGCGTCGAGACTCACGGCATCGGCAACGTCGCTGTGACGCGGCTCGCACGAACCCTCGATCCCGACGACGTCGAATTGCAGATCGCGGTCGCGCTCGAACACCGCAACGGGCTTGGCGACGCCCGGGATCTGCTGCTGACTTTCGATAAAGACCTCAAGGCGATCCATCTCGATGCCGCGAACAACGGCGCGGTCACTCCGCTGGTCACCCGGTTCGACCCGCGCAGCGGCCGCTTTGATGTCACGCTTGAGGTCGGAAACGACTCCGGCGCGGCGCCGACCCGCCTCCGCTTCACCGGAACAGCCGTGGAGACTGTCGAAGCCGCCGTGCTGGCTCGCGACGTCGACCGCAACACGCTGCTGAAATCGTCCGACATCGTCATCGAGCGTCGTCCCAGGGCCGAGGTCGGCAACAATCCGGCGAGCCGCGACCACGTCGTCGGGATGCAGACGCGGCGGCAGATGCGCGCCGGTCAGGCGCTGCACGGCATCGACCTGACCAGGCCGGATCTCGTGCAACGCGACCAGGCGGTGACCCTGATCTATCAGACCGCGGGGATCTATCTCACGGTACGCGGCAAGGCGACCGAGTCCGGCACGGAAGGGGACGTCGTCAGCGTTCTCAATCTGCAATCGAACCGCACCATATCCGGTGTCGTGGTCGGTCGCGGCCAGGTGTCGGTGTCGCCCGCCGCGCCGGTCGTCCCACACAGGCTGGCGAGCGTCGAGCCGGCGGTGGAGACGACAGCCTCGTTCTCCGCCGGGAGCAACGCGCCCGCATCCTCGAAAACCGAGTAACCTTCATGTTGAAGCTCGCGTCCCTCAATCGCATCGTTCTGACCGGCACGTTGCTGGCGGCCGCCGGCCTCGCCAGCGGCTGCTCGTCGATCGATCGCCTGTCGCAGATAGGCGAGTCACCCAAGCTGACCGCGATCGACAATCCGACCACGCAGCCCGGATACAAGCCTGTGCAGATGCCGATGCCGAAGCCGGAGACGGTGTCCTACAACGCCAACTCACTATGGCGGAACGGTTCACGCGCGTTCTTCAGGGACCAGCGCGCCGCGCGGGTCGGCGACCTCCTGACCGTGACGGTGAACTTCACCGACAGGGCCAACATCGCCAACCAGACCCAGCGCAGCCGCGTCAGCAAGGACGATTCGGGCATCGCTGATTTCGCCGGCTCCAAACTATTGGGCGGGACCGCGCAGAAGGTTCTTCCCGGCCGGCTGCTGACAACCGATTCCGAATCGCTGAGCGATGGCAAGGGCTTGGTGCAACGTCAGGAGAACCTGCAGACCAGCGTCGCCACGGTCGTCACGCAAGTGCTGCCGAACGGCAACCTCGTGGTCGAGGGCAAGCAGGAGATCCGCGTCAACTTCGAGATCCGCGAACTGATCGTCGCCGGCATCGTACGGCCCGAGGATATCCAAAGCGACAACACCATCGATTCAAGCAAGATCGCGCAGGCCCGCATCGCCTACGGCGGGCGTGGGCAGATCACCGACGTTCAGCAGCCGCGCTATGGTCAACAAGTCATGGACGTGCTGCTGCCATTCTAGAACATGATCCCGAAGCTCCCCGCCGGATCGCGAACCCAGGCGCGAGACGGCGACGACCCGGCGATGCCGCGCACCGCCGGGGATGCGGCCTCCGGCGTCTCCCCTGCCGGAGGCCGTGTCTATTTGACGATGCAGATGATCAAGCACCCGTCGCCGAGGGACAGCGAAATGTGATGCATATTGATCTGCGCGCGGCGAATTCGATGGCTATATATCCGTGATGTTCCGCAATCGGAGATCGCGGGAGCGTCCATGAACCTCGCCGTCCACGTCCTGCTTGTCGTCGCCGTCTGCCTGATCGGCTTGTCCGATACGGCGCAGGCGCGCCATCGGCACCGCCCTGTCTACATGTTCATGCCTTGGGCGCCCGTCGTAACGCCGATGCCTCCTCAGCGGCTACCGCTCGTCGACACCGGCGTGATCAATCAGCCCGGCGTGCCGAACACGTCGCGGCCTGGAACCATCGGCACCGGCGCCCTGCCGAGCGGCCTGAAAGGCGATAGCCCAACCGCGCCGGGATTTCCCGGCTGGGTCGGGCGCGACTAGATTCGCATTCGTTCCACATTGCCGCGACCCGGCAAACGAACGCCGGAATGATTTTGCAGGAGCTTTTGCCGCAACGGGATGCAATGCTTGAACCGAACCCACAGGAGTTGCGGTATTGAAATCCGATCCCGATCTTCAGCAACGCGACGCGCTGCTCCAGACCGTGCTTCGCGACTACTTCGCGTCCGACAACGCAGAGATCCTGCACACCATCCGTTCCGTGGCCGAGTATGTCGATCTGGTCTCCGGCGCGATCCTGCTGCGCCAGGGCGACATCAGTAACGACGTGTACTTCATCCTGTCGGGACGGCTTCACGCGTTCTCGGAGACCGAATCCGGCGCGCGAAAAATTCTCGGAGAGATCGGGCGCGGCGAAACCATAGGCGAGCTTGCGCTGTTCACCGGCGAGCCGCGCTCGGCGACCGTCGTGGCGGTGCGCGATACGCTTCTGGTCAAGGTGACCCGCGCGATGATCGAGCGGACGATCCTGCAGCACCCGGAAATCGAGATGTCGATGATGCGGGCCGTGATCCGGCGTTTCCGTCAGCGCGAACGCGAGCGGCAGGCGCCTCTGGTGCCGGTCAAGATCTGCATACTGCCGATCACTTCCGGGCCGGATGCAGCCGGTTTCGCGCGAAGCCTGCGCAACGCGCAAGCCGCCGAGGCCGGGCCGGTGGCAGTCGTCACCAAAGATGACGTCGCCAGCCACTTCGGCGCTCAGGATCAAGCGCCGGGAAAACGCAACGACGCGCTCGCCGGCTATATCGACGACATCGAGGCTCGGAACCGCGCGGTATACCTTGCCGCCGACGGAGGCGACACCGCATGGACCCGGTTTTGCCTTCGTCATGCCGACGAGGTGCTGCTGCTTGCCAACGCCGGCCGCGATCCCGGCCTCTCGGCTGTGGAGCGTGCGTGCCTTTCGCCGGCCGCTCCCATCTCGATCGCGCGGCAGACGCTGGTCCTGCTGCACCGGGCTGATACGAGAATTCCCACCAGCACCGCGCATTGGCTGAACGCGCGACCGGACGCGCGGCACTTCCACATTCGTCCGGAACTGCCCGCCGACATGCGCCGCCTCGCTCGCATCGTATCAGGGCGGGCCATCGGGCTCGTGCTGTCGGGCGGAGGCGCGCGCGGCTTCGCTCATGTCGGCGTCATCAAGGCGCTGGAAGAGGCAGGCATTCCCGTCGACATGCTGGGCGGCAGCTCCATCGGCGCGGTCATGGGAATGGTGCTGGCGCTCGGGCGCAGCGCGGAGGAAGTCACGGCCGCCGTCCGAAAGGCGTTCCTCGAACATCCGAGAGGCAACGTCACCGGCGACTACAACTTCATTCCGCTGGTGTCGCTGATCAAGGGTGCACGCACGCGAAGCGCGATGACGCAGGCCGTGCGCGACGCCACCGGCCGGGACGCGATCGACAGCGAGGATTGCTGGACCACCTTCTTCACCATCGCATCAGACTTTTCGACCGGCAGCGAAGCTGTCCTTCAGCGAGGCGACCTTACCCGCAACGTCGGCGCAAGCTATGCGATTCCCGGCGCGCTGCCGCCGGTCTTCGTCGGCGGACACATGATGTACGACGGCAGCACGTTCAACAATTTCCCGGTCGACGTGATGGCCCGGCTCGGCGCGGGCCGCATCATCGGCGTCGACCTCTCGGTTGACCGCGAGCAGTTGTTCGACATTGACGATGTGCCGGGGACGCTCACCTTGCTGCGCGACAAACTAAGGCCGCGCGCGAAGCGGCGCTACCGTCTGCCGAGCGTGCCCGAGACGATGCTGCGATCGTCCTTCATCACGTCGATCTCCAAACAGAAGGAGATGGGAAAGTTCACCGACCTGTTGTTCCGGCCGCGGATCTCCGACGGTCGCCTGCTCGACTGGAGTCGCTTCGAAGAGGTGGTGGCCGCCGGCTACAGCCAGGCGAGGGAGATGCTGGCGGGCATGAGCGACGAGCAGCGGAAGATGTTTCGCTAGAGTCGTTCATTGCGTCATGGAAGCGGTGAACGACTCTAGCCTTTTGATTTGACGCGTTTTCTTTACGCGAACCGGATTCCACTTCGCTCGAAAACGCTATAGAGTCTGATTTAACAGACCGCCCGTGAGCCGCCGCGCCGATTTTTTCTCCCCCACCTCTTGAAATGGTTTTTTGCTTTTCTAGGTCGTTCTGTGCCGGATGCCTTCGATACCGGGTCCGGCGCGAGCTTCCAGGCGATACTCCTGGCGGCTCCCTTCGTATCCATCTTGCTCTTTGGAGGACTTGGCTATGAGGACAACCCTGGACTTCGCGCCGCTCTGGCGCTCCACTATCGGCTTCGATCACCTGGCTGACTTCGTCGGCAGCACGACGCACCAGGCGGCCGAGGAAAATTATCCCCCCTACAACATCGAACGTTCCGGCGAAGATCACTATCGGATCACCCTCGCCGTCGCGGGCTTTGGCGTCGACGACATAACGGTGACGGCCGAGCAGAACACGCTGACCATCGAAGGCAGGAAGCCGGAGGATGGCCGCCGCGCGTATCTGTATCAGGGCATCGCCGCGCGTCCGTTCCGGCGCGTTTTCAATCTGGCCGATTACGTCCAGGTGAAAGAAGCCTCGTTCCGCGACGGCCTGCTCATCGTCGACCTGCTGCGCGAAGTGCCAGAAGCCATGAAGCCGCGCAGAATCAGCATCGCGAACGGAGCACCCTCATCGCAGATCGAGCAGAAGAAAGCAGCCTGACGCCCGATCGAGGTTCGACGGAACGCGGTGCGCGGTTCGGCATGTCCGCGTTTCCTCAACCAGCACGAGGAAGGAGAGAACCATGGCAATCCGTGATCTTATTCCCTGGTCGAGAAATCAGGAGGTCACCTCGGCGCGCGCGAGCTATGACCCTTTCATGACCTTGCACCGCGAGATGAACCGCCTGTTCGACGATGTCTTTCGCAGTTTTGAGCCCGGTCAAACACCGCTCATGGAGGGCCGCTTCGGCTGGCCCAGGATCGAGCTTGGTGAAACGGACAAAGCAGTCACGGTCTCGGCCGAACTGCCGGGCATGACGGAGAAGGACGTGCAGGTCGAAATCGCCAACGGAACGCTGACCATTCGCGGCGAGAAGAAGAACGAGCGCGCCAACGGAGGCAAATACGTCACCGAGCGCTACTACGGCTCGTTCCAGCGCCAAATTCCTCTTGATGATGTCGATGAGGACAAGGCCGAGGCGTCATTCAGGAATGGCGTTCTGACGATCTCGCTGCCGAAGTCGGCGAACCCGCGCGCAGGCGTCAAGCGCATCGCGATCAGTACGCAATAACGACCACGGGCGGCGGCGCGCTCCGCTGCCCAGCGTCCTTCAAGGCAAGCTATCCCGGAAAGGAGCGTAAAGGGAGATTAGCAATGACGAACGCCAACACGAACTCCACCTGCCTCGAACCTTTATTCCATCCGGCTGCGCACTACGCATCTCCGGATGAGGTTTTGAGCGATGATCAACTCAGCACGCAGGAGAAGCGCATCATCCTGTCCTCCTGGGCATCCGACATGTTCGCTGTCGAATCCTGTCCCGCCCTGCGCGATATCCCCGGCATGGGTCGCCCCATCCGGCTCGCCGACATCCTAGCCGCGCTGCGCCGTCTTGACGGCGGCGACGACGATCCGCCGCCTCACGGCGGCATCTCGATGCGTCTGCGGCGGCCCTGGGCCGCCGCTCCGCGGAGCGCCGCACGATTCTGATTCAACCAGCGACGAAAACGCTATAGAGGCCGCGACCCCGCGCCGGAGCAGCCGCCCTATTCGTCCCGATAGATCTTTTCCCGCTTCTCGTGACGCTCCTGGGCTTCGACGGAAAGCGTCGCGATCGGGCGCGCCTCGAGCCGCTTCAATGAAATCGGCTCGCCCGTTTCCTCGCAATAGCCATAGGTGTTGTCCTCGATCCGCTGCAAGGCGGCGTCGATTTTCGAGATCAGCTTTCGCTGCCGGTCACGGGCGCGCAGCTCGATAGCGCGGTCGGTCTCCGAGGACGCGCGATCGGCAAGGTCGGGAAGGTTGACGTTTTCTTCTTGAAGAGTCTGCAGCGTCACCTTCGATTCGCGAAGAATCTCGTCCTTCCATGCCAGCAGCTTGGCGCGGAAATATTCGCGCTGGCGCTCGTTCATGAAAGGCTCTTTCTCAGAAGGCCTGTAGTTCTTCAGCTTTTCCAAATGCGTTCCTGCTCGGTGAAAACGCCGGGTGATCCGGCTGCGGCGAGCTTATATAGCGGCCGTTTGTGACAAACAATATCGTCGTCCCGAAGTCCACCCCGGACAGATCCGGCTTCCTTTTTTTGATTTCCTTCCCGATCATAGGGAACTAAAATCCTCGATACGTATTAGCCCTATCGTTTCGAGGTTCCATTCCGTTCGCTGTGTCAGAATTGCCCCGCTTTGGCGAGTTCCACCTCGACGCGCAATTCGATCTCGGCGAGGACAGCGTCGAGACCCGCATCGCCGGAAGAGGATTTCAGTTCGTTAGCGGCGGTACGCAACCGGGTTACGGTTGCGGGGTCGAAGTTGCCGGAAAGCAGCCCGATCTTGAGATCGTCGAGCACGTCCAGAGCCCCCCTGCCCCTCCGCACCGAGCGCCTGCGCCGCTCCACCGGATCTTCCTCGACACCCTGCAACGCCAGCAACGCATCGATGGTCGCCGTCGCCTTCGGCGCGGCGGCAGCCCTGCTTTCCGTTGCGGAAGCTGCGTCCGGCAGAGAAAATTCACTTCCACCCGTTCGCCGCGCGGATGGAGCCTGCGTTCCCGGCGTCGTTCCGTTCGCTCCGTAAATTCGCATCGATCGTCTCGCCCGAATGAGGTTTCAGCGAACCAAGCCTGCCGTCGAAAACCCGAAGCCATCGCCGGCCGACGGAGTGCGCACCGGATGATCCGGCGGGAGAAGCGTGGCCCGTTATGGTTAACGAAGCGTGAACGCCCGGCAAATTTTGCCGACAGGGGCAACTTCGCCGCCCCGCTTCGCGCTCGTCCGCAGCGGAGTCTTAAAAAAACAAAACAGAATCAACGCGACAAACCGCCGATCGCGGTGGCACGGGTCTCGCATGGTTAACGGCGAATGACCGTCATGGGAGTGACGGACAGCCCAACCTGACCTCAGCGGAGAGCAGAGGATGTCTGGCCTTGGTTTCACGGGCGTCGTCCGGATCGCCGTCATGGCGTTGCTGGCGCTGGCGTTCCTCGGAGCCCCCGCCCACGCCACGTCGAGGATCAAGGACCTCGCGAACATCGAGGGCGTGCGACAGAACCAGTTGATCGGCTACGGCCTCGTGGTCGGCCTCAACGGCACCGGCGACACCCTCAACAACATTCCTTTCACCAAGCAGTCGCTACAGGCGATGCTGGAGCGCATGGGCGTCAACATCCGCGGCGCCACCATTCGAACCGGCAACGTCGCGGCCGTCATGGTGACCGGCAACCTGCCCGCCTTCGCCACCCAGGGCACCCGCATGGATGTCACGGTCTCGGCGATGGGCGATGCCAGAAGCCTGCAAGGCGGCACGTTGCTCGTCACGCCGTTGCTCGGCGCCGACGGCAATGTCTACGCGGTGGCGCAGGGTTCGCTTGCGATCGGCGGCTTTTCCGCCGAAGGCGCAGCCGCGAGCGTCACAAAGGGCGTGCCGACCAACGGCCGCATCGCCAACGGCGCCATCGTCGAGCGTGAGATCGAATTCGCACTGAACCGGATGCCGAATGTCCGCCTTGCCCTGCGCAACGGCGACTTCACCACCGCCAAGCGCATCGCCGCCGCCGTCAACGATTTCCTCGGCACCAAGACGGCCGAACCGATCGACCCGTCCACGGTGCAACTCTCCATCCCGGCGGAGTTCAGGGGGAACGTCGTCGCGCTTCTGACCGAGATCGAACAGTTGCAGGTCGAGCCGGACATCACGGCCAAGATCATTATCGACGAGCGTTCCGGGATCATCGTGATGGGACGCGACGTCCGCGTCGCCACCGTCGCGGTGGCGCAGGGCAACCTCACCGTATCCATTTCCGAAAGCCCGCAGGTCAGCCAGCCCAATCCGCTGTCCAACGGGCGGACGGTGATGACGCCGCGTACGGACGTCGGCGTGACGGAGAACGGCAACAAGCTCGCGCTGGTCAAGAACGGCGTCTCGCTTCAGGAGCTTGTCGACGGGCTCAACGGCCTCGGCATTGGGCCACGCGACCTGATCGGCATTCTACAGGCGATCAAGGCGGCAGGCGCGATCGAAGCCGATATCGAGGTGATGTGATGGAAACCCACGCTGTCAACGGTCCGCTCAGCGGCGCTTATCACAACATCCAGCGCATGGCGCCGACGCTGAACCGCCGCCCGGACCCGCAGCTCGCGCAAGCGCTGGAGCGCGTTCCTCCGCAGTCGGTCGAAAAGGCGAGAGCGACATCAGAGGATTTCGAGGCGATGTTTCTCAACTCCATGTTTTCGCAGATGACAACGGGTCTGAAAGGCGAAGGCCCGTTCGGCGATACTCCCGGCACCGGCGTGTGGCGCTCGATGCTCACCGAGCAATATTCAAGATCGTTCGCCAAGGCCGGCGGCGTCGGCATCTCCGACGCGGTGTTCCGCACCCTGATCATGCAGCAGGCGAACCAGACCGCGCTCCCACCGCAGGAGGCCGCATGACGCCGCAATCCCGCAACCCGCAAGAGTCCCCTCTCCTGCCTCCCGTATCGACGCCAGCGGACGCTCGCAAGCTCGCTGACGACATGCTCGACATCATGAACGCGCTGCTCGCTGTCATCGAGCGCGAGACCGAGCTGGTGCGCGCCGGCAAGATCCGCGAAGGCATGGCGCTCGAGAGCCGGAAGACAGAACTGTCGCGGCGCTACGTAGACGCCATCAGGCAGTTCAAGGCCAGTCAGGCCTACATGACGCAATCGACGCCTGATCTGCTCACCGCGCTGCAACGCCATCACGACACATTCCGCGCCATGCTTCAGGTGAATCTCACGGTGCTCGCGACCGCGCACGCGGTTTCCGAAGCAATCGTCCGCGGCGTCAGCGCCGAGGCGCAGCGCCGCGCCACGCCGCAGACCTATACGGCGAGCGGACAGCGCAGCGCGCCCTCGCGTCAGCACATGAGCCCGATCGCGGTCAGCCGATCGCTGTAACGCCCGCGGAAAGCCGCCGCCTCGATCCAGCGCCATACTCGAATACGATTTAGTTCAAACTCCCGCGCTTCCGACAACACCTCATTGAGGACGTTCTCTAACCCGCCGTTGAGAGACAAGCGTTAGGCTTGCCATCAAAAGGGGGTTGGGATTTGACTCGGAGGAGGCCGGGAGTCGACCATGAGCGCGGATTTCAGTATCAAACCTATCGGCACGCCGGTCGCGGCGCCGGTCGTTCAACTGGCGAGCGCAGCCGCAAACGATACCGTGGCGACGGAACTTCCGCCGAGCCAGAGCGTCACGGCGGCGGACATCAGCACGCGCAGCCGCAACGACCTGCAGACCTCACGCGAAGCGTTGTCGCGTCAGGTGGTGGTCGATCGTGACGCCGCCGCGGTAGTTTACCAGGTCGTCGATCGCCGCACGAGCCTCGTCGTGAAGCAGTTTCCCGAAGAGGCGATGCTGCGGCGACGCGCCTACTTCCGAACGCTGGATCTGATGAACGCCGAGCGCGACCCTCCGGCCGCCACTGACCGGCGCGCCTAGAGCATGATCCCGAAAAGTGGAAACCGGTTTTCGGAGAAGATCATGCTCAAAAAAAGATAAGCGACGAGTCTGTTTCAACGCAGTTGAACCAGACTCTATCTTTATGTTCTGACGCGTTTTCTTCACGCGAACCGGTATCCATCCTTAGGGCTCAAGCCCGAGGACATGCTTCGCTCGAAAACGCGATAGAGCCTTTCCGCTTTGAAGGCCAGCTCTCAGCGCTGATGAACGTAGGCCGTCTCGAGGGTGCTTGCGCCGGTCGCCGGATCGCTCATGACGGTGCTGACCTGCGCGGTGCCGGTCTTTGTCAGCACGAATTTTGAATCGCCGACCCGAAACCCGTTATTCTTGATCAGGACTTCCTGATACTTGATCGTGGTTCCGTACTGATACTTCGCCTTGGCGCGAAAGCCGTTGACGTTCGAAATCGTTATGGAGAAAGGTTTCTGATTGGCGTACTTGCCGCTCCACGTCCCTTCGAAAACATCGGGATCGACGTTGACATACTTCCCGGTGGTCAGGCTGACGTTCTCACCGACCGTTCTGTAGTTCGATGCCAGGATATTCAGGACGTCGGCCAATGATCCGGCTCCGTCTGTAACCGCAGGAATTACGCCCGCCCGGACAGGCCCGCCGCGAGATTGCAGTTGATGTCGATCAGCGCCGTCAGCTTCGCGGGATCGGGATTGAGCTGCATGTCGACTGTCTGCTTCATCACGAAAACGCCGATGTTGGCGATATTCTGACGGACTTCCAGCGGTTGCGGATTGCTGTCGCTGTCCGCCGCGCTCATGAAGATCGACCACAAACGGCGATTGAACAGCAGCGCCTTGTGCATGTCGTTGTCAGGCCCTTCCCACTTGTCCTGGACCTCCCGAAGCTGCCGCGCCGCCTTCAGCAAAGCCTGCGCCTCGATTTCACGGGGAGACGACGAAGTTTGCGCCGTCCTGGCGTAGGCTTGAGCAGCATTCGACATTTAAATCCTCGGGGAAAAAAGCGGACGCGCGAAGTTCTGCACCGCCATATGTCTAGCAGCGCCGCCTTTAAAATAGGTTACCCCGCGTTTTCATATGCGTCAGGAGAATGACGAAGGGACGCAGCGGATTCCGCAAGCGCCGACCTCGTTGCGAGCATCGTTCTCGATACACATTCGCCAAAGCAGTCGTGAAGCAGAGATGCAGATTTCGAAAGCGAACCCGATCGCCTTCATTCCGCCGGGGTTTGCGTCATCAGCGCAGCAACTGCAACACGCTCTGCTGCGACTGGTTGGCCAGCGCCAGCGCGGACACCGCGATCGACTGCCGGGTCGCCAGCGCCTGGCTGTTCGCGGCTTCCTCGTTGGTGTCGGCAAGCGTGAGGTTCGACGAGCCGGTTTGAAGCACGTTGATCAGGTTCTTCGAGAAGTCCTGACGGATTTGCACGATCGACAGGTTCGAGCCGAGCGTCGAAGCCTGCGTGCGCAGGGTGATCGATGCGCTATCGAGGCTCGCGATCACGCTGTTGGCCGAGCCGTTATCCAGGAAGTCGACGCCGACCGTAAGACTCGCCAGTCCAAGACCAGCCGCATTCATGCTGGCGCCGGTGATGGTGAGCGTGGACTTCCCGCTCTCGTTGAAGATGAGCTTCAGCGTATCACCACCCAACAGGTTGATGCCGTTGAACGACGCATCCGCCGCCGTCGTGTTTAATTGCTGAATGATGTTGTTGTACTGATTGACGAGCCCGGCGCGTGACGCCTGAACCGCCGGATCCTGAACAGGCGCGCCCGCGACAAGGCCGTGGAAGGCATACCCCGCGCCGGCCGCGGTCCCGCCGATCGCACCGATGGTCTCGGCCGCCGCCTCGTTGGCGGTCGAGATGGTGATAACGCCGGCGGCGTTGATCGTGGCCTGAAGGTGGTTTGAAGCGAGTTGCGCATTCAGGTCGTTGAGGGTTCTGACGGTCCCGTTGGCGCCGTCACCGAATGTGATGTGGGTCGCGACGCCGTCACCGGTCGGCCCGATCGTCAGCGTCTTGCCGTCGAGGTTACCCGCGCCTCCGCCGCGCGCCGTCGTTGCCGCGGTGAGGCCAAGCTTTGCGAGAACTCCGGCCGGCGTTGAATCCGTCAATGTAAGGTCGTGAGCAACGCCGGTGTTGAGCACGATCTGCCCGCTGCCGTCGATCGTCGACGCCGTGTCGGTGTTGCCGTGCAGCACGTCGATCACCCCGAGCAGCGAGTCCAGGGTCTGGTCAATGCCGATCGTGATGTTCCCGGAAGCGTCGGCGGCCACCGCGCCGGAAGCAACAAAGGTGATGGTCTTGCCGTTAACGGCAAAGCTCTCTCCGGCGGCGGGGCCGGTCGGCGTCGCGACCGCGCCGTCGGTCAGCGCGTTGATCAGGGTGGCGCTGGTCGCCGCGGCGTTGGATGTGCCGGTCCTCAGCGCCGCGCCGGGCGTCGCGGCGACATTCGTGAACGGTGTGGTGCCTCTGAGATCGACCGCGGTCGCCCCCGTTACGGGAAGGCTTTCCACCGACGATTTCTGCGAATACCCGACCTGGGATTGCAGAACCTGATTGGCGATCGACTTCGCCGTATCCACCAGCTTCTGGAGCGAGGTCAAGCCGGTGTTGGCCGCCTGCAGCACCTGAACGCCGTTGCCGATGCCGTCGAGCAGGTTGCTGATATCGTTGGCGCGATTGTCGAGCGCCGCGGCCGTGAAATAGTTGGTGGGATTGTCGAGGGCGGTGTTGACGTTCTTGCCGGTGGCCAGGCGGTGCTGCGTTCTCGCCAGCAGATCGGCGGTGGATTGCAGCGAGAGCAAATTCTGGCGAACGGATGCCGAGAGAACGATGTCGGACATGTCTGACCTTCCCTGACGTGTGCGGACGCCAAGCTCGCCACGAGAGCCGGTTCCCTGGTCGGAAAGGTGAAGAAGACGTTTTAATTTATGGTTAACGCCGGATTAATCCCCGCTTGATCGCCGCGCCGCGAGCACCACAAGCCACGGTCATGTCATGTAACGCGCTTTCTGAACTCAATGAACAGAATGCAACGCGGATCAGAGCTTTGGCCAATGACGCTGATGATGACGTTCAACAGTGCTTCGCCGCCTTACGTGCAACTTTTCCTTCTTCTTTCATTACGAACGAAGGAATCCCCGACAGTCGAATTCAGGAGAAGAAAACTCGCCCGGCTGACAAAAAAACGGCGGGGTTTCCCCCGCCGTTTCGTCGTCCTGAGATGTCGCTTGGATCAGCGGAGCAGTTGCAACACGCTCTGCTGCGACTGGTTGGCCAGCGCCAGCGCCGACACCGCGATCGACTGGCGGGTGGCCAGCGCCTGGCTGTTCGCCGCTTCCTCGTTGGTATCGGCAAGCGTCAGGTTCGCCGATCCCGTCTGCAGCACGTTGATCAGGTTCTTCGAGAAGTCCTGACGGATCTGCACGATCGACAGGTTGGAACCGAAGGTCGACGCCTGCGAGCGCAGCGTGCTGGACGCGGTGTTGAGCGAGTCCAGAACGGCGTTGGTCGAAGCGTTGTCCAGGAAGTCCGTGCCCTTGGCCAGCGACGACAGGCCGAGGCCCGCCGGATCGAAGGTCACGCCCTGGATGGTCAGCGTCGATTTGCCGGTTTCGTTGAACACCAGCTTGAGCTGGTCACCGTTGAGCAGGTTGATGCCGTTGAAGGAAGCATCCTGCGCGGTGGTGCGGATCTGGTCGATGACCTGATTGTACTGGCCAATCAGCGTGGCGCGGGTGTTCTGCGCGTTGGCGTCCTCGACCGGAGCGGAAGCCGTCATCGCGCCGAACGTATTCGGATCGGTGGTCGCATCGCCACCAAACGCACCGATCGTCGCGGACGCGTGATCGTTGGTCGTGGTGAAGGTGATCGCGCCCGCCGAGTTGATCGAGGCGGTCAGGTTGTTCGCGGCGAGCGCCGTGTTCAACTGGTCGAGCGTATTGATCTGGCCGGTGCCGGTACCAAACGTGATGCTGGTCGCCGTGCCGCCATCGGTTGCGCCAATCGTTAGCGTCTTGCCGTCGAGCGCGGCCGGAGCGCCGGGGGTTCGCGCGGTGGTGCCCGCGGTCAAACCGAGCTTGGCAAGGCCCGAGCCGCTGATGGTCAGATCGCTGGCCGTGCCGGTGTGAAGCGTAATCGCACCGCCGGAGATGGTGGACGTACCGCCCGTGATCGAGTCAATCCTGGCCAACACGTCGCCGACGGTGTCGGTGATGTTGAGGTCGTTGCCGGTAGCGCCGGAAGCCACGAAATTGATCGTCGTGCCGTTGACGACGATCGTATCGCCAGCAATGAAGTCCGTGGCGAGCGAGTCGGTATTCACACCGCCAGACAACGTCGTCGCCGCGGTGATCGGTGCGGGAACGGTCAGGCTGTTGTTGACGACAGAGCCGGGAGTAGCGGCAGCATCGGTCGGAGCGCCACCCGGCCCGAGCAGGTTGTCGGCCGTCGCGCCGGTGATGGCGGCGGTGGTCGCCTGCGACTTGGTGGAATAGCCCGAGGTCGCCTGCAGCGCCTGGTTGGCGATCGACTTCGCGGTATCGACCAGCTTCTGCAGCGAGGTGATACCCGTATTGGCGGCCTGCAGCACCTGCACGCCGTTGCCGATCGAATCCAGAAGGTTGTTGATGTCGCTGGCGCGGGCGTCGAGGCCGGCGGCGGTGAAGAAGTTCGTCGGATTATCAAGCGCCGAGTTCACCTTCTTGCCGGTGGCAAGGCGGGTCTGGGTCGTCGAGAGCAGTTCAGCCGTCGACTGAAGCGAAAGCAGATTCTGGCGTACCGATGCGGAGAGAACAATATCGGACATCTTTCATACCTTTCTGGTGTGAATATACTTACGTCCACAGGCCGAAGACCTTCCTCGGACGAGGCGCCACAGTGATGGGAAGACTCTAAGAAAACATGAAACAGATGGCGGACTTGCAAGCTCCCGCGCGGTCGCTGGCGCGTTGAAATTGCAACGTCGCAACCGGGACTTAGGCGGATCTGTCAGCAAAGGTTGCGGGCGCCATTTACCAATCGTTAACCACAATCGGAAAGGATCACGGCAAGACCATACCGCGATGCTCGCACTGATGCAGCCGTCCGCCGCATTCTCGTCAGCGAACGGGCGCGTTGTCCGTGTCGCGCACACTCATGGAGATGACAGGAAACCGTCATGGCGCTGAAAGTCGAACTGAAGCCGCATGAACGCATCATCATCGGCGCCTGCGTCGTGACCAACACCGATCAGCGCGCGCGGCTGCTGATCGAGGGCGACAAGATTCCGATCCTTCGCGAGAAGGACATCCTGACACCCGAGACGGCGGACACACCCGCCAAGCTGATCTATCTCGCGGTGCAATTGATGTATCTGTCGCCGGAGCCGCAAATCAATCACGGCACGTATTTCAGCCTGCTGCGCGACGTCATCACGACCATGCCGGGCGCATGGCCGATCATCGAAGGCATCAACAACGACATCCTCAATGGCGATCTCTACAAAGCGCTCAAGGAAGTCAAGAAACTGATCGCTTACGAGAAGAAGCTGGCCGACATGAGCGACACGCCACCCAACCGCGCCGGTGACAGGCGACGCTCAGCCTGACATCGCGCTGCCGCGAGCCCCGATCGTCGCAGCTTCCGGATCTGCGATAGCGTTTTCGAGCGAGGCATGTCCTCGGGCTTGAGCCCTAAGGATGGACACCGGTTCGCGTGAAGAAAACGCGTCAAATAAAAATCATAGAGCCTCGCGATTTACGCGCGCCCAATTCCAACACAGCCGATATCAGCGCTTCGATGTCGCGCATTCCAGTGCGATGGTTGACGATCGCCGCGCGGATCGCGAGCCGGCCGTCCAGCATGGTCGTGGACGGCGCGGTTATGCCCGACTCGTGCAGCGACGCGACGATCTCCGCATTGACACTGTCGGCATCGTCGGCCCGATAGCGGAAGCACACGATGTTGAGTTGCACCGGCGCAAGCAGCTCGAGCTTTGGTTCGGCAGCGACCTTCGCTTCCAGGCAGCGCGCCAGCGCGCAGGTCCGGTCAATCATCGCACCGAGCCTTTCGGTGCCGTAGGCTTTCAGCGTGAACCACGTCTTCAATGCGCGAAAGCCGCGGGACATATCCAGGCTGTAGTCGCATGGCCACGGCGAGCCCGCCGCAAGCCCGCGCGTTTCCCGGCGCAGATAGGCTGCCGGCGCTGCGAACGTCCGGCGATGCTGCTCTCCGTCGCGGACGAGAAGGAACCCTGCGTCGTAGGGCACCTGGCCCCATTTGTGGAAATCGAAAGCGATGGAGTCGGCGCTCTCGATTCCCGCGAGACGCGGCGCGATCTCCGGCGACAACACCCCGAGCGCGCCGAACGCGCCGTCGATATGCAGCCATAATTTCTCGTCCCGGCACACCTCATGCAGCACCGCGAGGTCGTCGATGGCTCCGATATCGACTGTGCCCGCCGATCCGATCACGAGAAAGGGCTCAAACCCCGCGGCGCGATCGGCGGCGATCTGCGCGCGCAACGCGTCAGTATCGATGCGATGACAGCGATCAACCGGAATCCGCCGCAGGGCGTCGGCGCCGAAGCCGGCGCAATCCATGGCCTGGGCTATGCAGCCGTGCGTCGCAACCGATGTATAGGCGATGAGGCGCGCGCCGCGATCCAGCAAGCCGCGCTGGCGCACGGAGGGGCCGATCCGCGCCGAACGCGCCACCAGAATTCCCATCAGGTTCGCCATCGACGTTCCCGTGACGAACACGCCGCTCGCGGTATCGGGAAAGCCGAACATCCGCCGTACCCACAGCACGATCTGGCGCTCGACTTCGACCGGCATCTGATTCCGTCCGGCGACATTGGTGTTCAACCCCGCCGCCAGCATCTCGGCCAGCATCCCGACCGCCGTACCGCCGCCGTTGACCCATCCCATGAAGCCGGGGTGGATATTCCCGGCGGTGTAGGGGGCGATGTGTTCGGCAAACTCCCGATAAATCTCGGCGACATCGACGCCGTTCCGCGGCAGGTCTTCGCGGAAACGGGCGCGCGTTTCCGCTGGTATCGGCCGCCAGACCGGACGCTCGCGAACACCGGCGATATGATCGAACATATCGTCGAGCATCCGGTGCCCTTCCGCGCGAAGCGTGTCCCAGTCTTCGGGATCGAGCGTTTCATCGGCTTCCGGCAGCGTACCGCGCGATGCAGGCTTCATGCCGCGCGCTCCCCGTCGCACGCGACGTTGGTGCGCCACGCATCGTCATGGCGAACAGCCAATTCAATTTCAAGACTGCGCATGAAATAAGCTTCCTTGCCGGGCGCGAAGGGTTTTCGATCGGCATGCCCCGATGAGTTGGGCAGACCTTCGCGCCCGTAGATAATATCCTCAGAGGAACTTCACCAGACTGAGCTGCGAGAGCATGGCCGTGGTCTGGTAGGATGCCTGCAAATCCGTCTGCAGCGCCAGCAACTGACTCGCGACCTCGTCGGTGGAGATGTTCTCCGCCTGGTCGATGATGTTCTGCATCGTCGCCTGCGTCAGTTTCTGCCGCGCGGTGGCATCCTTCATCATGGTCTGCGCGTTGGCAAGATCGACCTGGATGTCCCGGATGTTCTGGCTGCCGGGCTCAACCGATAAATTCCGGGCAACGCGCGCGTTGAGCGCCGAAATCTGATCGGCCGCGTTCGGATCGGCCGGTGAGGTCGTCACCGCCGCAAGAAGCGCAACCGATTCCATCAGCGACCGGATGGCGTCCTCGTTCGCCCGCATCCCATATTGCACCGTCACCGAGGCATCGACCCGCACCACCGAGGTCGCGCGCGCGGAGCCTGTACCCTCGTCGCCGGTGTACCACTGCACGGTATCCGCGGCCGTCCCGTTCACCGCGGCGGTGGCCGTGGAAAGCGTCGCCGGCGGGATGACGTCGACGCGCTGCGGCGGCTGGCCGAAGAAATCACGCGAAGCCTGAACGGCGGAGGCCGCGACCAGCGACGTGCCGGCCAGCGCTCCGATCGAAGCGGTCAACGCGGCGTTGAGGTTGGCGGCGGTAGCAGTTGGCGTCGCGCCGATCGCGAAGCTGCCGGCTGGCGTCGGCGCCTCGCTGGACGCGGTCAGTTGCACGGTCTCGCTGGTGCCGTCCGGAAGATCGAAGGTGAAGCTCACCGTGTCGCCGTCAGCCGGATTGGTGACGCCGAGATCGATTGAAATGGCGGGCGGCGCTCCAGCCGGACCCGTGACGGTGGCTCCTGTCAATGACGACGACACCGATTGCAGTTTCATGCCATAGACTGAAGGCGACGCATCTTCCGCGATCGCCACAGAGGTCGCGGTCGGCGAGGAAATTTCGAGACGGCCGAGCTCGCTCGCTCCGAGATCGGCTTGCCTGCGCTCTGAGATGACCTGCTTCAACCCGGCCCGCCCTGCCCCGTCGCCGTTCAGGATCAGGTCGGAAGAGACTACCGGCTGGGTGTAGATCTCGCTGCCGGAAAAAATGTATCGGTCACCCGCCTGCGTGTTCAGGATGCCGACCACTGAGGAAAATTGCGCCACCGCGGTTTGCTGGCCTGCCGTCTGACCGGCGCTGTTCAACGCCTGCGATCCGCTGAGCGCGGCGTTCTGCAACTGCGTCCCGATGTCGGAGAGCGCCTGAAGCGCCGTATTGGCGACATTGATGTTGGTGTTGATCTTCATCATGGTGTCGGTATACGCGGCGATGTTCGATAGTTGCGCGCGCGCCGCGATCGCGAAACCTCCGTTCGCGCCCATGCCCGAATAGGTCGTCGACTTCTTGCCGCTTGTCAGCTGGTTCTGCAGATCGGCCATCTGCGCCTTGAGATTCCGGACCGAGCCGCCCAGGATCGTGTTGCCGAAGCTAATGCCGTTGATCGCCATGCGAACCGCCCTACGCCGTCGTTACCATTGCGCCTGCATCAGCGTCTGCATCATGCTCTGCACCACGGTCATCACGTGCGCATTCGCCGCGTAAGAGTTCTGCAAAGCGATCAGATTGGCCATTTCGGTATCCATGTTCACGCCGGACTTGTCGTCGAATTTCTCCTGCAAGGTGTTGACGACGATGCTCTGCCCCTGCGCGACCTGCCGCGCCGTCGTCGCCGCGCCGCTCTGCAGGCTGACGAACTGCTGCAGGAATGACGACAGCGTGCCCTGGAATGGCGCTGCCGCAGCGCCAAGTCCGGTGTTAGGCGCGTAGCTGAAGCTCGCGAACGTCAGCCTGTCGTAGATGAAGTCGGCGCGCGTGGTGTCGCCGGCCGGCGTTACCGGCGAGGTGCTGTAGACCGTGAGCTTCGAGGGATCGGCGAGCAGCGCGGCGTTGACCTGAATGCGCCCCGCCAACCCCGTGATCTGCGACGCGGAGCCTGTGATCGCGCCGGTATAAAGCGAGGCGCGGTCGGTGAAGAACGGCAGTTGCGGATCGCCGGACGCCAGCGACTGCACCGTGGTCGTGGCCGATGCCGCGCTCACCGTGGATTGTCCTGAGCCGTCGTCGGCCACCCGTAACAGCGAACCGGAAGCGGAAAACATCAGATGCGACGCCGCCCCGATCTGCGCATTCAGTTGCGATACGACCGAGGCGAGCCCGCCCGAGAAATCGACGCCGATCACCCGGTCGTTCGGATTCGCGGCCGCGTTCGGAATCGGCAGCGCGGACGGATCGTCCACCCGCACCACGGTGACGGTGTACGAGACGTTAGCGGAGTCGGTGTAGGTGACGCGGAATGCGTTGCCCGGCAGAATGCCGGACAGATCGAGGTCGAAGCCCGATGGCGGTCCGGTCACCGGCGCGCCGCTCGTGGTGACGTCGGACAACGCGCTGGCGAGCGTCGCCGCCATCTGGTCCACCTGGTTCTGCGCCTGCACCAGAATCTTGTCGCGCAACTGGGCATCGGCGGCGATCTGGCCGGAGTTGATGCCTTGCGAAGCGATCATGTCGATCCTGGCGCCGTTCGGAAGCTGGCAGATGATGGTGCCGACGCTCGACTTCGCGGGATCGGCGTTCCATTGCGAACTCGCGGTGAGCGAGGACTGCGCGTTGAATGTCAGCGTCGACGCATAAACGCCGCCGACGAGCTGGACGCCGGCCGTGGTGAACACCGAGGTCTGGTTGGCGCCGTCCGTCACCGCGCGGATGTCCATCAACCCTGAAAGCTGATCGATCGCGGCGTCGCGCTGATCCATCAGCGTCGCGGCCGCCGGATCCTGCGCACCCATGCTTTGCAGCCGCTGATTGAGCTGCGCGATCTGCTGCATCGCCGCATTGGCCTGCGAGACCGATGCGGACAGGCTCTGCTCGGCGTTGGATCGCAGCGTCTGAATGCCGCTGGTGGTCGCGTTGAGCTGGTGCGCCAGCGCCTGCGCGGCATTCAGCACCGACGACTGCGCCGCCGGATTGCCCGAACTCGCCGACAGCGCCTGCAATGCCGAGGTGAACCGGTTATAGGCCGCCTCCAGCGTGCCGTCGTTGCCCGGCGTGCCATAGACGTTCTGCAACTGGCCGAGCACCCCGGCGATGTGGCTCGCATAAGCGCCGCCGGCATTTTCCGTGCGCAGTTGCGACTGCACATAGGCGTCGAGCGTGCGGTTGACCCCGATAACGCGGACGCCGGAACCCATGCCGCCGGTCACGACCTGGTCCTGCACCAGCGTCTGCGCAACGTAGCCCGGCGTGTTCGCGTTGGCGACGTTGCCGGACACGATCGACAGCGCGGCCTGGTTGGCGCGCAGGCCGGACATTGCGATCGAGAGGGCCGAACTCAAACTCATCTTCTTGCCCGCCTCAAAGCCGGATCAATCCACGCCCGTGATTAGCGCAACACGTTCAGCAGATCCTGAACCATGCTGTTCGCGGTGGTGATGACCTTGGTGTTCGCCGAGTAAGCCTGCTGCGTCACGATCAGCTTGGTGAACTCATCGGCGATGTCGGCGTTGGAGCCTTCGAGCGACGAGCCGCTGATGCGCCCCGACGCGCCCGCGATCGCGGACCCCGACTCGTTGGTCACCGCATAAGCGCCGCCATCAAGCGCCTTGAGGTAGTTGGTTCCGTTGAAGTGCGACAGCGACACCTGCGCGAGAGACAGGTTCTGTCCGTTCGAGAAGGTGCCGACCACGATGCCGTCATTGTTGACGGCGACCGATTGCAACTGTCCGGCGGCGTAGCCGTTCTGGTTGATCGCATTGATGGTGGCGTTGCCGCCGCTGCTGGCATACTGGGTCAGACCGCCCGAGCCGATATTCAGCGTGAGGTTGCCGAGAGACTGCGATCCCACGCTGACGCCGGGAATGGTGATCGACGATCCGACCGGACTCGAAAGCTGGCCGTTGATGCCGAAGGTGAAGTTGGTGCCGACATTGATCCACGCCGCCTGCGTGCCAGTGGCGTTCGGATCGGCCTGATAGAACAGGTTCCACGTGTCGGAATGCCCGGCGCCGAGCGAGGCGCTGTCGGTCTTGGCCCAGCGCAGTTGCAGGTTCACCGCCGTCCCGGTCGCGTCATAGGCCGTGACCGCGCCGCCGCTGATCGATTGCTGCTGGAAGATGGTCTGGTCGTTGGCGATCACGACGCCCGCGCCGGGCGTGCCGCCGCCGCCGCGCGCGATGTTGATCATCGCGCCGAAGCCCATCGCCGTCCAGCCGGCGGAGGCGCTCGTGACCGTCAGATCCTGCGCGGTGCCGGTATGCAGGGTGATCGCGCCGGTGCCGGCATCGATTGTCGGAGCGGCGCCCGTGATCGCGCCGATCCTGCCGAGGAGGTCGCCGACGGTATCGTCGATGCGGACATGGGTCGCGTCCTGCACGCCCGGCGGCAGCGCGGTGCCGGCGTCGGTGAAGGTGATCGTGGTGCCGTTCACGGTGATGGTGTCGCCGACCGCGAATCCGCCCGGCAACGAATCGCTCGGCGCGACGCCTGACAACAGCGTCGCGCTGGTGATGGGACCCGAAGGCGTCTGCTGGTTGGTCGCCGCCGATCCCGTGGTGATGTTGTCGGTATAGGGCGGAGCCGGCGTGCCGACCACGAGCGGATTGAAATTGGTCGTGAAGTCGGACGGGTTCAATCCGCCGGCCGCCGTAATGGTCCCGGCGGGCGCGGTCGAACTCGACAGCGTCCTCGGCACCGATGGAAGATTGGCGGCGTATTGCACCGTCGTCGTGGCTTGGGCCGGTACGAAGTTGTTCTGGAATTTCAGCACCTGCGGCACATTGCCGAGCGGGTTGCCGGTCTTGGGGTCGACCGGCACGCCCATCAGGTAATAGCCTGCGCTGTTGACCAGATGGCCGCCGGCATCGACCTGAAAATCGCCGCGCCGGGTGTAGTAGGTCACGCCGGAAAACTGCGGCTGGTTGTCCATCCGCCCCGTCGGCGCCTGGACGTTGAAGAAGCCGTCGCCGGTTATCGCCATGTAGGTGCCGACCGTCGAGGCCGACACCGTTCCCTGGCTGCTGATCGTCGCCGTCGCATAGGCTGTCACGCCGCCGGCGGCCTGACGATTGGGGGCAGTCGAGTCGGGGATCAGGTCACTGAAGGCCGTGGTGATGCCCTTGTAGCCGGTGGTCTGGGCGTTCGCGATGTTGCCGGATATATTTTGAAGTGCGAAGGACTGCGCCTGCAAGCCGCCGACCGAAGTATTCAATGCGTCGAAAATACCCATACGTCGTCTCCAACTCGATCCGGGCGGCCCAAAACGCAAGGTCAAACCTCGCCGCGGTCGGCAGACGGCGTCGCAAGCTCCATGCCAACAGCAAAGAGACGTTGTTTCAGTGAGTTAGGATCTGGCCTTCGCCTCCGGCTCCGGAGCATTCTTGCCTCGCCCGGCAACTCTTGCCGGGAGACAGCATCTCAAAGCGGCCTCGACTTGCGATCCGCCGCGTTGAGCCGCGCCTGCCGCTCCCGCGCCTTGATGCGCGCCCGCTCGCGATAACGCGCCAGCGTGCCGGCGGCGGCGGAACGCGCCCGCATCGCCATGCCGATCGCATGGCCCGCCGCGCGTCCGGTCTTTCCGCCCGCCCAGACGAGTTCGAACGGCGCGAACAACCGCCAGCGGTCGTCACCTTCCAGCATGCCGCGTGCGATCAGTTGCCCGGCCATCGCCGAGGTGCCCAGTCCCTGCCGGCCGAAACCGCTCGCCACCCAAAGCCCCGGTTGCAACTGGCCGATCTGCGGCATCCCGTGCACGGTCTGACCGACCGCGCCGCAGAAGACCTTCGCGATCTCGACCGCGCCAAGCTGCGGGAAGATCGTGCCGATCCGCCTGCCGATCGCCGCTTTCTGGCGACCCGGCCGCGCCTCCCAGGTGGTTTCCGGGCTCGCCCACATCAGCCTGTCGCCCTCGACGATCCGAAAATGATCGATGCCATCGGTGTCGATGACAGACCCCTGAAACGTCATCACCTCGGCGAGCCGGTTTCCCAGCGGCGAGGTGACGCCGGCATAACGCCAGACCGGGACCAGCGTATCGGACAAGCGTCGCAATGCGCCGCCGAGATGGACATTGCCCGCAAGCACGAGGTGGGACGCCCGCAGACGCGCGCGCGGCGTTGCAATGCGTTTCCTGATCCCGAACGGATCAATGCCGACCACCGGCGTATCTTCGAAGATGCGTGCGCCGGCCTTGCGCGCAAGCTCGGCAAGGCCGTGAACATATTTGCGTCCGTCGATCTGGAAGGCGCGCGGATAGTGCACCGCGTGAAAATACCGGCCGGTGCGCAAGGTGTCGCGGACGCGATCGATCTGCCACCCCTCAACCTCGGTCGAAAAATCCTCGCTCAGCATCTGGAGATGGCTGATGAGCCGCTCGCCGGCATCGACGTTGGAAACCTCGAGCACGCCTTCCGTGAGCCCGAGTCCCGGAATGATGTGCTCGGCGGCATGGGCGCGAACATAATCGGCGCCCGCTCGCGCCAGCGACCAGAGATCGTACGCATCATCAAAACCGACGCGCGCGATCAGGTCGGAAAGCGGAAGCGCATAGCCGGGCATCACCGTGCCGAGATGATGGCCGGACGCATTCCAGCCGACATGGCGGCCCTCGAGCACGACCACGTTCGCGCCGGTCCTCGCCGCCTCCAGCGCCACGGTGAGGCCTGCCAGCCCGCCGCCGACGACGCAGATCTCGACATCGAGATCGAAAGTCAGTCGCTCGCGTCGCCGCGCCCGCACAGCGGACTCCGTGTCACCGGGACCATCGGCCGCAGCCATGCCGTCCGAAGTCATTGCTTTTCCTACCACTGCCCCTGTGACCTGCGCCGTACGACGTTGTAGACTAGGTGTTCAGTCCCGGCATTTGATGGATTGGATCGATGATGAATCGATCGGGCTCTGAAGTCCATCGTTTGCAGATGAACTCGTAGGGTGTGAGGCCTTTGAGCGTCTTCAGCCTTCGACCGAAGTTGTATGCCTTGATGAAGTCCTGAAGGTGCCGGCGCAGTTGGTCATGATTGTCGTAGTGGAAGCGCTTGACGGTGGCGTCCTTGATGGTGCGGTTCATCCGTTCCACCTGTCCGTTGGTCCAGGGATGGTTGATCCTGGTGAGCCTGTGCTCGATGCCGTTCTCGTCGCAGACGCGATCGAAGATGTGGTGGAACGCATATTTGTGACGGGCGTGGTTGGTGAACTGGATGCCGTTGTCCGTCAGCACCGTGTGGATGGCATAGGGAACTGCCACGATGAGGTTGCGCAGGAACTGAGCCGCGACCATCTTGCCCGCCTCTTGGTGGAGCTCGGCGTAGGCGAACTTCGAAGTGCGGTCGATGGCCACGAACAGGCGCAGCTTGCCCTCAGCCGTCTGCACCTCGGCGATGTCGATGTGGAAGTAGCCGATCGGGTAGCTCCTGAACGTCTTCCTGATCGGCTTGTCGCCTTCGACCTCCGGGAGCCGGCTGATGCCGTGACGGTGCAGGCAGCGATGCAATGAAGACCGCGACAGGTGCGGGATCGTTGGCTGAAGCGCGTAGAGGCAATCATCGAGCGGCAACAGGGTATGCTTGCGGAAGGCGACGATGATCGCCTCCTCCTCGGATGAGAGCACCGTCGAGCGCGGATCTTTCGGTCCCGTCGGAAGGTCGGCCACCGAGGTCCGCTTCTTCCATTTTGCGACGGTCTTCTGGTTGATCCCGTAGCGTTTCGACAGCGCTCTCAGGCTCTCTTCACTATTTTGTATTGCTCGACGGATTGCCTCTGTCGTCGTGGCGCTCCCGTGAAGAACCTGTCCCATAGCGCATCCTTCCATTCTCCGGAAAATAATGCACCATCAAATGCCGGGATCAAACAACTAGGTCACGAACCCATAAACGGGATTCCGTTTGGACGGGATGCGTGATTCAATCTCCAGAGGTGGGAGGATTGAATGGCACGTTTTGATCTGACGGATTTTGAATGGTCTGTGATCCAGCCGCTGTTGCCGAACAAGTCGCGCGGCGTTGCACGGGTGGATGATCGGCGGGTGCTGAACGGGATTTTCTGGCGGCTGCGCACCGGTGCGCCGTGGGCGGACATTCCAGCGCGCTACGGCCCGCACACCACTTGCGTGAACCGCTTCAACCGGTGGCGCAAGGCAGGCGTGTGGGATCGCATTCTGTCGGCTGTTTCAAAGGCTTACGATGGCGACATCCAAATGATCGATTCGTCGTCGATCCGCGTGCATCAACATGCGGCCAACGGTCAAAAAAACAGACGCGATCCCGTTGCATGGGTCGCTCGCGCGGCGGGCTGACCACCAAAATCCACGCGCTGGTGGATGCCTGCGGCCTGCCGATCGTCCTCAAGATCACCGAAGGCCAGGCCCATGACGGGCGTAGCGCGCAGGACATGATCGACACCGTCGAACGCGGCGACGTGCTGCTGGCCGACCGGGCCTACGACTCCAACGCCCTGCGTCAAACGCTGGCCGCGCGCGGCGCGAGAGCCAATGTGAAGCCGATGCCAAATCGCGTTGCGGCCTTGCAGTTCAACAGACGGCTCTATCGCAAGCGCAATCTGGTCGAACGCTTCTTCAACAAGATCAAGCACTATCGCGCCGTCGCCACCAGATATGACAAACGTGACGACAACTTCCTCACCTCCATCAAGCTCGCCTCAATCCGCATCTGGTTGCGATTTAATGAGTCGATGACCTAGAGCCTCGCTTCTGATGGAATCAGAAGCGAGGCTCTATGATCTTGTTTTGACGCGTTTTCTTCACGCGAACCGGTTTCCACTTCGCTCGAAAACGCTATAACCCGCTCGGCTGATACCTGTATCCTGCATTCCGGGTCATGCTTACCCTTGAATCGAGTCAGCGTCATGCGCCGCCTTTTGCTGCTTCGCCACGCCAAAACCGAACGCGATTCGCCTAGCGGGAGCGATCGGGACCGCCCGCTCGCCGCGCGCGGCCGGAACGACGCCGCCGAACTCGGCCTCTGGCTTGCCGGAGACCCATCGCTGCGGCCGGATCTGGTGTTGATCTCGACCGCGGTGCGGGCGCGCGAGACCTGGGACATCGTTCGCCAGCAGTTTTCGGACGTAACGGCTCAGGGACCCGCCGAGCACCTGCCGGAGCTTTACGGCGCCGAGGCCGTGCAACTCCTGGCAATCATCCGTTCCCTCGGAACCGATCATGAGCGCCTGATGATCGTCGGGCACAATCCCGGTCTGCACGAACTCGCGCTTCGCCTGATCGGAGGCGGCGACGCAAAAGGACGCGCGGCACTCGCCGACAACCTGCCGACATCAGGTCTCGCGGTGATCGACTTTGCCGTCGAGAACTGGGAATGCGCCGCGTTCGGAAGTGGACAACTCAAAAGGCTCGTCAGCCCGAAGTTGCTGAAGCAAGCCTGACAGCGCGGAGAGAAGCGACCGCTTACGGCAGCAGATCCCGCGGCAGCGCATCGAGAGTGTAAGCACGCGGTCTGTTGCGGCGCATGAAACGGCCGATCTGCCAGCCGAACAACGCAGACAAGCCGACGATAAACAACGCGCCCGCCCATTCGCCGGTCACGATCGCCCGCATCAGCAGCGCCGTCATCGCTACGGAGAGCAGCGTCAGCACGCTCATGCCTGCAAAGTAAAGCGCGGGGTTCAGGCCGCCAGCGAGCATGGCGCGTGCGCCATGCGCTGCGAGCCGCCGGTGCAGTTCGACGATGAAGGTGCGGTAGTCGTTGCTCTGCGCGTCCATCAGCGCCAGGGTCCGCCAGGTGGTGGACATCACGATGATCCGTCCGCCGTCCTGGTGGCTGATCTCGGTACGAAATCGATGCGACTGCATCGACATCGGCCGGTAGGACATGCGCACGGCGACGATGTCCTCATAGCGCCATCTCCCGGTCCGGCGGCTAGCCCGCCACGACAGCCCGTCGTCCTCCAGCGCGAACCGATGCGCCGAGCCGATCGCCGAGGCCCTATAGGCGTATCCGACGTCAGGCGGCGGCATCTCGGGTGGCGGCGACACAATCGGCTATCCCTCGCACGGCGTGCGTTCTCTTGCTCGCGTTCTCTTGCTCGAAGTGCGGTTTCCATCCTATAGAGCGTTTTAAAGCGAAGTGGATACCGGTTCGCGTGAAGAAAACGCATCAAACCAAAATCATAGAGTTCCTCTTCTGCTTCTATCAGAAACGGAAAGACTCCAGCGTTTCCGAGCGAAGTGGGCACCGGCTCGCGCGAAGAAAACCATGATGGCCGAAACCCTTTATTTTCCGCGCCATTTGATTATCGGCGGAGCGATGGTGTCCGGCATACTGCTCGCTCTTGCCGTGCACATGCTGAGCGCTCAGATGGGTCTCGACCTCGGCGGCCTCTGGCGTTCCGATGCCGGGGAGTTCATGCCGGCGAGCGCGGCGATCGCATGGTGGCTGGTCGCAACGGCCAGTTTCTCCGGCAGCTATTTTGTCGCGACGCTGATGCACAGCGCGGCGTCCAACCGCATTCAGCAGCGGCTTCGACAGTTCCTGATCGCAATCGCCGTCCTGTTTCTGGCGGGCGCGGGACAGGCCGCTTCCGCGCCCAGCACCGCGCCGACGCTCGCGAATTTCATAACCGGCCTTGTCGTGCTCGGCCTCGGCGCGACGATGGCTTTCTGCGGCGCTTACTTCACGCTACGCAAGACCTGACATTCACCGTCCTGTGTGGCGCTTCCGGCCCGCGCGCTCTTGCGCCCCGTTGCCGCCGCGCCACGGGCGCGGCCATGCGGCAAGGCCCGCGACGATTTCACGAATTGTTTCCCTCGTAATACGCAATGTCACACATCCGATGCATGAAGGGAGATGCTGAGGATCGTTGCTTTTGCGTGTCGTCTGCAACAACCTTCAAATCAGCGATGGAACACGGGGCCTCTTATGCCTATATGCACGGCAAACGATATCTCTCCGCGGTCGGCCGCGCTTTCTGATGATTTTTTGATGGCAAGGCGCCGTCGCGATCAGACCTGATGACAGCCAAGGAGACCGTTTTGTGTTGAGAGTTTTTCGCGTATGAGAGACGGAACAGCCGCTTGCCTTCCCCTCTCCTCAATCGGCTTGAAACGTGTCGTGGCCTGGTGTGGTGGTCAGAGATTGGCGTCATTGTCCCGACGAGGCCGACGACGGCGTCTTCTGAATTCAAGCACACCGGAATCAATGAGATTACGAGTGTCTTTTGATTTCGAAGTTCGCCTTGAAACCTGCCGCAAGGCCATAAGACCCTCGAAATCGGGGCGCTAGCGGGAGGAAGAATGCGTCGGCTTCTGACCGCGCTGCAGCGCGGCTTCAAGGAAAGGATTGGCTGGAAAGGGCTTGGCGTCGTTGCGAGCCTCGTGATCATCGCTTTCGCGATCACGACCCTTATCCACACGCTCCAGGGTGTCGACACAGCTGTCATCCTGATCGCGCTGACGGAGAAGTCGCCCTATCTGATCGCCATGGCCGCGCTTTGCGTGGTCGGCGCGTTCTGCACCCTGACATTCTATGATTTCTTCGCGGTGCGGACGATCGGCAAGGATCATATCCCCTATCGCGTCGCGGCGCTGGCCGCCTTCACGAGCTACACCATCGGCCACAATGTCGGCGCGACGGTCTTTACCGGCGGCGCGATCCGGTTTCGGATCTATTCGGATTATGGGCTGAACGCCATCGACGTCGCGAAAATCTGCTTCATCTCCGGACTGACATTCTGGCTCGGCAACCTGTTCGTGCTCGGCATCGGCATGGCCTGGCACCCCTGGGCGGCGAGCGCGATGGACCTGCTGCCGCCATCCGTCAACCGCCTGATTGCGTTCGGCTGCCTCGCCGGCATCACCATCTATCTCGCCTGGATCATCACCGGCCGCAACCGCCGCGAACTCGGGCAGAACGGCTGGAAGGTCGTGCTGCCGTCGGCGCCGCTGACCTTCGTGCAGATCCTGATCGGAGTCGTCGATCTCGGATTTTGTGCATTGGCGATGTATCTGTTGATGCCCGCGCATCCGGACATCGATTTCGTGTCGGTGGCGGTCGTCTTCATTCTGGCCACCCTGCTCGGCTTCGCCAGCCATGCGCCGGGAAGCCTCGGCGTGTTCGACGCGGCAATGCTGGTGGCGCTGCCGCAGTTCGGCAAGGAGCAGATGCTGGCGACGCTGCTGGTCTTCCGGATTCTCTATTTCATGATCCCGTTCGCGCTTGCCATCACCATCATGGGCACGCGCGAGCTGTGGCTCAACGTGGTGCAGCCCTGGCAGCGCCGCCGCAAGATCAAAAACGGCAACAGCGACGTCAGCAATGGCAACGACGCCGGCACGGATCCCGGCAGCAGCAACAGTGAGAGCGCGCCGGATGAAGCGGCTTCGCCGAAGCCGCACACCGCCAGGTCGGCGGTCACGCAGGACTGAACCGGCAGGTTGCGGGTTCGAAACAACTCGCTGCGGGTCGCATCTCGCTATCCGACGATCACCCCTCCGCCAAACCGCCCCGCTCGCCTCCGCTCTTATTTCCGCCAAAACCATCGCGTCAAAACCGCTCATGGCCCGCGCTCACGTCTCATCCGTCATCGGGATTGTCCTGCCCCTGCTTTGCACCCTTGCTGTTGGAAGCCTTGCTGTTGGAAGCCTTGCCGCACAACAAATCGGCGAGCAGCCGCTTTCCGACGGCATCGCCGAGGCCGGCCCCGCCGCTCCGATCCCGGATCGGGCCGCCGGCGGAATGCAGATCTCATGGGAAGTCCGCAACCGTTTCCGACTGTTTCGCGAGGAGCGGGACTTCCAGATCCATGCCGCCGCCGAAAGCAACCAAAGCATCCTCGCCGCCGAGCAGGCGTTTGAACGGCAAAGCGACGGCCGCGGCTGGGCCCGCAACGCCGTGAACCGTCTTTGCATCGATCTCGGAGGCCACGTCAGCGAGCCCTGCACGCGCGACAATGTCAAGGAAAGCTATCTGACACCGACAGAGCATCCGGTCACCGTGCGCCTCACCGGCGCTGTTCCGGTCGGCGCCGTCTGCGCCTGGTCGTTCGACGACGGCGACAGCCCCCGCGGCACGACGCAGGACTGCACTGAACCAATCGACTTCCGCGCCCGCTACGGCCGCGCCACCAGCGCCACCGTCGATGTCACGAGCGGCGACGCAACCCAGCGGCTGACGGCGCAGGTCAAGGTGCGCGATATCCTGATCGCCGGCCTCGGCGACTCCATCGCCTCCGGTGAAGGCAACCCGGATCGCGCCGTTCCGCTGTCGGACGAAGGCTTCTGCTTTCGCTCCTATCTCGGCGGCGCGGGACGCGAATTTTACCGGCCGAGCCGTGCCGGCTACAAAGGCGGCCGGGCCTGCGGCACCTCCGGCTCGCTGCAGAGCTGGCAGCAATTCGGCGCGCTGTGGATGAACGCGGCCTGCCATCGCTCGCTCTACAGCTACCAGACCCGCGCCGCGCTCGCCCTCGCGGTGCGCTATCCGCACGTCGCCGTGACCTATCTGCCGCTCGCCTGCACCGGCGCCAGCATTCCCGAGGGGATTTTGGGGTCGCAACGCGCGCGCGAATGCCTGACCGCGAAGTCGTCGGCCAAGTGCCAGGGCACCGTCAACGGCCAGATCGCCCAACTGCGCGACGCGCTCGCGGCTGCGAGACACCGCCAGCCCGAGCGCAAGCTCGATCTCGTGCTGATGACCATCGGCGCCAACGACATCAACTTCTCCGGCCTCGTATCCGACGTCATCGTGGACGCGGCTACCGAGCGCGCGCTGTTCAGGCGCGGCGGCCTGATCGGATCGGTCGACGGTTCGCGATCGAGCCTCGAACGCGACCTGCCGCAAGCCTTCACCCGGCTGCGCGCCGCGTTGAGGCCGCTGCTGGACAACGACCTGTCCCGCGTCGTGTTCGTCTCCTATGCCAACCCGGCGCTGGCGAACGGCGGCGCGCCCTGCCCCGGCGGCAAGGCCGGCTTCGACGTGCATCCGTCGTTCAACGCCGACTCCGGGCGACTTACGGCGGTCACGGAGTACGTCCGGAACGAATTCCTGCCTGGGTTGAAAGCGCTCGCGTCGTGCCAGTCCGGCGTGATCTGCCGCGATCCCGCCGGCGACCGCATGACCTTCGTCGACGCGCATCAGTCGGCTTTCGCCAATCACGGATTTTGCGCGCGTGCGGACAGCGATCCCGAATTCGACCGCGAATGTTTCTCGGCGAAGGGGGACAGTTTCGTCGGCAGCATCGTGGAGGCCCCGCATCAGCCTCTCGTTTGCGGCCGCGGGGCGAGCGCGTTCCGCGCCTATCTGCCGCGCGCGCGCTGGATCCGCGACGCCAACGACAGCTACTTCACGGCGATGACCTACCCGCAAGCGCAGTCCTCATTGATGCAGCCGTCCGACATCCATGACGCGACATGGGGACTGCTCTCGGCGGTGTACGGCGGGGCCGTTCATCCGACCGCGGAGGGTCATGCGGCGATGGCGGACGCCGCGATGCCGGCAATCGCGTCGCAACTGCATCTCAACGCCGCCGACGCGGGCGACGTGACGGGCGAGCCGCTGCCGCCGCCGACCCCGCAGCAATAGACAGACATCCCTATAACGTTTTCGAACGAAGCACGTCCTCAGTTCACCCCGAGCTTCTTCTGCAGGCTCGACGACGAGGTGGTGTACTGGAACACCAACCGCTTGTCCGGATAAACGTAGCGATGCGCCTTCTGCGCCATCAGCGCGCCCTCGTGGAAGCCGGAGAGGATCAGCTTCAGCTTACCGGGATAGGTGTTGATGTCGCCGATCGCGAAGATGCCGGGGACGTTGGTTTCGAACGAAGCTGTCTCGACCGGGATCAGATTGTTCTCCAGATGCAGACCCCAGTTCGCCACCGGACCGAGCTTCATCGTCAGGCCGAAGAACGGCAGCATGGTGTCGCAACTGACCGTCGACGTCGTGTTGTCGCTGCCCTTCACCTGCGCGCCGGTGAGTTTTCCGTCCGCGCCTTCCAGCGCCGTGACCTGGCCGATCTTCAGATCCATCGTGCCGTCCGCGACCAGCTTGCGCATCTGCTCGACGCTGTGCGGCGCTGCGCGAAACTCGTCGCGCCTGTGCAAAAGCGTGATGCGCTTCGCCAGAGGATGCAGATTGAGCGTCCAGTCGAGCGCGGAGTCGCCGCCGCCGACGATCAGAATCTCCTTGTCGCGGAACTGCTCCATCTTGCGCACAGCATAGAACACGGAGATGTTTTCATAGGCCTCGATGCCGGGCACCGGCGGCCGCTTCGGCTGGAACGAGCCGCCGCCCGCCGACACCACGACGACCTTGCACTCGAACACCTGGCCGGCGTCGGTGGTGACCCGGAAGCCGGGGTCACCGATTTTCTCGATGCTCTCCACCATCTCGTTGAGATGGAAGGTCGGGTTGAACGGCTTGATCTGCTCCAGCAGAGCCTCGGTGAGCCCTTGGCCGGTCACCAGCGGAATGCCGGGAATGTCGTAGATCGGCTTCTCCGGATAAAGCTCGGCGCACTGCCCGCCGATCTTGTCGAGGATGTCGACAAGATGCACCTTCATGTCGAGCAACCCCAGTTCGAACACGGCAAACAGTCCGCAGGGGCCCGCACCGATAATCAGCACATCCGTCTTGATCGCTTCGCTCATGTCAAAAATTCTTTTCCGTTGAAATCTTGCGCCGGCCGGCAATACGGCCGCGCCGCTGCGTGGATATTCCTGACAGGTTTTCCTGCGCGAACGCACGTCCACCGCGCATCGCTATAACCAACTGGCCGGTTTGAGGAAAGCCTTAAACTGCCGCACCGCCTGGGCCGCTTTTAGCCCACATCACGCAGGCCACGTCACGCCGGATGCGGCCTTATGGCAGGGACAACCCCGATGGGCCGCCGAAGCCGGCCATGCGACGGGTCAAGCCTGCCGTTCCGGCACGGTCACCACGAGACCTTCGAGTTCGTCGCTCACCTTGATCTGGCAGGATAATCGCGAGTTCGGCCGCACGTCGTAGCCGAAGTCGAGCATGTCCTCTTCCATCGGCGTCGGCTTGCCGACCTTCTCGGTCCAGGCGTCGTCGATATAGACGTGACAGGTGGCGCAGGCGCAGGCGCCGCCGCATTCGGCCTCGATGCCGGGAACGGCGTTACGGATTGCGGCTTCCATGACGGTCGCGCCGTTCTCGACGTCAACAGTGCGGGTTTCGCCGGAATGGTCGACAAAGTTGATCTTGGTCATAGGGTGCGGTGCCGCCGAACAGATTATTGATAATGAGGAGTTCGGCTGTCCTATAACGAAACGATCGGGCCAGCGCCAGCGGTCGGCGCAAAAAGGGGGACATTCGTCGTCAGGATCGCAACAGGATGGCGCGGATCGCCTGGCAGGCCTGACCGACGGCGTCATTCAGCATCGCCCGCGGCTCCGCCGGATCGGCGCCGCTGCGGAGCGCGATTTCCAGATCGGCGGCGGCGGCGGCGACGTGAATGGCCCCGATCGCCCGCGCCGACCCCTTGAGCTTATGCGCCAGCATGGCGGCATCAGGCGGAAGCCGCGCCAGCGAAACGACCAGTTCGGCTGCCTGGCCGGCGAACGTCGCCAGGACCTCCCGTTCGAGGCCGTCATCACCGAGCGTCATGCGGTGGAGATGATCGAAATCGATCGGCCCATTCTCCGGAACCAGCGGTGGCGAAGGCATCCAGGCGACCTGTCCACAAGAAAACGACATTGCTGCTAATCCGGACAATCCGCCACGGCGAACCTGCCTCGCGGAATCGCCAGCCAATCACGGAACTGGTTAACAGAACGTTTCAGGTACGAGGCCGACCGTCCGCGTGATTTCGGTCAAATTCGGGCCGTCTCCCCGTTACTTTCGCGGTGATCGAACGGCTGGCGCCGCCGGCCGTTAACGATGATTAAGATTGTATTAATCACGACCATTTCATTCGAGACGCTAAGCCAATAGGATGTTGGGGGGAATGACCGACAACGGGCGGTGGCGATCGCCGCGCCTGGAACCAGCTTGGGGCTCGGGTCGGCGACCGGACTTGCAGCGGCGGCGCAAACTTGCGGGTTGCGTAACACGAGGGCGTGGACTGAGATGGCGAACAATCCCAAGAAGGTCAAAGATCCAACGGAAGTCGCTCTCTCCGCCATACAGGAGGCGCTGAGCGTCGGCGAAACGTCCGCCGCCGTCGACCTGGATCAGGTTGCGGCCCGTCACGACGGCGCCCCGCCGGTCCCGCCCGCCAGCCATGTCGACGACAGACCCGGCGCCCATGCCTCGATTGATCGGCCGGTCCTTGAAACCGCTGAGGGATCCCGCTTCTCGCGACGTCCCGCCAATGACGACCGCGAAACGATCGGCCAGATCCTTCAGACCCTCCAGAAGAGCGGCCCGTCCCGCAACGTCTACACCATGGCGACGCTGTTCGCCGGCATCTGGATTCTGGGCGCCGGTCTTCTGACGATCAGCTTTTTACCGTCGCTACAGGCGGCCCTCGGCCAGGGCAGCGGCGGCACGCTCGCTCTCGCGGGACTGATCGCCTTGTTTTTCGCTCCGGTGCTGCTGTTCTACTTCCTGGCCCATATGGCGTGGCGCGGCCAGGAATTGCGCATGATCGCGCAGTCGATGGCCCAGATGGCGATCCGGTTCTCCGAGCCGGAAGGCCTGGCCAGCGATTCGGTGGTGACCGTCGGTCAGGCGATCCGGCGCGAAGTCGCCGCGATGGGCGACGGCGTCGAGCGCGCCATCGCCCGCGCCGGCGAGTTGGAGGCCCTGGTCGCCAACGAGGTCGCCGCGCTGGAACGCGCCTATTCCGACAACGAGGTGCGGATTCGCGCCCTGCTCCAGGATATCGCCCATCAGCGGGACAACCTCGTCGGCCAGGCCGAGCAGGTCCGCAACGCGATCTCGGGTGTTCAGATCGACCTCCGGCAAGACATCGAGCTGATCAGCGACGCCATCGCCTCGCGCGTCGAGGAAGTCGCAAAAGGCATCACCGGGGCGCTGGAAGAGCGCGGCGATCACATCACGACGGCGCTGAGCAATGCCGGCGACAACATGATTTTCGCGCTCGGCGAACGAGGCGGCGACTTGCTCGACCGGCTGGAGGAAGCCAGCGCCCAGACCGCGCGCGCCGTTCTCGACGCCAGCGAACGCCTGACCAGCAGTCTGAATTTCAAGACCGGTCACGTTCACGACGAGTTCGTGGATCTGGCCGATCGCGTCCATGATATGCTCAACGAACGGATCGACCGGATCACGGGCGAATTCGAGCAGAAATCGGCATCCATCGTCGACAGCATTTCAGACCGTACCGAACAGGTCCACGACGCGCTGAAAAATTCCAGCGAATCCCTGCTGCTGGAACTGGAGCTTCGCGGCAGCGACCTTGCCAGCAAGGTCGATGATGCGGGAAATCGGCTGGCAAGCCGGATTTTGTCGTGCGGCGACAAGGCGAGCGAAGCACTCGACGTCACGGTCAACAGCCTGGTGGCCAACGTCGTCAGCCAGACCGAAACCGCGCACGATACGCTCAGCCTTCAGATGAACGCGTTCGATCAACTGGTGAAAGACCAGGGCGCCGAGCTCGCGGAAAAATTCGCGCGCGACAGCGGCACGCTGGGCGCCCTGATCACCCGCCACATCTCGGAGTTTGATCGCACGGTGAAGACGTTCGGCGCGGAGATCGTCGACCGTCTCGGCCAGCGCACCGAAGATATCGCACAGAGCATGAAGAACTATGTCGATACCTTCGATACGCGACTGACCTCCAACGGAGGTGAGATCAGCGCGGTGCTGGATCAACACCTGGCGAGATTCGAAACCTCGGTGCGGTCGCGCGTCACCAATCTTGATTCCGCGTTCGACGCCAAGATCAAGTCGTTCGACGAATCCGTCAACGGCCGCCTGAAAACGCTGGAGCAGATCTTCGATACGCGCGCTCTATCGGTTACGCAGACGATCGATAGCCGCCTCGTCACCCTCACCTCGTCGCTGTCCGATGGCGCCGCTCATGCGATCGGCTCGATCGAGAGTCGCCTGAACCACCTCACGACATCGCTGACGGAAGGCGCGACGCAGGCCGTCGTGGCGCTCGAAGGGCGCATCTCAGGGGTGACCGACGCTATTGACGACCGCAGCGCATACCTCGCGGATACGATCACGGCGCGATTCCAGGAAATCCATCAAGGTCTCGACGAGCGCGTGAGCTTCGTCGCGACCGCGATCGACACGCGGGTCGCGCAGTTCGAGGACCTGCTCGGATCGCGGGTCGAAGCCGTGGCGGGCCGCTTCGAATCGAGCGGGCGCGAGGCCAGCGACATCCTGCTCGCGCGCGCCGAGGAGCTGTCGTTCGGGATCAAGTCGCATGTCGAGGATGCGGAACGTTCGCTGACCAATCTGGTCGTCAATACCAGTGAAACCATTCAGACCGGCACCCGCTCCGCCCAGCAGGCCCTGCTTTCTATTTCGACCGATGTGGGCGCTCAGCTTCAACTGACCTCGACCGAAGTCGAGCGCGCGCTGACCACCGCCGGAACAGCGGCGGCCGACTCCATCCTCAGCAGCGCCCGCGAGGCGCAGACGACGCTGATCAACTCATCCGCAGAGACCGCAAGTCAGGTCAAATCCCTGTCAGCGGAGATCGAGCAGACACTGACCGCTGCCGGTACCAGTACGGCGGATTCAGTTCTCGCCGGCGCGCGCGCGGCGCACACCACGCTGGTTTCCGCGTCATCGGATGCCGCAAATCAGGTCAAATCGCTCGCGAGCGAGATCGAGCGCACGCTTTCGACCGTCGGCTCCGACGTCGAACGCATGCTGTCCGCGGCCGGAACGTCGACCGCTGACACGGTCCTGTCGAGCGCGATGGAGGCCCAGACCACGCTCGTCAAGGCTTCGACCGACACCGCAAGTCAGGTAAAATCGCTCGGAAGCGACATCGAGCGGACATTGACGGCAGTAGGCGCCGATACCGCCGCAGCCATTCTTAGCAGCGCGCGGGAAGCCCAGGGAACCCTCACCACCACCTCGACCGAAGCCGTCAATCAGGTCAAGTCGCTTGCAAGCGACATCGAGCAGACCTTGACGACAGTGAGCGCGGGCACCGCCGCCGCCATTCTCAACAGCGCACGCGAAGCCCAGAGCACTCTCACCTCCACCTCGGCCGACACGGCAAGGCAGGTCAGATCGCTCGCAAGCGACATCGAGCAGACCTTGACGACAGTGGGCGCCGATACCGCCGCCGCCATTCTCAACAGCGCACGCGAAGCCCAGACCACCCTCACCAGCACCTCGGCCGATACCGCAAGCCAGGTCAAATCGCTTGCGAGCGATATCGAACAGACGTTGACGACGGTGGGCGCAGAGACCGCGGCCGCGCTTCTCGGCAGCGCACGGGAGGTCCAGAGCACACTTACCGCCGCTTCCGCCGACTCAGCCAATCAGGTGAAGGTGATCTCGTCGGACATCGAACGCACGCTCCACGCCGCAGCGGCGAACACCACCGAAATCATTCAGGCGAGCGCACAGAGTGCGCAAACCTCTCTTGTCTCGGCGTCGAACGAAATCAGCATCAAGGTCAAGTCTGTATCGACCGATGCCGAGCGCTTGATCTTCGCGGCGAGCGGCAGCTTCGGCACCACGATCACCGGCAAAACGGACGAAATCGTCAATTACGTCCAGCAGCAGACCGATCGTCTTTCACAGATGCTCGACAGCAAACGAGGGTCTTTGATCGAAGCTCTCGGAAGCAAGGCCGACCAGCTCAACTCCGATATCGGCCGCGTCACCGACGACGCCCTCAAGACGATCGAGGCCAAGGGCGAGAACTTCTCTCAATCGATCGCCGCCAATGGCTCCAACGTGGTCCGCACCATCACCAGTGCGGGCGAACTGGCAACAGGCGCGATCAGCAAATCGTTGAAGGATCTCGAGGAGGCATCCCGCTCCGCCATCGATCAGTCAAGGCAGGCATCCATCGCCGCCGTCACGGAGATGCAGGAGACCAGCAAGATACTGCGCACGGATACGGTCGCGCTGTTTGAGCGGCTGCGCGAAGGCAACATCCTGCTTCAGGAGGTCCTCACCGGGGCGCACGAAAATCTCAATTCGCTGGAGCGCACGCTCGTCACGCGCGTCGCCGACTTCGTATCCACGATGAGAGAGGTTACCTCACAGAGCGGCCTCGCGACCCAGTCGCTTGAGGAACAGTTGACGACGTTCAACACTAAGACATCAAAGGCCCTCGATGATCTTGGCTCATTGTCAACCCAGTTCGAGACTCATGGAAAGGCTTTGATCGAAGCCGCAGCGCGTGTCGAGCAGAGCAACCAGAAAACCACGACCTCGGTCGAGGAGCGCAAGTCGGCGCTGGAATCGCTCGTGACAACGATCGACCTGCGAACGACCGACTTCGACCAGCGATTGACTCGCTTTACCAGCTTGCTGGATGAATCGCTCGCCGCCGCCGAAGAGCGCGCCCGCGATATCGCGCGGGTGGTGGCTGAAACCGCCGGCGCGGGATCGGCTGCGATCAACAGCCAATTCGAGGCCGTCCGGGCGGCGGCCGAGAACGAACGCCGCCTGACGTCGGAGTCGATGAGCGAGATCTGCAAGAAAGCCGGCCAGGAAGCGGAATCGATGCTCAGGCAATCCGCCGACAGGTTCGCCGCGCTGGTGCAGAGCATGAAGCAGATGACGGCCGAAATGCACAGGGAACTGGAGACGACGCGCGGCGAGCTTCGCCGGGGCGTGCTCGAGATGCCTCAGGAGGCGGCGGAGAGCACCGCTCAAATGCGCAAGGTGATCGTCGATCAGATCGAAGCGCTTGCCGAGTTGAACCGGATCGTCGCACGTCATGGCCATGGGTTCGACGTCGTCAGCAGCGGGCGGTCCAGTTCTCAGCGCGAGGCGGAGCCGGTGATGGCCGCCGCTGGCCGGAGCGCGGCGAAAGTACGCTCCGCGTCGCGCATGCGCGACAACGGCAATACGGCGCCCACGCCGGCGCCAGGCGCGCAGCCAGCCCGCCGCACGGAGCAGACCGCCAAGCCGCCGGTCGCTGACGGGGACGGCTGGCTTTCGGATTTGCTGAACGACGCCGATACGGCAGAACGCGACGTCCCGCGGGGGCGACAAGCATCGCCTGCTGCTGCGCCTGCGAATCCGCTGGATTCCCTGTCGCTCGATATCGGCCGCCTGATGGACCGCAAGCTTGTCGGCGAGATGTGGGACCGCTATCAGCGCGGTGAACGCAACGCCTTCACAAAGCGGCTCTACACGCCGGCTGGTCAGAAGGCGTTTGACGAGGTCGCCCGCAAGTATCGCACCGACCGTGCTTTCAAACAGACGGCGGACCGCTACGTCGCCGAATTCGAACGGCTGCTGGACGAAGTTGCACGCGACGAGCGGGAACCCTCGGTGATACGCGATCATCTGATATCGGAGACCGGCTTGGTCTATACCCTGCTTGCGCATGCGGCGGGACGGCTGGCATAGCCTGCGCTTCGCCCAGCAAACGGAGGCTCCACCTCCGTTTGTGGACGACAGCAGGCGGATGAGATCGCGATCCCGAGATCGAGCCCACGGTTGATGTCGCCAAGGGATGCCCCAAGGGCAGAGCGTGCGGGCGAGACCATCGCCTTGCGCAACCGCGCCCAGTGTGGGATCGTCGTCCAACATCAATTCCGCACAGCATCTCTGCTGACATGATGCGGAACGTCAGCGCCGGCTCGTTGGATTTATCTTTCCCCGACACGACCGGCTTGCGGTGCATTCGGACCTGCCAGCTTGGAAACATTGTCGAACGACGTAACCACGCTTCGGTGCCGCATCGAACGATGGCCGATCGCGGGGAGTTTCAGGATCAGCCGGGGTGCCAAGACCGAAGCGGTCGTGGTTGTCGCCGAAATCAGCCGGAGCGGCCATACCGGACGCGGAGAATGCGTTCCATATGCCCGTTATGGTGAAACGCCGGAGGGTGTTCTCGCTGCCATCCTCGGGATGCAGAAGCCTCTCGCCGCGGGCCTGGATCGTCGATCACTCGCATCCGCGATGCCTGCTGGCGCGGCGCGCAACGCCCTGGACTGTGCGCTGTGCGATCTGGAGGCCAAATGCGGCGGCCAGCGGATCTGGACACTCCTGAATCGTCCGGCGCCCTCCCCTCGCTCCACGGCCTACACGATCTCGCTCGGCTCGCCCGAAGCCATGGCGGCGGCGACCGCGCGAGCATCGCGTCGGCCTCTCCTCAAGATCAAACTCGGCGGCGACGGCGACCCCCAGCGCATCGCCGCCGTTCGCAAACAGGCTCGCGAATCAGAGTTGATCGTCGACGCCAACGAATCATGGACGCCTCATAATCTGGAGCGAAACCTCGCAGCCTGCGAGGCGGCGGGCGTCACGCTGGTCGAACAACCCCTTCCCGCAGGCAACGACGAAGCGCTGGCGCGCATTCGCAGACCGATCGCTGTCTGCGCCGATGAAAGCGCCCATGACCGTGCATCACTCGACAGTCTTCGCGAACGCTACGACGCCATCAACATCAAGCTCGATAAGACCGGCGGCCTGACCGAAGCGCTGGCCATGGCCGACGCGGCCCGAGCGCTGCGTTTCGAGATCATGATCGGCTGCATGGTCGCGACTTCGCTATCGATGGCGCCCGCCATGCTGATCGCGCAGCACGCCCGTTTCGTCGACCTCGATGGGCCGCTGCTGTTGGCTCGCGATCGTGACGACGGCCTCCGCTATGATGGCAGCACGGTCTATCCGCCAGACGCGGCGCTCTGGGGCTGATCCGCCGGACGCTCACGGGACGTCAGAGGATGGCGCCGGCAATATCTCGGGAGCGGCAAGCAGCGAAGCGCCCGCCGCCCGGACACGGCGAATGGGGATTTCTGATTCGGACCGCGTCAATTCAATTGCGATTCAGGCCGGATCATGGTGATCGTTACAGCGACGCGAAATGATTTACGCGATGAGTTTGCCATGGCCGATGAAGCTTTCGCCCTGTCGCCGATTTCCGCCAGCGCCGCGCCGCTCGGCGAGGCGGACTTCGACGCCATCCGCGAAGCCTTCATGGAAACATCGAGAGGCCGGTGGTTTCTCGCCGAATACGCCAGGCGCAACCGCAGCGCCGATACGGCGATGGTGCTCGATGCCGTGGCGCGCATCGAGCAAACGATCGAGACTCAACAGCAGGCGGCGCCCGCCGACGCATTGCCCAAGGCGCTCGCGGCCATCAGGAAAAGTCTCATCGAGGCCAGAACGACCGCAACCGCGGCGCTCGACAAACGGGTGATGAACGATGCACTCGTCCCGATCCACAACGGCGTGCGCATCATTCGCGAAATCTCGTGGCGTTGGCGCGAGATCGGCGGAGACAGCCGGATTTGCGATATTCTCGATTCGCAGGCCGACGCAATCGAGAAGGCTCATTCGCAGCTTGCCGCCAGAGACGATATGGCGGCGCTGCATTCGGCGTTCAGCGTGATCGAGACCACGCTCGATGAATTGTGGAACTGTCCCGCCCCGACGGCCCCCCCGTCCCGATCCGACGCCGCGCCACCGGAGACGATCAATGAGATCGTCGCCTTACCCGAAGAAGCAGCGTCTCACGCGCAGGCAGTAGCGGAAGTTATCGCCAGCGAACCAGAGAAGGCGGCGATTGCACGCGACGCGCCGGTCGATGCCACCGGCGAATCGATGACGACAAACCATGGCGAAGACGCACACGCCGCCGGGCTCAGTGAACAGGATACGGCGCACGACGATGCCGTGCTCGACATGATCGCGCTTGAAATGGGAGCGCCCGATCTCGAAGAACCCGAGACGGGCCTTGTCAGTACGGGCCTTGCCAGTATTGAAAGACCGGAAACTCCAGATCTGGTGCCGGACCCCGAACCGATCGCGGACAACTTGAGCGAGCATCCTGATCGCGAACCGGAGCCCGAGGCGAACTCCGTGAACCCCGCACCAGCTTCACTTGGCGCCTCGCTGCTGGCGAGCGGAGTTGTTTCAAGTCCCACGCCGCGTTCCGATCCGATGGCTCCGTTCAAGCGCATGACCCAGGCGGAAAAGATCGCGTTCTTTTCGTGAGCTTCCGTCTTTCCATAACAGATTGCGAAGGCGGGTCACGAAACGCGAGCCCGGAAAATCGCCGCTTGGCTATAGCGCCGGTCATGGCCGGCAGCCCGCGCTCGGTGGCGTGCGGACGCCAGGCATCGGGCGGTCCGTATGAAAATCTACGCCGCCCGCGCGCTTACGGGCAAAACAGGCGACGAACGGGGCAACGGATCGGCCCATGTGATGATCTCAAACCGACCGTCCTCATGTTCGGCAAGCGCGGTGCAACTCTCCACCCAGTCACCGCAGTTCATATAGCGGATGCCGTGCTCGCTGCGAATCGTGGCGTGATGGATATGGCCGCAGATCACGCCGTCGGCGCCGTGACGCCCCGCCTCGCTGGCGAGCGTCTGCTCGAACGCGCCGATGTAATTCACCGCGTTCTTCACCTTGAACTTCGCCCATTTCGAAAGCGACCAGTATGGGAATCCGAATGAGCGGCGGAACGCGTTGACCAGGCGATTGACACGGATGGCGAAATCATAGGCCTTGTCGCCGAGAAGGGCGAGCCACCGCGCGTTCTGAACCACCAGATCGAAGATATCGCCATGGATGACGAGATAGCGCCGCCCGTCAACGCCGGTGTGGATCGCGTTCTCGACGACCTCGATGCCGCCGAAATGCGTTCCGTAGTAGGACCTCAGGAACTCATCATGATTCCCGGGCACGTAGGTGATGGTCGCGCCCTTGCGCGCCTTGCGCAGCATCTTCTGGACGAAGTCGTTGTGCGATTGCGGCCAGTGCCAACTCGACTTCAGCGCCCAGCCATCGACGATGTCGCCGACCAGATAGATCGTGGCGGCATCGTGATACTTGAGAAAATCCAGAAGCTGATCAGCCTGAGAACCGCTGGCGCCGAGATGAACATCGGAGATGAACAGAGTCCGGAACCGGCGATCCGGCTTGACATCATCCATCGCATAGCTCCCCATGAGCATGGGGTAACACGACGCCATGACAAGGCAATGACAGGCGCCAGCCCGGATGGCTGCGCCGGTCGGCTACTGCGTTTCGATCGAAGCACGTCCTCGGGCTTAACCCGGAGATGAGTGACCTCTTCGCGGGAGTTCCGCTTCCTGGTCGATCAGAAGCGAAAATGCTCGAACTGGTGAAAATGATGGATCGGTCCGTGGCCGCGACCGATGTTCAGCCGGTCCCCGGCCGCGATCGCCGCCGTGACGTAAGCCTTCGCTCCGCGCACGGCGGTTTCCATGCCGTCGCCTTTGGCCAGACCTGCGGCGATGGCTGACGACAGCGAACAGCCGGTGCCGTGGGTATTTCTGGTGACGGCACGCGGGGCGGCGAACGTCATCGCTCCCTGGCGGGTGACAAGATAATCGATGCTCTCGGGGCCGTGCATGTGCCCGCCCTTGATCAAGACCGCGGCACAACCGAGTTCCAGCAGCCGCTGGCCCTGCCGCACGATGTCAGTCTCTCCCCCGGCAACGGGTTCATCGAGCAGAACTGCGGCCTCCGGAAGATTTGGCGTCAACAGTTGCGCTCGCGGAACAAGCATGCTGCGCAATGCCTCGATCGCATCGGACTCCAGCAGATGCGCTCCCGAGGTCGCGACCATCACCGGATCAAGCACGACATGAGCGGGTGCCCAGCGCGACAGGCCGGCTGCGATGGCATCGATCACGGCGACCTGGGCGACCATCCCGATCTTGAGCGCTCCGACATCGAGATCGCCGAAGACCGCGTCGATCTGCGCGGTTACGAAATGCGCCGGAACGTGATGGATGGCGGCGACGCCTTGCGTGTTCTGCGCGGTCAGCGCCGTAATGACGGACGCTCCATAAACACCAAGCGCGGCGAATGTCTTGAGGTCGGCCTGGATTCCCGCGCCGCCGCTGGAATCGGAGCCGGCGATGGTCAAGGCAACAGGGACTGTCATCATCGTCTCGCGTAACGGCGTCGGATCACGCCAGCATAATGATCCTAAAGTCTTTCACCGCTTCATGGAAACGGTGAAGGACCTAGAGCGGCCGCCTGTCAAATGGAATCAGCGCCGCCGCTCCAGTTAATTGATTGAGCATCGGATTTATCCCGAAACCGGTTCCCACTTTCGGGTCCGATGCTCTAGCTTTATGTATCCACCCCGCTCGAGGACGCTATATTGGCGCGTCGTCTTTTCGGAGATACGCGATGGTCCCCTTCTTCGTTCAGTTCAAGTGCAAGCTCGGCCAATCCTACGCTGTCGCCAACGCGCTTGCCGAAGCCGAGATCGCCTCGGAAATTTATTCCACCGCCGGGGACTACGACCTGCTGGCGAAGTTCTATGTCGATAACGCCACCGACATCGGGCACTTCATCAACGAAAAGGTGCAGGTCATTCCCGGCATTCAGGACACCCACACCATCATCACCTTCAAGGCGTTCGGGGCGAAGTAACTGCTCCCGACGAGGAACAAGCGGCAGCAATTCTCGTTGGAACCTGCATCACCTGAAATCCGCTCGGGAGAAAACGATGCAAGCCAACACGGGTCTTCTCGCCGTCCTCACCCTCGCCGTCGCTGTCACAATCGCGGGTCAGGCGTCCGCCGAAAAGCTGAAAGCCATGCTGAACGGCGCATCCGAAGTGCCCCCCAACACCAGCAAAGGCAGCGGGACGCTTGACGCTCACTATGATGCCGCGTCCAAAAAGCTGGCCTGGAAGCTGACCTATTCCGGTCTGACCGGTCCGGTAACGGCCGCACATTTCCATGGGCCGGCGGACGTCGGCCAGAATGCGGGCATTGTAGTTACGATCCCCGAAGCGACGTCCAGCCCGTCGGAAGGCAGCGCCACGCTGACCGACGCCCAAGCCGCTGACCTGCTGGCCGGCAGGTATTATGTCAACGTCCATACCGCGGACCATCCCGGCGGCGAAATCCGCGGGCAGGTCACGAAGTAGGCTTTCCGGCCCTATTACTTCACAAGCGTCGCTGAGCGTCCCGGATCGCCGTCCAGACCCGTTCCGGAGTCGCAGGCATGTCGATGTGGTCGATTCCGTACTCCCGCCACAAACCATCGATGATGGCATTGACCACCGCCGGGCAGGAACCGATGGCGCCCGCCTCGCCTGCTCCCTTGATCCCGAGAGGATTGGTGGCGCAGGGAACGTTGCGGGTCTCGAATGTGATCGAGACCCCGTCGGCCGCGCGCGGCACCGCATAATCCATCAACGTTCCGGTGACAAGCTGCCCATCCGCATCATAGACCGTCTGCTCCATAAGCGCCTGGCCGATGCCCTGCATGGCGCCGCCATGGACCTGCCCCGCCAGAAGCAATGGATTCAACGTCACGCCGAAATCGTCGACCACCACGTAATTCACCAACTCGATCTTTCCAGTCGCCGGATCGATCTCGACTTCCACGACATGGGTGCCGTTGGGATAAGTGCCGTCGGCGCTGCTGAAACTCTCGTCGGCGGTCAGCTTCGACAGATCAGCGCGCTTCGCGAGGTCGGCGAAGGAAACGAAGCGGTCCGTGCCGGCGATACGGATCGAACCGTCGCTGATCTCAAGGTCGGCGGCGCTGGTTTCGAGCGCCTCGGACGCGATCTCCCGAAGTCTGACGCCGAGCTTGCGGGTTGCCCGCTCGACGCTGACGCCGCCGGAGGGAATCGAACTCGATCCGCCGGTACCGAGTCCGGTGGTGACCACATCGGTATCGCCCTGCTTCATGTGAACCCGCTCGGGAGGTATCCCGAACTGATCGGCGATAATCTGCGCATAGGCGGTGGCATGGCCCTGCCCGGTTGATTGCGTGCCGATCAGCACCGTAACGTCGCCGTTGGCGTCAAGCCGCACATCCGCCCGCTCGCGCCCCATGGTGCCGCAGACCTCGACATAGGTGGCCAAACCGATGCCACGAACAAGGCCCCGCTCTTTTGCAGCCTCGGCCCGGCCGGCAAACTCCCGCCATTTCGCGATCTCCATCGCGCGCGCCATGTGGGCCGCGAAATCGCCGGAGTCATAGATCTTGCCCGTCGCGGTCCTGTACGGCATCGCCTCCGGCGGAATGAAGTTTTTGCGCCGGATCGCATCCGGCGTCATGCCGATCTTGCGTGCCGCGGCATCGACCAGCCGCTCCACGACATAGGCCGCCTCGGGCCGGCCTGCGCCGCGATAGGCATCGACCGGCACGGTGTTGGTGAACACCGCGCGGACACGGCAATGAAATGCCTGGATATCGTAGAGGCCCGGTAGCATCCCGGCCCCGCTATAGGGAATGTCGGGACCGAAGGTCGATAGATAGGCGCCCATATCTCCCATCAGATCGACATCCATGCCGAGGAACCTGCCGTCGCCGGCCAGCGCCATGCGCGCGGTGGTGACGTTGTCGCGCCCCTGCGAGTCGCCGACGAAATGGTCCGACCTCTCCGCCGTCCATCTGATCGCCGTGTGAAGTTTCTTCGCGGCGACCGCGATCAGCGCATATTCGCGATAGGGAAACAGCTTGGTGCCGAATCCGCCGCCGACATCGGGACAGATCACGCGCATCTTTTCCAGCGGTATCCCCAGCACGTTCTCGCAGAGAATCTCACGCAGGCGATGGCTGCCCTGGCTGCCGACCGTCAAGGTCAGATGGTCTCGCCTCGCGTCGTACACGCAGACCGCGGCGCGCGTCTCCATATAGTTGGTGACGACGCGCGGGTTGACGATCGAAATCTCGGCCACGGCATCCGCCGCGGCGAAAGCGGCATCGGCCGCCTTCCTGTCGCCGAGCGAAACGTCGAACAAAACGTTGCCGGCGTGATCGGGCCACACCTGAGGCGCGCCATCCCTCACGGCATCGGCAACGCCGACGACGGAGGCCAGCGGCGTCCACTCGACCTCGATCGCCTCCAGCGCGTCGCGCGCGCGCTCGACCGTATCGGCCACCACAAAAGCGATGGCGTCCCCGACATGCCGCACTTCATCCTTCGGCAGGATAGGATATGGCGGCGCAATGAAAGGCTGGTCCGGCAACTCGACCTGACAGGGCAGGCCCCCGAGATCGGCGACATCTGTCGCGGTGAGGATCAGGGCAACCCCCGGCAAGCGACAGGCGCGCGACACATCGATCCTGTACGCCGCATGAGCATGGGGTGAGCGCAGCATCAGCGCATGTAGCGCATCGGGCGGCGCGTGATCGTCGGTATAGCGCCCCTTGCCGCGAATGAAGGCGTCGTCTTCCTTGCGCCGGACGCTCTGGCCTATGCCGAACTTGACGGGAGCCATTTTTACGGGAGCCGTTTTATGAAAGCCATGGGAACTCCAAGCTATCGTCCCGGATCACCGCAATAGTGCAGCGGAACAGCACCGAGCGCAATGTTCGCGCGGCTCGCTGAAACGGTCGCTAGCCCCGCACCAGCGATTTCAGCCAGCGCGGGCCGAACAGCAGCAGGATCGTACCGGCGTAAACGATGGCTCCGACCACGATCAGCACCCCGAGCGCCGCTTCGTCGCGCATCACGCTCCAATGCGCAAATTGCCCGGAGGCGAAGTGCGCCGTCAACCACAGCGCCGCTGCGAGCAGCGCGCCCGCGATCAGGAACCTGCCGAGCGAGATCAGCAGCGGGCGGCGGATCTCGATGTAACCCGCCCGTGCCGCAAAACCGAGCACGAGCAGCAGGTTGATCCAGGCGCCCGCCGCCGTGGCGAGCGCCAGGCCGACCTGCGCCAGCGAGCCCATCAGAGCCACCTTGAGCACGAGATTGACCCCGAGCCCGGCAAGCGAGGCCTTCACCGGCGTCGCGGTATTCTTGCGCGCGTAGAACGCAGCCACCGCGCTCCGGATCAGAACGAAGGGGATGAGACCGACGGCGTAGGCGGCGAGCGTCGCGCCGGCGGCCGCCGCATCCGCCGCGGAAAAAGCGCCGCGCGCGAACATCGCCCGCATGATGACATCAGGCACGGTGAGAAACGCCGCAATGAACGGGATCGAGAACAGCAGCGAGAATTCGAACGCCCGGCGCTGCGACGCCATCGCGCCCGCAAGATCGCCGCCCGTGATCCGCCGCGACATTTCCGGCAGCAGCACGGTGCCGATGGCGATGCCGATCACCCCGACCGGCAGTTGATTCAACCGGTCGGCATAATACAGCGCCGACAAGGCGCCGACCGGGAGAAAGGTGGCGATGATGGTATCGGCGAACATCGCCAGTTGCGTTCCCATGGAGCCGACGGTCGCGGGCCCGAGCGCGCGAAAGAAACCGCGCACGTCGGCGTCGAGCGTCGGACGCGTCAGCCGGGGCATCAGGCCGTGACGCGCGGCGTCGGCCGCCAGCAGAAAATATTGCAGGACCCCGGAGAGCAGCACACCCCAGGCCGCCGCGTGCCCGGCGCTCGGAAAGAAGGCCGCCAGCGCCAAGGCCATCATCATCGACAGGTTGAGCAGGATCGGAGCGGCCGCAGCACTGGCGAAGCGGTGCATGACGTTCAGCATCCCGCCATACAGCGTCACCAGCGTGATCAGCAGCAGATAGGGAAAGGTGATCCGCGTCAGCGAAACGGCGAGTTCGCCGCGAGCCGGGTCATCAACGAAACCGGGCGCGAGCAGCGCTATGACCTGCGGCATGAACAGCCAGGCGATCGCCAGCAGGACCATCTGCGACAGCAACAGCAGCGTGAAGATGCGGCTGGCGAACAGTTTCGCTGAAGCCGGGCCACCGCCGGAGACATGCGCGTAAGCGGGCACGAACGCGGCGTTGAAAGCGCCTTCTGCGAAAATCGCCCGGAAATGATTGGGCAATCGCAGCGCCACGAAGAAAGCATCCGCGACCGGCCCCGCGCCAAGAATCGCCGCGAGCATGATGTCGCGCGCAAACCCCGTGAGCCGCGAGAGCAACGTATATCCGCCGACGGTGAAAATGCGCCCAAGCATCCGGCGTTTCTACAGGATAGCCCTGCCGCGCAAAATGCCGAAATCAGCTCGCAAGCGCGGCGCGCACGGCCTCGATGATCCGGCCTTGAGTTGATTCATCGAGATAGGGGTGCATCGGCAGGCTGATCACTTCGGTCGAAAGCCTTTCGCTGACTGCAAGACCCCCGCCTGCGACCGGGAAACTCCGGTAAGCGGTCTGTTGATGCAGCGACCTCAAATAATAGATCGCGGTCGGAATGCCCTGCGCCTTCAGCGCCGACGCCAGCGCGTCGCGTCGCCCGTTCGGCGCCCGGATCGTATACTGCGCCCATACCGAGGTGCGATCCGGCGCCACGCGAGGAACGATCGCAACCTGCCCGAGCCCTTCATTGTAGCGCCTGGCAACCGCATCCCGCGCTGCGATCTCCTCAGGAAATATCTTGAGCTTTTCGATCAGGACCGCCGCCTGCATGGTATCGATGCGGCCCGTGAGACCCAGCCGCACGTTATCGTACTTGTCGGCCCCCTGACCATGCACGCGAACGCTGCGCAACGTTTCGGCCAAATCAGTATCGTCGGTGAAGATCGCGCCGCCGTCGCCGTAGCAGCCCAGCGGCTTGGCGGGGAAGAAACTGGTCGCGGTCGCAAGCCCGAACCTGCCCAGCCGCTGCCCTTTGTAGCTCGCGCCAAAACCCTGCGCGGCGTCGTCCAGAACAAACAGCCCCTCGGCCGCGGCGACCGCCGCGACCGCATCATGATCCGCGGGCTGGCCGAACAGATCGACCGGAATAATGGCCCGGGGTCTGAGACCCTGGCTTCTCGCGACGGCGATGCCGTTCTTGAGCGAAGCGATATCGATATTGAAGGTTGTCTCATCGACATCGACGAACACGGGTGTCGCCCCGAGCAGCGCCACGACCTCGCCGGTCGCGCAGAACGTAAATGTCGGACAGATCACCGCATCGCCGGGGCCGACTTTCTTCGCCAGCAACACCATCAGCAGCGCATCGGTGCCGCTCGCGCAGGCCACCACATGCTTCGCGCCGCTGAAGGCCGCAAGATCGGCCTCCAGACGCGCGACCTCCGGACCGTTGATGAACTGACAATGCGTCAGCACACCCGCTATGGCGTCGTCAATTTTTTTGCCGAGACGACGGCGCTGTTCGGCGATGTCGATGAATGAAATCGCCGGTGAAGGCATGTGTTGCTGCATCTGTCCTCCGGATGATCAACCGGCGGCGCGGCGCGCCGTCTCCACCGGCGGAGCGACGGGAGGCTCATCCTGGAGGCACTTGATCGCGATCTCGAGGCTGGCGACGCCTTCCGCGCCGCCCACGGCCGGGGCCTTGCCCGAGCGCACCGCATCCACGAACGCGATCAGTTCGGCCCGCAGCGGTTCATCGTGACCGACTGGAAGATGCCGCATGGAGTAGCTGCCATCCGGCTGGAAACCGAAACATTCCGTGACCTGCCGGGTCAGCAGATCGCCCATCACATATTTGCCGCGGGTTGCGACCGTGACGTTGCGGGCCTTGAAGGGCGTCAGCCAGTTCGTATTGATGTGCGCGAGAACGCCGGATGCGGTCCGGAACTGAAGCAGCGCGATATCCTCCCGCTCGGCGACCGCGCAGGAAAGCTGGGGCTGAACGTCGATGATCTCGGATTCGGTGAACCAGCGGATCAGGTCGATGTCATGCACGGCGAGGTCGATCACGACGCCGACATTCGACATGCGCGGCGGAAACGGCCCGACGCGCGTGATCGCGATCGAGAGAATGTCTTCACCCCTGATCGCCTGCTTGATGGCGGCGACCGCCGGGTTGAAACGCTCGACATGGCCGACCATCAGGGTCAAGCCCGCCCGGCGCGCCGCCGTGACGATCTGGTATCCCTCATCGACCGTCGAGGCGATCGGCTTCTCGACCAGGACATGAACGCCGCGCGCGATACAGGCCAGCGCGAGTTCGCAATGAAGATGCGTCGGCGCGGCGATGGTCACGGCGTCGACGCCCGCGTCGAGCAGTTCATCGAACGTTCCGAAAGTTCGGCACCCGATCATCTCGGCCGCGCGGGCCCGGTGCCCCGGCAGGGGGTCAACGATGCCGATGAGCCTGACGCCCGGAAGACCGGCCAGCACCCGGCCGTGATTGCTACCCATGACGCCTGCGCCGATCACGCCGACGCGCAACACACGTTCGGACGCTGCAGTTTTCAATGCAGATGGCTTTAGTGCAGCAGTTTTCAGTGCAGACGCCTTCGAACTCATCAGGTACCCCAAAAATCCACAGCCTGAGCACCCCCGAACCCGACCGCACGCTCTCTCTAGCACGCCATAACGACAGAGGCGATTAGAGGAGCAACAATCCCAACACGTTTTGATTCAAAGAATTACACGATACTCTGACCGGTAGAACGATGATTGGATGACCGGACATAGCCTGGAAAATGTATCCACAGATTAGCCGATTCGGCTCCCGGGCCGTAGCTCAGTTTCGCCGATAATCATCCTCGATCCGCACGATATCGTCGTCGCCGAGGTAACTTCCGGTCTGCACTTCGATCAGTTCCAAGGGAATCTTGCCCGGATTCTCCAACCGGTGGACGGCTCCGATCGGGATATAGATCGATTCGTTCTCGTGCACGATCTTGACGAGATCATCGACCGTCACCCTCGCCGTGCCGCGCACCACGATCCAGTGCTCCGAGCGATGGTGATGTTTTTGCAGCGACAGCCGGTCGCCGGCCTTCACGGTGATGCGCTTGACCTGATGCCGCTCGCCCCTGTCGATCGACTGGTAAGCGCCCCAGGGCCTGTGGACCCGCAGATGTTCGTCCGTGACCTGTGGAGCCAGGCTCTTCAATTTCGTAACCAGGCGTTTCAACCCGTTGGCGTCCTTCTGGCGCGACACCAGCACGGCATCCTGCGTGGCGACCACGACGAGATCGTCGACACCTTCCAGCGCGACCAGCGCCTTATCGGTCGCGACATTGCAGTTGCGGGAATCCTCGAACACGGCGATCCCCTGCGCCGCATTGCCCTGCCCGTCCTTGTCCGACAACTCCCAAACCGCATGCCACGATCCGACGTCCGACCAGCCGCAATCGACCGGCACCACGGCGGCGCGAGTGGTCTTTTCCATGACGGCGTAATCGATCGAAATCGCCCGCGCCCTTGAGAAAGCCTCCGGATCAAGAATGACGAAACCCAGATCCCGGCCGGCACGGGATACCGCGTCGGTCGCAGCAGAGACGCTGTCCGGATCGACGTTGCGATATTCATCCAGCAGAACCGCCGCACGGAACATGAAGTTGCCGCTGTTCCAGAGATACCCCGCATCGAGGTAGCCGGCGGCGGTCTGTGGATCGGGCTTTTCCACAAACGTCGTCACCTCCCGCACCTCACCCGCAATCGCCGGACCAGGGTTGATATAACCGTATTCGGTCGCCGGACGCTGCGGCCGGACGCCGAAGGTCACGATGCGGCCGCCATTGGCGGCAGCCAGACCCTGGCGGCAGGCGGAGACGAACGCTTGGGTGTCGCGAACAACGTGGTCCGCCGCAAGCGCGAGTACGACCGCCTCGCTGTCGCGCATCTGCGCGAAGGCGGCTCCCGCGGCGATCGCCGGCCCAGAATCGCGGCGCGCCGGCTCCAGCAGGATGTCCGCTTCGAGCCCGATCTCGGCAAGCTGCTCAAGAACCATGAACCGGTAGGCGGCGTTGGTGACCACGATCGGCCGTTCGAACAGCACGGGGTCGGAAACCCGCCTCAGCGTATCCTGAAACGTCGAACGCGGCCCGAACAGCGGCAGAAACTGCTTCGGACGCCCCTCCCGCGAGGCTGGCCACAGCCGGGTCCCCGCGCCGCCGCACATGATGAGCGGGACGATACGCTCACTCACAACACCATCTCCACATGCTGATTTGTCCATCCCGGTTCCGACGTTCGCAGACCCTTAATCCAGCCATTTCCATGCGAACCCAGGATCAAAGGCGAACCCTGGATCAAAGGACACCACAAGCTTTCCGACGAAAGCACCCGATCGGATCATGAAAACCCCGACAGCCGCATCAACTGACCCGATGATACCGACAATACCAGTCGGCAAAACGATGGATACCATCTTCCAGCGAGGTCGAGGGACGGAAACCGACGTCACGGGCGAGGTCATCGATGTCCGCAAACGTCGCCTGTACGTCGCCGGGTTGCATCGGCAGCAATTCCTTTTGCGCGGATCGTCCGAGCGCCTTCTCCAGAAGAGCGACGACGCCCATCAACTCCGCCGGCTTGTTGTTGCCGATATTGTAGATTCGCCATGGCGCCGAACTGGTCCCCGCATCCGAGGCATCGCCCGACCAGCTTGCATGAGGCTGTGGAGCGCGATCGATCAGGCGGACAACGGCTTCCACCACGTCATCGACGAACGTGAAATCCCGCTGCATGTTGCCATGGTTGAACAGCTTGATCGGCTGCCCCCCCACGATCGCATCGGCGAACTTGTAGAGCGCCATGTCGGGACGATACCAGGGGCCATAGACCGTGAAAAAACGCAATCCCGTCGTCGGAACGCGGTAGAGGTGACTGTAGGCGTGCGCCATCAATTCGTTCGACTTCTTCGTCGCCGCATAGAGGCTGATCGGGTGATCGACATTGTCATGAACGGAAAAGGGAAGCTTTGTGTTCGCACCGTAGACGGAGGACGATGACGCAAAGAGCAGGTGCGGACAGGAGGCGTGCCGACAGCCTTCGAGAACGTTTGCAAACGCCGTGAGGTTGGAATCGACGTAGGCGTGGGGATTCCGCAACGAATATCGCACCCCCGCCTGCGCGGCGAGATGGAGCACGACCGAAAGATGATGTTCGGCGAACAAGGCGGCCGTCGCCTCGCGATCGGCCAGGTCGGACTTGACGAAACGGAAGCGCGAATCCCCGCGCAGGATCTCAAGCCGGCACTCCTTGAGCGCGGGATCATAATAATCGTTGAGACTGTCAATGCCGACAACCCGATGCCCCTGTTTCAGGAGCCGGGCGGCGACGTGAAACCCGATGAAGCCCGCCGCGCCGGTAACCAATATCGGATGATCCGGCATTTCGTTCCTCAAGAATTTCGTTCCTCAAGAGATGTGACCGCTCGGGAAAGGTGAGGCGCGGCCCGCGAGGTTATAGCGTTTTCGACCGAAGTGGGTACCGGCCGCGTGAAGAAAACGCGTCAAATCAAAATCCGAGAGCCTCGTTATCGACGGTATCGCGGGACCGCAATACCCTGCCGCGCGCCACTGTTGCCAGAGGCAACCCAAAACCATACCAAGATGGGAGCTCCATTGTCCCGAAGAGCCCGATGGCCAACTTAACCGCGGCACAGACGAGCGCAATGCGCCAGATTCTGCTTTCAACGGCAAAAATACTGATTTCGGCTGCCTTGCTTTACCTTGCGCTCCGCAAGGTCGACATTTCCGACCTGCTCTCTCGCCTTGGCTTCACCAGCGCCGTCTGGATTGCGCTCGCCATTGCCGCCACGCTGTCGCAGGTGTTCGCCAGCGCCCTGCGGTGGCGGGAGATCAGCGCCGACTGCGGCGCCAGCCTCTCGGTCGCGCAGGCGGTGCGCTATTGCATGATCGGCTCGTTCTTCAACCAGACCCTGCCTTCGTCGATCGGCGGCGACGCCATGCGGCTCTGGCTGGTCGGACGTGGCCCGGCCGGTTGGCGGGCGGCGGCCTATTCGGTCTTCGTCGACCGCGCGATCGGCCTGGTCGCGCTCGGCCTGCTGATCGCCGCGAGCCTGCCCTGGAGTTTACGCTTGATCAACGACCCCCAAGGCCGGCTGGCGCTGCTGTTCGTCGATCTTGTTGCGCTCGCGGCCGCGGGCGGCTTCCTGCTCCTCGGCAGGTTGCACTGGCGCTGGCTCGGACGTATCCGCGCCGTTCACCATCTTCGCACCTGCTCGGTCATCACCAACCGCGCCATCTTCAACCGAGAACGCTGGCCGAAAATTACGTTTCTGTCGCTGCTCATCCATTTTCTCGCCGTGGTGATCGCATGGTGCGTGGTGAAGGCGATCGCCGCGCCCGTCCTTTTCAGCGAGATTTTCCTGCTTGTGCCACCGGTCATGCTGATCACGATGCTGCCGATCTCGATCGCCGGATGGGGCGTGCGCGAGGCGTCCATGGCCCTGACGTTCGGATATGCCGGGCTTGCGACCGGCGAGGGCGTCAATGTCTCCCTGTTATACGGCGCGGTTTTTCTGGTCGTCGGCGCGCTCGGGGGACTCGTCTGGATTTTCAGCGCCGAAAGGAGCCGGAAAGGATCGATCGCAGTCGAGAGCACCGAATGACGCCGCGATTCATCGCGGCATATCGGGCGCAAGAGGCGATGTTTGCGCGGGCTGCCCGCCGAACTCCGGCACGGCGTCTTTCAGGATCGAGCGGATCGCCAGCTTGTTGTCGCTCGCGACGGCTTCCTTGAGCACCGCGATCCACTCACGGATCGTCTCCATCGGCGGCTCGTTCGGCTTTGCCGCCAGGATCCCCGGTAAGCCGATCTCGATCGTCGGCTCCTCGCTGGCGAACAAGATTTCGTTCATTCGTTCGCCGGGCCGAACCCCGGTAAAGACAATCTCGATGTCGCGGTGAGGCTGCAAGCCGGACAGGCTGATCATGCGTTCGGCAAGATCGATGATCTTCACCGGCTGGCCCATGTTCAGGACATACACGGATACGTCATGTCTTTCCGGCATCGCCGCATGGCTCGCCGCGGTAATGACGAGATCGCAGGCTTCGCGGATCGTCATGAAGTAGCGAACCATGTCCGGATGCGTGACGGTCACCGGACCGCCCGCCTCGATCTGCGCCTTGAACTTCGGCACCACCGACCCGTTCGACGCCAGCACGTTGCCGAAACGAACCGAAATCAGCCGCATCGGAACCTTGCCGGCCGCCCGCACCGCCAGATCGCGATCCAGCGCCTGACAATACATCTCCGCGAAACGTTTGGTCAGCCCGAGCATCGACACCGGTTCGATCGCCTTGTCGGTGGAGATCATCACCATGGACTCGGCGCCCGATGCCAGCGCTGCATCGGCGACGTTGACTGAACCGAAAATGTTGGTCTTGACGCCCTCGTCCCAGTCCCGTTCGAGAATGGGAACATGCTTGAGCGCAGCCGCATGAAACACGATATCAGGCTTGAATTCGTTCATCAAACGCATCAGCCGCTCGCGATCGCGAATGTCGGCAACACGACCTTCCACCACGGCGGCCCGGCTGGAGGCGGCGAGTTCCTCCACGATCGCGTAGAGCGCCGGTTCGGAATTCTCGACGATCAGCAGGCGGCTCGCGCCGAACGTCACGACGCGTTTGCAGATTTCGGATCCGATCGATCCGCCGCCGCCGGTCACGACAACCGACTTGTTCTTGATCAATCCTTCGAGCCGCTCATAGTCGATAGTGCGGCTTGGGCGCAGCAGAAGGTCTTCAACGGCGACCGGCGTGAGGCGCGGAATCTCCCCTCCCTCCCCGAGCGAGGGCAACCGGCTTACCTTGAGTCCAAGTCTGCGGCCGTGGGCGAGAATCGCTTCGGGCCGGGCATCCGGTTCGAACGCTGAAGGCGTCATGATGATGCGCTTGATCGGCTCCTGCCGCTCCGCGATATCAGCTATCACCTCCTCGAGTTCGTCCACTCCGCCCAAGACTGAAACGCCGCGTATCGTCTGGCCGATATCGGCCGGCGACGGCGACAGCAGGCCGACCGGACGCAACTGCTTCACCGCTCCGCTCTCGACCGAGCGGAAAAGTATCTCGGCATCCGCGGCGCGGCCGACCACGATCGCAGGCGTCGCGTCATCGGCCTTTACGTGAACCAGAGTCCGCCTGTAGCGGAAGTATCGATAGGTGGAGCGCGTGGCCGCCAGAAGAAGAATCTGCAACAGCCAGTAGAGGATGATCGTCTTTTTTCCGAGGAAGAACGCACCGTAAAACTCCGGCGCGATGACGACATAGTCGAAGACCAGAATGACAAGCGCAAGAAGCGTCGAGGCCTTGACGATATTGAGGGCATCCAGAAGCGAAAAAAATCGCCATTTTGCCGTGGTCAGATGGAAAACATACAAAACAATCGCGGCGACGGCCAGAAAGTAGGGCAGCACCTCGATCAGCAACGGCAGACGAGCGGTAAAGGCGGAATACTCAAAACGGAAATAGCAGCTCACAAACAGAGCGGCCACGACCGCCACCAGGTCATGCAGCGCAATCAGGGCGTTTCGGAGCGTGAATTTTCGGCGGAGGTTCATACGTCGTCCAGATCGTCAGAGGCGGAAAGTCATTGGGATACGGGGAAGCGCCGGTCGAACACGATCGATCATGCCCCTCCGGCGCGCTTCACCAGCGATGTCGTGCTGAATCCTTGCAGGATGTCGATCAGAATAACCTCGCCGCCTCGTGCAGTCACTAGCTCCTGACCGACGACTTGCTCAAGAGAATAATCCCCGCCCTTGACGAGCACGTTCGGCTGGATTCGCCCGATCAGGTTCAGCGGCGTGTCTTCCTCGAAGATCGCGACGAGATCGACGGCTTCGAGCGCGGCAAGCACTTCCGCGCGCGCGCGCTCGTTCTGGATCGGACGGCCCTCGCCCTTCAGCCGCTTCACGGACGCATCGCTGTTCAATCCGACAATCAGCCGATCGCACGCAGCCCGCGCGCCGGTCAGCACCTTGACGTGGCCGGGATGCAGGATATCGAAGCAGCCATTGGTGAAGCCGATCCGCAGACCCTGTTCACGCCATGCCGTCAGGTGTTGATCAAGGTCGCCTGCCGATCGCGCGATCTTCTCCTCGGCGGCCAGGGAGGCCGGCGGCAGGATATTGCGGCGCAGTTCCGCGAGCGTGACGATCGCGGTGCCACTCTTGGCGACAGCGACGGCGGCCGCCGCGCTCGCCGTCCGCAACGCGGCTTCCCAGTCCGCGCCCGCCGCGAGCGAAACCGCGAGCGTGGCGACGACGGTGTCGCCGGCGCCCGTCACATCGCGGACCTTGACGGTGTGAGCGGGAACATGAATGACCTCGCCCTCGCCCGGCACGAGCGTCATGCCGCGCTCGCTTTGCGTCACCAGCAAGGCTTCGCATTCCGCGATCCGCATCAGGTCTCGCGCAGCCTTCGCAAGGCTTGCCTGATCATCCGCGCGGCGACCGGTTGCGTCCGTGAATTCCTTGCTGTTTGGCGTGAGGAGCGTCGCGCCGCGATAGATGCCGAAATCGGCGCTCTTCGGATCGACGATCACGCGCTTGCCCAACCGGCGCGCGCCGTCGATGACGCTGCGGATCACCCGCGTGGTCAGCACTCCCTTGGCATAGTCGGACAACAATACGATGTCGGCGCATGGCAGTTGCGGCAGAATCGCATCGATCAGGGCCTGCTCCACCTCCCCCGACGCCGGAGCAAGCGTTTCCCAATCCGCGCGCAGCATGTGGGTCGAAAAATGCTCCGAAACGAAACGCACCTTGCGCGTCGTCGAGCGCGCCGGATCTGAAATCAACAACGGCTCGATCAGGCGTTCCCGCGAAAGCGTGTCCCGCAGCCTCGCGCCCGCGTCATCCTCTCCGGCCAATCCGACGAAGATGCAGCGCGCGCCGAGCGCGGCGATGTTGCGCGCCACATTGCCGGCCCCGCCGACGTTGGTTTCGCTTCGCTGAACCGCGATGACCGGGGCCGGAGCCTCCGGCGAAATCCGCGAAATTTCGCCGTACACGAACTCGTCGAGCATCAGGTCGCCGACACAGAGCACCGTCTGGCCGGAAAACGCATTAGACAAGCCGTCAAAATCGATCATCAAACCCTTCACTCGTTGCTAGAGCGTTTTCGAGCGAAGTGGATGACCTGTTCGCGTGAAGAAAACGCGTCAAAACAATATCATAGAACCCCGCTTCTGATTCAAACAGAAGCGGAAAGGCTCTGGCAGTCTGGTCCAATCGCGTTGAACCCGTCCCAGGCCCTGTCCTTCGGTCGAGCACGATCTTATCCGACAACCGGTTCGACTTTCCGGGATCATGCTCCAGCGCATCAGCGAAAGCGATCGTCGCGATCGAGATAGCCTTTGACATAGGCATCCACGGCTTCTTCCAGAGGCGTGAAGCCGCCGTTATAGCCCGCGCCTTGCAAGCGGGCGACATCGGCCTGCGTAAAGTACTGGTAAGCGCCGCGAATCTGTTCGGGCATATCGATATATTCGATGTTCGGCCTTGCGCCGAGCGAAGCATAGGCCGCCGTCATCAGGTCGCGAAAACTACGGGCCTTGCCGGTTCCTACATTGAAAAGGCCGCTCACGGAAGGCGTGGCCAGCAGCCACATCATCACGCGGACGACGTCGTCGACGTAGATGAAGTCCCGGCGCTGATCGCCGTCGGCGATGCCCCCCCGATGCGACTTGAACAACTGCACAGGACGACCCGCCTTGACGTCGTCGAAACGACGCGTCAGCACGCTCATCATGGAGCCTTTGTGATACTCATTCGGTCCGAACACGTTGAAGAACTTCAGGCCGGCCCATTGCGGCGGCAAAGCACCGCCTTGGGCGGCGCGGCCCACGACGGCCATGTCGAACAGGTGCTTGCTCCAGCCGTAGAGATTCATCGGCCGTAGCGCGCGCAACGCGGCCAACGATTGATCGTCGCGAAAGCCCTGCGCGCCGTCGCCGTAAGTCGATGCCGACGAGGCATAGATGAAAGGCGTCGCGGTCCCGGCGCACCAGTCGAGCAATCGCAGCGACAGCCGGAAATTGGTCTCGATGACGAGATCGCCATCGGTCGCGGTCGTCTCGGAGATCGCGCCGAGATGAAAGACGGCGTCGAGGCGGCGGCCATCGAGCCAACACGTCAGTTCCGCGGGCGGAACGACATCCGCAAGCTGCCGTTTGGCGAGGTTGCGCCACTTGCCGTCATGCCCCAGCGCATCGCACACAACCACATCGCCTCGCCCGGCGTCATTCAACGCGGCCACGAGATTCGATCCGATAAAACCGGCGCCTCCGGTTACAAGCAGCATGATGTCCCCGTCCCGAATATGCGCCTGCTTTGTAGTTGGATCAGACTCTAGAGCCTTTTCCAGCTAAGTGGAATCCGGTTCGCGTAAAGAAAACGCTCTTAATCAAGAACTTGCGCGTGCTCCGATCACAAGACCGGTATCCACTTTTGCGGAGTACGCTAGTGGTCCGATTCCAACATTCGCATCCCGGTTTGCCCCACTCCAGCCTGCGAGGCAACTTTGGTGAGCCTTAAGGGAGACGATCGGATCGTGAAAAACAGCGAGCGAGATAACTTTACCTCACCGGTCGGAGCGGATACCGAAGACCGGTCTTCGACCCCGGATCGTGATCCCATCGCACGTCGATCAAGATATGAACACAGATTCATCATATGAGCCGGAAATGGTCGACCCGGACGATACCCGGCCCATTCTGATCATTCCCTATATGTGGATCGGCGATTTCGTGCGCGGCCATACGGTGGTGCGGGTCCTCAAGCAGCGCTGGCCGAATCGACCGGTGGACCTGCTGGTGACAACGCTCTGCGCGCCGCTGGTGGATTACATGCCGGGCGTACGCGCCGGCGTGGTCTGGGACCTGCCCCGAAGCCGGCTGGCGCTCGCCCAACAGTGGGGTCTCGCCCGGCGGTTGCGCGCACGGGGGTATGGAACAGCCCTCGTCCTGCCGCGCACCTGGAAATCGGCGATCGCACCCACGCTGGCCGGCATCCCGGAACGGGTCGGTTTTGTCGGCGAGGCACGTTTCGGCCTGATCAACCGCTGGCGCTGGGGCGAAAGGGCGCTGCCGCGCATGATTGACCGCAAGGCTTCCCTGGCGCTTCCCGCCGGAGCGGCGCGGCCGCCTGAATGGCCCGCGCCGCAGCTTCGGGTATCCGGCGAAGACGTCGCCCGCTGGCGGCAGGCGCAGGGACTTGGCACGGGACCGGCAGTGGCGCTGGCGCCGGGGGCGGTCGGCCCGAGCAAGCGCTGGAGCTACTTTGCCGAAGCCGCCCGCGGACTGGCTGAGCGCGGAATCGATATCTGGGTCGTCGGCGGCCCCAAGGAAAAGGCGCTGGCGACCGACATCGTTGCAACCGGGGGGCCTCGGGTTCGGGATCTGACGGGTCACGACCTGCGAAACGGCATTCTGGCGATGGCGGGGGCCACCATCGCCATATCGAACGACTCCGGTTTGATGCACGTTGCGGCTGCGCTCGGAACGCCGACGATGGGAATCTTCGGGCCGACCAGTCCCTATCACTGGGGACCCCTGAACGGCCTCGCCGCGACGATCCAGGCGAAAACGCCCCTCCCGTGCCAGCCGTGCCATCGTCCGGTCTGCACCCGGAACGACCATCGCTGCATGAAGGATATCCCGGCGGCTGAGGTGATGGCCATCGCGGAACGGGTGCTTGCGGAAGCCGGGATGCGCGACGCTCGTTGACGCGGGCATGCTTGCGTGGACATGACGCACTCATTACCACTGATATCCGTCACGGTGACAAAGGTGCGTCTTGAGCCAGAATCCGATCGCGGTCCATTTTCAGCAATCGCTTGCGGCCCTTCAGCGCGCAGCCAACGACACGACGTTGCTCGCCGCCGCAAGCGAGATTGCCGTCACGATCATCGACGCGCTGCGTTCCGGAAACAAGGTGCTTCTGATCGGCAACGGCGGAAGCGCCGCCGACGCCCAACACATCGCCTCGGAAATCGTCGGGCGCTACAGGAAGGAACGTCCGGGTTACGCCGCCATCGCCCTGACAACCGATACGTCCGCCCTCACCGCCATCTCCAACGATTACGGCTTCGAGCGGATTTTCTGCCGGCAGATCGAAAGTCTGGGCCGGCCTGGCGACATCCTGCTGGCGCTGTCCACCTCGGGACGGTCGCCGAACATTCTCACGGCGCTTGACGCCGCGCGACGGCTTGGACTTGTCACCGCGGGCTTCACCGGCCTCAAGGGGCAAAGCCTGCGGGAGGTCTGCGATCATCTCCTCGTCGCGCCGAGTGACGACACCCCGGTGATCCAGCAGATCCACATGACCGCGGCTCATGCGATCTGCGATACCGTCGAGCACGCGCTGGCGGACGGAGACAGCGACAGGTGAGCCGCGGCGACATCGTTCCGGCTTCCGGGCCGGCGGCGTTCCTGGATCGCGACGGCGTCATCAATCATGACGACTGCTATATGGGTACCCGAGACCGCATCCGCTGGATGCCCGGCGTCGTCCCGGCGATCAGGCGGCTGAACGAGGCCGGCTATTTCGTTTTCATCTTCACCAATCAATCCGGAGTCGCGCGCGGTTTCTTCAGTGAAGACGACGTTCGCGATCTGCACCGGTGGATGCAGTCCCATCTGGCGTCACAGGACGCGCGGATCGACGACTTCAGGTATTGCCCGCATCATCCCGACGGCAGCGTCGCCGGATATCTGGAAGATCATCCGTGGCGCAAACCGAAGCCCGGCATGATCCTCGACCTGATGCGGCACTGGCCGGTGCGGTGTCAGGGCAGTTTCGCGATCGGCGACCGCGACAGCGACATTAGGGCCGCGGCCGGCGCGGGAATTCCGGGATTCCTGTTTCCCGGCGGCGACCTCGACGCATTCGTCGCGCGGGTGCTTGCGGAGATATCCGATGTGATCACACCACGTATCTAAGCAAGCAATCGCTCCGCGGCATCGATCACCTGCCCCGCGGGAGGCGGACCGCTCTTGCCGCCAAGAACCGCCATGCGTCCGGCGCCCATCGGCCCCGTCAGGCCGGGATCGGTACTGACATAGATGCCGATGAGCGGCACCCGATAGGCCGCGGCGAGATGCATCAACCCGGTGTCGACGCCGATCACCAACGCCGCATTGCCGATCATGCGCGCGGTCAGATCAAGGCTCTGGCGCGGCTGGACGCGACTGCCCGCGATTTCTCCTGACAGCCGCTCGGATAACAGGCGCTCGGCCTCGGTGCCCCAGGGCAGCACGGTCTGCAATCCGTTCGCCTGTAGCCAGCGGCCGGTTTCGATCCAATCCTCCGCGCGCCACGTTTTCGAGAGCCGGGAGGTGCCGTGAAGCAATACGGCATAGCGCTGACCCTCCGTTCGCGCCGGAGAACGGAGACCATAATCGACATCCCCGGTTGGATCGTACCCGAGCGAGAGACCTGTCAGCAGCCGGTTGCGCGTCACGGCGTGAAGGTCGCGACCAACCGTGTGCCGGACATCGTAGAAACGCGCGGCCAACGGTTCGCGAATGCTGCGCGCATCGTAGCCGTGGCGCGCGCCGCGTGAGACGCGGGCCATGATCGCGGAGCGGATAAGACCTTGGGTATCGATCACCTTTTCGAACGCCTGCCGGCGCAGCCGCGCCCGGAACGCGCCGATCTCGCGCCACGTGGCGATGGCTCCGAGTTGCGAACGCCAGCGCCGCGTCGCGACAGGAATGACATCAGCGACCGACGGATGCAGCCGCACCAGCGGCGCGAACGCCTCTTCGACCAGCCACGTCAGCCGCAACCGCGGACATGCGCGCGCCGCATCGACGATCGCCGGCATCTGATGCACGACGTCGCCGAGCGAGGATGTCTTGATGATGAGGACGTCGGTCATCGGCTGCCGCAGGGCCAGGGGAGAACCGGTTCCCGTTACAGTTTGGCAACCATAATGTCGAATCCCGAGGTCAGACAGACGAAATCCGGCCGATCACGGTCATGCTATACGGCAATTCCATCCTTTTGTGGGAAACTTCGGCGAACGCGGTACCTGCCGCACAGCTGAGGCGAAAGGAGCAGATATGACCGTGCTTGTTACGGGCGGCGCCGGCTACATCGGCAGTCATATGGTGCTCGCGCTGGCCGAGGCCGGCGAGAATGTCGTCGTGATCGACAACCTGTCCACCGGCTTCTCCTCGGCGCTGCCCGAGGGCGTGCCGCTGTTCATCGGCGACGCCGGGGACGAAAATCTTGTCGAGAACGTCATCGCCCAGCACGGCATCGAAAGCATCATTCACTTCGCGGGTTCCGTGGTGGTGCCCGATTCGATGCGCGATCCGCTCGCCTACTATCGCAACAACACGATGACGACCCGCAACCTGCTGAACGCCGCCGTCAAATGCGGCGTCAACCGCTTCATCTTCTCATCGACCGCCGCCGTCTACGGCAATCCCGACCAGATGCCGGTCGCGGAAGAGGCGCCGACCCGGCCGCTCTCTCCTTACGGGTCGTCGAAGCTGATGACGGAAATCATGCTGCACGATGTCGGCTCCGCTCACGACCTGAATTACGTCGTGCTGCGCTACTTCAACGTCGCGGGCGCCGATCCGCAGGCGCGGATCGGGCTTCAGACCGCCGGCGCCACGCATCTTCTGAAGATCGCGGTCGAAGTCGCGACCGGTCAGCGCGCCAAGATCGACGTGTTCGGCACCGACTATCCGACGCCGGATGGAAGCTGCATTCGCGACTTCATCCACGTCAGCGATCTGGCGCAGGCCCATCGCGCCGCGCTGACGTACCTGCGAAACGGCGGAGGCTCGACCACGCTGAACTGCGGATACGGACGCGGCTACTCGGTTCTGGAAACGATCGAGGCGGTGCGTCGGGTCTGTGGCCGCAACTTCGCGGTTCACTATTCCGATCGACGCCCCGGCGACATCATGACCATGATCGCCGACACGAGCCGGATTCGCGCCGCGCTCGACTGGACGCCGCAATACGACGATCTCGCCACCATCGCCGCGCATGCGCTCGCCTGGGAAGAGAAGCTGGCGCAGCGGCACGCCACCGATGCGCTCGCGGTATCGGCCTGACAAGCCGGACGGAACCGGTTTTGGCTTGAAAAAGACCGTTATTGCGGGCATGGAATCTGAGCTTTCGCAACACCCCTGACGCGCGGGCGACAACCGATTCACGGCGTCAATGGAACGCGATGACCGAGCCTCCGAAGAAAATCACCGATGACCCCTATGGCGCGGCCATCCTTATCCGCCGCCTGGTCACGGAACAGGGCATGGCCTATTGGCGGCGCTACCTCGCCGCATTCGCGCTGATGGCCGTCTCCGCGGCGGCGACGGCGACGTCGGCCTACCTGCTCGGTGAGGTCATCAATCAGGCTTACGTGGACCGCAACGTGCGCGGCATTTTCATGCTGTCCACCGTGGTGCTCGCCATCTTCGTGGCCAAGGGCGCGGCGACCTACGGTCATTCCGTGATCCTGTCCCAGATCAGCAACGCGATCCTCGCCAATAATCAGCGCCGCTTGTTCGCCAAGCTGATGAGCGAGAGCATCGGCTATTTCTCGCAACGGCATTCATCGGAATTTCTCGCGCGGCTCACGGCCGGCGCGACCTCGGTGACGCAGGTGCTCAGCCTGCTGATCAACGCGGTGGGGCGCGATCTGCTGTCGCTGATCGCACTCGTCACCGTGATGGTGATGCAGGATCCCTATATGTCGCTGTTTGGCGCGCTGGTGGCGCCGCCCGCGATGATCGTACTGCGCAAGCTGGTGAAGCGCATCAAGGGACTGGCGCACAGCCAGTTCCATGGCACCGCCGATATCATGGAGACGATGCAGGAGTCGCTGCAAGGCATTCGGACCGTCAAGGCGTTCACGCTCGAACAGACCATGCGCGAGCGGATCGACGCCAGCATCACCGCCGTCGAGCAGACCAACAACAAGATGGCGCGGGTTTCGAACCGCGCCAGCCCGCTGATGGAAACGCTCGGCGGTTTCGCCATCGCCGGCGGACTGATGTATGGCGGCTATCGCGTCGTCGCCATGGGCGCGACGCCGGGCCAGTTCTTTTCCTTCCTCACCGCCTTCCTGCTGGCCTATGAGCCCGCCAAGCGGCTGGCCCGTCTCAACATCGAACTCAACAGCAGCCTGATCGGCGCGCGCAAGCTGCTTGAGATCGTGGACAGCCCCGCCAGCGAACCCGACGACAGCGACAAGCCGGCGCTGCAACTGACCGACGCCCGCGTCGAGTTGCGGGATGTCACATTCGCCTATCGCCCGGACGAGCCCGTGCTCAAGCGCATGAGCTTCATCGCGGAGCCGGGCAGGATGACGGCGCTGGTCGGCCCCTCGGGCGGCGGAAAATCAACCGTGCTGGCGCTGCTGCTGCGCCTGTATGAAGTCACCGACGGCGACATCCTGATCGACGGGCAGTCCATCTCCGGCGTGTCGCGGACATCGCTGCGCCGGCAGATGTCCTATGTCGGCCAGGACGTCTACCTGTTCCGCGCCACGATCCGCGAGAATATCGCGTTCGGCCGCCCTGGCGCTACCGAGGACGAGATCGTCGCGGCGGCGAAAGCCGCCTGCGCCCACGACTTCATCACGGGCTTTCCGCTCGGCTACGACACTCCCGTGGGCGAGCACGGCACCCAGCTCTCCGGCGGGCAGCGCCAGCGCATCGCCGTCGCCCGCGCGCTGATCAAGGACGCGCCGATCATCCTGCTCGACGAGGCCACGGCCGCGCTCGATTCGGAATCCGAAAAGCAGGTGCAGGAGGCGATCGAGCATCTGTGCCGAAATCGCACCACGATCGTGATCGCTCACCGCCTGCACACCATCATGCACGCCGACGCCATTCTCGTGGTCGAGAACGGCGAGATCGTCGAGCGCGGACGCCACGACGATCTTCTGCGAAGCGGCGGGCGCTATGCTTCGTTCTTTCGCCTGCAACACCGGGAGACAGCGCCGCTGACGCTGGCTCCCTTGAGCGCGTCGGCGTAGAGCCTTACCGCTTCTGATGGAATCAGAGGCGGGCTCCACGATTTTGATCTGACGCGTTTTCTTCACGCGAATGCGTATCCGCTTCGCTCGAAAACGCTATGATGTCATCGCACCTGTCCGCGGTGACGATCTCATCGCGCAAGCGCAGGCAGAGCGGAGAGCACCGCATGAGCGCATCGCCGTTTGTGATTCCAGAGCCGCCCCGACCTGTCATCGCGGTCGCGGGCGGCAACGGCTTCTTTCCGGTCCGCCGCATCTGGTGCGTCGGCCGCAACTATCTCGATCACATCCGCGAACTACGCAACGACGAGCGCGCGACGCCTTTTTTCTTCGCGAAGCATGCCGACATGATCGAGGCCGACGGCGCGACCATTCCCTATCCGCCTCTCACCCATGATCTGCATCACGAAGTCGAGCTGATCGTCGCGATGAAGAGCGGGAGCTTGCGCATCCCGGCCGACACCGCGCTCGATCACGTCTATGGCTACGCGGTCGGCATCGATCTCACCCGGCGCGACCTGCAAAACGCCGCGCGCAAGAAGGAACAGCCGTGGGAGATCGCGAAGTCATTCGATCACACGGCGCCCTGCGGCGCGCTGCAACCAACAGCGAAGATCGGCCATCCATCGAAGGGCCGTATCTGGCTCGCGGTCAACGGCAAGGAAACCCAGTCCGGCGATCTCGCGCAGATGATCTGGAACGTTCCGGAGATCATCGCGCAACTTTCGAAACAGGTCTCGCTTGACGCAGGCGACATCATCATGACCGGTACGCCGGCCGGGGTCTCCGCCCTGCATCCGGGCGACCATGTCGAATGCGGCTGCGACGGCGTCGGCAAACTGACGATAACGATCGGCCAGCCGGCGGCCTGAACGTCCTTGACACGGCACTCCGGAAGATCGGCTATCCTTCGATCAGCTTCAGCCACTCGTCCTCGGAGATTACTTTCACGCCGAACTTCTCGGCATCCTTGAGCTTCGATCCGGCTCCGGGACCTGCGACGACCAGATCGGTCTTCTTCGACACCGAGCTGGACGTTTTCGCGCCCACGCGCTCGGCCGATGCTTTTGCTTCATCGCGCGTGAATTTTTCCAGCGAGCCTGTGAACACCACGGTCTTGCCCGCCACGGCCGAGTCGCTGCGGGCCTGCGCGACCGGCAGCACTTCGATTTCTTCAAGCAGATCGTTCAGCGCCTTGACGTTGCGCGGCTCGGCAAAGAACTCGACCACCGCGTCGGCAACGATATCGCCGATGCCTCCGATGTTGGTAAGATCGGCATAGGCCTCGGAATCATTGCCTGCTTCCGTCTGCGCCGCCGCGGCCTCCGTCATGGCGCTGCGGAAACTTTCGATACTGCCATAGTGTCGCGCCAGCAGCTTGGCATTGCCCTCGCCGACGTGGCGGATGCCGAGCGCGAAGATCAGCCGGTTGAGTTCGATCCTGCGGCGAGCGTCGATCGCGGCGAACAGGTTGCGCACCGACACATCGCCATAGCCGTCGCGATCGCGCAGCTTGTTCTCCGCACGCGCGTCGCGCTCCTGCAACGTGAAGATATCGACCGGGTGCATGACAAGGCCGTCGTCATAGAATTCCTGTATCTGCTTTTCGCCGAGGCCGTCGATGTCGAAAGCAAGGCGCGAGACGAAATGCTTGAGCCGCTCCACCGCCTGCGCCGGGCAGATCAGCGCGCCGGTGCAACGGCGCACCGCCTCGCCCTCCTCGCGCACGGCGTGGCTGCCGCAGATCGGACACCTGTCGGGAAACTCATATCGCTTAGCGTTCGCCGGGCGTTTTTCGATGATCACGCTGACCACTTGCGGAATCACATCGCCGGCGCGCTGCACCACCACGGTATCGCCGATGCGAAGGTCAATACCGTCGCGGATCGGCTGACCATCGTTGCCGAGGCCCCTGATGTAATCCTCATTGTGCAGCGTGGCATTCTGCACCACCACGCCACCGACGGTGACGGGTTCGAGCCGCGCCACCGGCGTCATCGCGCCGGTCCGGCCGACCTGGATGTCGATGCCCCTGAGGATCGTCATCGCCTGTTCGGCGGCGAACTTGTGTGCGATCGCCCAGCGCGGGCTTCGCGACACGAAGCCGAGGCGTTCCTGCCAGTCGAGCCGGTCCACCTTGTAGACCACGCCGTCGATGTCGTAGCCGAGCGTGGCGCGTTGCTCACCGATGCGGCGATAAAACGCCAGCACCTCATCGACGCTGTGACATAGCTGGATCAGCGGATTGACGATAAAGCCAACGTCCCTGAGCCACTCCAGCATGTCGTTCTGGGTTTCGGCGGGCCGATCAGTCATCTCGCCCCAGGCATAGGCGAAGAACTTCAACGGACGCGAGGCGGTGATCGATACATCCTTCTGGCGCAAAGAACCGGCCGCCGAATTGCGCGGATTGGCGAACACGGTATCGCCAGCCTCTTGCTGCTTTTTATTCAGAGCAAGGAAGTCCTCTTTCAGCATATAGACCTCGCCGCGCAGCTCGCAGGCGGTGGGGATGTTGTGGCCGTTCAGTTTGTGCGGCACGTCCGCGATGGTGCGGACATTCGCGGTCACGTCCTCGCCGGTGAAGCCGTCGCCGCGCGTCGCCGCGCGCACCAGGTCGCCGTTCTCGTAACGCAACGACAGCGACAATCCATCGATCTTCGGCTCGGCAACGATGGCGGGCATGTCATCCGCACCAAGTTTCAGAAAACGCCGGATGCGCTCGACGAACTCGGCAACCTCAGCGTCGCTGAAGGCGTTGCCGAGCGACAGCATCGGCACCGCATGCTGCACTTTCGCGAAGCCGCGCGCGGGCGCGGCGCCGACCGTCTGCGTGGGCGAACTTGCGGTGACGAGGTCCGGAAAGCGGGCCTCGATCGCTTCGAGCCGCCGCTGCAACGCGTCGTAGGTAGCGTCGGAGACCGTTGGCGCGTCCTGCTGGTAGTAGCGCTCGTTATGCGTCTCGATCTCAAGCGCCAGCCTCTTGTGCTCGACCCTGGCCTGCGACCTGGTGAGGGAATCGACGGGCGGAGGCGTTTTTGACTTGGCCGCCACAGCTACTCACCCCGCCGCTTTCAACAGCCGGTCCGCGGCGGCGCGGGCCTCCGCGGTGATCTCGGCTCCGGCAAGCATCCGCGCGATCTCCTCGCGGCGGTGATCCTCCGCCAGCGTCGCAACCCGCGTGGCGACACGCTTGCCACGGTCCAGCGCATCTTTTGAGATGAGCAGATGTTGATCAGCGCGCACCGCAACCTGGGGCGCGTGCGTCACCGCCATCACCTGCACCTTGCAGGCCAAGCGCGACAGCCGCGCGCCGATGGCGTCGGCCACCGCACCGCCGACCCCGGTGTCGATCTCGTCGAACACCAGCGTCGGCGCCGAGCCCTTGTCGGAGAGCACCACCTTCAGCGCCAGCAGGAAGCGTGACAGTTCGCCTCCCGATGCGACCTTCATCAGCGGCCCGGGACGCGTGCCGGGATTGGTCTGCACCCAGAACTCGACGCGGTCGAAGCCTTGCGGCCCCGGCGTGGACGGATCGGAATCGATGTGCGTCGAAAATCTGGCGCGCTCAAGCTTCAACGGCGCAAGCTCCACATTGACCGTCTTGTCGAGCTTGTCGGCAGCCTTCTTGCGCGCCACCGAGAGTTTCGCAGCCGCCGCCGCATAACGTTTGTCGGCGTCGGCCGCCTCTTTCTCCAGAACAGTCAGTCGATCCGCGCCGGCGTCAATCAACGCAACCTGCGCTGCATACTTCGCGGCAAGCGCGGCAAGTCCCTCGACCGGCGTCGCATATTTTCGCGAGGCCGCGCGCAGCGCGAACAGCCGCTCCTCGATGCGCTCCAGTTCAGCCGGATCGAAATCCGAAGCGGCGAGCGCTGCCGCGAGATGCTGGTCGGCCTCCTCCAGCGCGTTGATGGCGGCGTCGATCGACCTGACCGCGGGCTCGACCAGTTGCCGCGAACTCGCGGCGCGCCGTTCGAGCCGCCGCACCGCCGCCGACAAGACGCTCGCCGGCGAACCATGACCGCTGACGACGTCTCGCGCCTCGCGCAGGTCGGCCGCGATCTTCTCGCCCGCCATCATCGCGGCGCGGCGTTCGGCAAGCGCGGTTTCCTCGCCCTCCTGCGGCGCGAGCTGTGTCAACTCCTCGGAGGCGTGACGCAAATACTCGGCCTCCTGCGCGGCGCGCTCCACGCCGGCGCGATGATCTTCAAGCGCCACGCGGGCGCGGCGACGCGCTTCCCACAGCACTTCCAGCGCGGAGACCTCGGTATCCAGTCCGGCAAAGGCATCGAGCAGCCGGCGGTGGGTCGATGCATCGACCAGCGCCCGCTCGTCGTGCTGGCCGTGAATCTCCACCAGCGTCGCGCCGACCGCTTTCAAGGTCTGCACGCTGATCGCCTGATCATTGATGAAAGCCCGGGTGCGGCCGTCGGCAAGCTGGACGCGCCGCAGGATCATCTCGCCCGATTCTTCAGAAATAGAGTTCTCGATGTCATTGGCGGCAAGCATGGCGCAGGCCGGATGGTTCTTCGGAACATCGAAGGTGGCCGTGACCTGCCCCTGCTCCGCGCCGTGGCGAACCAGCCCGGCGTCGCCGCGGCCGCCGAGCGCGAGCGCAAAGGCATCAAGCAGAATGGATTTTCCCGCGCCGGTCTCGCCGGTCAACACCGCAAGACCGGAGGCGAACTCGATATCGAGCCGCTCGATCAGGACGATGTCGCGGATCGAAAGGCGCGCAAGCATGGGAGGCCGGTTCCTGCCAAAGGCCGTTGAGAAATGTGGAAAAGCGTAGCGCAAAGACTGGAGCCTGACCCAACTCCGTTGAACCGGACTCCAGCCCCATCCTTGTGACTGTGCATGATCTTATCCGAAAATCGGGATCATGCTCTAGCCAAGGCCCACCTTCCTGAACGCCTTGCTGATCCACGAACTCTTGTTCTCGCTGGGCTGGCTTCCACCCGAGGTCACGAGATTGTAGGCGTCCTTGTACCAGTGGCTGTCAGGGAAATTATGGCCAAGCACGGCCGCGGCGGTCTGCGCCTCGGCAACGATTCCAATCGCCATGTAGGCCTCGGTCAGCCGCGCCAGCGCCTCCTCGACGTGCCGCGTGGTCTGGAAGCGCGTCACCACCGTCTTGAAGCGGTTGATCGCGCCGGTATAGTCACGCCGCTCCATGTAGTAGCGGCCGACCGCCATTTCCTTGCCGGCGAGCTGATCGCGCGCGCCCTGAAGCTTCTTCTTGGCTTCACCGGCGTATTCGGACGTCGGATATTTCCGGATCACCTCTTCCAGGGTGCGCATCGCCTTCTCGGTACGAGCCTGGTCGCGCGAGACATCGGCGATCTGATCGTAATTAGAGACGGCAATCAAATACTGCGCATAGGCGGCGTCCGGACTGCCCGGATGGAGCGTCACGTAGCGCGACGCGGAGCCGATGCAGGTGTCGTAATCGCCGGCCTGATAAGATGCGTAGGCCGACATCAGCAGCGACTTCCGCGCCCACTCCGAATACGGGTGTTCGCGGTCGACCTCGTCGAACTTCTTCGTGACCGCCTTGAGATCGCGCTGTTTGTTCATGAGGAACAAGCCCTCATTGTAGAGCTTGTCCGCCGGTTCGTCGCTGAAGGTCTCTTCGTCCTTCGCCGTGAACTTGTCCAGGAGCGGCCCGGTCCCGCACGCGGCAACGGTCACGGCGGCGAGTGCAAGACAGGCGGCGAGCCGCAGTTTCCGGCCAAGCCGCCCGAGAGAGGCGCGGTCCATGAAAACGCGCCGTCCGAGCGCCATATGCTTAGCCACCATTGGTGAAAATCCGAGGTCCGTCATCCGGCGATCCAGGCAGTGGAGCAGTTCTCATTTCTGATTGAATCAGAAGCGAAGCTCAAGACATTGGTTTTAGAGCATTTTCCGGGTAAGTGGAATCCGGTTCGCTCGAAAACGCAACAGATGCTCTCTCACCGCGAAAAGTCACTGTAAGCGTGCCACGCCCGAGGACATGGTTCGTTCCGAAAACGCTACAGCAAACGGGAACGCGCACCTTGCACCCGCCCGTTTAGCCCACAAGCAGCCGTTCACCAACGGGGTAAGCAGGTATTTCGCCGGGATTAAGGCAGAACGACGACCACGATCCGGTAATGCTTGCGGTGCCAGAAGGCTTGGCCCCTGCAAGCCGCCACGGCACAAACACGGATCGGCGCGCATACGCAGCAGAACGGCTTAAAAGGTGCGAGACTCGAACAGTGCGAGACCCGGTGAGGATCAGGACACGTTGGGACCATAGGCTGCAGCCATGCCGCCCACCATTCCGCCGACCAGTTCGCCCTGACTGCGCGGACGCGAAACCGGCTGATCCTCAACTACCCGCCATGCGGTCCGGTCGGCCATCAAAGCCGTCAGCACCGCGTGGTTGAGCTTGTGCCCGCCGCGCGCCGAGCGATAGCCGCCGATCAGCGGCAACCCGGCGAGCGCCAGATCGCCGATCGCATCGAGAACCTTGTGTCGTACGCACTCGTCGGCGTAGCGCAGGCCACCGGCATTCAACAGGCGCTCGTCATCGAACACCATCGAGTTTTCCAATGACGCACCCAGCGCGAAACCCGCGCTTCGGAGCCTTGCCACATCGTTCATGCAACCGAAGGTTCTCGCCCGGCTGATTTCACGACGAAAGCTCTCGGGATCAAGATCGATGGAATAGTCCTGATGGCCGATCACCGGATTGGCGAAATCAATCTCGACCTCGACGCGAAAGCCGCGCTTGTACGGTCGCAATTCGCCGACCGCCTCGCCCTTCGTGACCCGGACCGGTTTCAAAACCTGGATGAAGCGGCGCGCCGCCGACTGCTCGACAATCCCGGCCTGGTCGATCGCGGCGACGAAGGCAGCCGAACTGCCATCCATAATCGGCACTTCAGGTCCGTCGAGTTCGATGGTGGCGTTGTCGACGCCAAGGCCACGCAACGCAGCAAGAACGTGTTCGGCGGTGGAGACGAGAGAGCCTTGCTGATCGCCCAGGACCGTGGCAAAATTGGTCGATGTCACGGATTTCGCGGCGGCCTGTACCCGGCGTTCGGTTCCATCGGGAGAGGTGCGGATAAAAACAAAACCCGCATCGATCGACGCAGGCCCTAGAGTCAGGTTGGCCGGTAATCCGGAATGAACGCCGACACCCGTCACGGTGGCTCGCGAACGCAGCGTCGTCTGGCGATTGAATCTCATAAAGCCTGGCCCAAGTGACTTATCCCGAACGCCGAATTCTCGCCTGAAAGGCTGCGAATCGATTCGTGATCCCCAAAGTCACGCCTAAAACATACCGGCAGTCCCAAAGCGCGCAACTCACGCTTCTTTACCAATTGTTACCCCATCTCCGCCGCAATCACGCCGCCTCGTGACCAAATATGCCGCATGAACGTGACCCTGCAGCGGACCTTGATAAAATTAATTTTTCATGAAATATCAGAGTAATGCCCGAAAAAATAAAGAAACAGGATGATAGGAAAAAGGGCTCCGCCTGCAAATGACGGAGCCCTTACAGCTTCAGTTTGTTACAGGCTTTCAGTTTGCCTGACGGCGAAGAAAAGCGGGGATATCGAGATGATCGTCACCCTGCGGGGCGGGCGCGACGGGCGACGGACGGCCGTGAGCGTCGAGGCCCTTCGGCGGCGGCCGGCGCGCGTACTCTGATACCGGGTCGTTGCCCATCTGCTCGGCGACGCTGCGCTGCGGGCGACGCTCCGGCAATGGGGGCATCTGGGCCATGGCCGGTCCGGCGTCGCGACCCGCGATCGGCGGCTCGGCTTCCTGATCGCGCCGGCCGAGGCCCACATTGGCGAGACGCTGCAGCAGTGACAGCCGGCTCTTCTGCGGATGCTCTTCCTCGACCTCGCCACGAGCCTGACGGATTTCATTTTGCGCCGGCATCGGAAGCTCCTCCATCCTCGGCATCCGTGGCGCACGGAGCGGAGCGCGCTCCGCCGGCTGCGGGATGAAGGTATCCGGCACCGGCGGCTCCTGCTGCTCGCGCGGCGCGGGATCGTGATCCGGGAACAGCGTCGGCTTTTGCGCGATCGGCCGAACGGTGACGTCGCCATAGGAGGCCGGCTGCACGGGAGCCGGAGCGGCGGCCGGCGGGGGCGGCGGCGCGGGCTCGGCGACCGCCGCGGCAATCGCCTCCAGTGCCGCCCGATCGACATTGGCGGCGGGCTGAGCGGCCTGGACTGGAGCTTGGACCTGAGCCTGAGCCGGCTGCACGGCAGGCCGGGGCTCGGCGGGCTTCTGGGCGAGGTTGGCGGAAGCACGCTTGTTGTCCTCGCGAAGCTTCGCGGACAGTTCGGCCGCGCGCGGATCAGGCGTCGCGGATCCGGACTTCATTGCCGGTGTGGCCGCGGTACGCGCGATCGTGCTCTGGTCGATGCCGGTCGCGACCACCGATACCCTGATGATGCCGTCGAGGCTTTCATCGAAGGTGGCGCCGACGATGATGTTGGCGTCCTGATCAACTTCCTCGCGAATCCGCGTGGCGGCTTCGTCGACCTCGAACAGCGTGAGATCCTTGCCGCCGGTGATCGAAATCAGCAGCCCCTTGGCACCCTTCATCGAACTATCGTCGATCAGCGGATTGGCGATCGCGGCTTCGGCGGCGGTGAGCGCGCGCTTCTCGCCGGAAGCCTCCCCGGTGCCCATCATCGCCTTGCCCATCTCGCGCATCACGGCGCGGACGTCGGCGAAGTCGAGGTTGATCAAGCCTTCCTTCACCATGAGATCGGTGATGCAGGCGACTCCCGAATAAAGCACCTGATCGGCCATCGCGAAGGCGTCGGCGAAGGTGGTCTTCTCGTTCGCGACCCGGAACAGGTTCTGATTGGGAATGATCAGAAGCGTGTCGACCACCTTGTGCAGCTCACCAATCCCTGAGTCGGCGGTGCGCATGCGCCGTTGACCCTCGAAGTGGAACGGCTTGGTGACGACGCCGACGGTCAGAATCCCCATTTCGCGCGCGGCCTTGGCGATGACGGGCGCGGCGCCGGTGCCGGTGCCGCCGCCCATTCCGGCCGTGACGAACACCATATTCGCGCCCGAGAGATGGTCGCGAATTTCGTCGATGACCTCTTCCGCCGCGGCAGCGCCGACATCGGGCTGCGAGCCCGCGCCGAGGCCCTGGGTGACCTGGGTGCCCATCTGGATGATACGCTGCGCCTTGGACATGGTCAGCGCCTGGGCGTCGGTATTGGCCACCACGAAATCGACCCCGACCAGCCCGGCCGTGATCATGTTGTTGACCGCGTTGCCGCCCGCGCCGCCAACGCCGAACACAGTGATCCGCGGCTTCAGCTCGTGAATATCGGGAACGTTGAGATTGATGGTCATGGTTGCCTCTCGATTACACGCGCGGTGTCGCTATGCCGGCGGTCGTCGACCGCGGAGTTGATGGGAATCTGCAATTCGGCGGAAAGTTCATCAGAAGCCCTCCCGGAGCCATCGTCCGACCTTTCCGAAATAGCCGTCCGTCCCGGTGCGAACCTGCCGCGTGCGCCGCGGCTCAACATGTTCCAGATGTGCGTATTGCGGGTACACCAGCAGCCCGGTGGGGACGGAGAACGAAGCGCTCTTGGCCTCGTTGGGCAGGCGGCCGAAGCCAAGGGGGCGGCCGATGCGGACCGGACGGCCGAGAACACGCGAGGCGAGTTCGGGAACGCCGGTCAACTGCGACGCCCCGCCGCTCAGCACGACGCGCGCGCGCGGCTCGGCAGCAAATGGGGAATCCGCGAGCCGGTCCCTGACCATCTCAAAAATCTCCTCGACACGCTGACGAACGATGTTGGCGATGGTCGCGCGTGACACGACCTGAGGCGCGTCACAGTCACTGTCTCCGGCCGCGGGAACCGTCATCAGCTCGCGAACATCCGAGCCACCCGTCAGCACCGTGCCATATAACGTCTTGATTCGCTCGGCATCCGCAATGCACGCGCCCAATCCGCGGGCAAGATCCATGGTGACGTGATGTCCGCCGATGGCGAAACCGCTCGCATAAATAAAGCGTCCCGCTGAATAGACCGCGATGGTGGTGGTTCCCGCGCCCATCTCCACGACCGCGGCGCCGAGATCGACCTCGTCGTCGGTCAACACCGACAGGCCGGCCACATAGGGACTGGCAGCCATCGCTTCGACGGTGAGATGGCAGCGCTCCACCGCCAGCATCAGGTTTTTCGCAACCGTCGCTTCCGTGGTCACGACGTTCATGTCGACGCCGAACCGGCGCGCCACCATGCCACGGGGGTCGCGGATACCCTTCACGCCGTCGAGCGAATAGCCGGCGGGCAGCGCATGAAGCACGGTGCGTCCGGACGCCGTGGCGTGATGCATTCCGGTCGACGTGACCCGGCTGATATCGGACGGCGTGACCGCGCCGCCCTGAATGTGGGAGGCCGCTTCGATCAACTGGCCTTGCAACCGCCCGGCCGATACCGGCAACAGCACGGATTCGACCCGGACCTTCGCCATCTGCTCGGCCAGCGATACAGCCTGGCGAACCGCCTGCTCGCACTGGGCGAGATCGGTCACGGCGCCGGCCTTCATGCCGCGCGATTGAATCTGGCTGTAGCCGATCAGTTCCACCGCGTGGGTTCGTCCGCGCAACGCATCGTTCGGCGCACTCGGCCGCAGCCTTGCGATCATGCAGGCGATCTTGCTGGTGCCAATGTCCAGCGACGCCACCAGCGCGCTGCGGTTGCGCTGCATGGGCCGCATTTTCGGGGTCTGGCCGCAATCGAGGCTGGTCATGCGCTGCCGGCCTTCTTGCTGGACTTCTTGAGCTGCTCTTCGCGCGCCTTCGCGGCCTCTTCCGAGAGCCGCACGGTCAGGCGATCGGGAAAACGCATGTCGATTGCGGTGATGTCCCGCGACAGCAGCTTGTTCTCCCTGTCGTACTTCACCAGCGCGGCGAGCGCGCGGCCGACGTCGTTCTCCGGAAGCCTGATGTCGAGTCCGTCCTTGAGGCGCAGATTCCAGCGTCGCTCGCCGACGAAGATCGCGGCCTTGAGCTGGCTGTTCACCACCGGATAGTTCGCAACCAGCGCGAGGAAATCCCTGGCGCGAGTTTCCGCCCCCTTGCCGACCACGAGCGGCAGTGTCGCGAAGCGTTGCGAGACGTGTGGCGTGAGCACGATTCCGTCGGCTGCTATCACCGCGAGCTTGCCGTTCTCCTGCCACAGCGCGAAGGGAAGACGCTCGGTGATGTCGATCTGGAGCGCGCCCGGGTAGAGCTTCAGCACCGTTGCATCCGCGATCCACGGATTGGCTTTCAGGCTGTCGCGCACGCCGGCGGCATCGAGGAACAGCAGCGATGAACGGCCGTTGACGCCGCCCGCGGCCAACACTTCCTCCTGCGTCAACTGCGTGCGGCCATTGACGGTGACGGACGTGATCCGGAAGCCCGCGGCGTTGGCAAGCGCATTGCGCGTGTCGTCCAGGGCCGCGACGGCTTCATCGACATGGCCGCCCGCCACCACGCCGAGCACGGCGCTGCCGCCGACCACGACGACGGTCATGATCGCGCCAAGCCGGCGCGGGACGTAGCGTTCAATAAAGGCGATCGCACGATTGGGATTTCTGGCGCGCGCGTCCAGACGTTCCGCCCGTGCGCGCTTCAGCTTGTCGATCTGTTCGCGCAACAGGATGGCTGCGCCGCTGGCGGCCCACCTGAGCAGGTTGGCCTGCTTCAGCAGGTCGGACGCCCTCAACAGGACAGACTTGTACCCCGGCAATCTCAACGACCGATCGAGGCGTCCTCCACCATTCATCGCGCGCGCTCGTCACCGTTTCGCCCCGCCCCGCCCCAACCGCGGCGCTGAACGCAGGAACCTCGAATAACCTTGCGAGCACGCACAACGTCCCGGCGAATACCGGGCGGGGCGCCGACCTCCGGCAGGTCCGCTGTTCCCTCGATGCGGTCGGAAGCGGAAGTTCCGCAACAGTCGCGCCCCGGCAGCCAAACGCCACACGCGCCGCCAAGTGTTAACCTTGGGGCGTGCTGGTAAACAAAAGGTAAATGCGGTGCGGACAGACCGCATTTTTGCGCGATAAAAGAATGTCTTGCGACTTTCGGGCCAACCTGCCGGATGGACCCGAGGGGCTCCGGCAGGTTCCCGCCGGGGGCGAACCGGTTCCCGCGTCCCAAGAAACCGCTAGAGGTTCGGACGGACGGCCTTTTCGGCGAGCACGATCTGGTCGCGCAGAAAATCAGCGAACCCGACCCCCTGCGCATGAAGCGCCTTGGGGTAAAGCGAGGCCGCGGTCAGGCCCGGCAGGGTGTTGGTTTCCAGATAGATCGGTCCATTGCCTGTCACGATAAAGTCGGTGCGGGAATAGCCGCGGCAGGACAACGCGCGATGCGCCCGCAGCGAGTGATCCATGATCTGCGCGGCGATCTCCGGCGAAAAACGTCCCGGACAGATCTCCTGCGTCGTCTTCGCCAGATACTTCGCGGCGTAATCGAACGCGCCCTCGGCCGGCACGATCTCGACCGGCGGAAGCGCGACGACCGAGCCGTCGGAATGCTCCAGCACGCCGCAGGTCGCCTCGACGCCAGACACGAAAGGTTCGATCACATAGTCCTCGGTCTTCGCCGCCTCGCGGACGGTGACGATATCCTGCGGCGCGTTGACGAAGATCAGGCCATAGCTCGATCCGTCGCATGCGGGCTTGGCAACCAGCCGGCCGTGTTCGGCCAGCGCGTGGTCAATGTCCTCCAGCAAGACGTGCGCCGGCGTGGGGACCCCGGCCGAGGCCACGAACCGCTTGGCCGCCACCTTGTCGAACGCAAGATGCGAGGCGGCCGAACCCGATCCCGTGAAAGGAATTCGGCGAAGCTCGCACATCGCCTGAAGTTCACCGTTCTCGGCGCGGCCTCCGTGGAGGCCGAGCACCAGCACGCGATCCTCCGCCCTGGCCCTGTCCAGCGCCCGCTCCAGCGGCGCGCCTGATCCGCCGGGAACGAACTCGTCCTCGAACGGCCGCGCATGATCCCGCAGCGTTTCGGATCGCACGTCGACGATTTCATCGCGAAGGTTCCAGAACCACAGATCGGCCTCCGGCAATGCGTGATGGAGCGCCTGCGCGCTCGCGACTGAAACCAGACGCTCCTTGTTGCTGCCGCCGAACAGAATGGTGATGCGCATGAGCCCTATCCCAATCCGATCCGTTTGATTTCCCATTGCAGATCGACACCGGAATGCCGTTTTACCCGCTCGCGTACGCTCTCCCCCAGGGTTTCGATGTCGCGCGCGGTTGCCTCTCCGGTGTTGATGAGAAAATTGCAGTGCATGTCCGACACCTGCGCGCCGCCGACGCGATGACCGCGCATCCCGGCGGCATCGATCAGTTTCCACGCGCTCTGACCTGGCGGATTCTTGAACGTCGAGCCACCGGTCTTTTCGCGGATCGGCTGCACCGTCTCGCGATGAGCCTGCACCTCGTTCATGCGCGCACGGATCGCTTGCGGCTCGGCGATACGGCCACGAAACATCGCGCCGGTGAAGATGACGGAGGGATCTATTCCGCTGCTGCGATAGTCAAACGCCATGGCGAAATTGTCGAAGGTCATCCTTTCGCCACGGCGGCTGAGCGCGCGGGCTTCGACGAGAACATCCCTGGTTTCGCTGCCGTTGGCGCCTGCGTTCATACGTAGCGCGCCGCCGATGGTGCCGGGAATGCCGAAGTAGAATTCAAGCCCGCTGATGCTGGCAGCAGCGGCCGCTTCCGCGACACGCTTGTCAAGCGCGGCGGCGCCGGCGTGCACGGCATCGCCATCGATCGTGATCTCGCCGAAGCCGCGTGGCGGCAGGCGAATCACCACGCCGGGCAGCCCGCGATCGCGCACGATCAGGTTGGAGCCCACGCCGATGCAGCAGACCGGTATTTCCTCCGGCAGATGGCTCAGAAAATAAGCAAGGTCATCCTCATCAGCCGGCGTGAACAACGCCTGCGCCGGACCACCGACGCGAAACCAGGTCAACGGCGCCAGCGACTCGTTCGCCAGCAGCCGCCCGCGCAAGTCCGGCATTCGCGATTTCAGTTCCGGAACGATGTCGGGGAAGGTCATTGAAACCACCTACCGACTTAATAACTCAAAAGACGTGGATGGCCGGGACAAGCCCGGCCATGACGAACGTGTAGGTTGCCTTTCGGATCGGTGGAACGCAGGTATCGGATGGAAGCCTTGCTTCTCAACGCGTCATGGCCGGGCTTGTCCCGGCCATCCACGTCTTGCAGAATTCCTGCATGAAAGGCGGATACGTTTATTTCCTGACCAATCGGCCGAACGGCATTCTTTATGTCGGCGTGACGAATGATCTCGTTCGGCGCGTCTTCGAACACCGGTCCGGATTCGTTGCTGGATTCACCAAGCGGCACTGTCTGAAGCGACTGGTTTATTTCGAAACCTTCGACGATATCCGCAACGCCATTCAGAGAGAACACAACATCAAGCACTGGCCCCGTACCTGGAAAGTCCGGACAATTGTCGCGGTGAATCCCGAATGGGACGATTTGTATCCGACGATCGTCTGATCTCCTCATCCCAGCGCCTTCAATTCGCCCGGCAACGCATAGGCCCATTGCGTGATGTTGCCGGCGCCGAGGCACACCACGTAGTCTCCCTGCTTCGCAAGATCCGCAATTATACCCGCGAGCGCCGCGGATTCCGGCAGCGGCACCACCTCGCGGTGACCGTGGGCGCGCAGGCCGAGCACGAAGTGATCGCGATCGATGCCCACGATCGGCGTCTCTCCCGCCGGATAGACATCCGCGACGACTACGGTGTCGGCGTCGTTGAAGCAGGTGCAGAACTCCTCGAATAGTGCTTGCAGCCGCGTATAGCGATGCGGCTGCACCACCGCGATGACCCTGCCGTCGGTGGACTCACGCGCCGCCTTCAGCACCGCCGCGATCTCGACCGGATGATGGCCGTAGTCGTCGATGACGGTGACGCCGTTCCACTCGCCAGTTCTGGTGAAGCGGCGCTTGACACCGCCGAAGGCCGCGAGCGCCTTGCGGATGGTCGCGTCGGTAATGCCCAGTTCATGCGCCACCGCGATCGCCGCCGTGGCGTTGAGCGCGTTATGCGGACCCGGCATCGGCAGCACCAGATCGGAGATTTCATGCGCGGCGTCGGTCTTGCGGTTGCGGAACATGACCTTGAAATGCGAGCCGCCACCGTTCGGCGCGAGATCGACCAGCCTGACATCGGCCTGCGGATTCTGTCCGTAAGTGATGATACGCCGATCCTCGATCCTGCCGACCATGGCCTGCACCACCGGATGATCGATGCACATCACCGCGAAGCCGTAGAACGGCACGTTTTCCACGAACGAACGGAACGCGTCCTGCACGGCGTCGAACGTCTTGAAGTGGTCGAGATGCTCGGCGTCGACGTTGGTGACGATGGCGACATCGGTCGGCAGCTTGAGGAAGGTGCCGTCGCTCTCGTCCGCTTCCACCACCATCCACTCACCGGCCCCCAGACGCGCGTTGGTGCCGTAGGCGTTGATGATCCCGCCATTGATGACCGTGGGATCGAAATCGCCCGCGTCGAGCAGCGTCGCAACCATGGAGGTCGTGGTGGTCTTGCCGTGTGTCCCGGCGATCGCGACACAGCTTTTCAGCCGCATCAGTTCCGCCAGCATTTCCGCGCGGCGCACCACCGGAATGCGCTGGGCGCGCGCCGCCATCAGTTCGGGATTGTCGCGCTTGATCGCGGTTGAAACGACCAGCACATCCGCGCCGTTCACATTCCCGGCCTTGTGGCCGACCGTGACCTTGACGCCCTTCTCGCGCAGCCGCACCACGTTGGCGCCCTCGGAAGCATCCGAGCCCTGCACCGTGTAGCCAAGGTTGCACAGCACCTCGGCGATGCCGCTCATGCCGATGCCGCCGATGCCGACGAAGTGGATGGGGCCGATTTCGCGCGGCAGTCTCATGTCCGTCTCTCGTCCGAGTGATTCCCGCTAGCCGTGCCTGGCCTTATAGAGCGGGATGAGGAAAAGTGTGTAGCGGTTTTCCGCGCGCGTCTGCATCAAGCGATCAGGCGCCGGTTCGCGCCACGCGCATGACCAGATCCGCCAGCCGCCCGGCGGCGTCGAGACGGCCCACGGTGCGCGCCGCCGTCGCCATCGCCGCGAGCCGCGCCGGGCCGGCCGCCAGCGCGGATAATTCCGCCGCGAGCCGGTCAGGAGTGAAATCAGGTTGCACGATGCGGATCGCGCCGCCGACGTCAGCCAGCACGCCGGCATTGGCGAACTGATCCTGATCGATCGCACCCGGCAGGGGGACAAGGATCGACGGACGGCCGATCGCACCGAGTTCAGCCACCGTACCCGCCCCCGAGCGGGATATGATGATGTGGTTCGACGCCAGCCGCGCCGGGAGATCGGCGAAGAAGGGAGCGAGTTCGGCTTTGATCTCCAGCCGGTCATAGAACCCGCGCACCCGCGCCATATCTTCGTCGCGCACCTGCTGCGTCAGGATCAATCGCTGCCGCAGCGCCGGTTCGAGTCTTTCAATCGCGCCAGGCACGATGTCGCTCATGACGCGCGCACCCTGGCTGCCCCCGACCACGAGAACACGCAAGGGATCGCCCAAGCCTGGCGTCGCGAACGGCACGGCGGCGGCCGCGAGAATAGCAGGCCGCATCGGCGTTCCGGTGGTTGTTATCTTGCCGGCCAGCGATGGCTTCTTGTCCAGCACGCCGGGCAGCGAGGTGGCGATGGCGTTGACACGCTTCGACAGGAAGCTGTTGGCGCGGCCCATGACGGCGTTGGAATCATGGATCACGGTCGGGATGCCCCTGAGGCGCGCCGCGATCAGCGGTGGCAAAGTCGGGTAGCCGCCGAATCCGACCACGGCGGCGGGCTTCAGAACGCGCATCAGGTTGAGAGCGACGGCTGTGCCGGCCGCGAGCATCAGGCCGGTGCGCGCCAGCGCCCATGGAGAACGGCCGCGCACGGTCTCGCTCGGAACCACGTCGGTGAGGTCTTTCGAGAACAGTCCGCTATAGCGCAACGCGCGCGAGTCCGTCACCAGCCGCACGCGCAAGCCGCGCTTCATCAGTTCGACGCCGAGCGCCTCGGCGGGAAACAGGTGTCCCCCCGTTCCGCCGGCGGCGAGAAGGATAAGCGGTGCGGTGGTCATGGACTTCGATGTCCAGACGAAATGATCCTCGTCATGATCGTGCATGTATTACGCATAACGCGCAGCGACGGCGCTCTCCTCGATCGATTCCATCTCGGTGCGCGGCCGCTCGCGCGTCAGCGCCAGCATCAAGCCCGCTCCATAGGCGAGCGAGACCATCGACGAGCCCCCATAGGAAATGAACGGCAGCGTCATGCCCTTGGCGGGAATCAGATGCAGGTTGACCGCCATGTTGATGGCCGCCTGCATTCCGAACATGATCGCGAGCCCCGACGCGGCGAAACGCGAGAACAAATCTTCGGAGGCGTAGGCGCGCGACAGCGTGCGCATGACGATGAAGGTGAACAGCGTCAGCAGCCCGAGGCACATGATGATGCCGAACTCTTCCGCCCCCACGGCGAACACGAAATCGGTGTGACTGTCGGGGAGACTCCGCTTGGCGACGCCTTCGCCGGGGCCGAGTCCGAACCAGCCGCCATTGGCGAAAGCCTCCATCGCCGTATCGACCTGGAAGGTGTCGCCGGAGGCCGGATCCATGAAGCGCCTGATACGGGCCGCGACGTGCGGCACCGTCATGTAGGCGGCGAACAAACCCGCCATCGCCGTTCCCGCGAGCCCGAACACCCAGATGATGCGCATCCCGGCAATGAAGAACAGCGCGCCCCACACCGTCAGGATCAGCATGGTCTGACCGAAATCGGGCTCCATCACCAGCAGCGCCACCAGACTCAGCAGCAGCGCAAGCGCCATCGAGGTGGCCGGCATCTCCGGCTTGCGCGCGGATTCCGAAAACAGCCAGGCCGCCAGCACGACGAAGGCGGGTTTCGCGGACTCCGAAGCCTGGATGTTGACGCCGAGGATCGTGATCCAGCGTTTCGCGCCCTTGACCTCCGGACCTAATCCGAGCGTGGCCACGATCAGAACGATGCTGATCGCGAAAACGATCAGCGCGGAGCGGCGGATCAGGCGCGGCGACAGGAACGACACGCCAACCATCACAATAATCGACGGCAGCAGAAACATCACATGACGATGGAAGAAATGAAACGGATCAAGCCCGATCCGGGTCGCGACCGACGGGCTCGCCGCCAGCGACAGCACCACGCCGGTGAGCATCAACAGCACCATCGCCGCCAGCAGCAGCCGATCCACGGTCCACCACCATTCCGAGAGCGGCGTGCGTTGTTCGCGTGAGATCATGACAGTTCCTGCGGGCGGCGGTCACCCATTGGTCCCCTATCGTGGTTACCGGAGCGTTAAGGAAGGCATGACAAGTTTGAGAGAATGGCTATCTGCCGGTCATGCCCGGCTTCATGCCGGGCAACCGGTCTTGCTGCATCAAGGAGGAAGACGTGGATGGCCGGGACCATGGGCGAGCGGAAGCGACGCCGTTCTTCGAACGGCTATGCCCGGCCATGACGAGGGCGGCGCGAGCTACACGACGGGCGTAACGCCCGGCAACGCCTGGACCAGTTCGCGAAAGCGATCGCCGCGAACTTCAAAATTGCGAAACTGATCGAATGAAGCGCAGGCCGGCGACAACAGCACCACCGCCCCGGCACGGCCTGCTCCTTCCGCGTCCCGCGCGGCGGCGGGCACCGCGGCTTCCAGCGTTCCGCTGATCTCGTAGGCCACCTTGCCCTCCAGCGTCGCCGCGAACTCCTGCGCCGCCTCTCCGATCAGATAGGCTTTGCGGATGCGCGGAAAGAACGCGTCGAGCGAGGCGATACCGCCGCTTTTCGGCTTGCCGCCCGCGATCCAGAAAATCTCGTCGAAGGACGACAACGCCTTCTCGGTGGCGTCGGCGTTGGTGCCCTTGGAGTCGTTGACGAACAGCACATGGGCCTTGCGCCCCACCTGCTCCATGCGATGCGCGAGACCGGGAAAACTGCGCAAGTCCTGCTGCAGGATGTCCCGGCTGACCCCGAGCGCCAGCGCCCCCGCCGAAGCGCAGGCCGCATTCTGCGCGTTGTGCCGCCCGCGCAGCGAGCCTATTCCGCCGATGTCGGCGATTTCGCTGCGCGCGCCGCCGGACACGAGAACGATCCTGTCCTGTTCGACGCTGACGCCATGCGCCAGTGGCCGCTTCACCGACACGCGCACGACGCTGCGTCCGGCCTGCTCCTGACGGTCGGCGATCGCCGCGCACCAGTGATCATCGACGCCGACGACCGCCGTGCCCTGCGGCTGCACCCCGGCGATGAGCCTCTCCTTCACCTGCGCATAATGTTCGATGGTGCCGTGGCGATCGAGGTGATCGGGACTGAGGTTGAGCAGAATGCCGACGGTCGGATCGAGCGAGGGCGCGAGGTCGATCTGGTACGACGACATCTCGATCACATGCACGCGCCCTCTGCGCGGCGGCTCCAGCGACAGGATCGCGGTGCCGATGTTGCCGCCCATCTGCACGTCGTATCCGGCCTCGCGCATCAGATGCGCGACCAGCGCCGTCGTAGTGGACTTGCCGTTGGTGCCGGTGATGGCGATGAAAGGCGCGTCGGGCGCATGACGTGCGCGCTCGCGGCAGAACAGTTCGACGTCGCCGATCACCTCGACGCCCGCCTGCCGCGCCGCCAGCACGCTCCAGTGCGGCGAGGGATGCGTCAGCGGCACGCCCGGCGCAAGCACCAGCGCGGCGAGGTTCGCCCACACCACGGTTCGCAAATCCGCGGTGATGAAACCGGCCTGCGCCGCCTTCGCGAGATTGTCGGCGTTGTCGTCGCCCGCAATCACCTCGGCGCCGCCCGCCTTCAGGGCGTGACAACTCGCAAGGCCCGAACCGCCGAGGCCAAATACCGCGACGGTCTTGCCGGAAAAGGATGTGACGGGGATCATGGGGGCTTCATCACCGCAACTTCAGCGTCGAAAGACCCGCCAGCGCCAGCATCACCGAAATGATCCAGAACCTGATCACGATCTGCGGCTCGGTCCAGCCGAGCTGCTCGAAGTGGTGGTGGATCGGCGCCATCTTGAAGATGCGCTTTCCCGTGAGCTTGAACGACGCCACCTGCACGATCACCGACACCGCTTCCAGCACGAACAGGCCGCCGATCACGGCCAGCACGATTTCATGCTTCACCGCCACCGCGATCGAGCCGAGCATGCCGCCGAGCGCGAGCGAACCGGTGTCGCCCATGAAGATCGAGGCCGGCGGGGCGTTGAACCAGAGAAAACCGAGGCCGGCCCCGAGCACTGCCCCGCACAGCACAGCCAGTTCGCCCGCGCCGGCGATGTAGTTGATCTGGAGATAGTCGGCGAACACCGCGTTGCCGGCGAGATAGGCGATCATCGCGAAGCTCGCCGCCGCGATCATGACCGGCACGATGGCGAGACCGTCGAGGCCGTCGGTGAGATTCACCGCGTTGCCGGCTCCGACGATGATGAACGCGCCAAAGCCGAGAAAGAACCAGCCGAGATCCAGCGCCACGTCCTTGAAGAACGGGATCACCAGCGCCGTGGAGAAGGGCTCGCGGCCGAGCCGGGTCAGCGCATAGCACGCGGCCAGCGCGATCAGGAGTTCAAGCAGCAGGCGGGTGCGTCCGGAGAATCCGGCATGGGTCTGCTTCGTCACCTTCAGATAGTCGTCATAGAAGCCGATGAGGCCGAAACCAAGCGTCACCGCGAGCACGATCCAGACATAGGGATTGAGAGGATTGGCCCACAGCACGGTCGACACGACAAGCCCCGACAGAATCATCAGGCCCCCCATCGTCGGCGTGCCCTTCTTGCTGACGAGGTGCGACTGCGGGCCGTCGGCGCGGATCGGTTGTCCTTTACCCTGTCGCAGGCGAAGATTGTCGATGATCCAGGGCCCGAACAGGAACACGAACAGCGCGCCCGTCACCACCGCGCCGCCGGTGCGGAAGGTGATGTAGCGAAAGACGTTCAGAAGCGGCTTGAAGATGCCGAGCCCCGGGACCGTATTGGAAAGATCGATCAACCAGTAAAACATCGGGTATCCCGACTCCGAAGTTCGCCAGTTCTGGCAAGCCTCCCTTGAGCGAACTCCGGATTCAAAGGGGCACCCCGCAACTTACAGAATTTCAGCCGCGCTGCCGGAATATCGCCTCTCGAGCGCGGTCACGATCACTTTCATCCGCGATCCCAGCGAGCCCTTGACCATGATGACGTCACCGGAACGGATCGCCGCCGTCACCTGCGATTCGAGCGCGGCGGCGTCCTCTGCATAACCGCCCCGCCTACCGGAGGAAAGCGCATTCCACAGATTGCGCATCAGGGGACCGCAGCAAAATATCATGTCGACGTCATTGGCATCGATCGCCCCGGTCAGGTCGCGATGCAGGTCCGCGCTTCTGGGACCAAGCTCCAGCATGTCGCCCAGCACCGCGATGCGCCGACCCTGCGTCCCGACTTTGGCCTCGCCGAGCACGTTCAGCGCCGCCGCCATCGAAGCAGGATTGGCGTTATAGCTCTCATCGATCAGGAGCGCCTCGCCGCCCCTCACGGCCAGCGCCCGACGCACGCCGCGTCCCGCGGCCGGCTGCGCCTGCGACAGCGCAAGACCCGCAAGCGCAAGATCAGCGCCGGCCAGCGACGCCGCCGCCAGCACCGCGAGCGAATTCATCGCCATGTGACGGCCGGGCATGCCGAGCTTGTAGGTCAACTCACTGCCGAGGATTTCAGCGTGCACGGCCGAGCCAGCCGGATGCAACGCCAGATCGAGCAGGCGCGCATCGGCCTTCTCGTCCGCGCCGAAGGTGACGATCTTCGCGATGCCGAGTTTCCTGGCGCATTCCTGCAACCGCGCGAACTGCGCGTTATCACGGTTGAGCACGACGGCGCCGTCCGGCTCCACGCCTTCGAAAATTTCCGCCTTGGCGTCGGCGATCGCCTCGACGCCGGAGAAGAATTCGAGATGCACGGGCTCGACCGTGGTGATGATCGCCACATGCGGCCGCACCATCTTCACCAGCGGCGTGATCTCGCCGGCATGATTCATCCCGATCTCGAAGACCGCGAAGCGCGCGTCCGCCGGACAGCGCGACAGCGACAGCGGCACGCCCCAGTGGTTGTTGAACGAAGCCACCGAGACGTGGGTCTTGCCCTGCGCGCCTAGGACACCGCGCAGCGCCTCCTTTGTGGAAGTCTTGCCGACGGAGCCCGTCACCGCGATCACCTGAGCGGCGAGGCGCGCGCGCGACGCCCGCGCCAGATCGCGCAAGGCTGCAAGCACGTCATCGACGACCAGCAACGGCAACTCAAGGGCGAACTGATCGCGCCGCGCGGCCTCGACCACCGCCAGCGCCGCGCCCGCCTTCAAGGCGGCACCAACGAAAGCGTGGCCGTCATGCACATCGCCCTTGATCGCGAAATAAGCCTCGCCCGGCGCAACGGTGCGGCTGTCGATGGAAATGCCGGTGATCGCTGCGGGCAAGGTCCCTCGCCCTTCCGCGCGCATCGCCGCGGCCATTTCGTCCAACGTCCACAACGGGCGCGCGCTCATATCCGCCTCGACGTCAGCGCCGCGCTGGCGGCCTCGTGATCGCTGAACGGCAGCACGCGATCGCCGACGATCTGTCCGGTCTCGTGACCCTTGCCCGCGATCAGCAAGGCGTCTCCCGACTGCAATCCCGCGATCGCGGTCCCGATCGCCTCGGCGCGATCGCCGATCTCGCGGGCACCCGGAGCGGCGGCCAGGATCGCGGCGCGGATCGCGGCGGGATCTTCACTGCGCGGATTATCGTCGGTCACGATCACCACATCCGCGTTATCAGCGGCGATCGCTCCCATCAGCGGGCGCTTGCCTGCATCGCGATCACCGCCTGCTCCGAACACCACCACGAGCTTGCGCTTGGCATAGGGCCTCAACGCCTGCAACGCCTTCGCCAGCGCGTCCGGTTTGTGAGCGTAGTCAACAAAGACCTGAGCGCCGTTGCGCTCACCGATCCGTTCGATCCGCCCCCTGGCGCCTTCGAGATGCTCGAGCGCCGCGAACGCCTGATCGACGTCGCCACCGGTGCCGATGACGAGACCGGCCGACACCAGCGCATTCTCGATCTGGAATTCTCCGACCAGAGGCAGGCGGATGACACGCTCGCGCCCTGCGTGTTCGAGCGTGACCCGTTGCGCAAAACCATCGATCGCCGCCTCGACCAGGCGAATGCCCATCCGCGCGCCGTCGCCACGGCGGCCGACACGCATCACCGGCACGTTGCGCGCGCCCGCCGCTTCGATCACGGTATCGGAGCAGTCATGATCGGCGCAGATCACCGCGATGCCGTCCGATTCGACCAGATCGCGGAACAGCCGCAGCTTGGTCTCGAGATAATGCGCGACCGTCGGATGATAATCCATATGATCGCGCGACAGGTTGGTGAAGCCGGCGGCGCGCACCCGCACGCCATCGACCCGATATTGATCAAGACCGTGCGAGGATGCTTCCAGCGCAAGATGCGTGACGCCTTCGCCCGCGAGCTGATCCAGCTCCCGATGCAACTCGATCGGATCGGGCGTCGTCACCGAGCCGTAGACCGCGCGCGAGGGCGCGACCACGCCGACGGTGCCGATGCTCGCGGACAAATATCCGAGCCGCTGCCAGATCTGCCGGGTGAAGGCCGCGACCGAGGTTTTGCCGCTGGTCCCGGTCACGGCGGCAATGGTTGCGGGCTGTCGCGGATAGAATTTTGCCGCCGCCAGCGCCAGCGCGCGCCGCGGATTCGGCGTTGCGATGAACGGGACGCGCCCGCGCGCAGGCGCATGATCACCGGCGACCGCGACAGCGCCCGACGCGATCGCGGCGTCGATGAACCGCGCGCCATCCGTTTTCGAGCCGGCAAGCGCGAAAAAGAGATCTCCGGGCTTCACCGCGCGGCTATCCGCCGCGAGACCCGTGACGGCAAGCTCGCCGGCCGGCGCGTCCATGGTGGCGTCGTCGCCGAAAAGCTCGCGAAGTTTCATGATCTCCCCAGCCGTAGCTTCAATTTGACGCCGCAGCCCGACGTTTGCCGCGAGGCGCGCTGAAATGAAACAAACCTCGCCCTACTGCGTCGCCCTGGATGCCGCAAGAATGAGGCGCTCGGACGGCGGCAGATCGAACCGGGGCTGCACACCGAGCAGCGGGGCGATGCGCGCGATAACCTTGCCGCCGGTCGGAACCGCATTCCAGCCGGAGGTGATGAAGCCATGGGTTTCCTTGAGCGGCTGCGGCTCGTCCAGCATGACCAGAATCTGGTATCGGGGATTGTCCGCCGGCAGAATCGCGGTGAAAGAATTGAGCACGCGTTTTTTCGCGTAGCGGCCGTTGATGACCTTCTCAGAAGTGCCGGTCTTGCCGCCGACATAGTAGCCTTTGACATCGGCCTTCCTCGCGGTCCCCACTTCGGCGTTCAGTCGCAGCAGAAAGCGCATCTTGTCGCTGGTCTCCTGCTTGATGACGCGCCTGGCGACCGCCATCGCTTCCTCTTCGGTGCGCTTCAGGAAGGTGGGCGGAATCAGCCAGCCGCCGTTGACCAGCGCATCGATGCCCATCACCGCCTGCAACGGCGCCACCGCCATGCCGTGCCCGAACGCGATGGTGACGGTGTTCAGTTCACCCCACTTGCGCGGCAGGATCGGCGAGGCGCTTTCCGGCAACTCCGTGCGCAGGCGATCCATCTGGCCCATCCTGCGCAGGAACGCCTTGTGCGCCTCGACGCCTTGCGCAAGCGCGATCCGCGCCGCGCCGATGTTGGATGAGTAGGTGAACACTTCCTTCATGTTGATGAAGCGACCCATCGAGTGGTCGTCGTGAATCGTGAAGCGGCCGTAGCGCAGCGGAGCACGCGCATCCCACATCGAATTCAGGCCATACCTGCCGGAATCGAGCGCCATCGCTAGCGTGAACGCCTTGAAGGTCGATCCCATCTCGTACACGCCCGTGGTCAGGCGGTTGATGCGATCGGGATCATGCGCCTCCTTCGGATTGTTGGGATCGAAATCCGGCAAGGAGACCATCGCGACGATCTCGCCGGTCCGCACGTTGGAGACGATGCCCGAGGCGGCCTTGGCCCGATAATGATCCTTGGCTTTCAGAAGCTCGTCGCGCAGCGCGTGCTCGACACGCAGGTCGATCGACAACTCCACCGGCTTCTGCAGGCGGTCGGTGGCGAAGCCGGCGCGGTGCAGGTCAGCGAGCCCGTTGCTGTCGAGCCACTTCTCCATCCCGGCGATGCCCTGGTTATCGATGTTGACGAGCCCGATCAGGTGCGCGACCTCGCGCCCGCTTGGATAAACGCGCTTGTTCTCGCGCAGGAAGCCGATGCCGGGAATGCCGAGACTGTGAATTTCCTTTTGCTGCGCAGGGGTGATCTCGCGTTTCAGCCAGACAAAACCCTTGCGAGTGCCAAGACGCTGTCGAACCTCGGAGGTCTCCAGATCCGGTAGCGTCGCCGTCAGCAACTCGACCGCCTCGTCCCTGTCGATGAGGCGGCGTGGCTCGCCGAACAGGCTCGGCGACTTGATATCGGTCGCAAGAACCTGGCCGTTGCGATCGATGATATCGGGCCGCGCCGTGGCGATCGCGTCCTGCGAGGCGGTCCGGCGCCCTCCACGATCATCCGGAAAGGCCGCGAACATGACAAGACGCGCCGCGACCACCGTATAGATCAGCGCGAACAAGATGATGACGAGACCGACGCGCACCCGCGCCTTGGCGGCGCGATCCACATTGCGGCCGTAGAGCAGATTGCGGATCAGGCGCTGACTCCAGAGCGCCGGCGGAAGCCTGTTCTGGCCGATCATTGCGGGGCCTCCTGCGACGGCAGCGAGCCGGTGATGACGTCGGGATCGATAATCTCGATCATGGCGCCGATCGGATCGGAGGTGCCGGGCGGCACCAGGCTTGGCGGCCGCTCCGGCAGGTTCTTCAAAGAATCGAACTGTCGGGCTTCAATCGGCTTCAGCTTCAAATGCCGTTCAGCCAGAATTCGCAGACGCTGCGGCGCATCGAGCCTCGCCCATTCCGCGCGCAGGACCGCGATCGCCTCGCGCTGCTCGCGCACCTGAGCCTGAAGCCGCGACACACGCTCGGTGCGGGAGGTCGAATCCATCTTGATGCGGTAGACATACGATGCCGCATAGACCAGCGCGCAGACGACGAGGAAATGGATGATCCGCACCTCATCAGCCTCCGCGCATCACGTTGGCGAGCGACGGCCAGGCCGGAAGCTCGGCGCCGTCATCAATCGCGGCCGCATCGGTACGCTCGGCGGCGCGCAGCCTGGCGGAGCGCGCGCGCGGGTTGGCCTGGACTTCGTCGTCACCCGGCGTCAGCGGACGCTTGGTCAGAATGGCAAAGCTCGGCGGCGCGCGTTCGATTTCGGGCCGATGGCGCGAGCCGCCGCCCGTCTTGCCGCGCCAGGCCAGGAAATTCTTGACGATGCGGTCTTCCAGCGAGTGAAAGGACACCACAGCTAGCCGGCCGCCTGGCTTCAGCACGCGTTCCGCCGCGGCCAGCGCCGCGATCAGTTCGTCAAGTTCCTCGTTGACGAAGATCCGCAGAGCCTGAAACGTCCGCGTCGCCGGATGAATCTCGTGCGGCTTCGCGCGAACCACCTTCGAGACGATATCGGCCAGCGCCCGCGTGGTCGCGATCGGCCCGTGTCGCCGTGCCCCGACGATGGCGCGGGCGACGGCGCGCGAGCGACGCTCTTCGCCGAAGATGTAGATGATATCGGCGAGATCGGTCTCGGAGGCGCGGGCCACGACCTCGGCCGCGGTCGGCCCATGGCCGCTCATGCGCATGTCGAGCGGTCCGTCGAGACGAAAGGAGAAGCCCCGACCGGCCTCGTCCAGCTGCATCGAGGAGACGCCGACATCCATGACAACGCCATCCACCGCGGCGGCGTCCTGCGCCGCGCAGACCGCGGCGAGATGAGAGAAGCGATCCTCGACCAATATCAACCGGCCGCCGGACTCCTCCACCAGGCCGGAGCCGCCGGCAATGGCGGTTGGGTCGCGGTCGATCCCGATCACGCGGGTCTCCGCGGTTGCGAGAATGGCGCGCGAATAGCCTCCGGCCCCGAACGTGGCATCGACGTAGACGCCGCCGGCCCGCGGCGCCAACATGGCGACGGCTTCCCGGCCGAGCACGGGCACATGACGAATCGGCGGCGCCGTCATGATCGCGCCTCCATCCGCAGATGCCTCGCTCTCGCCACGCGTGCGTTCATCCGATCCCGACCGTCCGGAATTCAGCCGCCCGCTCCCACCCTGAAGCCGGCTTCCCCCTGCAAAACCGCCCGGACCGGCTCCCAACCGCGTTTCCACAAGGAGATGAGCCGGCAAAACCGGTCTTCCGCATGGAGTTTGAAGGGTTGCCATGGGGATTTCGAACGCAATTGGGACCTCGGCCGTCCCGATGCCGGTTCGGCTCTTCACCCTGAGTAACGGCGTTTAGCGTTAAGAAAGCGTTGATGGGCTAGCGTGGCGGTTCAGACGTTCCGAAGTTCACTAAAGAGCGTGCTGCAAAATGAGACGAGCTTCGGATTCGGGACACGACGCGGGAATCGAGCCGTTGTTTCCATGCGCTGTGGTGCAGCACCCACACACTTCACCGAAAAGCCCAAACTGTTAACAGAAAAAGGCGAAAAGGGGGCCCCCGGTCGATTGCAAGCCCAATTACCCCTAGCGGATAATGATCCTAATGATTCGTCGATAAACGGATACGTGCTCTCCCGTGCTTCCTATTGCCTGATTTGGATCGTTGCATGTTCGCGTCTGTCAGTCCTGACATCAAACGTCGACGCCCTCTCCCGGTCCCCAAGGCCATTGTTGGAATGCCGACTTTCGTCCCGGACTCATCCCTCGTCTCCGACACGGTGCCGTCCTTGAATTTCGGCGACCGCGCCAAAGGTCGGCAGCCGGACATGATCGTGCTGCATTATACCGGGATGCCCGACGTCGAGGGCGCGCTGGCGCGGCTGTGTACGTCCGGCACCGAGGTGTCGGCACATTACGTGGTGCTTGAGGACGGTCGCGTTGTGCAATGCGTTCAGGAGTCAAAGCGGGCCTGGCACGCCGGCGTCGCTTCATGGGCGGGCGAGGAAGACATCAATTCCTGCTCGATCGGAATCGAAATCGTCAACCGTGGCCACGACTGGGGCTACCCGGCTTTCCCGCTACGACAGGTCGCCGCCGTTATCGCGCTATGTCGCGGCATCATTCATCGACGGGATATTCCGGCTCATCGCATTGTCGGCCATTCCGACGTTGCGCCTGCGCGCAAGAAAGACCCCGGCGAAAAATTCCCGTGGCATTCGCTGGCGGATTCAGGCGTCGGCCACTGGATCCGGCCCGCGCCCATCGTGGCGGGCGAGGTGCTGAAAACCGGCAGCGAAGGCGACGACGTCCGTGCGCTGCAGCAATCGCTGGCGCGGTACGGCTACGGCATCAAGGCAACCGGCAAGTTCGATACCGCGACGATGGAAGTGGTCACAGCCTTTCAGCGTCACTTCCGGCCCGCGAAGGTCGACGGGATCGCCGATCAATCGACATTGACCACGCTGCACGCGTTGCTCGACAGCCTGCCCGCGCAAAAAGCATCGAACGGAATTCGCTGACAGCGAAACAGCTTTCAAGTTCAGCGGCCAATTCGCGGTCGATGAATATAGCGTTTCCAGCGAGGCGGATGACGTTCGCCGAATAATGCTCCAAGTTTCGAATCCATTCGATGCGGGCATTCGTTCAGCTTTCGGGTTCCGCCAATCAATGGTTCGTGGGGTCTCCGTCATGACGATGGAAAAACCGGCGAAAGAGGCGTATGATTCTTGTCAGTGGCACACGCCGGGTGACAACCGGCCACGACGGGGATGATGGACGTAGCCTATTTTGCCGGTTTCAGGCTGCGGCACCAACGCATTGGCACGCGTTTTGTCTAACCCGTTCCCGGCGTGTGCAGCCTTCCCCTGACTTTAACGTCCTGACTTTAACCCACGGCCGGGCCGCCGGATGTCAGACGCGTGACGTCAGTCCGGTAGTCCCGCAACGAATTCCGGCACCTCCAGACCGGAGTCGGCAAAGAAGGACATGACGGCCGCCTTCGACCAATACTGCTCGATGAGCAATCTGGCGAAACGCTCCTTTTCCCGCGAGAACCTCGCCGTGAACGTATCAATACTGTCCGGCTTCTTGCCAAACATCGCGCTGTCCCACGACTCCCCGTTGAAAAAATCCTGATCAAGGACCATTCGCTCCGACACGTCGCGGCTCTCCTCCTCGCCGCGCCGGGCGAGCACGGCTTGCGATACTTCCGTGATCAGTGTGAAAAGTCGCGCCTGTTCAACGAGCAGATCCTGAGTCGGAAAAACATTCTCCACCAGCAGGCCCGGAACGAAATCCCGCGCCAGCGACGTCGCAAGCTGCATCCAGGCATCCTCCGGAGCGCGCGCTGTGATCTTGTAGAAGTCGAACAGTTCCATCCATCGGCCGCGCAGTTCCTCGACCTGGCAGTCGTACCATCGTGACCAGACGGAAAACCGATCGAGCCGTTCATCAGCTTGCCGGGCGGCATCGATCCGCCCCAGCAACGCCAGATCAACCCGCATCGGATTTCTCAACCTCTCCGGAAAATCCGGCGGGCGGTACTCCTCAGGATCGTGCGTGAACTCGGTCGAATCAGGATCGGGGAAAGACGTTCTGTATGTTCCGCTTCCAGCTCTCTTTTCCATGATGACGCCTTCCATTATGCAGCCTGGCCCGACACGGGACAGCATCTCCGGCCGGTGCGGAAACCGTCTCTTCCTGCGGTTCACTGCCGCGCTCCGAGGGTGCGACCTTTCGTCCTTTGCGTAGCGACGGAACAAATTTTGAACTTATCTATTTTCCCAGTGCGCCATAACCCTAGAAGGAGGGAACAATGGACTGGGACCGGATTGAACAGAACTGGGATCAGGTCAAGTACAGAGTCCGAGATCAATGGGGCAAGTTCACTTTCGACGACCTCTGGCAGATCTCCGGAAATCGCGAGCAACTCGAGAGGAAACTGAAAGAGCGCTACGGCTTCCACGAGGACTTCGCGAAAAAACAGGTCGATGACTGGTATGAGAAGGCGCAATCGTGGCCCGATACGAAAGGACCAGCGCGCTGGCAGGGATATTAGGAGCCATACGGCTAAGGGGAGAGCCGGCTAGCCGCAACACTTAGCCAGAATGAATGTCTCGTGATGAGCTGGCGCGTATTCCGTATCGCATAACCGCTCTCCGCCTTCGGAATACGCGCTCGGTTGTGTTGTTGATTTAGCCGGACGCCATGTCGGAAGCTCTTTTCGGGTCACGATCGGGCTATCCAATAGGCCTCTTGTCTTAGCGGCCCCCACCCGTCTTAGTGATTGTCTTAGTGACCCCACCGCCTCTTCCACAATCAAATATGCGCTTACACGCGCGCACCGGGTCGCTATCAGTTCCGGCGAAGATCCCTGATCTCACGGGCTTATTTTGGCCGCTGCATCTTTGGCGAGTTCGCCCACGCATCGATTCTTGCTGCCGTCTTGGCGCTCTCGATTCTCTTGATCATCTTTTCTCGCTCTATACCGTCGGGCGACTCCTCGGCTTTTTGTCGCGCTTCAGCAAGAAAATCAAAGAGGCGATCCTGAAAAGGCCTGGTCTGTTTGTAACGGCGCCGATGAGGCATGGCGTTCTCCTTTCGCTTCTCCAAGGAAGGGTTGGCTGTGTCCGGTTTGTTTTGGACGCCCGGCACCGTGCATGGGCGGCCTGTCAATGTGCGGCAAGCCTGATGGTTCCAAAGTTCACGTTCCCGGCAGCGACTTTGGGGAGCCCGGAGGCTGACGGGTTCCGGTAGTCGCTGTTACTGGCTCTCGCCCTATGGTAGGCTGTCACCTGGTTGGAGAGTTGCAGCATTTCCTCGGGTTGATCTTTAGTCGATGATGCAAACTGCGCGCCGATATCGGCGATGCTCTCCAGTCAGCCGGTACGAAACTCTGAATTATAAGAGAAACAATGAACTTAATGCTGACTGGTATCTTTGGCCTTGCCGGCCTTGTTTTGAGCTACGGATTTTCCGTTCCTCCGGAGCTCACTGCATTTCGACTGATAGCGCCTGTGGGAGTCATGGCGGGATATCAGGCGGGGCAGCTTGTCGGCAGGCTCGTCAGGCCACGCCCCAAGAGGTTTCTCATTCTAAGCGTGGGCATCCTGTTCTGCTTTTACTTTACGTTTGCCTACATCCAGTTGAGAGCATCGAGCCCGTCGGATATCGCGAACCTGAGCGTGTTGTTTGGTCTGTCTTTCTTCTGGCTGGGATTCTTCCTGCCCTTCACACGCGCCCCGAACCAGATGAAAACCCTTTTATCCAAGGCACTCGCGAAGCGCTCCGGGGACTGACCGTTTGTTTTAAAGCTCGGCCATCGAGCGAGCACGGGCGCCAGCCCGTTTCAGGGCTGGCGTATCGGTCGCTCGCGCGACGGTTCAAGGCAGAATCTGGTTTGTGCGGATTTTGATGTTCTCATCACCGCCCTGTTCAACCTTCTTGTCGAGTTCCTTCCGCTTCTCGTCGGTGAGTTCCTCCATCGTCTTACCGGTTTTCTTCTTCGCTTCCTCGTCGAGCGATCCACCTGAAATATTGTTAACCCCGGTAGCATCTGACATAATCGCTTCTCCCTTTCCTTCGTCGTGTGGGGAGATAACCCGCGCCTTCGGCATGCGTTCCGACCGAGCTGCCGCGCCTTTTTTCATCTTTCACGCGTCATTCTTCGCTAAAGATGCAAGACATGCACGCGATGCGCCTTGTAGCGGGCGCATTGAACGCTGTGTTGATCGTGAAGGACTCGGCCATAGCATGAATGCGAGCGCGTATTCCTGCGGCTTCTCATAAGCGATGGAGTCCAACGGACGTGCATTAAATCCGTTCGGCGCGCGTACCCTCCGACGCCATGTGATTAAGATCACGGTTCGGATCCACGGTAAGGTTCATCCTGCAGGTCATGGGGACCACGAGGTCTCATCCCAGAGCAGGAGGAATGGACCATGACTTGCGGAACACGAGAGACCGTCACGACGAGGTATTGGGGCGTATGTTGGAAATGGGGTGTTGTTCCTTATCCCTGTAGGAAAACGAAAACTGAAACAAAGTATCATTATGATTTCCTGCCCTGGCGCACCCGGTTCAGTTGGTCTCCCTTTCGTCGCAGCTACGAGGGGTGCTGCAACGGGATGCTTTTTGGATGGTCCTATTGGACGTGGTCGCCGTTCGGCACCGGTAATGGCCCCTGGGTTTACCAGACACTGACCTATTTTTCCGATTCAACGATCGGTTCGGTCGGTTCTTGCCCCTTCAACGAGAGGACAGCCACGCAACCTGAGCTGACCATAGCCAGCGGCTCGATCGTTCCGGCTCAAGCTGCTGAGAAGCTCAAAGAGGACCATGGCTGCCCCTGTCCCTAGTGGCCGGATTCTAACATTCGCATCCGTTTCAGCGTGCCTTCTTCGCGAATGATAGAGCGTTTTCAAGCGAAGTGGATACCGGTTCGCGTGAAGAATACGCGTCAAAACAACAATATAGAGCCTCGCTTCTGATTACATCAGAAGCGAAAAGGCTCTAGAACCGAAGGACCACTAGCAATATAAGCTGCTAGCGGAGTTCTGAATTTGACATTCGCATCCGCGACGCGCGGCCAAATGGGTCGCGAATGTCAAGTTCACTCCACTAGCCGGGCGGTCAATCCCGCATTGCGAAATGCGGTTCGCCTTTCGTCTAGCCATGGCGATACGGCCGCATCGTCATTGACGACGGACATGCCAACCGCCCCGGAATGCCTCGTCGAGCTTGATGAACGGGGGCGCCGTGCTTGCCGGGAGGATCGGGCCCGCAAAGCGCCACCGCTCGCCGGCGTCCTCGAACATTCACCTCCGTAAGACCCCTTAGGAGGCTGCCCTTAGGATATCGACCGAAATACGCCTGCGCGCCCGCATTTGGTACACGAAGCCATCCGCATCGAGAGATGGCGACATGCACACCCAGACGATCTCCGCTCCGGCCGCCAGGATTCTCGACATTCCGCACGCCACTGCGGCTGAACCGGTTGATCCGTTCAGCGCGATCGCCCGTTGCTCTGGCGTGATTGCAACCGAGTTTTCCTACAAGAAGGATGAAGAAATCTACGGTGAGGGCGAACCTTCCGAATATCTCTACCAGATCAGCCGGGGCGCGGTCCGCACCTATAAACTCCTGAGCGACGGACGGCGGCAGATCGGTGCATTTCACCTGCCCGGCGACATCCTCGGCCTCGACCCCGGCCCTGAGCACCGGCTCACCGCCGAGGCAATTGTGGACACCGCCGTTCGCCTGGTGCCCCGTCGCAGCATCGAAAAAGCCGCAACATCGAACGTCCATGTTGCCCGACTTCTCTGGACGATGACAGCGATCGAGCTTCGACACGCCGAAGATCACATGTTGCTTCTTGGCCGCAAGACCGCGATGGAGCGCGTCGCGACTTTCCTGCTGGAGATGGATCGCCGGCTCGCCAAGGCAGGCATGATGGCGCTCCCGATGTGTCGCCGCGACATTGGAGATTACCTGGGCCTGACGCTCGAGACCGTCTCTCGGGCGCTATCCTACCTCAACGACCAGGGCATCCTGATGTTCTCGAGTGCGCGCCAGATCGCACTGCGCAACCGAGCTCGACTGTCCGCGATGGAGGCATGAGGTTATCTGCCCGGCTCGCCGCAAGAAATGCGGCCAGAAAACAACTCTCAAAAAATACGACTGGGACATGGTCCGATTCAACTTGATCGGACCATGTCCGGTATTCGCCGCGCCGACCTGCTCCTCGGAAGCATCCGTCTGCTTTTTCTGTTGAGAATACAGAGGCGATGCGGATCAAAGAACTTCCGTCATAACGGATGCAGGTCCGGCACTTCGTTGCGTCAATGAGACATCAGACAGCAGATCGGGCTCGTGTTGAGCAGATCGCGTGTCATGCCACCGAACATCCATTCATTGAGACGGCTATGGCCATAGGCTCCGGTGACCAGAAGATCAACCCCGTCACCACGCGCCCATCCGATGAGCTGCTCCGCGGCAGAGCCGCGAGAAGTCTGTATTTCGACCCGTGACTCCGCCTTGATCCTGTGCTGCGCGAGATAACGAACGACGTCATCGACACGATTGCGCGCGGTCTCCATCTCCTCCTTCCTGCATATTTCCATGACAGTTACGCGCTTCGCCTCGTGAAGAAACGGCAACGCATCCTGTACCGCCCGCCGCGCCTCCCGCGTATCCTTCCATCCGATCATGACATGCTCGGCGGCAAGAGATTCCACCACCGCAGGCACCACAAGGAAAGGACGGCCAGCTCCTAGAATTGCAGAACCGACATCGAGGTTTCGATACTTATCTCCCGACAGCTTGTCGCCTTCGACCACGATCAGATCAGCACAGCGTGCTTCACCGATCAATGTCTCCGTGGGAAATGCGATGGCTGATCGCCATTCAACCTGGCGGGCGCTTCCGGCCGCGGCCTGAACGATGCTACCGGCATCGATGAGGCTTTCTTTCATATTCTCAATATCAAATTCAGCCGCATTCGCGACAGTCACGATGCCAGGCGCGGCAAACGGTGGGAAAATCGCGACAGCCGACAAGCCGAGTAATCTGGCGTCGAACTTATCCGCCAGACTCGCCGCGACGCCGACAAACTTCTTGGAGACGTGATCGACATTGACCCAAACCATCAGTGTTGCATAGGACATATCAGCCCCTCCTCTGCGAGAGTCTCTCATGTTCATGCATCGGCCGATTGATCCAAATCAAGATTCAAACAAGCTTCGCGGTACGGATTTCATCGCGGGCGTGGACGCCTTGACCTAAGTCAACGAGATCCGGCAGCGCTTTGTTAGAAAGAGCCGGCACCTTCATTTCATCGGAAATAAACGATGCGCATCGCAAACTCGTCATTGCTGGTGATGCGCTATCCTGTCGAGGAGCTTGAGGAGTCCCTCGCCGAAGGAACCATGACCGGGCATCCCAGCATGCCGCAGTTCCAGTTCGAAGCCGATCAGATCAACGACTTCATCAAATTCCTTAAGTCCCTGGAGTGATCCGCGCGACCCAGCAGGAACATCGTGCATGCTCTTACTGCCGATGATTCTCTCCGAGGATTTCTTCCCAGATTGCCGAAGTCTATGAGGCTTACGGCCGGGGACCATCTCATCATGATGGCTTGCCGCCGTCATGCTCACCTATTCGACCACGAGATTCGTAAAGAAGGGCTCGATGATTTCAGCGCCGGTTGGGCTTCTTCCTTCAGACGAACGGAATGTGACGAACTCATTCCTGCATTCAAGGCACTTCCAAAGCTGCTGCACCTGATGCGGATCGAAACGCTCATCCCACTCAAGATAGATCAATCGTGATCCACACCGCGCGCAAGTCCCGTCATGATCCTTGATGATCTCTGCCATCGCAACGCTCCCTTATTTCCTGCCCCCTTTGATGTTCTGGCATTTTCGAACAAAGCGTATCCCCGAACCTGAAACGAGATCGGATGACCGGTTCGCGTGAAGATCACGCGTCAGATCAAGATCTGGAAAATCCCCGCTTCTGACTCCATCATCTGACGGAAAGGTTCTACGCAAACTACGGAGCTTGCTCGCCGGGATGCTGATCCAGATCAAATAAGCCCAGCGGTGGCCTCGCACCGCAATCGTGGCTTCTCATATCGCTTGACGCAACTGAAAAAGACGTGGAACTGGCGCTGTATAATGACTTGACGGTCCAGGCGATCATGTCCTTGGCGATCCGTCGAATGCCTCGTTGAATGCTGCGCTGGCTGTATCCGGTTCGATTGTTCTCAGCTTCTGCGTTTCTTCGAACAACCGCGCTGCAACCACCTTGACATCCTTGTTCAAGCCGATATCCGCCACCGGTTCCGGATCGGTCGTGATCTGAAAGCGCCGGACATCGATCAGAAGTTGATGATCTGCCTGCACGCCATCCATTGAGCGCAGGGGCGCATGGGCAATATCGTAGTTCTCAAAGCTCTCAAGCAGCTTGGCCTGCAGCAGATTAGGAATGCTGTCGGCCCACATCGCCTCCGCGAACTCGGGGCGCTCCCCGGCCGGCGAAACAGGAAACGCTGCGTATCGAGCTTGATCACCGCCGTCGGCCCGAGATTGAACTGTACGGCGTGGCTAGTCGCCACGCGTGGAATCCCGCAGCGCGCGCATGACATCTTCGCGCGAGATGATGCCGACCAGATTCCGGCCACCCCCCATAACGGGAATGCTGCGGAGCCGGTGCTCGACCATCAACTGCAGCACCCGCGCCAGCTTAGTCGTCGGCCCCACATAGATGAATTCGTGGATCATCACATCGGAAACGGCTCGTCTCATAAGCTCATCATAATGCGGAACGACTGAACTGAGCGTGATGGCGAAACATTTGAGGAAATCGAACTTTGTCACCAAACCAATGGCTTCCCGCTGGTCATCGACAACCGGATAGGCATTGAAATCATCGCTGGCGAACAGATCGTTGAGTTTGTCCATCGTCAGGTCGCACGACACCGTCCTGACATCGCGTGTCATGTAGCGATCGACTGTCTGTTCGAGAAACTGATGCAAAATGTCACCCGATCAGCATTATCAAGCCTACGGCAAGCGCGGGTCGGCGCGCGCCAATCCATGCTGCGCGCGCCCGATCTCTCAATCAGACCACCGTTCTGGCTTCGATCGCCTGGCCTGCGCAGGCGCAGGCTTGGGGACCGCAGCCTCCAAACGATGGCGCTTGAGCGGCGTCATCTCACCACGCCTCAGCGGAAATGTTTTTGATCGAGGTCAAACACAGCGGCTATTGCGCCGCAATAAACACCCGCGTTACGGTTCGAGGCGACGGGCGTGACGCGTTTGCCCGGAGATATTCCATGCGCGCGATGGTGCTCCCGGTTCCACACGGTCTCCTTTGGGAGAAGCGACGTTGGCGCAAGGAGCCGCCGTGCTTCAACCCTGACCTGATCCCGAACATGATAGATCCGACCGCACAAGACGCAGCCACCCAACGGGACGTCCTCGCCTTCCTGGCCACCCTCACGACCTATGGCGGCGCCGACGACGTTCGTCGCATCGGCACCCACGCCGCCGTGGTCTTCCTCGCGGGCGATCGGGTATTGAAAGTCAAACGGGCCATCCGGTTTCCGTTTCTCGAGTATTCAACACTGGAGAAACGGAAGGTGGCCTGTGAAGAAGAGAACAGAACCGATCACCCCGCCCTCGCCAACGCTCCGCGCGATCGGCGGCAGGCAACAGCAGAGCTACGACCTCGGTCCGCTTGATTGGCACATCATCGACGCCTCAGGTAACGATTCAGCAAACCCTGCGACGCTGCTCCAATGAAATGTCCGCCAAGATTAGAATGGACCTTTGACAGAATGATGAAGCCCAAGGCGGCTTCTATAAGTAGCAGTCACGACTGCGGATAGCCCCATGATCTGGAATACAAGAAGTTCATGATTCAGGTATAATGGATTTCAATGAAGCTTTCCGCTCCGGAAGGAAAACGTGACGAGCGACGATCTTTCATCCTTGAACAACCTGTTCCGCGACGAGGATTTGCAACGCGGCATCGACAAGTCAGGGGTCGGCATCTGGGATCTCGATCTCTCGACCCGAAAACTGTTCTGGTCCAACCCCGCGCGAAGGCTTTTTGGCGTCCCGGAGAACATCCCGGTCAGTTACGATCTATTCCTCTCCCTGCTCCGACGGGATGATCGAGCGCGCACCAAACAGGCTATTCAACGGTCGATCACGACCGGATGCAGGTTCGATCTTCAATACCACATTCATGGGACACTTGAGGGAAGTCGCTGGATTCGGGCACGAGGCGGTCTCGTCTTCAACGAAGACGGAACGCCACAGCGCCTGAGCGGCGTGATCCTCGATATCGACCATCAGAAGTCGATCGAAGAAGCTCTGATCGCGCGCGAAGACCACTTGCGCTCGATTCTCGATACCATTCCCGATGCGATGATTGTGATTGACGATCGCGGCATCATGCAGCACTTCAGCACCGCAGCAGAACGTCTGTTCGGCTATTCGGAACACGAGGCCATTGGCCAGAATGTCCGCATCCTCATGCCCGAGCCGGACAGCAGCCGACACGACGGCTATCTGGCTCGCCATCAATCAACCGGCGAACGGCGCATCATCGGCATCGGACGGGTGGTCACCGGAAAACGCCGCGATGGGAGTACCTTTCCATTGCATTTGTCCGTCGGCGAGATGCACTCCGGTGGAAAACGGCATTTTACCGGATTTGTTCGCGATCTCACGGAGCATCAGCAAACCCAGGTCAAGCTGCAGGAACTGCAATCCGAACTGTTTCACGTATCCCGCCTCAGCGCCATGGGTGAGATGGCTTCGGCTCTTGCTCACGAGTTGAACCAGCCGTTGACCGCGATCAGCAACTACATAAAGGGATCGCGCCGCCTTCTGGCCGCGAGCACCGATCCCGACATCGCGAAGATCGAAATGGCGCTGGATCGCGCCGCCGACCAGGCCATTCGCGCCGGCCAGATCATTAGACGACTGCGCGATTTCGTCTCACGGCGGGAATCGGAGAAGCGCGTCGAAAGCCTGTCGAAGCTGATGGAAGAAGCCAGCGTCCTCGGTCTCGCGGGCGCCCGCGAACAAAACATCATCCTGTTGACTGATCTGAATGCGGACTGCGATCGCGTCCTCGTCGACCGCGTGCAAGTTCAGCAGGTCCTCGTCAACCTCTTTCGAAATGCCCTGGAGGCGATGGCGAAATCGCCGAAACGGGAACTTACCGCCTCCAGCACGAAAGCCCCGGACAACATGGTCGAACTGTCCATATCGGATACCGGCCATGGCTTCAGTGAGGAGGCGGCGGCAAACCTGTTCGATACTTTTTTTACGACCAAGGAATCCGGAATGGGCGTGGGACTTTCCATCAGCCGATCGATCGTGGAAGCCCACGGCGGCCGAATGTGGGCCGAAACGAATGATTCAGGCGGCGCTACGATGCGACTGACTTTGCCCATAGCATCGATCGGGGATTTTCCGGATGTCACATAAGGGAAATGTTTACGTCATCGACGACGATCCGACGATTCGGGACTCGCTCGACTTCCTGCTTGGCTCGGCAAACTTCGACGTCACGCTGTTCGACAGGGCCGCTGACTTCCTCGATTCTCATTCCGGTCTTGGTTTTGGCTGCGTCGTGTCCGACGTACGCATGCCCGGCATCGATGGAATGGATCTGCTTCGGCGCCTCAAGGCTCATGCCTCTCCCCTGCCCGTCATCATCATGACCGGGCACGGAGATATCCCCCTCGCCGTCGAAGCGATGAAGCTGGGGGCGATCGATTTTGTCGAAAAGCCGTTTGAAGATGAACGGCTTATCGGAATGATCGAAGCGGCCCTCGAGCAGGGTCCGGATCAGACGAAGGGTGATTCCATTTCGGCTGAGATCGTATCGAGAATAGCGACTCTCAGCCAGCGGGAGCGTCAGGTCATGGATGGGCTCGTCGCGGGACTCTCCAACAAGCTGATAGCCCGAGAACACAATATCAGCCCCAGGACAATCGAGGTGTACCGGGCCAATGTCATGACCAAAATGCAGGCGCACAACCTGTCGGAACTGATCAGGCTTGCACTCCGGGCCGGCATTCTGAGGGCTTGAGGTAAATCAAGCGATCCTGCTGCAACGATTGTATCATTCGGGAGTTAGCCAGCGAACTGCCCGACATCCCGATGATAGACACAATCGCAAAGAACACAGTCGTCAACCACACGGTCGGCGTTCTGGACGACGATCCTGCTGTGCTTCAATCACTACGATTTCTACTCGAAACCCATGGGTTCAAGGTTCGTACGTTTAGTTCCGCCCTGACGTTGCTGACGTCCATTGACCCGGACAATGTCGATTGCCTGGTGATCGACTACAAGTTGCCAGACATCGATGGGCTGAACGTGGCTGAGCGTCTCCGTGAACGAAATGTTGCGGTACCTATCGTTCTCGTGACGGGACATCCGCACCAGCATATGGCGAAGAAGGCCGCGGCCGCGGGCATAGATCATATTCTGCTCAAACCTCATCTGGGGGACAACCTCGTGACACACGTTCAAGAGGCCATTTCCCGCAAATGCGCAGACAACTAGCGATCCGTCGCGGCGGTTGAACCCTCAAGGTTGCGATAGCTCAGCATCGGATCGTACTTCCGTTCCAGGTACTTGATCGCGCAGACACCGTGAATGCTCACTCAGGCCCTGTTGGAGTTCCGAGCATGGAAACCGCAGCAGCATAGGTGAGCCACTTCCAGTGAACTTGATCTGCTCGACAGGTACTGGCGCGCCGCCAATTATCTATCGGTCGGACAGATCTACCTTCTCGACAATCCGTTGTTGCGCGAGCCTTTGAGCCCCAGGCATATCAAGCCACGATTGCTGGGGTATTGGGGCACGACACCGGGCCTCAACTTCATCTACGCGCATCTCAATCGCGCGATCCGCGCATTCGATCTGAACATGATCTACATCTGCGGGCCCGGCCATAGCGGACCCGGCATGGAAACGTCATAGAGCATGGTCCGGATCAAGTTAAATCGGACCATGCTCCGCAAACTAAAGTTTGGTCGCCCTTCTTGCGGCGAACAGATCATCCACTTCGCCGGAAAACGCTCTAGGATTCTAGTCTCGCGAGACGCTGCAATCCAACGAAAGCAGGGTCAGGGTGAGTAATCACCCAGGACGGGATGGCCGCAACGTACGCCTGGAAACGCCCCTTCGCTTCGAACCGCGTGCGAAATGGCGAGCACGCCAGATACTCCCTGATCCGCGGGGCGATGCCGCCGCCGATATACACGCCGCCACGCGCACCGAACGTCAGCGCGGCATTTCCAGCAACCGTGCCCAGCATGGCGCAGAACATGTCAACAGCCTCCCGGCTCGTCGGACAACTCCCACGAAGCGCCGCCTCGGTGATCTCGCTTGGTTTGCGCGGAGGCACGACAAGATGATCGAGGGCGGCGAGCGACTGATAGAGATTGACAAGCCCCGACCCGGACAGCGCGCGCTCCACCGAGACATGGCCGAAGCGTTCACGTAAATGCGCGATCACTGCATCCTCCCGCGCATCGGCGCCCGGAAGCGTGACATGGCCTGCCTCCGTGGTGACGGCCAGCGGATCGCGGGGACGCGGCACAAAGCAGGCGAGCCCGAGACCTGTTCCAGGCCCCAACACCACTGCGGGCGCCGCAGAGGCGCGCTCGCCTCCTCCGATCGCAAACAGGTCAGGCGGCGTGAGGTAGGGCAGCGACCAGGCGAGCGCCTTGAAGTCGTTGACGACACGCACGGCCGATAAATCGAAACTCTTTTCCAATCGTCCGGCATCGATAACCCAGCCGCTGTTGGTCAGCACGCTGCGATTCGCTTCCACGGCGCCGGCGACGGCGAGCACCGCGCCGGTGATCGGCAGATCGCCCCGGTGACGGCCGAGGAAAGCGGCCAGCGCCCCGTCGAAATCCGGATAATCGGTGACCCTCAATTTTTCGATCGGCCCCATGTGCTCATCCGTAGCGAGCGCAAACCGGGCATTGGTCCCGCCGATATCTCCCAGCAATATGCGACTTATAGAATCAGCCATTTCAGGATCAGCCATATCTTAGGACAAGCCATGAATTTCTCGAGATGCGCGGCGTGCCCCCTGAGCAGAGTTCATCCGGTTCGCCCGGCTGGCGATGTCGACCATGCGTCATCAACGCGAGAAGAAAACTGGAACAGGCGGTTTCGACAGCAGACTCCTGGTTGCGCCTCCAAGTACGAACTCCCGCCATCTGGACTGCCCATAAGCCCCCATCACAAGCAGGTCGATCCCACGCGAAAGCACGTATGCCCTGAAAACCTCGCCGATCGGCCTGCCATCGGCGTCGACCTCATCCAGAACGGCATCGATACCGTGGCGGGCAAGATTCTCCGCCAGTTCATCAGGAGAACGTTGGGAATTAAAGGATTTCTCGTTCCTGACGATAAAGATGCAGACCTTCTCCGCCTTTTCAAGAAGGGGAAGCGCGTCCGAAACCGCACGCGTCGCGGTACGGCTGAAATCCCAGGCCACGCCGATGGAGCCAAACTGGATAGGACGTGACAGCGGGACAGTAGGCAGGATCAGGGTCGGCCTTCCCGATTCGAAGATGATCTCCTCCGCGTACCACAGGTCGAACGCCTCCGGCTCCGGCATGATCGTAAGATCGCGAAGCCGCGCATACTCGACCAGCATCGCCGGGGTCTTGTGAGCCGCGCATTTCTCCAAGATGGCCTCATGCGACACACCGGACCTAGCAGCCGCCGCTTCGAGCGCGGCGAGCAGACCCTGAGCATTTTCTCGGCTCTTTGCCGATTCATGAGCCACGATGCCGGGTACGTCGATGATCGCCTTGGCAAGGAAATTACCTGGCGCTTCCAGATGGACTTCGCAGGAAATCGCCGCGAGATGAGCACCGAGGGCGGCGGCTACCGAAACCGCATCGTCCGCCACCGAGACGGGTGTCGGCTCCGGATAGCTCATCAGTGTCAGAAGAACATCCTTAAAGGCCATGATCTTACCTTTTCTATGAGGTCAGAACTAACGTTTCAAGGAACTGCATATCTTGATCCATCGCAATGGATCGAGCCTGAGAACCTGTTGAACTGGCTATGCTGCATGAACTTGATAGCCTTCTGCGTGAGGCGGGGAGAATCGAATGCGCACGCATCAGATCATGACTCACAAGCTGATCACGGTAAAAGCCGACACGCCTATCGTCGAAGCCGCGAAGTTGATGCTGGAAAGTCATATCAGCGGCCTTCCAGTGGTCGACGATGCGGGTCGACTGCTTGGCATCGTCTCGGAAAGCGACTTCATGCGCCGTAGTGAAATCGGGACGCACGGACCTCGCATCCGCTGGCTGGACTTTCTGATGGGGACGGAGAAAGCCGCCATCGATTTCGTGCGTGAACACGGTCGCAAGGTCAGCGCGATCATGACACGAGAGACTCTCTTCACCGCGACGGAAGACATGCCGCTGGAAGAGCTGGTGCGGCTGATGGAACGCCAGAATATCAAGCGACTACCCGTTATTCGTGGTGATCTACTGGTGGGCATTGTGACGCGAGCGGACCTGCTCCGCGCCGTTGCAAGCCTTGCACGAGATGTCCCGGACCCGACCGCCGACGATGATCATGTGCGACGCCGTGTTATCGCATCGATCGAGAAGAACGAATGGCAGCCGACCGGACTTGGGGTCACGGTGCGGGATGGAATTGTCTATCTCAGCGGCATGATCACCGATGAGGCCCATCGGCAAGCAGCGATCGTGGCGGCCGAAAACGTGTCCGGTGTGAAGCTGGTTCGCGATCACCTCTATCTGTTCGATCCCGTGTCCGGGCTTACCTTCCGATCTCCGAAAGATGAATGCCGGACAAAGACCGGATAGTCGATTCGATTTGAACGCTCCGAAAGCTGCATACGTTCAAGAAGCTGACGGCGGAAATCTCATGGAGATCCCGCGCGAGATTGCCTGATCCATTGACATACTCTGGCCAGAAAATCGCTCTCGCATATGGCTGTTGATTCGTACCGATAACTCACCGAGAGGCCCTTACGATGGAACTTCTCATTCCGCCCCGGCACCGAGAGCAGTTCGGAACGCTCAAGGAGCACTATGCTACGGGTCCGACAAAGGTTGGCCCTATCACCTGGAATGGATACCTCAGGGTACGCACGGATGATCAACGATTGATCGATGCGCTCAAGCAGGAATTGGACGCTCAACCTCAATAGCGCGAATCTTCAGCCTCACTCGATCTTCAGCCGCCGCAACTGAGCAGCCCTCTTTCCGTGATGCCGGAACTTCTGTCTGAATGAGACAGGAAATTCTTTGCGAGCGCGTAAGCACGCCATCAATAACGGGCGCGCCTCCGATGCTCCTGCCCTGATTGGAAAGCTACAAGCCAAGACTCAGATGGTCGCGGGACAGGGCCCGGCCATGGCGGAACAGGATATTTCATCAGCATCTAAACCGTTCCAGCGTTTCCAAGCAAATCACATCCTCGGGCTTGACCAACTCGGCTTGACCAAGGGAATGGGATATCCCGGTTCCCGTGAAGAACGCGTCAAACCACATCATGGAGTCCCGCTTCTGATCCACTCAGAAGCGGGAAGGCTCCAGCCTCGCCACACCATGCCTGAATGACACGCCGACTGCTGCGTTTAGATCACCTGAGTGATTATCAGTGGGACGGTCGTACTTTTGCAGCGATCCGCTACTGCATGCGTAGCGACACGCCCAGCGTATAGGCTTTCGCCGCCGTTGCACCGGGAGTGCGCTTCAACTTTTTTGCAATCTTCGCAACGCCGGCCTTTTGCTTTGCAAGTAGCTTGAGGGTCTTCACGTCATCCTTCGTCCACTCGCGGCGGATCGTCTTTGTCTTCTTAGCCAAAATAGCACTCCTATATGATCCTCAGTATTTGATCGACAGGAGTGCTGTTTAACACAGCTCGTCGGATGAGCAACATCTGCTTGTCATGGGGATGGCCTGAGATCGTCTCGGCAAGACGATCAATCCATCACATCACTGTTTCGACTGCTCCAACACGATTACCGTTCCCGTCACTGCGGGATCGTGCGGCCTCAAGCTGCTGAACTTGCCGTCGTTCCAGTCAGCCAGGCTAACGACCGAACCCCTCTGGGCTTCGGCCGCCGCGGGCTCGGTCGATTCCAGAACCTTTAGGCCGCTTTCATCAACAAAGAAGGTGTGGTCACCGAATAACTCACTCAGCTTACGGGCTGCCGGGTGATCTTCAGGAAGAACCTGTGCGTCCATCTGATTCAGAGTCTGTTGTACCTGTGTCGCATTCAGTTTCATAACTGCTCCTATGCTGGTTCAAAAGCCTATGCATTGCGGCTCTTTATGAACGACCTCGTTTTTTGATCAGGTTATCCTGTTTGCAAACATGGTCACACGCCTTCGTGTTGATATTGACGGCGACAACCCGCGCTGAGCTGCGGCCCTCTCCTAAGAAGCGATGCATACGAAAGATAACGTCGAAAGGTGTCGATCGCCGGAGGTTTGTGCGTTCATTCGGTGAATCCGAGATGGCTATTATGTGCAAGCGATCGCTTGGTCTCGGACCGAAACTCTCTTCGACAGGCAAGCGGCGCCGGGGTCCATGGAAGATGTGACGAAAGGATTTTTTACCCACGCGGCATGGGACAATCGCGGCGACAGAAGATACTGACCAATAACTCGCGGCCATCCAATGCCGGCATCAGGCAAATGGATCGGCCTGATGCAATTCGCAGGGCTTATGCTCATAAAAAGGCCGCCAAGGCAGCGGCGAGTACCCTGACGGCCATCACCAGCACCAAGGGACGAATAAATAGTGCCGGTTGAGGTCAATTATACATAGATACCCTGTGACGGGTGTTGTCGTAGCGCAATATGCTCGCCCGTTGTACGAAGGCATGCAATCCTTCACCGGCACTGGGCCGGGCGAGATAACAGAGGTCGCCGCGAATGGGGCGATCACGTAAGAAAGATCGCCATCATAATCACAACGGTTGCTACCGCCGCCGCACCGATCACTCCGATCTTAATGAAGGATTTATACGTCTGCTCGTGCGCCGGATAATCCATTCCTTCCGAGGTCGAGTACACAATCTCTCTATGATCTGACATTTCAAATCTCCCAAGGCAGGTTGATCAGCGGAACGAGGCCCCGGCAAATCCTGATGGAGTCCGGAGAACCCCGTCCCACACGGTTCAATCCGCGCGATCGAGAGTGGTTCCTGTCGCAGAAAAGCCGCCCCACCAGGAGCGGCCTTTCATACGGGACCGGCAACGCTCTATCAGGTGCCGCCGCTGTAACCGACTTTTTCCTGCCCCTGAGGTTTCCTGGCCGGATCATCTTCCTCTACGGCATCCCGAATTTCGGCCTTTCGCCTCCCCTCATCCTGCGATTGCTGCACTTGCGGCCTGCTGCCGCTGTTCTGCTGTTGTCCGCGATTTTTTTCGTTTATCGCAGCTTGACCAGGATATCCCGGATCTGGATTCGGCGTGTCGGCGGAACCCGGATTGCTGGACGGACGCAGGTTATCGGGAGCCGGCGGAGGATGGCGACCTTGCGGATCCTGATGCACATCTTTACCGACACTGGGCCGCGTTTCACGATCATAGCTCATCGAATGCGCTCCTTCGCAGACTGTGATGACCTGAACAATTCGTCAGCCAGCCCGTCGTTCCTCATGCAGCACGATTGATGTTCGAGCGCCCCTCAGGCCAGTGTTCTCTGAGCAAGCCTGGTTGGCTGGAAGCGTTTGCGCATGTATCAGGGGGCACCCAACTCTCGACTAACGACTGATAACTTAATCTGTGCCGCGAACTGCTTTTTGACAGAAGAGTTCGTGCGATAACCCCTTTCGTTTAGCCGATGCAGTAGCGAAGCAGTTACGCGGAAGCGCGAAAACGGCAGACCGAAGCCTAGCGGCGCTGCCTTCCTGCAAACCGGATCGGTCTTGCAACCGTCATCAAGATGGGCCACTTTGTCGCGCGTAGAGGAGATCAGTCTCGTATATCTGTATCTAGCTCTTCTTCTAATTTCCACATCGCGTCGTAAAGTTGGTCGAATACTGCGCGGTAAAAGTAGTTCATCGTGTCACGTTGCTGATTTATGTATCTGAACCTCTTGAAAGCACCGTTGATATCGGCGCGAGGTGGCATGCCTCCGTACATGTCCATTATGTGCGGCAAAGCCGCATGCAGCCGCTAAGCGATCGAGCCAGCTTTTGAACGATAGCCTGCTGAATCGTTTGCTCCTCGTAACGTGTCCGTCGTCAGATGAATTGAGACTGTTCCGGGGTCACGGGAACGGAGGTTCTGGCTCATCTGGGTTTGAGGTTAGGCGGCCTGCAGGTGATGCTGCAAGCGTCTTTGGTGGATGGTCTGGCGTTTGATCCTTTCGCGTTCGGTGAGGATGGTCTGCCCGCGGCCGAAGTAGACGTCAGCGGGCGTGAGATTATCGATGCTCTCGTGATAGCGGCCGTGATTGTAGTGCTCGACGAAGGCCGCGACCTGCCGTTCAAGGTCGCCGGGCAGATAGTAGTTTTCCAGCAGGATGCGGTTCTTCAGGGTCTGATGCCAGCGCTCGATCTTGCCCTGCGTCTGGGGATGATACGGCGCGCCGCGAACGTGTTTCATGCCCTTGCCGTCGAGCCAGGTAGCGAGTTCGGCCGAGATGTATGAGGCGCCGTTGTCGCTCAACAGCCTCGGCCGATGCGCGACCGTGATCTGGTCGAGCCCCGATGCCGCCAGAGCCAGATCGAGCGTGGCGGTGACGTCATCCGCCCGCATCGTGGCGCAGAGCTTCCAGGCGACGATGAAGCGGGAGAAGTCGTCGAGCACGGTCGAGAGATAATACCAGCCCCAACCCGTGATCTTCAGGTAGGTGAAGTCGGTTTGCCAGAGCTGGTTGGGCGCTGTCGTCTTGTCCTTGAACTCAGACGCCGCCTTGATGACGATATAGGCTGGGCTGGTGATGAGATCATGAGCCTTCAGCAGCCGATATACCGACGCCTCCGAGACAAAGTAGCGCTTCTCGTCGGTGAAGCGCACCGCCAGCTCGCGCGGGCTCAGCTCCGTTTCGCGCAGCGCCAGCTCGACGATCTCGGCCCGGATTGGGTCAGGAATCCGGTTCCAGACACGATCCGGCCGCGAGCGATGATCGGCCAGAGCCTCGATCCCACCGGTGAGATAGCGATCGTACCAGCGATAGAACGTGGCGCGCGGGATGCCGAGCTTGTCCAGGGTTCGCCGTGCCGGCAGATGCGAGGCCTCGACCAGGCGAATGATCTCGGCCTTTTCGGATGCAGGATACCTCATGTGTCGTCCTCCCCATCCGCGAGCATGCTTTTTTTCAGCAGGCGGTTTTCCAGGGTGAGATCGGCCACGGCCTCCTTCAGGGCCTGCGCCTCACGGCGCAGCTCTTTCACCTCGTCCGACGTCGCGGCGCGGGCCGTGTCACCAGCGAGACGGCGCTTGCCGGCGTCGAGGAACTCCTTCGACCAGCCGTAATACATCGACGAGGCGATCCCCTCGCGCCGACACAGCTCGGCGATGCTCTCCTCGCCGCGCACGCCTTCCAGCACGATGCGGATCTTCTCTTCAGCCGAGAACTGCCGGCGCGTTGCCCGGCGGATGTCCTTCACGACCTGCTCTGCCGGTGCTTTCTCCGGCCCGGATTTCTGTCTCATCTGCGCTCCAAATTGGCTGCGATGATCCAGAAATCCTCCCTTCCCGAAAACCCCTAAACTGTCTCAAGAGCCCTGACGGCGGACACTCGTAACGAGCACAAAATTTCCGTCCCAGGGCTTTCGCACCGGTCAAGGAATTCGTGAGTCATCCAAGGGCTCCAACAAGACAACTACAGTGCCGGCGATCCTCACTCATACGCTTTACGTGCAGCCAGGCTGGTTCGGGCCTCGTCGACTACGAGCGGCGGCCGCCCGACAATCGACGAAATGACTGGATCATTAATGTCGCGGGCTACCCAAATTCGCTACCTAGAGCCATTTTGGATTGAGATTACGCATAACCGGCGTGATTGAAGAAGTTGATGCATTGGTCTGGAGAGAAGAGATCGAGGATAGAACCGATCCTGTTCCAGAGTGCGGGGATCGATCGCTCGGCGGCCTTTCGCAGATGGGCCTTGAGCTTTGCGAACGCCATCTCGATCGGGTTGAGGTCGGGCGAGTACGGCGGCAGATAGCGCAACTGCGCGCCAGCGGCCTCGATGATTTGTCGAACATCGTCGTTCTTGTGGGCGGGCAGATTGTCCATCACCACGATGTCGCCTGGCTTCAGGGTCGGGACCAGGCATCGTTGCAGGTAGACGCGAAAGATCTCGCCATTCATCGGCTCGTTGATGACAAAGGGAGCGGTGATAGCGTCGTGGCGCAGTGCCGCGACGAAGGTGGTGATCTTCCAGTGACCGTGTGGAATCTTGCCGACCAGGCGTTGGCCACGGCGGCAGCGGCCACGCAATCGCGCCATGTTGGTCGAGGTGCCGGTCTCATCGATGAAGACGAGGCGGGCTGGATCAAGCAGCCCTTGTTGCGCTTTCCAGACCTCGCGGGCCATCGCCACGTCGGGCCGATCCTGCTCGGTCGCGTAAACGCTTTTTTTTGAAGCTGATGCCGCGCCGGTCGTAGAAGCTCCACACCGTTGCCACGCTGACCGTAATGCCGCGCTCGCGCAGCAGGACCCGGACTTCTTCAAGCGTGATATCCGACTGTGCCCCAATCAGGTCGAGCAGCCACGCGGCATGCGGCTCAGCGCCTCTCGTACTGCGCGCCAACCCTAGCTGGGGGTTTTGAACTCAGCCCGATATCTCTGGCAAAGTCATGGTGCTGTAACGAGCGAGGCGCCGATGCTCCGGCGCCATCTTTCCAGTCCGATTAATGAACTGCCAAGGGGGATCGGCAAGGATTGTTGCGAAGCGACGCCTTTTGGCGAATGCCAAGAGATCTTTTGCAGGATCGCCTTGTTCGTTTCGCGCTAGCATTTTCGTTCCTCTCAGGCTCGACGAACAATGCATCGATTCGCGCTTTTAGCCGAACTAATAACCTCCGCAATCCGACGCTCCGGACCACACTCGGTTTGGGGATAAGCGAGTTATGCGAACGTCGCGATTGGAAAGGGCGTTCGCGCGCTACCCAAACTCGCTACCCAAACGCAGCGAACAAAACGCGACTTCTACTAACTTATTGATTTCGTTGGTACAGTTGGGTGGGCTCGAACCACCGACCTCCTGTTCCACAGACAGGCGCTCTAACCAACTGAGCTACAACTGCATCATGCCCGCGCGCTCGAAACGCAGTGCGAACGGGGCGGAAACTAGGTGCAACGATCCGCTTTGGCAAGGCCACAACGATCCAATCTGTGAGGCCGCTTCCTCGCGTCAGCGAAGTCGGCAATCCCTCGGCATCCTGTCGCGAATATGGCTCCGCAGCAGCCTAGAGCATGATCCGATCAAGTTGAATCGGACCCATGCTCTAGAAATGGTTGTCCGGTCGCATATTCTTGCGGCGAACCGGTATCCACTTCGCCGGAAATGCTCTAGGCCGGATCGACATTCAGGATTCCCAGGCGGTCTGATCGCTGATTCATAGGGTTCCGTGATTCTGACACGGAGCTGCACGATGGGGATCAAGCGGTATGAGCTGAGCGATCATCAGTGGGCGAAGATTGCACCGTTGCTGCCAGGCAAGGCCTCTGATCCGGGACGGACGGGATCGGATAATCGGTTGTTTGTGAACGGCTGCCTGTGGGTTCTGCGATCCGGCGCGCACTGGTGTGACCTGCCGGAGCGCTATGGTCGCTGGAAGACGGTGCATCGGCGGTTCAGCAGGTGGTGCCATGCCGGTGTGTGGGAACGGGTGTTCTCCACCCTGACAGCCGATCGCGACAACCAGTATCTGATGCTCGACTCAACCATCGTTCGAGCCCATCAGCAGGCGGCTACCGGAAAAGGGGGGCCAAGGATCAGGCGCTGGGGCGTTCCCGAGGTGGACTGACCACCAAGGTCCACATGCTCGCCGATGCGCTGGGCCGACCCTTGCGTTTCATCGTCACCGCCGGGCAGGTCGGAGACATCACACAAGCCCCCGCGCTGCTCGAAGCCCAGGCCGGGGACGCCGTGCTGGCCGACAAGGCTTATGACAGCAACGCCTTGCGTGCACTCATCGCCGGCATGGGCGCCGAAGCGGTGATCCCCTCAAACAGGACACGCAAAATCATCATCCCGCATGACGCCGGTCTCTACAAACACCGCAACCGGATCGAGCGCTGCTTCAACCGTCTCAAGCACTTCCGCCGTTTCGCCACACGCTACGACAGGCGCACCGTTCACTTCACGGGCTTCGTTCACCTGGCCGCAGCCCTGATCTGGCTGCCGTGAATGTCGATCCGGCCTAGACCGTGCGTAAGAGCCGGATCTGATCGCATCGGAACGGCAGACACGACAAACCCGGGCAAGAGGCCCGGGTTCGACTGGTCAGGCGTTATCCGATCTGTGCGGAAAAACGCGTCAGATCAAATCACAGGGCCGCTTCCGGTTTCCATCACAGGCGGAAAGGCTCTGGCGCTTTCCAGCCTCGGGCTTGACCCGAGGGTGGTACCGGTTCGCGTGAATAAAAACGCGTTGAATCAGGCGACGGGCTGGAAAAACTTCGACGCGCCGGTCCGGACAGGCTCCGCGGTTTCGACTGCGATCTTCTGTGTCAGTTCAGTCAATTCCTTGGCCTGGGCCGCGAATGTCCCGAACTGCTTGCGAGTATGGGTGCTCCATAGCTCGGTCGCATCGGACAATGACTTCGCACCGACCAGAGCCTGCAGAAAATCGAAACCGGCATTGGTGTTCGCCTGACCGAAATCGAGCAGCTTCGTAGAGTAATCATGTGCGCCTTTGGTCGCAGCGTTGAACACGGCCTCGATCGCCCCGTTGCCGTCCTGCGCGGCGTCCTTGAACCTTGCATAGGTGTCTCGCGCTTGCAAAACACCCTTTTCGGCGAATGCACGCACCTGCTCGGGAACCTCGAAAGCATCGGCTGGATTGGTCATGGTCATATCCTTTGCATGTTGTGAGCGCCGCATGATCGGCAGCAGCGATTGGCCTGCGTCTCGGCCTGACTTGCGAGCCGATCAGGCCAGTATCTGGCTACAATCCTAACACGACATCTTTGTGCAACGCAACAATGTATTGCGACGCAAAACGCGTCTCGGCCAACGGGCGCGGGATAATGTCTGCGTGCGGCCTCCAGCCTCCGCCAAGTCTCAGTCTTGAGGCTTCCCTTCTCCCAGGGCGGCCCGGCCCATGCTCTGCCCTATTTCACTGGCCTGCTCGGTCAAGGCCCTCATCTGATCCTGCACATAGTCAGTGTTCAGCCGCATCACCTCGGAAAGGTCCCTCGCGCGGACCAGTTTCTCGGCATAGTCCAGTGATGCGGTCATATTCTGCTGTGCGAAGGAGATGGCTTTACTGCTGATATCTCGCACGCTGTCACGAACCGCTTCGTTGCGCCCCTCGATGGAATTGGCGGTCTGCTCGGCGCCGGCGAGAAAATTTTCGAGCGCCTTGCGCGCCTGCTCCAGACCCGCCTCCGCCATCGACCGTGTTTCGTTCGCAGCTTCAGAATACCGTCCCTGCTCGCTCATGGTCTGCTCCCTGTGGTGACTCTTTTTTCGTGGGTTCCGTCCTCCGGTTCCCCCGCACCACTCCAACGTGTCACCGACCGCGGAGGTCCATGACCGCGGCCGAATTAAGGTTATCCCGGCTTTGCCGGGGATTTCAGGAGACGGGCCGTGGACCTCGGACAAGACGGGCGCGATACTGACGATCTGACAGGACTGCGGCCCTTCAAGCCGAGATACGCAGCCGGGGAATGCAAGAGCCAGGGACCTTCAACACGCAGTGCCCATGAATAGCGCCGAGACTAGCGCCGATTTCCAGTTGCAGGGCATGACCGACCCACGGCTGGCCGTTCATGCGGCGAGCGCCATGCCTGCGTGGCTGTGGTCGCTGGACGGCGCCCGCATCCTGTGGGCCAATCCGGTGGGCGTCTCTATTGTCGGAGCGACCGACGCCTCGGCTCTTGCTTCGCGAACCTTCAACCTCGACGACCCACGCCGACGGCAGGTGGCGCAGCTCGCGAGCCGGCTGCCGTCCTCGGGCGCCGTGCGGCTTGAACGAATGCGGGGCTATGCCGGGCTGGGACGCCTTCTCACCTGCGCCTGCTCGCGGCTCGATTTTCCGGGCGTCGGCAGCGCCATTCTTGTCAGGGCCGCTGAGCCGGCCGGTCGTGGCATAACGCTGGTCGAGCGATTGCAGCAACTGGTAGCGGGCGTCGATGCGCCGGTCGCGGCATTCTCGCATGATGGAAGGTTCGTCGCCGCCAGCATCAAGGGACGGTCGCTGTTCGGCATCGGCAGCCTCTCCGAGGGCGGTCTCGATAGCTTGCGCGATCAAGCGCTGCGCGAGGGCCGCGCTGAGACCTCGATCGGACTTTGGCGGCTGGTGCTGCAAAGAGTCGGAAGCGGTGGCGATATCGGGCTTGTCGCTTTTCTTAAGAAGAACGTCCCGGATCGCTCCCCCGATCAAGCGCAACCTTTGGCCGAACCGGAGCCTGAATCTCCGCTGCAAAACGCCGAGACCGTTCTTCCCGCGCAAGCGGTCCGGTCACCGCCCGAGCCAGGCAACCGTCCGTCGTCCGCACCTCCGGCGCGGAGGCGTCATCCCCTGCGCTTCATGTGGAGGATGGACGCCGAAGGCCGCTTCTCGATCGGATCCGATGAATTCACTCGCACCATCGGAATGCGGACAGCCACGGGATTTGGCCGGTTATGGAGCGAGATCTCGGACGTCTTCGGACTCGATCCTGAAGGCCGCCTCGCGCGGGCGGTTCAAACCCGCAACACCTGGAGCGGCGTCACGCTGCTTTGGCCCGTCGATGGATCGGACGCGCGTTTACGCGTCGAACTGTCAGGGCTTCCGATCTATGACCGCACACGCAATTTCGTCGGCTATCGCGGCTTCGGCGTCTGCCGCGATCGCGAAGGTCTGGCGCGGCTCGCAGCAAGTCGGCGCAGCGAGTTCTTGTTTAGCGAAACCTCCCATCCGGCGCCGGTGGACTCAGCAAACTCCGCCGACGACAAACCTTCCGAACCTCTTCAGCAACCAACAGAACCGGACACCACCGTGGAAACGCCCAAGAATGTCCTGCCGTTCAGGCCTCCGGTCGACTTGAACCCGCCTCCCCTTACCCCTGTCGAGAACCACGCCTTCAATGAACTGGCGCGCCAGCTCTCGGCGCGGCTGGAGGGCGAGCCGGAAGCCGCCAGGCCTGAGGATAACGCCGAGCCGCCGGTTGCGGCGGGGGCGTCGGCAATCACCCGAGAGCAGGCGGACGAACCGTCATCGCCCGAACAACCCGCTCCGCGGCGGACCACGGTCGCGCGCGACAGCCAGATCCTCGACCTGATTCCAAGCGGCGTGATGATCCACAGGGCCGGCCGCGCGCTATACGCCAATGCGGCGTTTCTCGCGCAGGTCGGCTACCAGAGCCTTGAGACGCTGCAAGAGGCAGGCGGACTCGACGCCCTGCTGGTCGAAGCCCGCATGGTTGAAGCCGACCCGGTTGAAGCCGCCCTGCCCGACGCCGTCGGCACGCCGCCCACGGGCTCTCCGGTCACGGTCTCGGTAACGCCGCCGTCGGGCGCGCCGCAACAGCCGCTCGCCGCCCGGCTTTTCGCGGTCTCCTGGGATGGCGAGCCCGCGCACGCCTTGATATGCGGCGGCGCATCGGCGCCCTCCCGCGTCGGCCACGCCACCGCCGAAGAGCTTGCCACCATCGTCGACGGAGCAGCCGAAGGCCTTCTGATGTTCGACGACGGCGGAAACATCACCGCCTGCAACCATAGCGCCGAAACCCTGTTCGGACTTCCCGGCGACACGCTCACCCAACGCAATCTCGTTGATCTCTTCGCACCGGAAAGCCAGGACGCGGTGCGCGACTATCTCAAGAGTCTCACGGACGACGACGCAAACCAACTCGATCACGGCCGCGAGGTGGTGGGCCGGATGGGCGAGGACGGCTTGATCCCGCTATCGATGACGATGGGCCGGACCCAGGCTGCCGGACCCAACTTCTTCGCCGCGTTTCGCGACCTGTCGCAGTCAAAGAAAACCGAGACCGAGCTGTCGCAGGCGCGACGGCAGGCCGAGCGCGCGGCGAACGCCAAGGCCGACGTGCTGGCGCGGATCAGCCATGAAATCCGAACGCCGCTGAACTCCATCATCGGGTTTGCCGAGGTAATGATCGATGAAAAGTTCGGCTCGCTCGGAAACGAGCGTTATGTCGAATACATGAAGGACATCCGTGCCTCGGGCGAACGCATCATCTCCTTCATCGACGATCTGCTCGACCTGTCGCGGATCGAGACCGGAAAACTTGATCTCGCATTCGTCAACCAGAATCTCAACGACATCGTCGAGCAATGCGTCGCGGTGATGCAGCCGCAGGCCAATCGCGAGCGCATCATCATACGGACCTCGCTCGCGCACACGCTGCCGGCGATCGTCGCCGACGCACAGGCGCTGCGCCAGATCACGCTCAACCTGATCGGAAATTCGATCCACCTGGCCAACGCCGGCGGACAGGTCATCGTTTCCACGGCGGTCAATGATTTCGGTGACGTGGCGTTGCGTGTGCGGGACTCCGGGCACAGCCTTAGCGAAGATGAACTGGCCGCGGCGACGGAACCGTTCCGCACGCCACCGCCGAGCGATCAGGCATCAAAAAGCGCGGGCGTCAGCCTGTCGCTCACCAAGGCGCTGGTGGAAGCCAATCGCGCCCAGTTTCACATTAAAACCGGACCACACTCCGGAACGCTGATCGAGGTGGTGTTCGCGCAAGCGAGCGCGCCATCCCAGGACTGACCTCGGGGCGGGCGCGCTTTCTCCGCGCTGCTATAAGCGCAATGCCCTCCGTCGCGCGGCGGTCGCGCACCGCCTCAGGCGTTCGGCAGCGCGACGCCGAATTCGGCTTCGGTCCTGGCCCTGACCTCATCGAGCGTAACGCCGCCGGCGAGTTCGATCAGCCTCATGCCCCCGTCGCCGTGCTTGTCGATGGTGAACACCGCAAGATCGGTCACGACCATATCGACAACCCGTTCGCCGGTCAGCGGCAGCGTGCATCGCTTGAGCAGCTTCGGCGCATCCTTGGCGGAATGCTCCATCACGACGAGGACACGCTTGACGCCGGCGACGAGATCCATCGCGCCGCCCATTCCCTTGACCATCTTGCCGGGGATCATCCAGTTGGCGAGATCGCCATTCTGCGCCACCTGCATCGCCCCGAGGATCGAGAGGTCGATATGACCGCCGCGCACCATGCCGAACGAGTCCGCCGACGAGAAATAACTGGTGGTCGGCAATTCCGTGACGGTCTGCTTGCCCGCGTTGATAAGATCGGGATCCTCCTCGCCTTCATAAGGGAAGGGACCCATGCCGAGCATGCCGTTCTCGCTCTGAAGCTGAACGTCGATATTGTCGGGAATGAAGTTCGACACCAGCGTCGGGATACCGATTCCGAGATTGACGTAATAGCCGTCGCGCAATTCCTTGGCGGCGCGCGCCGCCATCTGCTCGCGGGTCCAGGCCATGAGGCTCTCCTGTCACCTTGTCATCATTGCAAGGAGCTTGGTGCTTTTCCGGATCATGCCGCCGCCGGGCGTGGACGGGTATTACGGAACTCGATGTGCTTCCTGGCGCCGCCGACCTCGACGATGCGCTTGACGAAGATGCCGGGGGTGTGGACGTGATCGGGATCGATCTCGCCGGCAGGCACCAGATGTTCGACTTCCGCGACGGTCACCTTCGCGGCGGTCGCCATCATCGGATTGAAGTTTCGCGCGGTCTTGCGATAGACCAGATTGCCGGCGGTGTCGCCCTTCCAGGCGTGAACGATGGCGAGATCGGCGAACAGTCCTCGCTCCATGAGGTACTTCTGGCCGTCGAATTCCTTCACCTCCTTGCCCTCGGCAATGAGCGTGCCGACGCCGGTCTTGGTGTAGAATGCCGGAATGCCGGCGCCGCCCGCGCGAATGCGCTCGGCCAGCGTGCCCTGTGGATTGAATTCAAGCTCCAGATCGCCGGCGAGATACTGCTGGGCGAAAAGCTTGTTCTCACCGACATAGGACGAAATCATCTTCCTGATTTGCCGCGTTTCGAGCAAGCGACTCAGTCCGATGCCATCGACGCCGGCGTTATTGGACACGAATGTCAGATCCTTGACTCCCGAGTCACGAATGGCCTCGGACAGCGTTTCCGGGATGCCGCACAAGCCGAATCCGCCTGACATGATCATCATGCCGTCCCTGAGAAGGCCGTCGAGGGCCGATTTGGCGTCAGGGTAGACCTTTTTCATGAGTTGCGACCTGCATGGAGAATGGCGCCGCTTGCCGGCGCGGGCAGAACGAGAAGTAGTTAGGCAAAATACGCGCGGGGCGTCAATTGGAGGCTTATCCGATCCTGGCGACGCGAATTTGACAATCGCTGGCCTCGGTGCAGCGATCTGGCTGCGAAGATCAAACGCGCCGTGGCGGCCCGCAAATGTCAAAATCGAACGATCGGCGGCCTTGAAAGCGTCAAGAAAACCAATCAAGTTGCGCGCGCCGCCGGACAGCGCGGAACCGGCAGGCGTCACCCCATCCCGGACATGTTGATTGACGATGACCCAAGGACGATGGCCCAAGGAATGAAGCGCCTGGGAATATCGGTCGCGGCCATTCTGGGAGTTGCGGTGATCGGCCTGACGGGGCTGATCTCCATGTCTCGCCTGCTCGACCACGATGCCCTCCGAGACGCCGTCGAAACCCAAATCCGAACGGTGACGGGGCTCGACTTCGTCGCGGACGGCCGCATCGACGTCTCGGTTTTTCCGGGCAGCTATGTTTCCTTCCATGATGTCCGCATCAAGGGCGGCGACGCCGATGCGCCAGCGCTCAGCGTCGAGGCGCTGACCGCCAATCTGCGCCTGTTTCCGCTGCTCATGCAGCGGTTCCAGATCGCCGACGTCATGTTGCTCCACCCTCACATCCGCGTTAGGCGCGCTGCCGACGGCCGAAGCAACTGGACCCCCTTCATGGAAACGATTGCGCGGAACATGAAGCCCGGCGCCGACAACCCGCTCTCGTTCTCGGAAATCCGAATCCAGAATGGCGAACTCAGCTATGAAGACGGCGACGGCAGGATTTCCGAAAATCTCCACGGTATCGACCTTTCGCTGGCGTGGCCCTCGATTTCCCGCTCGTTCGCAGCGACCGGACAATTCGACTGGCGTGGAGAGCGTGTCGACGGCAGCATCAGCCTCGGCGACTTTCTCGCGGCGCTATCAGGCGAGCGATCCGGCCTGAAGATCAAGGTCGCCAGTCCCCGGCTGAAGTTCGCGTTTGACGGCACGGTCGCCAATCCGGTCAGCCTGATCATGGAAGGTACGCTGTCCGCCGACAGCACTTCCTTGCGCGAGGCGCTGCGGTGGATCGGGCAGCCTCCTCCCGGCAGCGGCGGATTCGATCGTTTCTCGCTCAAGGCGCGCGCCAGCGTGATCGGTTCGTCGGTCGCGCTCACCAACGTCAACATCGAAATCGACGGTAACGTCGCCGAAGGCGTCATGACCTACGCCAACAACGGACGGCAGACCCTGCAGGCTACGCTGGCTGCCGGCACGCTGGATTTCACGCCTTACGTCAAGACGATCCGGCTGCTCGCCAGCGGGGCTCGCGACTGGAACCGGCAACTGTTCGATCTGCGCGCGCTGTCCGCCACTGACCTCGACATGCGGCTTTCGGCGGCGAAGGTCATCGTCGGATCCACCAGGCTGGGCAAAACCGCGCTCGGCGCCAACCTTCGCAACGGATCGCTGGCGCTCAGCATCGGCGAGGCGCAAATCTATGACGGCGTCGCGAAGGGATCGTTCGCCATCTCGCACGCCGAGGAAGCCGCCGATGTGAAGGCGCAGTTTCAGCTTATCGACGTCGATCTGCAAGCCTGCGTCAGCGATCTGTTCGGCACCGGCCGGCTCTCCGGACGCGGCAACCTGAATGTTTCGCTTGAGGCCAGGGGATCGAGTCCGTACGGACTGGCGCAATCGCTCGACGGGACAGCGGTTCTGAACGGTCACGACGGCGCCATCAGCGGATTCAATGTCGAGCAGTTGCTGAAGCGGCTGGAGCGGCGGCCGCTCTCCGGCGGCGGCAGTTTCCGCAGCGGAAAGACACCCTTCGACAAGCTGAATGTCACCCTCAATTTCGACGACGGAGTCGCCGTCGCGACCGACGTGCGCGTCGAAGGACCGGCGGCGCGTCTCACCTTGACCGGCACGGCCTCGGTGCCTTCGCGGGACTACGATCTCAAGGGCACCGCAAGCCTGACTTCGGCTGCGGGAGCCGACAATTTCGAACTGCCGTTCGTGGTGCAGGGGCCGTGGGACGATCCGCTGGTCTTCCCCGATCCTGAAAGCCTGATACGGCGGTCCAAGGCGTCAGCGCCGCTGCTCGATGCGGTCAGGGACCGCAGGGCTCGCGATGCGGTCCGCTCCGTGATCGAGCGTCTGACGGATCATAAGCCGGTTCCGGAGGCAGCCGTCCCCGATGCCGCGAGCGGGTCCGGGACATCGCATTCGAACTGAGTTTTCTCCGCAGACACTTCGTCAATCCCAAGCCGTTCCTCGATCCGGCGCCTACAAGGGCGCTGCGTTTTCGCCCTGCCGGCTTGAGAGTTTCGAGACCAGCGACGCGACCACGATGACCACGGCGATCGATCCGACGATCAATGTGCAGATCGCATTGATCTCAGGCTTCACGCCGAGGCGCACCTCCGAATAAATCCGGATCGGGAGCGTCGTCGAGCCCGGTCCGGTGGTGAAACTCGCGATCACGACGTCGTCCATCGACAGCGTAAAGGCAAGCATCCAGCCCGCGACGACCGATGGCAGGATCAGCGGCAACGTCACCTTGACGAACGCCCAGAAGGGATCGCAGCCGAGGTCCATCGCGGCCTCCTCCAGGCTTCGATCGAGCGAACCGAGGCGTGACTGCACCACCACGGTCACGAAGCACATGGTCAGCGTCGTATGCGCGATCGTGACCGTCCAGAACCCGCGCTGCGCATCGACCGCAACGAACAGCAGCAGCAGGGACAAACCGGTGATCACCTCGGGCATCACCAGCGGCGCGTACAGCATTCCCGAAAACAGCGTTCGTCCATGGAAGGACCCCGCGCGCGTCAGGGCGACCGCGGCCAGCGTTCCCAGAATGGTCGCAGCCGTGGCCGACATCGCGGCGACTCGCAGGCTCATCGCAAGCGCGGACAACATGGCCTCGTCGTTGAAGAACTCCACGTACCAGCGCAACGACCATCCGCCCCAGACCGTCACCAGCCGCGAGGCGTTGAACGAATAGATCACGAGAATGACGATAGGAAGGTACAGAAACGCCAGACCAAGCGCGAGCGACGTAATGTTGAACGGCGACAGTCTGGCGAGCGCCGGCCTCGCCATCATCGCGTCCCTTCCAACCGGCGACGCTGCACGCGCTCGTAAACAAGAAGCGGCGCCAGCAGCAGCACCAGCAGCACGACGGCGATCGACGACGCCACCGGCCAATCGTGGTTGTTGAAGAATTCCAGCCACAGCGTCTGCCCGATCATCGGCGACGCCGACCCCGCGAGCAGATCCGGAATCACGAACTCGCCGACGATCGGAATGAAGCACAGCAGCGCGCCCGCGCCGATCCCCGGCAGCGACAGCGGCACCGTCACCAGCCAGAAAGTGGTCAGGCGCGAGCCGCCGAGGTCGGCGGAAGCCTCAAGAAGCGCGGGATCGATTTTCGCCAATGTCGCGTAGAGCGGCAGGATCATGAAAGGCAGGTAGGAATAGACCAGCCCGATATACATCGCCGCGTCGGTGGACAGCCAGACGACGGGCGCGCTGATGAGGCGCAGCGCCATCAGCACGTTGTTCAGGATGCCGTCGTGCTGGAGAATATTGATCCAGGCGTACACGCGGATCAAGAACGAGGTCCAGAACGGCACGATCACCAGGATCATCGCAATCGGCTGCCAGCGTGCCGGCAGGCGCGACATGCCGTAGGCGATGGGATAGCCGACCGCGAGCAGGATCGAGGTCGAGACCAGGGCGACCACGACGCTCCGCAGGTAGGACAGGACGTAAAAATGATCGGACGCAAGCAGCCTGAAATTGTCGAGCGAAAACGCCGCGATGGCCGCCTTGGGAGCAGCAATGCCCTCGGCCGGATCGAACACGGGAAGATAAGGCGGCTGCGCCATCACCGCGTGCGACAGGCTGATCTTCAGCACGAAGCCGAACGGCAGCAGGAAAAACAGCAGCATCCACAGAAACGGCGCGATCGCCGCCCTGCGCGCGGGAGCGGAGAAAAGACGCCGCCCGCTCATCGGTCAAGCACCATGCAATCGTCCGGCGCGAAACACGCCACCACGCGCTGCGCCGTATCGAAGGCTTCGGCCTCCCGCCGAACGGTGTTGGCGACCGACGCATGCAGCAGCGCGCCGCGATCGAGCCTGACCTGATAGCGGGTCTGGCCGCCAAGATAGCTAACGCCGGCAATGACGCCTTCCACGCGGTTGGTCCCGGCCGCATCTCCCGCATCGGGTGCCGCCTCGCCGCTCGACAGGCGAATCTTCTCCGGGCGTATCGCAACGCACACCTGATCCGTCGTCAGCGCCTGCAAGGGCGTCGCCACCGTCACCGAACCGGCGGCCTGCGTCGCGACCGTGATGCGGCCGCCGCCGCTCGACTCCACCGCGCCATCGATGATGTTGATTCCGCCGACGAACTCGGCGATCCAGCGGGAGTTCGGCACCTCATAGAGCTCACGCGGCGTCGCCACCTGTTGCAGACGCCCCGCATTCATGACGCCGATGCGATCCGCCATCATCATCGCCTCCTCCTGGTCATGGGTGACGATGATGAAGGTCATGCCGAGCTGGCGCTGCAGCCGCATCAATTCGGCTTGCGTGTTCTCGCGCAGCTTCTTGTCGAGCGCGGCCATCGGTTCATCGAGCAGCAACAGCCGCGGACGCCGGGCGAGCGCGCGCGCCAGCGCCACGCGCTGCCTCTGGCCGCCCGATAGTTGCTCCGGCTTGCGCTTCTCCATGCCCTCCAGACTCACCAGCGCCACCATCTCCGCGACCCGCGCTTCGATGTCGGCGCGCGGCATGCCCGCCCGCCTCAGCCCGAACGCGATGTTGTCCCGCACCGACAGATGCGGAAACAGCGCGTAGTTCTGGAACATCATGTTGACCGGTCGCCGATGCGGCGGAACGCCGGATATGTCCTGACCGTCGAGAAGGATGCGCCCGCCATCAGGCGTCTCGAACCCTCCCAGCATCCGGAGCAGCGTGGTCTTGCCGCAGCCGCTCGGCCCCAGCAGCGCAAAGAACTCCCCCGTCCTGATGTCGAGCGACAGATGATCCACCGCGGTAAATCCGCCAAAGCGCTTGACGGCCGCATCGACCTGCAACAATGGCTTGTCGGCCTGTGCCGTCGCTTCGGAACCAAGTCTCGCCTCGTCCGTCATTTCATCCCGTCTCGTTTCGCGATGAAGACCAGAGCATGATCCTGGCCTCCTGGGATACATCACATCCATTCCATCGTGTGATCTTGCGACTATCGAAATCAAACAATCATCGGCAATACACGTTGCCGGCAGAACTTTGGATGCGGCATTCGGGCCCGGCGGCCTCAACTCCTATTCAACACGCGTGGTTGAGATTGACTGGCAAATGTGATCCGGATTGCCACAATCGATCTCTCATGATTAATGGCCCCCGCCAAAACATGATCCCAACCCACGGACGGCCCCCAGCGCAAAGCGGAAACCGGTTTCGGACAGGATCATCCTCGATTGAGGGAATGAAGTAGAGTTTGATTCAACGCCGTTGAATCGGGCTTTCAATGACGGGCGGGCGCGAATTGCGCCGCGTTGATCGGAAAACAGTCCGGATTACAAATGGACAGGATCGAGTGCGTTGTCGTGGGCGCTGGCGTGATCGGGCTCGCGGTCGCGCGGCGGCTCGCACGCGCCGGCCGGGAAGTGATCGTTCTCGAGGCTGCGGAGAACATCGGAACGGGAACATCGTCGCGCAACAGCGAGGTGATACACGCCGGCATCTACTATCCCTCCGGCAGCCTGATGGCGCGAACCTGCGTCAGCGGTCGCCCGGCCCTCTACGCTTACTGCCGGGAGCACAGCATTCCACACAGCATGTGCGGCAAGCTGATCGTCGCGGCCACCGAAGGCGAGGTCGACAGGCTGCAAATCATCAGAGCCCAAGCGGAGGCCAATGGCGTTGAAGACATCCGGTTCCTGAACGGCGACGAGGCCCGCGCGCTTGAGCCGGCGCTGCGCTGCGTGGCCGGGCTGCTGTCTCCCTCGACCGGCATCATCGACAGTCACGCCTTCATGCTGGCCTTGCGCGGTGACGCCGAGCGGGACGGCGCGGCGTTCGCATTTCATACTCCCCTGTCGGGCGCCAGGGCGACGCCTCATGGGCTTGAGATCAAAACCGGCGGCGACGCGCCGATGACGCTCGTCTGTGACCTGCTGGTCAATGCCGCCGGCCTTGATGCTCCGGCAGTGGCGCGCCGCATCGACGGCATGCCCGTGGAACGGATTCCACCGGCCTACCTCGCCAAGGGAAGCTATTTTAGTTGCAGCGTCCGTGCGCCGTTTTCGCGCCTGATCTATCCTGTCCCCGAGCCCGGCGGCCTTGGCGTGCATCTCACGCTCGACCTCGCGGGCCAGCCTCGGTTCGGCCCCGACGTGGAATGGATCGAAACACCGAACTATGACGTCGATCCGGCGCGCGCGACCCGGTTCTACCCCGCGATCCGGCGCTACTGGCCTGACCTGCCTGACGACACCCTGATTCCCGCCTATTCCGGCATTCGGCCCAAAATCGTGCCGCCGGCGGTGGCGGCGCAGGACTTCATGATCCAGGGGCCCGCGGACCACGGCCTGTCCGGGCTGATCAACCTGTTCGGAATTGAGTCGCCCGGCCTGACCGCATCACTTGCGATCGCCGATCACGTCGCCGCCCTCGCCGCTCAACGGTGAACCGGGCGCGGAAACAACGAACCCAGCCGGTTGAAGGCAGGCTCGCAGCGAGCCTGCAGCAGTCAACGGCTACTGCCTCCGTGACCCTTTAAAGCGAGTAGTTGGGATTTAGTGGACGGTCCCGGCCGTGGAGAATTTAAGTCTTTCGATCTCGTCCTTGAGCATCAATTTTCGGCGCTTCAACTCGGCAATCCTCAGGTCGTCACTGGAAAGGTGCCTGAGAGCATCGTGCAATTCGCTTTCCAGAACGCGATGTTTCCGTTCCAGTTCAGCGAGATGCGCCTGAATTGCCATTCGAACCTCCTCGGTGAGATGAACCTCAGATTCGCCCCGAACCCTAAAGTCTACATGAACTATGAAGACTGTCGATGGGGACTGAAGGGGGCGCCAATCATTTTTGCGGGATTCCAGAATGAACCGCTCGCATGGAACCCGCGACTTGCGCGCGGCGCGGGCAAGGGAGATAATTCGCGAAGCTGATATTCCAACCCTTCGCACCGCTCTTCGCGATTCAAGTCAGTACGTCATTATGGCCGACGAAGAAGATCGCGAACTCGGAGCTGAGCTCGCCCGCCTGCAACAGGAACACCGCGACCTCGATGCCGCCATAGATGCGCTGCATCAATCGCCCGCGCCTGATCTGCTGCGGCTACAGCGGCTGAAGAAGCGAAAGCTGCAGTTGCGCGATCGCATCTCCTTCATCGAAGACCAGATCACCCCGGACATCATCGCCTGAACGCCGGGCGGCGGCCTGCGTTCGAACGACTCGCCCGCGCCTATAGGTGACTTTTTCATCGTCTTGATCGTCGCGAGGCTTGCCGCCGTTCACCAAGAAGGGATAGTTCATGCCCGACCGCTTGCCTCGTCAAGGTGCCTTCCTGTAACCCCGATCAGTTTCCGGATTCCCGAAGAAACAACAGATAAATGACCGCCGTTGTCGCCATCATCATGGGAAGCCAGTCGGACTGGGAGACCATGCGTCACGCCGCTGAAACGCTGGCCGCGCTCGGCGTCACGAGCGAGAACCGGATCGTCTCCGCGCACCGTACCCCTGAAAGACTGTTTGCGTTCGCCAGGGGCGCCAAGGCCGAAGGGTTCAAGGTCATCATCGCGGGCGCGGGCGGCGCGGCGCACCTGCCCGGCATGACGGCGGCGCTGACGGAACTTCCGGTGCTGGGTGTGCCCGTGGAGTCCAGGGCGCTTGCCGGAGTCGATTCGCTCTATTCCATCGTGCAGATGCCGGCCGGCGTTCCGGTGGGGACGCTCGCGATCGGCAAGGCGGGCGCCATCAATGCGGCGCTGCTGGCGGCAAGCGTGCTGGCGCTCAATGACCCGCCGCTCGCCGGCCGCCTCGAAGCATGGCGCAAGCGGCAGACGGATGCGGTGGCCGAGCATCCGGAGGAATCGGCGTGACCGGTTCCCGGCGGCCGACGCTTAAACCGGGCGGCACCATCGGAATTCTCGGTGGCGGTCAGCTCGGCCGGATGCTGGTGCTGGCGGCCGCGCACCTCGGCCTCAAGTGCCAGGTGTTCTCGCCGGACCCGGACTCCCCAGCGTTCGACGTTGTGCAGAACGCCACCTGCGCCGAATACGCCGACGTCGAGGCGCTGGAACTGTTCGCAACCGACGTCGACGTGATCACCTATGAATTCGAGAATGTCCCGGCGGCGACCGCGATGGTGCTGGCCGCACGCCGGCCGGTGCTGCCGGATCATCGTATCCTGGAAACGGTGCAGGACCGCCTGCTTGAAAAGAATTTCGTCACCGGCCTGGGAATCGGCACCGCCGCCTATGCCGACGTGGCGTCGGCGCAGGCGCTTCGCGAGGCCATCAAGGTCATCGGCCTGCCCGCCGTGATCAAGACCCGCCGGTTCGGCTACGACGGCAAGGGACAGGCAATCATTCGCGCGGGCGACAACGTTGATCAGGTCTGGGACGATCTCTGCACCAAGTCGGCGGTCGTGGAGGCCTTCGTGCCGTTCGAGCGCGAGATTTCCGTTATCGCCGCGCGTGGCGCCGATGGCCGTGTCGAATGTTTCGACGTGACCGAGAACGAGCATCACGATCACATCCTGAAGTATTCGCGCGCGCCGGCCGCGATTCCCGATGCGCTCGCCGCGCAGGCTCGCGACATGGCCGGGAAAATTGCCGCTGCGCTCGACTATATCGGCGTGCTGGCCGTGGAGATGTTCGTGGTGGGCGGCGCGAGCGGGCCGACGCTCCTCGTCAACGAGATCGCGCCACGAGTCCACAACTCCGGCCACTGGACGCTGGACGGCGCCTCCGTCTCGCAGTTCGAGCAGCACATTCGCGCCGTCGCCGGCTGGCCGCTCGGCAAGCCGGTGCGGCAGGGCAGCGCCGTCATGACCAACCTGATCGGCAAGGACGTGCTGGATTACCGGAAGTGGCTCACCGTGCCCGGCGCCGCCGTTCATATCTACGGCAAGGGGCCCCCGCTCCCCGGTCGCAAGATGGGCCATGTGACCGAGGTGCATGTGACCGACGTCAAGGGCCGCGACTGATAACAAAGCCCGACTGATAATGGCACCGACGCCGAAAGCGCGTCTGGCCAGAGAAAGATTTCTCACAGAAAAAGGATTGCCGGATCAAGCCCGGCAATCGCTCGCCTGTGACGCTACTTTTTCCCCGCGACGACGCCTTCCGGCTCACTGCTGAGTCCGCGATAGACCACGCCGCCGATAACACCGCCGATCAGCGGCGCTACCCAGAACAGCCAGAGCTGCTCCAGAGCCCAGCCGCCGACGAAAAGCGCCGGACCGGTGCTGCGCGCCGGATTCACCGACGTGTTGGTGACGGGAATGCTGACAAGATGAATCATCACCAGCGCGAGCCCGATCGCCAGCGGCGCGAAACCCGCCGGGGCCTTGCCGTGGGTCGATCCCATGATGACGAACAGGAACATGGCCGTCATCGTCACCTCGGTGATGAAGGACACCGTGAGGTTGTAGTGCCCCGGCGAGTGCTCACCGTAGCCGTTCGATGCGAAACCCTTGGCGACATCGAAGCCCGCCGCTCCGCTGGCGATCACATAGAGCAGCGCGGCGGCGGCAATCGCCCCGATCACCTGCGCAATGATGTAGGGAACCACCTGCGCCGCCGGAAACCGCCCGCCCGCGGTCAGACCCAGGGTGACCGCCGGATTGAGATGACAGCCCGAAATATGGCCGATCGCGTAGGCCATGGTGACGACGCTCAAGCCGAAGGTGAGAGCAACGCCCAGCAGCCCGATGCCGACCTCGGGAAACGCCGCCGCGATGACGGCGCTGCCGCATCCCATAAAAGTCAGCCAAAAAGTGCCAATCAGTTCGGCCGCGTATTTCCTGAGGTCCATGACACGCCTTCCTTTGTTGAAGAATCAATCACCCCGAGCAAGCCTATAAAACCCCGATGTGAGGCCTTGCTGAACCCCAATCACGCATCTTTGGGGGAATTCCACCCGAATTTCGGCGGCTCCGGCGAACCAAATTATCGTCCGACATTGGACATCCGCGCCTTAAACTGATATATGGGCGGCCTTGACGCTGAGGGCTTCGCTTTTGTCGGCCCTTCGCTGTCTGACAAATCTCACACTGTTCAACTGAAAAGAGGATGCCGCGTGCAGGTTCTCGTTCGCGATAATAATGTCGATCAAGCCCTCAAGGCGCTGAAGAAGAAGATGCAGCGTGAGGGAATTTTCCGCGAAATGAAGCTCCGCGGCCATTACGAAAAGCCCTCCGAGAAGAAAGCGCGCGAAAAGGCCGAGGCCGTGCGCCGCGCCCGCAAGCTCGCGCGCAAGAAGATGCAGCGCGAGGGCCTGCTGCCGATGAAACCGAAGCCGGTGTTTGGCGCCGGACCTGGAGCCGGGCGGGGTGGTCCAGCCGCCGGTCCTCGTGGACCGCGCTGAGCCCTCACGCGCCATCTCGACATCACCTGCATCGACATGAGTTAAGCGCGGATTTTACGCCCGCGCTGAAGCTGTTGCGTCCTCATATGGATATTTCGCGACGACAGCTTTCCGCTTCTGATGGAGTCAGAAGCGCGGCACCATGATCTAGATTCGAGGCCTCTTCCACGCGATCCCCTGCCCATCCTTAGGGTTCGTGCCCGAGGACATGCTTCGCTCGAAAACGCTATAGAGTCTGTTTCAACTGCGTTGAATCCGATTCAACCGTGTTGAATCAGGCTCGTCGTTTATCTTTCTGTTTGGGCATGATCTTTTCCGAAAACCGGTTTCCACTTTGCGCTGGCGCGGCCTTTCGGGTCGGGATCATGCTCTGGCGCGCTTACCGGCGCTCTTTTTCGCCTTCGTCGCCTTTGGCGTCTTCGTTTTTACCTTCTTCGTTTTTACTTTCTTGGCCGCTGTCTTCTTTTTGACGGCGGTTTTCTTTTTGACGGTCTTCCTGGCGGCGAGAAAGGCACCGACCTTCTTCGCGGAGCGTCCAACTTCCCCGACCGCGGTGCGAAGCCTTGCCGGCGTCACCTTGAACTTCTTCGCCCAGTATCTGACCTCATAGGGCTGGGTCAGCGCGATCAGCGCCCGGTCGTTGGTCGCACGCTTTTGCAGCTTGAGATAGCCTTCGACTGTCTTGGCGGAACGGCCGACAGCCTTGACCGCGGCCTTTAGCTTCGACGGCGTGACGTTGAATTTTTTGGACCAGTAACGGACCTCGTAAGCCTCACGCAGCGCGATCAATCGACCATCGCTTCCGCCGCGCTTCGCCTTATCATCCGCCATGCCGGCCTCCGCTGTTGAATTACGACGCGTTACATTCCCTTGACGATATTCTCCGTCATCTTCTTGGCGTCGCCAAGCAGCATCATGGTGTTATCCCGATAGAACAGTGGATTATCGATACCGGCATAACCCGATGCCAGCGAACGCTTGATGAACATCACCGTGCCGGCCTTCCAGACTTGCAACACCGGCATGCCATAGATCGGCGAAGACTTGTCGTCCTCCGCCGCGGGGTTGGTGACGTCGTTGGCGCCGATGACGAATGCCACGTCGGCCTGAGCGAACTCCGAATTGATATCCTCGAGCTCAAAAACTTCGTCGTAAGGCACATTGGCTTCCGCCAGCAGCACATTCATATGGCCGGGCATTCGGCCCGCGACCGGATGGATCGCGTATTTGACCTCGACGCCTTCCTTCTTCAGTGAGTCCGCCAATTCGCGCAGCGCATGCTGCGCCTGCGCGACCGCCATGCCGTAGCCCGGCACGATGATGACCTTCGAGGCATTCTTCATGATGAAAGCGGCGTCGTCCGCCGAGCCAAGCTTTGCCGGCTTCTGCTCACCCCCGGCGCCGCCCGCCGCCGCCGTCTCGCCGCCGAAGCCGCCGAGGATCACCGAGATGAACGACCGGTTCATGGCGTGGCACATGATGTAGGACAGGATCGCGCCGGAGGAGCCGACCAGCGCCCCCGTGATGATCAGCGCGGAGTTACCGAGCGTGAAGCCGATGCCGGCCGCCGCCCAGCCGGAATAGGAGTTCAGCATCGAGATCACGACCGGCATGTCGGCGCCGCCGATCGGAATGATCAGCAGCACGCCGATCACCAGAGCCAAAATGGTGATCAGCCAGAAATCGAGCGCGCTGCCCGACACCACCAGCCCGTACATGAAGAAGACCAGCGCGAGGGCGAGCGCGATGTTTATGATGTGACGGGCGGGAAGGATGATCGGCGCGCCGCTCATCCGGCCGGACAGTTTGAGGAATGCGATCACCGAGCCTGTGAACGTCAGCGCGCCGATGGCCACGCCGAGCGACATCTCGATCAGGCTCTGCGCATGGATGTTGCCGGGCGTTCCGATCTCGAAGGCTTCGGGCGCATAGAACGCGCCGGCGGCCACCAGCACCGCCGCCATGCCGACCAGCGAGTGAAACGCCGCGACCAGTTCCGGCATCGACGTCATCGGCACCCGGCGCGCGATCACCGCGCCGATGCCGCCGCCGATCGCAACACCGAGGATCACCAGCACCCACGCCACGGCGTCAGCGGGCGGATGCGCCGCGAGCGTGGTCGCGACCGCGATCGCCATGCCGGCCATGCCGAGGAAATTGCCCCGGCGGCTCGACGCCGGACTCGACAGTCCGCGCAGCGACAGGATGAACAAGACACCTGCGACGAGGTAAAGCAGCGCGGCAAGATCGGCATTCATGGCGGAGCCCCGGCGTCTCGTCCCGGGCGCGGCGCAGCGCAAAGCGATGCGGCGCGGAACCGGAACCGTCCCAAACTATGGCGATCCCGGATCGGCGATGCAGCACGGCGCGCCGCCTCGCATCCGGGACACTGGAAGTAACCCTGCATGGAGAAAATCTACTTCTGCTTCTTCTTGTACATCGCCAGCATTCGCTGGGTGACGAGAAAGCCGCCGAAGATATTCACGCAGGCGAAAACCAGAGCGACGAATCCGAAGGCCCGCGCCCAGCCCGAACCTTCCGAAATCATGCCGACGCCGACGGCGAGCAGCGCGCCGACGACGATCACCGACGAAATCGCATTGGTAACCGACATCAGCGGAGTATGCAGCGCGGGCGTCACCGACCACACCACGAAATAGCCGACGAAGACGGCCAGAACGAAAATCGACAGCCGAAAAACAAAGGGATCGACGGCCTGCACGACATGTTCCATGGACGCATTCCTATTCGTCGTTTCCGGGCGTGCGAGACGCGTGACCGGCAAATCCGCAAATCAACGCGCGCGTCGTGCTGTCCGGAACAATCCGCTGACCGGCTGGGCTCATGATCGTCATGCGCTTTTCGGCTGGAAGTTCGGATGAATGACCGCGCCATCCCGGGTCAGCGCGGTAGCCTTGACCAGTTCGTCGTCCCAGTTCACCGCCAGCGCCTTGGTCGTCTTGTCGACCAGCGTTTCGATGAAGGAAAACAGGTTGCGGGCATACAGGCTGGACGCCGAGGCCGCGACGCGGCCGGCGACATTGGTAAAGCCGATGATCTTCACGCCGTTGAGATCGACGACCTTCCCCGCCTGGACGCCCTCGATGTTACCGCCTCGCTCGACCGCGAGATCGACCAGCACCGAACCCGGCTTCATCGAGCGCACCATCTCCGCCGTCACGAGCCTTGGCGCAGGCCGTCCGGGAATCAGCGCCGTGGTGATGATGATGTCCTGCTTCTTGATGTGCTCAGCGGTGAGCGCCGCCTGCTTGGCCTGATACTCTTTCGACATTTCCTTGGCGTAGCCGCCAGCGGTCTGCGCGTTCTTGAACTCCTCGTCCTCGACAGCAAGGAATTTGGCGCCGAGGCTTTCCACCTGCTCCTTGGTAGCGGGACGCACGTCCGTCGCGGTGACGGCGGCACCGAGGCGACGCGCGGTGGCGATCGCCTGAAGGCCGGCAACGCCGACCCCCATGACGAAGACCTTTGCAGCGGGCACGGTACCGGCGGCCGTCATCATCATTGGAAAGGCGCGGCCGAACGCCTCGGCCGCCTCGATGACGGCCCGGTAGCCGGCCAGGTTCGCCTGGCTCGACAGCACGTCCATCACCTGCGCGCGCGTAATTCGCGGCATCAACTCCATGGCGAAGGCCGATACGCCGGCATCCGCGATCTTCTTCAGCGCCGCCTCATTGCCGTAAGGATCCATGATCGCGATCACCAGCGCGCCACGCTTGTAGCGCGCCAGTTCGGATGCCTCGGGCCGCCTCACCTTGATGATGATATCGGCGTCTTTAACGGCTTCCGGGCTTACCAGCGCTCCGGCGGCCGTGAAGTCCGAATCGGGCACGCCCGATTTGGTTCCGGCGCCCGGCTCGATTGCGACATCCGCGCCGAGCGCCTTGAACTTCTTCACTGTATCGGGTGACGCGGCGACCCGCGGTTCCGACTCATCGATTTCTTTCGCTATGGCAATCTTCATGATGCCTCCCGCAGCCGACGGCCACGCATGACTAAAGCACCACCCACATTGCTAGCGAGCGGAAATCCAGGACGGCCGGAACGACGAACTGACAATCAGGTGAGGAAGATCGCCATCAACGAGACGACGATGATCACAGCCACCGAACCGATCGTCCCGAATTTGATGAAGGCATTGTACGTATTCTCGTGCGCCGGGTAATCCATGCCGTCCGCCGTCGAGTAAACGATTTCGCTATGATCTGACACGTCGAGTCTCCAGCCAGGGTTGATCTTGCCCTTGAGGAATTAGCGCAATCGCGCGGACAGAGCAACGGTATGACGACTACCTTGGTGAGGTCACCGCGCCTAAATGTATAAAACCGGCGAATCCCGCCCATTTGAGCCCGGCTGACGCCGAGTTCTCTGGCTCACGGCAGGCTCCTTTGGCGTAATGTTTGACCGGATGAGGGCTGAGCGCCGCGTCCCGGCCGGAATCGGGGCCTCATTCCGGTTGCCTTACCCAGCCACGTCATCAGGCCACGCCCGCGCCGAACAAACTGTTCGACGCCTGAGAAATGCACGTTGGAGTTGTGGGTTTAGTTTTTCGCAGGCTCGCCATACGAGCCTGCGCCAATTTGCCACGCCGCTTGGCGGTGATGGGCCGCTCTATCCCGTCCCCTCCAGTTCGTCGATCATGCCGGCAATGACCGATAACCCGCCATCCCAGAATTTCGGATCCCTGGCGTCGAGCTCGAACGGCTTCAACAGTTCGGAATAGTGCTTGGTGCCGCCGGCGGCGAGCATCGCCAGATAACGCTCCGCGAAACCCTCGGACGCGTGTTCATAAACCGCATAGAGCGAATTCACGAGGCAATCGCCGAACGCGTAGGCATAGACATAGAACGGCGAATGGATGAAGTGAGGAATGTACATCCAGAACGTCTCGTACCCCGGCTTGATCTCGATCGCCGGCCCAAGACTCTCCCCCTGCACGCTGAGCCAGAGCTGACCGAGGCGCTCCGCGGTGAGTTCGCCGTCCTTGCGCTCGGTATGAACCGCGCGCTCGAACGTATAGAAGGCGATCTGCCGCACCACGGTGTTGATCATGTCCTCGACCTTGCCGGCCAGAAGCGCCTGCCGCTGCTTCGCGTTCTTCGTTTGCGCCAGCAGCCGCTTGAAGGTCAGCATCTCACCAAAGACCGAAGCGGTTTCCGCGAGCGTCAGCGGCGTCGGCGCCATCAGCGCGCCATTCTTCGCGGCAAGCACCTGATGAACGCCATGCCCCAGCTCATGCGCGAGGGTCATCACATCGCGCGGCTTGCCCTGGTAATTCATCAGCACGTAGGGATGCGCGGATGGCGTGGTCGGGTGCGAGAACGCTCCCGGCGCCTTGCCGGGACGCACCGGCGCGTCGATCCACCGGTCGGTAAAGAATCGCTCGGCGATGCCGGCCATCTCGGGCGAGAATTCGCCATAGGCACTCAGAACCATCTTGCGCGCATCGCCCCAGGGAATGACTCCGGTGGCGGCGAACGGCAGCGGCGCGTTGCGGTCCCAGTGCGCGAGCTTTTTCTTTTTGAACCAGCGCGCCTTCAGCGCGTAGTAACGATGCGACAGCCGGGGATAGGCCGCACGCACCGAAGCCACAAGCGCGTCCACCACCTCGCGCTCGACGCGATTGTTGAGATGGCGTGAGTCCGCCACGTCCTGAAAACCGCGCCAGCGGTCGGAAATATCCTTGTCCTTCGCGAGCGTATTGGTGATGAGCGCGAAGGTTCGCTCGTTGGCCTTGAACGTCTTCGCCAGCGCCTGCCCCGCCGCCTTGCGTTTCTCCGGCGAGCGATCCTGCAACAGGTTCAGCGCCGGTTCGATCGCAAGCTCTTTTGCTCCGACCTTGAAGCGCAGCCCTGCAATGGTCTGGTCGAACAACCTGTTCCATGCCGAGTAGCCGGTCTGCGACTTCTCATGAAAGAGCTGCTCCAGACGATCCTCAAGCTGGTACGGCTTGTCCTTGCGGCTGTCCTCGATCCAGGGGCGATAATGCCCGAGTTCCGGCGTCTGCATGGCGCGCTCGATCACGTCGTCGTCGAGACGGTTGAGCTCCAGCGGAAAAAACAGCAGGTGCAGTGACGCCGCCGTCAGACGTTCCGAAACGTCGCCATAGAATTTCGAGATCGCGGGATCAACGCTGTCGCCGGCATGAATCAAACCCGCGAAGGAGGCGAGCCGGCCCGCGAGATCATCGATCGCCTCATAGCGCCGCACGGCTCCCGCGAGCCAGGCGCCGCCCTCCGGGCCCGACGTTTCGGTCGCGAGCCTGCCCTTGTAATCCGCCTCGAACGCCCTGCATTCAGCGTCGATCCGGTCGAGATCGCGCGCGATCTCGGGCGCGTCAATCCCGGCATAGAGATCCGCGAGATTCCACTCCGGCAGCCTCCCCGCGCCCGATTTCGCGGCGGACGCTTTCCTGGCCGGCTTGCGGCGGGAGACGGGTTTGCGAGCGGTCGCGGATTTGCGGGAGGCGGAGGACGAACGCGCAGCCATTATCGATCCAGACTTTCTCTATGAACACCAAGCTCTATGAACACCGATCAGGATGAACACCGATCAGCAGGAGAGCAGTTATGACGACACGGCGCGGCGGCAAACCTTAAGAGCGCATTAATCCCCGTCCGCCAAAGTGCCCCGATTCAATACAGATAAGTTGTAGTGCGGGGAATGCCATGACTGCCACCATTTTGATCGCCGACGATGACGCGGTGCAGCGTCGTCTCGTCGAGAACATGGTGCGGCGGTGCGGCTATGAAACCATCGTCGTCGAAAGCGGCGACGCTGCCGTCGCCGCGATGACGGCAGGCGACGGTCCGGTGATCGATGCCGTTGTCCTCGACCTCGTGATGCCCGGCCTCGACGGCATGGGCGTGCTGGCGGAAATCCGCGAGGCAGGCCTCAGCATCCCCGTCATTGTCCAGACCGCGCATGGGGGCATCGACAATGTGGTCTCGGCCATGCGCGCCGGGGCCCATGACTTCGTGGTCAAGCCGGTCGGCATCGAGCGTCTCCAGGTCAGCCTGCGCAACGCGCTCAACGCCAGCGCGCTCAAGAACGAATTGCAGCGGGTGCGCCACAGCCGCGAAGGCCGCCTCACCTTCGGCGACATCATCACCCGCAGCGAGGCCATGGCCGACGTGATGAAGGCGGCGAAAAAGGCGGCGGGATCTTCCATCCCGGTGCTGATCGAAGGCGAGTCCGGTGTCGGCAAGGAGCTGTTCGCGCGCGCCATTCACGGCACAAGCGATCGCAGCGCCAAGCCGTTTGTCACCGTCAATTGCGGCGCGATCCCCGACAACCTGGTCGAATCGATCCTGTTCGGTCACGAGAAAGGATCGTTCACCGGCGCGACCGACCGCCACGCCGGCAAGTTCGTGGATGCTTCCGGCGGCACGCTGTTTCTGGATGAAGTGAGCGAGTTGCCGCTCGCCACGCAAGTCAAGCTATTGCGCGCGCTGCAGGAAGGCGCTGTCGAAGCGGTCGGCGGCCACAAGCCGGTCAAGGTGGACGTCCGCATCATCTCGGCCACCAATCGCCGCCTGCTCGATCGCGTCAAGGCCGGATTGTTCAGGGAAGATCTGTTCTACCGCCTGCACGTGCTGCCGCTGACCATTCCGCCGCTTCGAAAACGCCGCGAGGATATCCCGAACCTGCTCCGGCACTTTCTGGCGCGCTTCTGCGCTGAGGAAAACCGGTTGATCAAGGGCATCAGCGGCGAGGCGATGACCGCCCTGTCGCAACTCGACTGGCCAGGCAACATCCGTCAGCTCGAAAACGCTGTTTACCGCGCTGTCGTCATGAGCGAGGACCCACAACTTGGCCTCCCGGATTTTCCTTCAATCGCTCAGCAGACCGCAGCCACCACCCACGCGGAAACGCACGCCCCGGCAAGTGAACCGCTGATCATGGAATCGATCGCGCAGCAAACAGCATCGCAGGCTATACCCGGTAATGAAATACCCCTTGCGCCTGCGCCAGATGCGGGCAGCCTGCCATTGTTCGCGCAGGACGGCGAGGTCCGCCCGCTCGATGAGCTGGAAGCCGACATCATTCGCTTCGCCGTCTCGCATTATCGCGGACAGATGTCCGAAGTCGCGCGCCGATTGAAAATCGGACGATCCACACTCTACCGCAAGCTCGATGACATCGCCGCGAAGGAGGAACAGTAACAGCCTCGATTGCGTTCGAAACGCATCACGCGAGTGTGCGGGCGTGAAAATGAACCGTTGCGGCGCAGTGACAGACCAACGGAAAACGCGCGTCAGAACAACGCTTCGCGTTGCCAACGGCGTGTTTTGAGGTCAGTTTGTCGTGAGTGGCCCCTTGCGGCGCTGGCTGCCCGAATCAGGCGCGCGTATAGCATTCGTGCGTGGAGGCCGAATCAGAAGCCTCGGCGGACGCCGGATAGAAATTTACCAGAGAATTGTTCCGTGGGGACAGTTTCACCCGAGGGGTGCGAGAATGCGAGACGACCCGACTAGCCGGACAGGATTCGATCGGATTCTGACGGTGCTTGCAGCCACCTTTCTGGCGGTTTCCACCTCTGCCGCATTTGCTCAAGCGGATACCGTGAAGAAAAGCGCCTCGGAACTCGCAATCGACGCAGCAATTCCATCGCCGGAGCCCGCCAACGTTCCGCCACCCACCGCGGCCGATTTCAAGGCGGAGGGTCAGCAGCCCGCTGCGCAGGTCGTTGGCGAATCGAAGCCGGACCAGCAGAAGGCCGACAACGGCGAAACTGATTCCAGCGTATCCGATCCAAAGCCTGCGGATACAACGGCCGTGGACACGAAGCCCGCCGGCGCGGCCGCATCGAACTCCGATACGCCTTCGTACGCACCGACGCCGCCAGACGAAACAGCCTCTTCCGATGCGGAGCCATCGGGCGTCGAGCCCGAGCCAGGCTCAAACGCAGGAACCGCCGAAACGAAGCCTGCCAAGCCGAAAATCACTGACGCCAAGTCGGACACTGAGGTGGGGTCGAAGGAGACCGGATCGAAGGATGTCACGGCGGCTTCGCCGGACGGCATCAAGACAGGCCAAGAAACGGACCAGGAGACAGGCAAGGCAACCGAAGCAACAAAGGACGCGACGGCAACAATCCGTCCCGATGTGACGCCTCGCCCGGAGGCTGGCGCCGCGGCAAACTCCGAACAGCCCGGCGAACCCGTCAAGACCGTAATCAACGTCCCTCCTGCGGATCAACCGACGGCCGAAAAGCTGCATGGACTGCTCGATGCCAATGCAACGAAGTTGTTTTCCCGGAAGGCTGAGCGGGCGGCGGTTGAAAAATTCTATACCGCGCGGAGCTACGCGCCGCTCTGGACGGAAGGCGGCACGCTGAACACGCAGGCTCAGGGCGTGATCGCGCGCCTCAGGGACGCCGCGGCCGATGGCCTCAATCCCTCCGATTACCCTGTACCGGATTTTGCGGCGGCCTCATCGCCGGAGCAGCTTGCGGAAGCTGATCTGAAGCTGACCGCGAGCATGATGGACTATGCACGCCAGGCGCAGAGCGGCCGGATGCATTGGACCCAGGTCAGCGCGGATATCCAGTATCCCGAGCACCCTGTCGATCCAGAGCAGGTTCTGACGAACGTCACCACCGCCAAGGATTCCTCCGCAGCGCTCGACAGCTACAATCCGCCGCATAAGCTTTTCCAGGCGCTGAAGCGGAAGCTCGCCGAATTGCGCAAGGATTCGGAAGGGCCTGTCATCGAAATCGCGGAAGGTCCAGGTCTGGTGTTCCGCAAGAATGCCGTGATCGAGGATCCGCGCGTACCCCAGATTCGCGCAAGACTGGGCGTGACACAAAATCCTGACGACACCCGTTTCGATGCCGACGTCGCCGCCGCCGTACGGGAATTCCAGGCTCGCCATCATCTCAAGCCCGACGGCATCCTGGGCAACAACACCATCCGCGCTCTAAACGGTCCGAAGAAGGATCACACGATCGACACCATCATCGCCAACATGGAACGCTGGCGCTGGCTGCCGCGCGAGCTTGGCGCTCCGTCGCTGGGCGACGCCTATGCCATCCTGAACATTCCGGATTATTCGCTCAAGGTGATGCAGCATGGCGCGCCGATCTGGAGCACCCGCGTCGTCGTGGGCAAGCCGGGTCTCCATGCGACGCCGCTGCTGACGGAAACGATGAAGTACATCACCGTCAATCCGACCTGGAACGTGCCTCCCTCGATCATCTACAAGGAATACCTTCCCGCCCTGCAACAGGATCCGACCGTGCTGTCACGCATGGGCCTCAAGCTGGAGCGCGACCGCAACGGCGGCATCCACATTTCGCAGCCGCCGGGCGAACGTAACGCGCTGGGCCGCATCCGCTTCAATTTTCCGAACAAGTTTCTGGTGTACCAGCACGACACGCCGGACAAACACCTGTTTGCGAAGGAGAAGCGCGCCTTCAGCCACGGCTGCATGCGGGTTCAGAACCCGGACCAGTACGCCGCCACATTGCTCAACATCGTTCTTCCGCAGGAGCATTATACGCCTGAGAAAGTCCGGAGCATGTATGGCCGGAACGAGTTCAACATCAATTTCCCGACTCCGTTTCCGGTGCACATCACCTATCAAACCGCGTTTGTGGATCAGGCCGGTAAATTGCAGCTTCGCGGGGACGTCTACGGCCGCGACGCCAAGATGCTGACTCTCCTCCGAAACTCCAATGGGCGCGATCTTGAAACGGTTGTCGCTCATGCCCAGCCGAACTATTCCCGCCCCCGAGGCAATATTCCGCAGCAGGGGATGGCCTTCAATGAAAACCGCGGGTTTGGAGGCGGTTTCGACAACGGCGGCCCATCGTTTTTCGAGCGGCTGTTCGGTGTCCAGACCCCGCCTCCGCAGTATGACGACCGCCGCCGGCCGATATACAGGCGCTAACCCGCCTTTCGGCGGACTGTCGAAAAGTCGATTGTTTTAATGAAAACAAGGGCTTCATCACAGGATGAAGTCCTTTTTTCGTTAACCATCATCCACCCCCCTCAACGGCATGGCTCTTTTCTGCCACAGTCGGCGGGCTAATTACCGTTCCAGGCGGGCAAGGTTAACGTAAATCGGTGTTAACCCTGCTGCCCTACGACTTGGCTTTACGCCCTTTCACTGGGGTCTGTTGTGTGGAAGGGCCTTCCGACTTGTTCGTCTTCCGGGTGGGCTCATAGTGCTTGCTGGTTTTGCACGCGGCTTGAAATCGTTGTCGATTTCACGGACCGGTTCTCGCATCGGCCTGTCGTCGCTTCTTCTGCTCGCGGGCGCGGGATCGGTGCATAATGCCGCCGCGCTGAACGAAACGCGCACCCTGTCCTTTCATCATACCCATTCCAGCGAGAACCTCACCGTCACCTTCAAGCGCAACGGCCGCTACGACGAAGGCGCGCTGAAACAGCTCAATCATTTTCTCCGCGACTGGCGCAGCCAGGAGCAGACCACCATGGATCGTCATCTCTTCGACATCCTCTGGGAGGTCTATCGCGACGTCGACGGAAGGCAGCCGATCAACATCATCTCCGCCTACCGCTCTCCCGCCACCAACGCCATGCTTCGCCGCAGGTCCAAGAACAGCGGCGTGGCGCGATTCAGCCAGCACACGCTCGGCCACGCGATGGACTTCTATATTCCCGGCGTGCAGCTCGAAAAAATCCGCTTCGCTGGACTTCGCCTCCAGCGCGGCGGCGTCGGCTTCTATCCCAAATCGGGCTCGCCATTCGTCCATCTCGATACCGGACATGTGCGGCACTGGCCGCGCATGACCCACGATCAGTTGGCGCGCGTCTTCCCGGACGGCCGCACCGTGCACATTCCCTCGGACGGCAACCCGCTGGCGGGCTATCAGGTGGCGATGGCCGACATCGAGAAGCGCCGCCGCCACGCGGGTGAGGAAGGAACCGCAAGCAGCAAGCCGTCGAACTTCCTGCTGGCGCTATTCCGCGGCAAGTCGGCCGATGAGGATGACGAGTCTGACGGCGCGCCGGCTGCTCGGCCGGATCAAGCACCCGCACCCGCGCCCGCTGCTACCTCGGCAGATGCGGTGCCGCTGCCGCGGGCGAAGCCGGGGGCTTTCAGGCTGGCCGCCGCCGACGTGCGCCCCGCCCCGACGCCGCTTTCCGCGAGACAGGCGGAGGGGAGCAAACCTCAGACCCCCGCCGACATCATCAATTCCCGCGGTTTCTGGGACGATATCCCGCCGGCCCCGAACCAGGCCACGCAGAAGCAGATCGCGGCGGCCGTCAGCGCACGGCGGGCGGTCGCCTCGGCAGCCGACCGACACACCGCGACCGGCAGCATTTCTGATCCCTTGCAGGCGCTGGCCTATGCGCCGGAGAAGGACGTCCGGCGCGCGCGAATCTTCGCGGCGACAGCATCGATCCCGCCCGTCCGGCCGGCGCCCCTCCCCGCGCGCAACCCGATGGCGGTGGACGGTGTGACCACGGTCGTCGCCAAAAGCGCTCAGGGCCGAAAGTCCACGGTGTCGATCTCGCGCCGTTTGGCGCCAGCGGCCTCACGCGACAGCACTGCCTGGATGCGTGCGATGATCCTTTCCCCGAGCGCCAGCCGCACAATGCTGGCGACGGTCATGGGCGAACAGGACATGACCCTGATGCAGGCTTATTTCACCAAGCCGGACCGGACGATCGCCATGGCTTTCTCCGGCGATCCGCAAATGGGCATGGTCTGCGATCGATTTACCGGATCGGCCGTCGCCCGGTTGACGACGACCGCGCTCGCGGTGCAGGCAGCCTCGCTGCGGTAGTCGCCTTTCCGCTTCTGATGAATCAGAAGCGAAGCTCTATGATCTTATTTGGGACGCGTTTTCTTCGCGAGAACAGAGGTCCACCCTCACCGTAAAATGCTCTGATCGCCCCAACCGAAAAAGCCTGGAGTCTGGGTTCAATTCCCTTGAACCAGACTCGCCGCTTATCTTCTTTGTTTGAGCGTGATCTTTTTCCGAACACCGGTTTCCACTTTGCGCCGGCGCGGCGCTTCGGGTCGGTATCATGCTCAGGGTGTTTGATTCCGGGCTTTGATGGATGCAAAGCCGCGCCCGCGCCTCACAGCATTCCGAGCGCGTGCATATAGGTTTCCAGAATCGTTTCCTGCTCCTGACGCTCGTTGGCGTCCTGCTTGCGCATCCGCACGATCGTTCGCAACGCCTTGACGTCATACCCGTTGCCCTTGGCCTCGGCGTAGACATCACGAATATCATCGGAAATGGTCTTCTTCTCTTCTTCCAGCCGCTCGATACGCTCGATGATGGCCCTGAGCTGATCCTTCGCGAAACTGGTCACGGGCTCTTCCTTGGCGGCGACGGCGGTGACCATCCTGCTACTCCTGAATATGAATGATGACGGATATGAAAGATGACGTTGGGAATGTAGCTCGGACGCGCTCGCCGCCTGTCACATTTTGAAGGCCGACACTCCCGAGCGGCGCGCCCGGCGTCAAGGCGGCATCGCGCTCATCCACAGCGGCCCACAGACCGCGGGCGCGAAATCAGTGACCGCCCGCGTTCTTCTTCATCGCCGCGAGTTGCTCCGGCGTCGCCTCGCTCTGATGTTTCGCCTTCCAGGCCTCATAAGTCATGCCGTACACCGCTTCGCGGCTTTCGTCCTTAGTCATGCCGGCGCCTTGTTCGTCAGCGGCCTCCTTGAGCCAGTTCGAGAGGCAGTTGCGGCAGAAGCCCGCCAGGTTCATGAGCTCGATGTTCTGGACATCGCTCCGGGACTGCAGATGCCTGACCAGCCGACGGAATACCGCAGCTTCCAGTTCGGTTCGTGTTCTGTCATCAATCGTCATGGACTGATCTCGCCATCGCCTGTCGGAGGTTGAGTTGGAGCGTGTCACGGATTTTACCACATCGCAGGGCAAATAGCAGTTCACAGGCCGGAAAATGAGCACCTTGACGTGAAAAGCCGGCTCCAGCCGTTGACAGGCGCGGCGGGTCACGCGAAATCACGCGAAACGATTTGCCCGGCTAAATGACCAAACCAGACCACCTCCTCTTTCTCACCCTCTCGCGCCGCGCGAGCATCGCGGGCTTCTTGCCTGCCCTCGGCCTCGTTGTCGTCTGCCTGTGGTCCGCGCCCGCTGCCGCGGACTTCCGGCTCTGCAACAATACTTCCAGCCGCGTCGGCATCGCCCTTGGCTACAAGAGCGCGGACGGCTGGACCACCGAGGGCTGGTGGAATATCTCATCGCATGCCTGCGAGACCTTGCTGCGAGGCACGCTCATCGCACGTTATTATTATATTTATGCTCTAGATTACGACCATGGCGGCGAATGGTCGGGACAGGCTTTCATGTGTTCACGCGATAAAGAATTCACAATCAAAGGCACCGAGAATTGTCTCGCGCGGGGCTTCGATCGCACCGGCTTCTTTGAGATCGATACCGGCGACCAGCGCGCATGGACCGTGCAGCTGACGGAGTCCGGCGAACATGGACCGCAGCGCGTACCCGGAATGCCCGGGCAAGATGGAATTCCGGGCGGGTCCGATTCCACGGGCGGAACGCCTCCCGGGTCTGGTCTGACGCCAGACGCGTTGCCCGGGCGCAAGCCATGAGACGTCTGCGCCGCATCAAGATACTCGCCACCCTCGGGCCCGCCTCATCCGACAGCACGATGGTGCGCCGCCTGTTCGAGGCTGGCGCGGACGTTTTCCGCATCAACATGAGCCATACCTCGCATGACAAGATGCGCGAACTGGTAGCGACGATTCGCAACGTCGAAGCCAGCTATGGTCGTCCGATCGGGATTCTTGTCGACCTTCAGGGTCCAAAGCTCCGTCTCGGCTCATTCGCCGATGGTCCTGTCCAGTTGAGCAACGGCGAGACCTTCGTTCTGGATTCCGACAACACTCCCGGCGACAAAACCCGGGTTCACCTGCCGCATCCCGAAATCCTGGCGGCGCTGCGTCCCGGTCACACCCTGCTGCTCGATGACGGCAAGGTGCGGCTGATCGCCGAGGAAACCTCGCCCGAGCGCACCGTGACGCGCGTCGTCGTCGGCGGCAGGATGTCCGACCGCAAGGGAGTGAGCCTGCCCGATACCGATTTGCCGGTATCGGCGATGACCCCCAAGGATCGCTCCGATCTCGATGCCGCGCTGGAAACCGGCGTTGACTGGATTGCGTTGTCCTTCGTGCAGCGAGCGGACGATGTCGCCGAAGCCAAGAAGGTGATCCGCGGCCGAGCATCGGTGATGGCCAAGATCGAAAAGCCGCAAGCGATCGACCGGCTGCCCGAAATCATCGAAATGGCCGACGCCCTGATGGTCGCGCGCGGCGACCTCGGCGTCGAATTGCCCCTCGAGCAGGTACCCAGCCTGCAAAAGCAGATGACGCGCATGGCGCGGCGTGCCGGCAAGCCCGTGGTGATCGCGACGCAAATGCTGGAATCCATGATCCTGTCGCCGGTGCCGACCCGCGCCGAGGTCTCCGACGTCGCCACCGCGGTTTACGAAGGCGCGGACGCCATCATGCTTTCCGCCGAATCGGCGGCTGGAAAATATCCGGTGGAAGCCATCTCGACCATGAACCGAATCGGCGAAGAGGTGGAGCGCGACCCGATCTATCGCGGCGTGCTCAACGCGCAGCGTGCCGAGCCGGAGCCTACCGTCGGCGACGCCATCGCCGACGCCGCCCGGCAGATCGCAGAGACGCTCGATCTCTCCGCGATCATATGCTGGACCAGTTCAGGCTCGACAGCGCTGCGCATGGCGCGCGAGCGCCCGAAGCCGCCGGTGGTCGCCATCACCCCTAACCTCGCGACGGGACGCAAGCTGGCCGTGGCGTGGGGTGTCCATTGCGTGGTGGCGGAAGACGCCCATGACCAGGACGACATGGTCGACCGTGCCGGCTCCATCGCTTTCCGCGACGGATTTGCCAAGGCAGGCGAGCGCATCATCATCGTGGCCGGCGTACCGCTCGGCACGCCAGGCGCGACGAACATGGTGCGCATCGCTTTCGTCGGCCCGAACGGCGAAACGGGGGTTTAGAAGCTCTTCGCTTTGTATGGGAATCAGAACGCGAGGTCCTGGATTGTTGCTCTGACGCGTTTTCTTCCACGCGAACAGCTCATCCACTCCGCCGGACGATGTTTCACGGTCTGATCCAACTGCGTTGAATCAGACCCCAAGCTTAATTTTCTGATCGAGCATGATCTTATCCGAGAACCGGTTTCCACTTCTCGGGACCATGCTCTTTCTGCCCGGGTGTCGATCGATCAGGGTCGAGACGGCATGCTTCAAACCCGTCCACCCACTTATCCTCGTTATCCACGGGCGCTGCAAATCGTCCTGCAGACATTGTTCACGTTCGTAGGAGAAAGTGAGGCGACTTCAACGGGAGTATCTCAGATGAGTTTTGAAGCTGGCGAAGCCGTCATAGATGAGATCGTAGCGTCATGCGACGGCGACCTTCGCGGCGCGCTGATGGCGCTCCTGATGGTCAACGAACGGCTGGAGAATGAGTTGCAACGGCTTTATGCGGCAGTACGCGACGGCAATACGCTGCATTAGCGTTTTCGAGCGAAGTGGACACCGGTTCGCGTGAAGAAAACGCGTCAGACAACAATTTGGAGCGTTTTCGAGCGAAGCATGTCCTCGGGCGTGAGCCCTAAGGATGGATACCGGTTCGCGTGAAGAAACGCGTCAAAACAACAAGCCGGAGGTCCGGCTTCTGATTCAATCAAAAGCGATAATGCCTTGGATCAGGATGACCTTGAATCGAAATGACCGAGGATCGTGAACGTGAACGCGCGGCCGTTGCGGATTACTCTCTCATCGTCGGTCAGATATCGCGGCCTTCGACTTTTTCAGTCAGGGTTTTGACCAGCTCCCGCACTCTCTCGAGATGGGGATTGACCGCGAGCGCCTTGCGGAAAGCGTCAAGCGCGCGCTTGTCATCGCCAAGCTCCTGCATGATCACGCCGAGACCCGCCAGCGCTCCAAAGTGGCGCGGCTCGCGGATCAGCACCTGCTCGATATCCTCTAGCGAACGCTGATAGTCGTTGCGCACATAGTGCAAAGTCGCGCGCCGGCTCCATCCCTCGATGTATTCGGGACGCAGCTTCAAAACCGCATCAAGCAGTTTGAGCGCGACGTCGCTTTGTTTGGCGTCCGTCGCTGTCTTCACGCGTTGCATCAAAAGCGAGATCGTGTCGCTTGAGGTTTGGCTCCAAAGCGTCAGGATCCGCGACTCGACATGCCTCGCACTCGCCTCATCCGGCGCGGCCTTGAGGGCGCCGAACAGGAAATCGAGACCGCGACCCCTCTCTTTCGGACTTCTCGGCAGCGTCCGTGGCGGATCGCTGGGCTGGGTGGCCTCAGGCGGCGTAGCCTGCGGAGGGCTGCGCGATGACGACTGCGCGGACACGAGAGTTGGCGCCAGAGTCCCAGCGAGGACGAACAGCATTGGCAGACAAAGCCGCCCGGCCGAGGAGGTTGTCGGTTGCATTCAGAAGCTCCGGACATCATGCGAGCTTCCGGAGCTTACACGACAGCGGCTCTCCGTTCCACGAATCGATCCCGCCCGGCGTCAATCCGACAGGACCTGGAGCCTTTTCGCTTCCGATAAAATCAGAAGCGAGGCTCTATGATCTTTTGACGCGTTTCCCTCGCGCGATCAGATAATCCATCATCCTCGGGTCAAGCCCGAGGACATGCTTTGCTCGAAAACGCTACAAACACAACAAACCCCGGCAAAGCCGGGGCGCATCAAGAAGCATATTATAGCGGATTACAGGAGAGCGGGTTACAGGCGATCGCCCCGAACCGACGCGCGGAATCAGCCCTGGCGAGCCTTGAAACGGCGCTGGGTCTTGTTGATCACATAAACCCGGCCCTTACGACGAACCAGACGGTTATCGCGATGCCGAGAGCGTAGAGATTTCAATGAGTTACGGACTTTCATGGGGACGTTCCTGATCTTTCAAAGCCCGTGTTACGAAAGGCCGAACAGCAAAACGCAGGGCTCGCGGAGAACCGCGCCAGACGCGCGGTTTCTAGGCTATCCCGGCCCCGACTGTCAATCCAAACGGGCCTGAATTTCCGGCCATGTCCGGGCATATCGATCTCAGCCTCACCCGCCCTTAGGACAGGTTCCGCATGATTCAATTTTAAATAGGTTTATCAAGGTTAACGATGCGCCGACATTCTCCGGTGCACGAGTGGAGCATTACGAAAACCGACCCTGATGGAGCCATAAGAAGGGGTTCACGTTGGTATTTCGCCCAGCGAGGACTCAAAGCATGACCGACACAGCCAGGCAGGACGATCGAATCGCGGAAACGCCTTTCGGCAAGCGAAGGGTGAAGCCCCGCGCCTGCATCGTTGAAAGCAAGCATCACGTTCGGTCCATGCTCAGCGAAGCACTCGAGGAACAGGGTTTCATTCCTCTCGCCTGCGCCACGCTGGAGGACCTTGATGCGTCTTTGCGTTCCGATTTTCCCGACATCATTGTCATCAGCTTCTCGATGAACGGCCTGTCGGTTCCCGGCATCCTGAACCTGCTCGCGACGCGGATCTGCGCCGCGAAAGTGCTGCTGATCGGACCGCCGGATGCGCCCGCCGTCAAGGCAGCGCGGCAACTCGGGGAAAATCTCGCGCTCGACTTGCTGCCGGTGCTATCGACGCCCTTCAGCGACAGGGATCTGCGCGCACGCGTCGCCGCCCTGGTGCCGGCCGAGCCGCCATCCCCCCCGGTCGATGTGGCCGAGGCGCTCGGCGCCGGCTGGCTCGAACTCTGGTATCAACCGAAGATCAACGCGCGAAGCCTTTCGCTGAGCGGCGCTGAAGCGCTGATCCGGATGCGTCATCCGAACTGGGGGATCGTGCCGCCGGCGCGCTTCATTCCCGATGAGGGCGATCCTCATTTCCGCGCCCTGTCGGACTTCGTCATCGGCCGGGTTTTTCAGGACTGGCGCTACCTCGTCGCCAAATCGGGCAGCATCCATATCTCCATCAATCTCCCCCTCGCCTTCTTCACCGACACCAATGCCGTCGACGACCTGCGGATGCAGTTCCCGAATCATCCCGCGTTCGACGGCTTGACCGTGGAAGTCGACGGCAGCGAAGTCGTGCAGAACCTGTCGCTCGCGGTCGAGGCTGCGCACCGGCTGCGCTTTCACAATATCGGCCTGTCGATCGATGATGTGGGCACCGAATGGCCGACACTGGCCGCGCTGAAAGATTTTCCATTCGCCGAGATCAAGCTCGACCGCAAATTCGTGGACGGCAGTTCTTCCGCGCGGCTCAAGCGCTCCGTCTGCCGCCAGATCGTCGACCTCGCCAAAAGCCATGGCGTCAAGACAGTGGCCGAAGGCGTCGAGACCCGCGACGATTTCCTGGCGATGCATGGCATCGGCGTCGACTTCATCCAGGGGTTCCTGTTCGGCAAGCCGATGACCACCCGGAAATTCGCACACAGCAGCCGTCAACGTCCGACCTTCGCAGCCGATGCCTGAAAGCGGCATCTGTCCCGCTCGGCCAATGACTTACCGGTGACTTCCGGTTGCCTTCGCCACGACATCATCGCCGCCCGCATCGGCATTGGCCTCGAACACCGCGCGGCACGGCCCGCCGAGCCGAGGCTGGTTCTTCCGCAGGCAGGCGACGATACGGCCGACGTCCGGAATCTCGCTGCGGCACAGCCTGAAAACATCCGGCGTGCAGGCCATCCGTTGGGCGAACGTCCCGCGATATTCTTCCGCATAGGCGGTGGAGACGATGCAGGCCCCCGCCAGAATTCCGGAAAACAGGACAACTCCGTGCCTGAGCATGTGCCACCTCGTCCCAATGCGCTCGGGTCAAGCCCGAGGACATGCTTCGCTTGAAAACGCTATGGCACCTCCTCAAACCATTGGGGCGGCAGCAAGGTTCGTTTCAGGCCATACAATGAGGGTTTGTGTGGCTTTTCGCGGCGGGCCCGCCCCTCGTCCGGTCCCACCCGCACCCCGCATACGCTGCGCTATGTCGCGCGAAGAAACTCTCATCCTCCGCGCCGCCCTTGATGCGCGAGTTGATGGGCGAGGTAATCGATCAGCACCTCGATGCGCGCCGGTCGCGGTCCGCCCGGCGGCATCACCAGATGAACCGCGCCTTCCACCTGTTTCCAACCCTTCAGGAGAACCTCGACCTGTTTCGCGGCGATGGCGTCGCCGATGATGAATTCCGGCAGGTCCGCTATCCCAAGTCCGGCGATGATGGCGGGCAGCAGCGCCTCGCCGTTATTGACGCGCAGTCGGCCCGATGGCCGCACGGCAGCCTGTTCGCCGCGCGCATTGACGTAACGCCATACGCCCGGCGTCGACAGATAAGCGTAGCCCAGGCAACTGTGCTGGGCGAGATGCATCGGGTGCGTCGGCCTGCCGTGCGCCTTGAGATAGGCCGGCGACGCAACGGTATGACGCGGCATCGGGCAGAGCCGCCGCGCCAGCAATGACGAATCCGGCAGGCTGGCAATCCGCACGCCTACGTCAAACCCCTCGCCGATCAGATCGACCATCGCGTCGCTGAAATGAAGATCCACCGACACCTCGGGATACATCGCGAGGAAGCCGGGCAGTAGCGGCGCGATCACGTTGACACCGAACGTCATGGGAACCGCAAGCCGCACCAGGCCGCGCGGCACCGTCGATCGCGCCAGCGCCTCGTTCTCGGCCGCCTCGCCGTCCGCGAGCAGACGCGCGGCGCGTTCCGACAGGTTCTTGCCCGCATCCGTCAGCGCCAGGCGGCGCGATGTTCTGTTGAAGAGACGGGCGCCGAGCCGGTCCTCTAGCCGGCTGACGGCTTTGGAAACCGTTGCTTTCGACAGGCCCAGATCAGCCGCCGCGCCGGCGAAGGAGCGCAGCTCGACAACCTTGGCGAAGATCGCCAGCGCCTCGAAATCCGGAAGCTTCGCCATTCCCTGTCCCGCAATTGGTAATATTTAGAAACAATGCGTTTCGATAGTTTCTATTTATACACATACTCGAAAGACATATCCATCCGTCAACCGCAACCGGCGGCCGAACGCCAATCGAGCCGGCAGCCGCGACGGCATACGGACAATCGGAAAGGACAGGTCATGATCGAACTCAGACCCTTCAATAAACTCGGTGGCGCTGATCACGGCTGGCTGAAAGCAAAACATCACTTCTCGTTCGCCAGCTACTACGACCCCGGCAATGTGGGACATGGCAGCCTGCGCGTCTGGAACGACGACGAGATCGCGCCGAACAGCGGATTTCCGCCCCACCCCCACGCCAACATGGAGATCATCACTTACGTTCGCGAAGGCGCGATCACCCATCAGGACAGCATGGGCAACAAAGGCCGCACCGAAGCAGGCGACGTGCAGGTGATGAGTGCGGGCTCCGGTGTGCGGCATTCCGAATACAATCTGGAGCCGGTGAAAACCACGCTGTTCCAGATCTGGATCGAGCCCACGAAGGATGGCGGCGAACCCGCCTGGGGCGCAAAGCCTTTCCCGAAAGGCGATCGCTCGGGCAGGCTGGTCACCCTCGCCAGCGGATTCAAGGCCGATAGCGACGCGCTGCCGATCCGCGCCGATGCGCGCGTGCTCGCCACGACGCTGAAAGCCGGCGAGAGCGCAAGCTACGCGGCGGGCAAGACGCGGAATCTGTACCTCGTCCCCGCCGTGGGCGCGGTCGAAGTCAACGGCGTGCGCGTCAACGCCCGCGACGGCGCGGCCATCCGTGACGAGGCGACGGTGAGCATCACCGCGCTGGAGGATTCCGAAGTGGTGCTGGTCGACGCGGCGTAAGCCGTCCACCCGACACGGCGAAAGCGATGCGCGGCCTGGCCGCCGCGCATCTTCCCTCAAACGCGGAGGCCAAAATGGCAAAGGTTCTCGTTCTCTATTATTCCGCCTACGGGCATATCGAGGCGATGGCGAACGCCGTCGCGGACGGCGCCCGGCAAGCCGGAGCCACGGTCGACGTCAAGCGGGTGCCCGAACTCGTGCCCGAAGCGGTTGCGAAGGCAAAATATTTCAAGCTCGATCAGGCCGCGCCGCTGGCGAAAGTCGACGACCTCGCCGACTATGACGCGATCGTCGTCGGCACCGGCACGCGGTTCGGACGGATGTCGTCGCAGATGGCGAGCTTCCTCGATCAGGCGGGCGGCCTGTGGGCCAGGGGAGCCTTGCACGGCAAGGTCGGCGGCGCATTCTCATCGAGCGCGACCCAGCATGGCGGCCAGGAAACCACGCTGTTCTCGATCATCACCAACCTTCTGCACTTCGGCATGACCATCGTGGGCCTGAACTACGGCTTCGCCGGGCAGATGGGCGTCAAGGAGGTTACCGGCGGCGCGCCCTATGGCGCGACCACCATCGCCGACGGCGACGGCAGCCGCCCACCGAGCGAGAACGAACTCGCGGGCGCGCGCTATCAGGGCAGGATGATCGCCGAGACGGCGGCGAAGCTGCATGGCTAGAACAACAATCCAGAGCTTCGCTTCTGATTCAATCAGAAGCGAAATGCTCTGGTTTGCGGCTCCTTCACGCTGAACGGCCGGCAAGAGATGCCGATGCCGTGGCCAAGACCCTGCCGGTCGTGTATCAGACCGTGAGAACCCACAGCCATTACGGAATACGCCTTGGTCCAGGATCCGACGAACAAGCCATTTCTCGAGGTGCTATCAGGCCGTCGCCAGGCCGTGCCGCCGATCTGGATGATGCGGCAGGCGGGCCGCTATCTGCCGGAATATCGCGAGTTGCGCGCGAAAGCCGGCGGCTTTCTCGACCTCTGCTTCACGCCGGAATTCGCCGCCGAGGTGACATTGCAGCCGATCCGCCGCTTCGGGTTCGACGCCGCGATCATCTTCTCCGACATTCTCGTCATTCCCTACGCTCTCGGACGTTCGGTGCGCTTCGAGGCGGGCGAAGGTCCGCGCCTCGATCCGCTGGATACGCCGGACAAGATAGCCGCGCTTTCAAGCGAGGCCGACATGACGAAGCTTGAGCCGGTGTTCGAGGCGCTGCGCCGCGTCAAGAGCGAACTCGACCCAAAAACAGCTCTGATCGGATTCTGCGGCGCGCCATGGACAGTCGCCACCTACATGGTTGCCGGACAAGGCACGCCCGATCAGGCGCCGGCGCGGATGATGGCCTATCGCCACCCCGACGCCTTCGCGAAGGTCATCGACGCCATCGTCGACAACTCGATCCGCTATCTGCTCGGCCAGCTCAAGGCAGGCGCCGATGCGCTGCAAATCTTCGACACCTGGGCGGGGGTGTTGCCGCCGCGCGAGTTCGCGCAGTGGTCGATCGAACCCACCAAACGCATCGTCGCAGGCGTGCGCAGGCAGGTTCCGGACGCAAAGATCATCGGTTTTCCCCGCGGCGCGGGAGCCCTGCTGCCGTCCTATATCGAGGCGACCGGCGTCGACGCCGTCAGTATCGACTGGGCCGCGGAACCGTTCCTTATCCGGGACAAGGTGCAAAATCGCGTGGCCGTGCAGGGCAATCTCGATCCGCTGGCGCTGATCGCCGGTGGCGCGGCGCTCAACCGCGCGGTCGATGACGTGCTGACGAATTTCGCGGGCGGCCGGCTGATCTTCAATCTCGGCCACGGCATTCAACCGGAAACGCCGATCCCGCACGTCGAACAGATGATCCGGCGCGTGCGCGGTAACGGCATACGCAACTAGAGTCTTTTTGGGTTGATCTGACTCGTTTGAGGATTCACGGAGGGGTTTTTCTGGGCCAGGGTTTGGCTGTCTTGATTCGGAGGCAGCGATGACACGGGCCTATTCGTCTGATTTGCGCGAGCGGGTGATTGGTGCGGTTGCGGGCGGGCTTTCGGCAACCTCGGCGGCCAAGGTTTTTTCGGTGAGTGCCAGCAGCGCGATCAAATGGGTCCGTCAGTGGCGGCTTGACGGACGAACGGCGCCGAGCGGCCTTCGCGGTCATCGTCGCGCGGTTCTTGAGCCGCATGCCGCGTGGCTGCTCGACCTGATTGGGGCACAGTCGGATATCACGCTTGAAGAAGTCCGGGTCCTGCTGCGCGAGCGCGGCATTACGGTCAGCGTGGCAACGGTGTGGAGCTTCTACGACCGGCGCGGCATCAGCTTCAAAAAAAAGCGTTTACGCGACCGAGCAGGATCGGCCCGACGTGGCGATGGCCCGCGAGGTCTGGAAAGCGCAACAAGGGCTGCTTGATCCAGCCCGCCTCGTCTTCATCGATGAGACCGGCACCTCGACCAACATGGCGCGATTGCGTGGCCGCTGCCGCCGTGGCCAACGCCTGGTCGGCAAGATTCCACACGGTCACTGGAAGATCACCACCTTCGTCGCGGCACTGCGCCACGACGCTATCACCGCTCCCTTTGTCATCAACGAGCCGATGAATGGCGAGATCTTTCGCGTCTACCTGCAACGATGCCTGGTCCCGACCCTGAAGCCAGGCGACATCGTGGTGATGGACAATCTGCCCGCCCACAAGAACGACGATGTTCGACAAATCATCGAGGCCGCTGGCGCGCAGTTGCGCTATCTGCCGCCGTACTCGCCCGACCTCAACCCGATCGAGATGGCGTTCGCAAAGCTCAAGGCCCATCTGCGAAAGGCCGCCGAGCGATCGATCCCCGCACTCTGGAACAGGATCGGTTCTATCCTCGATCTCTTCTCTCCAGACCAATGCATCAACTTCTTCAATCACGCCGGTTATGCGTAATCTCAATCCAAAATGGCTCTAGAGCATTATCGCTTCTGATTGAATCAGAAGCGAAGCTCTAGATTGTTGTTCTGACGCGTTTTCTTCACGCGAACCGGTTTCCACTTCGCTCGAAAACGCTATAGAGTCTGCTTAACTGCGTTGAATCAGACGCATCCATCGTGGACGCGACCGCCAAACGGCCGGCAATCACTTGGTGTAAGGGCACAAGGACCGCAGCGACAACGAACCGAAGCGGTCCTCGAACGACGAGGGCGCTCCCGCTTTTTTGATGAGGAAAACGATCCGTCGCTCCGCGCGTTCGGTGATTTCCACGGAATCGCCGGTCTCCCGGATCAGGTTCGGAATATCGATCACTGAGAGCGGGTCGGTGCAATGCACCTCAAGCCGCTCGCCAGGCGTCAACGATTTCAAGGCCTTGCGGGTCTTGAGCGCTGGCATCGGGCACTTCAGCCCGGTCAGATCGAGTTTCGATATCAGCATGGGGACAAACATGGCGAATCCCGATGAGACCGTCAACCGGTGGACGACGGGACCCGCTTACATTGCCTCCAATCAGCACCGGCTTCGGGGGATGTTGTTCCGGCCGATCACGTCCTATTTTGATGGGCAACCGGACGCCCCATGAACAGCACCGACGCAGCCTCTCCTCCGGATTATCCGCCAACTCCCGCCGTCATTCTCGCCGGCGGGCTTGCGCGGCGCATCGGGGGCGGCGACAAGCCGATGCGCGAAATCGGCGGGCAGACGATCCTGAACCGCGTGATCGCGCGACTGGCATCCCAATGCAGCGGCCTCATCCTCAACGCCAACGGCGATCCGGCGCGCTTCTCAGGGTTCGGCCTGCCCGTGGTCGCCGATAGCGTGGCGGATTTTCCCGGGCCGCTCGCCGGAATCCTCGCTGCTCTCGACTGGGTAGCGGAGCAGCGATCAGGCATCCAATGGATCGTAAGCGCTCCGGGCGATTGCCCTTTCCTGCCGCGCGATCTGGCGGCCCGGCTGCATGAGGTGCGTGACCAGCAGGATGCCGAGCTTGCGGTCGCTGTTTCGGGCGGGAGGACGCATCCCGTGATCGGGCTGTGGAATGTGAGGCTGCGCGACGAACTGCGCCGGGCGCTGACCACCGAAGGCCTGAGAAAGGTCGATCGCTGGACCGCGCGCTACCGGCTTGCCGCGGTTTCATGGCCGACCGCGCCGTTCGATCCGTTCTTCAACATCAACACCACCGACGATCTCGCCGAAGCCGAACGGCTGGTGGCGCAGGACAACGACGGCGCTTAGAGCATTTTCCGGCGAAGTGGATACCGATTCGCCGCACGAAAATGCGACCAGACAACCATTTTGAGAGCATGGTCCGATTCAACGTGATCGGATCATGCTCTAGGCCGGATCGACATTCACGGCAGCCAGATCAGGGCTGCGGCCAGGTGAACGAAGCCCGTGAAGTGAACGGTGCGCCTGTCGTAGCGGGTGGCGAAACGGCGGAAGTGCTTGAGACGGTTGAAGCAGCGCTCGATGCGGTTGCGGTGCTTGTAGAGACCGGCGTCATGCGGGATGATGATTTTGCGCGTCCTGTTTGAGGGGATCACCGCTTCGGCGCCCATGCCGGCGATGAGTGCACGCAAGGCGTTGCTGTCATAAGCCTTGTCGGCCAGCACGGCGTCCCCGGCCTGGGCTTCGAGCAGCGCGGGGGCTTGTGTGATGTCTCCGACCTGCCCGGCGGTGACGATGAAACGCAAGGGTCGGCCCAGCGCATCGGCGAGCATGTGGACCTTGGTGGTCAGTCCACCTCGGGAACGCCCCAGCGCCTGATCCTTGGCCCCCCTTTTCCGGTAGCCGCCTGCTGATGGGCTCGAACGATGGTTGAGTCGAGCATCAGATACTGGTTGTCGCGATCGGCTGTCAGGGTGGAGAACACCCGTTCCCACACACCAGCATGGCACCACCTGCTGAACCGCCGATGCACCGTCTTCCAGCGGCCATAGCGCTCCGGCAGGTCACACCAGTGCGCGCCGGATCGCAGCACCCACAGGCAGCCGTTCACAAACAACCGATTATCCGATCCCGTCCGTCCCGGATCAGAGGCCTTGCCTGGCAGCAACGGTGCAATCTTCGCCCACTGATGATCGCTCAGCTCATACCGCTTGATCCCCATCGTGCAGCTCCGTGTCAGAATCACGGAACCCTATGAATCAGCGATCAGACCGCCTGGGAATCCTGAATGTCGATCCGGCCTAGGCCCGCAAATCGGCGGTTCCAACGCCTTCAGCGATCCCCGCCGGCCGCCGTCTGACCGGCGTCCTGCTTGCGTGGCAGCTTCCAGTTCGGCCGGACGAAATGGCAGGTGTAACCGTTCGGAACCCGCTCCAGGTAATCCTGATGCTCGGGCTCGGCCTCCCAGAATGGTCCGGCCGGCTCGACATCGGTGACGACATAGCCGGGCCAAAGACCGGACGCGTCGATCTCGGCGATGGTTTCCTCCGCGATCCGCTTCTGCTCCTCGTTCGTGTAGAAGATCGCCGACCGGTAGCTTAGGCCCTGATCGTAACCCTGACGGTCCTCCGTGGTCGGATCATGAATCTGGAAAAAGAACTCCAGCAGCTGCCGATAGCTGGTCACCGTCGGATCGAAATTGACTTCGATGGCCTCGGCATGATCGCCGTGATTGCGGTACGTGGCGTCCGGCACGTCGCCGCCGGTGTAGCCGACCCGGGTGGAGATCACGCCGGGATACCGGCGCAACAGAGCCTGCATACCCCAGAAGCAACCGCCGGCAAGAACCGCACGTTCCGTAGAAACCGTCATACCCACCTCTCTCCTGGAGCTTCGCTTCTGACAGAATTAGGAGCGAAGCTCCAGATTGTTGTTCTGACGCGTTTCTTCACGCCAACCGGGGCATCCATCCTGGGGGCTCAAGCCCGAAGGACATGCTTCGCTCGAAAACGCTATATGATCTTGATTTGACGCGTCTTCTTCATGCGAACCGGCACCCGTCCTTGGGGCTCAAGCCCGACGACATGCCTCGCTCGAAAACACTATAAAGCCACCGCGAGTTACACCGCGAAACGACGTCGGGTCAATTATCCTGCCCATTGCATATTCAAACAATCCTCGCAACCGGATTCGCCAGTTGCATCACAGCACGATACCGAGCTATTCGGAGGGTCACCCGAGACCAATTTTCGAAGCAAAATGAGGACTGGAATGCCGATCAAGCTGGACGAAACGAAGTTTGCCCTCGACGATCACGCACCTTTCGGGAAGCTGTGGGGCAGACTGTTGATCGAGGTCGTGGATAAGGAAACCGACATCAGACAGACCGTGCACCTCGAGGTTCTTCTCGACAAGGGTGATAGGACCAATTTTCTCCAGTATGAAAAGCTGGCCCGTGACGAAGCCAAGAAGCTGCTGACCCAGGTCGCAGAGCAACTGTAACTCACCTACTCCTCCGCTGAACGGACACTCCGCCTGAAGCGCGCCCCGGCGTTTCGCTAAGCGCGGATGATCTTCGACAATCAGCCTCAACGGAATGCGGCGCCCCGCATTGCCCGAATGCCTAGCGCGTTCGGGCAACGCAACCTCTCGCCTGAATCCAGCGGTTCTGCCGGCGCTTCCGAAGAACGCGTTCAGCCCTTCCTTTTTGCATTGACCGGACAATCCTCCAGCAGCCCGGATGTCGACCATCCGGCTGTCATCGAAGGGCTCCGGAACACCGCGTCGCCGAAGCAGCCACGCCAGCATTGCATCAATGCCAGCTTGCATTCGTCTCGAACGTCATAGCGTTTTCGAGCGAAGCATGTCCTCGGGCTTGACCCGGGGATGGACACCGGTTCGCGTGAGGGAAACGCGTCATCGCGCGGAACCAACCGCTCGCAGAAAACAATCGCAAAAAACAAGGCGTCCTCATCGTCCGTCCGTGCACGCCACGTCGATGATTTATCGAGCGATTCTAAAACACGCAGACATTCGAATTTGAGTTCGCTGGATTGGCTTAACTCAGCGTTCATCAAACAGACAGCAAGCTGCAGACCGTTTTCGAGTGAAGTGGATACCGGTTCACAGTGAAGAAAACGCGTCAGATCAAAATCATAGAGCCACGCTTCCGACTCTGCCGGAGCGGAAGGCCCCCGGATAATCAACTCATCGTTCTCTGAACCTTGTTGACGACATCGGTAGTCGCGCGCAAACTTCTCTACCATGACTGGCAATAGAGTCGGGTTCATTGCGTTGAAGTCAGACTCTACATCGATTTTTGATCGAGCATGATCTTTTTCCGAGACCGGTTTCCACTTTGCGCTGGCGCGGCCCTTCGTGTCGGGATCATGCTCCAGCTGCAACGACGTGTCTTTCTCTCTCGATCAGATCTTCTTTCTCGATCAGCTCTTTCTCGACCAAGCGGCTTCGAAAAGATGCACGCGAATGTATCGACTTAACATGCACGGCGCGTCCGACGAGATCAGCCGATAGTTTCCGCCAGAGTCGTCACGCGGTGATGGCTCCAGGCCACGGCGTTCGTATCACGATTGACCATTCCGAATCAGTATTCTTCCGCAAGCGTATGTTCGACACCGGCGATCACGCCGCAACATGGGGGTAGTGACATGACAACGACACGACGGACGGTTCTTCTGCAGGGAGGAGCGATCGGCGCCGGCCTCATCGCCGCGAACGTATCCGCGGTGCGTGCGCTTGCGGCGACGAAGACGACTCCTGTCCGTCGTTCATTGCAGGGGCTTGCCTGGAACGATCCCATCGTCGCGACTTATCGCGATGCGGTCGGCATCATGAAACAGAAGCCCGCCAATGATAAGTTCAACTGGGTGCAACTCGCGAATTTTCACGGCAACATCAGCACAGGCTTCCGCTATTGCCCGCATGGCGACTGGTACTTCCTGCCGTGGCACCGCGCCTATACCGCGATGTACGAACGTATCGTTCGGAGCCTGACGAAGAATCAGGACTTCGCCATGCCCTACTGGGACTGGACGGCGAGCCCGACAATGCCCGAGGTGTTCCTGCCGGAGAAGACCCCGGACGGAAAGACCAACTGGCTGTGCGTGAATGAGGACGGCAGGAAACGGACGTGGCCGCCGACACAGCCGATGCCGGCGAACATCGTGGGGCCCGCGGTTCTCAGTACGATTCTCAACGCGTCACCTTACGAGGTTTTCGGGACCAGCCGCCCCGCGGGCCAGAACTCGCTCGATCCTTCCTGGATCACCGGCGGAGGCGGCGTGCAAGGCACGCTCGAAGCGACGCCGCACAACCAGGTCCACAACAACATCGGTGGCTGGATGCCGACCGCCGCATCGCCGCGCGACCCGATATTCTTCATGCACCACGGCAATATCGACCGCATCTGGGCGCTGTGGAATCTCAAGCATCAGAACAGCACAGATCCGCTCTGGACCGACATGCCGTTCAAGGAAAACTTCCTCAATCCGGACGGGTCGTTCTGGTCTCCCAAAGTGTCCGACCTCTATGTGCCCGAAAAGCTTGGTTACAGCTATGGCTTCACGCAGACTCCGGTCGTCGCCAGCAGCGCCCGAACAATGACCCTGGAGCGCTCGCTCAACGCCGTTCTCGGCGCGAAGGCTGCCTCTAAAGTTGAGGCCGGCAAGGTCGAAACCGCGGTGGTTGAAAACAACAAGAGCGCGACGCCCGGCGCCGCGCTGGCTCTCAAAATCGAGGTGCCGCAGGCGGCCTTGCAGGGCGTCGTGCGGAGCGCGCCCGTGGGCTCCGGATTCGACACCATGGACTTTGCTGCGGCCCGCGAGGCGTCGGCGCGCGGAAGCCGCGCTCTGGCCATTATCCGGAATGTCGCCATCACCGATCCGAGCACGACGACGATGCAGATTTATCTGGGCGATGAGCCTGTTCCAGCCGACGCCTCACCCTCGGATCGCCGCTACGTGGGTAGTTTCGCCATGCTCGATCACGGTGGCGGCGGCCATGGTGCGCACGGCGACCACGAACGTCCATCTTTCGTCCTCGATCTTACCGATGCCCTTCAGAAGGTTTACGGTTCAGCCGGAACCATTCCAGGCGCCATCGGGTTGCAACTCGTCGTGAGCAATGAGACCGGTAGCGGCAAGGCGGGCAGCGCGACGCCGCAGCGCGTCGAGGTCGTTCTCGTTTCAGGGTAGCGTTTCAGGATAGCCTTGCGGCATGAAGGAAGACGGCGTCGATGAAGCGAACAAAAGGTTGCGCGATTCGAGCCGTCTTCGCTGTGTTGGCGTTATCGGCCCTCGAAATGGCGGCAGCAGAAGAGAATGACGCGCGCGCGCGCGTCAACGCGCCGGCGCGGGTCGCGATCGTGCCGGCGCGCGAGCCGCCACAAGACGACGCCGGACGGCTGGTCGTCACGGTCACGGGTTTCAAGCCCGCGATAACCGGCACGGTCGAAGGCGTCGTCCTGATCCCTTGCGGAACCGAGGAACGTGAGATCGGGCGGTTCGGCATCTTCCCACAACAGTCCTTCACCGCCGGTAGCGAAACCAAACCTCAGCACTTCGGTTTTGCTTTGCCCGCTGGTTGCAAGCCATCGCAAGTCGCCGTGCGGGTTGAACCGAGCGCTGGTGACGGCATCGGCGCTGAACTCGTCATCGGCGAAGTCGCCGTCAGATAGGATCAGACGAAACCCGCGCTGCAACATGGTCGCGTCGCTCTTCCCTCATTAATGAACGACGTTCGATTAGACGAGCCAATCAAACCTGAAAAGAGTTCATTTCATCCGCACGATCTGCATCGCTCCAAGGCGATTTTGATCCATGCCGGAAAATTGATTGGCATTGATGGAGGTGTAGCGAGACACTGAAGGAACGAAGTGTGCACGCTGATGTTAAGGCCGCAAATGTGTGATGCGAATTTGAGGAGCCTTTCATGTGCGATTATAGCCTGCATCACGTCTCCTCGCGACCCGCCCAGGTAGGCGACCAACTGGTCACGATGGAACTTGCGCGATCCAGCGCGCGTGGTTTTGCTGCCGTTGGTGAAATCGGAGCCCGGCTCGTCGTTCACGATGACGCGCCGCAGATGGCGGTCTGCCTGCTTCCGGGAACGGAACTCGCCTTTGACGCCGCCGTCGAATATGATCGCGCCCTAAGCCCCAAAGTTTTCGGCGTACGAGTTTTTGGCAAGGCGCGCGTGAATTATACGGTCGCGAGCTTCCGTCAGGTCAACCTGGATGATCCCTACGTCCAGCATGATGCGCTGGAGTTTCCCAATGGGGAAATCGTAAAGATCAACCGTCTGATAGAAGGTCAAACGGCTACCGTTCTTCAATTGCCGGCGGTTTTGCCTGGCAACGATCTCGACCATGAGCATGCTCACGCCGGATCCATTGCTCCCCTGCACGCTTCACGTCTCGTTCTGAACCGTGGGCTGCCTGAATCCGGAGCAGCGTCGATCCTTGTACCGAATCTAGGCGTGGCGACATTATGGGACGCTTTGCGCGGCATGGCCGTCAGTTTACGTGTCTCGTTGATGCAGGCGTTCCGGCGCTTGACGGCTCGCAAGCCTGATCTTCACTCGGCTCTGCCAGTCACGGATTCTCATAGCATCGTGCCCGTGATCGCATCACCGCGGACATCCGCGAATCCGACATCGGATAAGTCGGTTAGCAAGACCGCGGTTAAAGCGTCTGCTGAGTTGCCTTCGGCTTAGTCGGCGCCAGGAAGCCGGCCTGAGGCACGAACATCATCTTCGTGGTGAACCTGCGGCCCGAAGATACTCACGCAGTAAGAAATCGCAGGATTCGCAGCGAGACGACTGTCGTTTGAGCTGCGCCGATACAGCCATAGCAAACCCGTGGTGCCGGCCACGAGAAGGATAACCATGACGCATCTCCCGGCGAGATGCGTCGCGTTCGCGGCATTGAAGACGAAAAACACAAGCACGATCCCAGGCCAACAAGCTCGAATAACAACGACAAGAACGAGCCATAGGAACGAAGGAGTAGACACATGGACATCCGAGCTCAAGTTTCGATGGTCTTTCACCTGGACAAGTGCATCGGTTGCCACACCTGCAGCATCGCGTGCAAGAACATCTGGACCGATCGCAAGGGCACCGAGTACATGTACTGGAACAACGTGGAGACCAAGCCGGGTACGGGTTACCCGACACGTTGGGAAGACCAGACCAAGTATCGTGGCGGCTGGGTGGTTGACGGTCAGAGGCAGAAGAGCCTTCGGCTTCGGCTGCAGGGCAAGTGGGGAACGCTGACGAACATCTTCTACAATCCCTATCTGCCGACGCTCGACGACTATTTCGAGCCGTGGACCTACGACTACCAGAACCTGATCACTGCGCCTCTGGCTGACGAGCAGCCGACCGCGCGGGCGATTTCGATGGTGACCGGCAAATACATGGACACGATTGAGGCGGGTCCGAACTGGGACGACGACCTCGGCGGTTCGCAGGTTTACGCCAACAACGACCCGAACTTCGACGGCGCCTCCGACGAGGAAATGCGCCAGATCAACGAGATCAACAGCACGGTGTTCTTCTATCTGCCGCGCATCTGCAACCATTGCCTCAATCCGGGATGCGTTGCGGCCTGCCCGCAGGGCGCGCTCTACAAGCGTGGTGAGGACGGCGTCGTGCTGGTGAGCCAGGAACGCTGCCGGGCCTGGCGCATGTGTGTCTCGGGCTGCCCCTACAAGAAGACCTACTTCAACTGGTCGACCGGCAAGGCCGAGAAGTGCATCCTGTGCTATCCGCGTCTTGAGAGCGGCCAGCCGCCGGCGTGCTTCCACTCCTGCGTGGGACGCATCCGCTACATCGGCCTCGTGCTTTACGATGCGGACGCGATCGAGGAGACGGCGAAGTCGCCGCAGGATCAGCTGGTGATGGCCCAGCGCAACATCATCAAGGATCCGTTCGATCCGGAGATCATCGCCGCCGCGCGAGCCAACGGGATTCCGGCTGCGAAAATCCAGGCTGCGCAACAATCACCGGTCTACCAGTTCGTGAAGAAGTGGGGCATCGCGCTACCGCTGCATCCGGAGTTCCGCACGTTGCCGATGCTGTTCTATGTGCCGCCGCTGGGGCCGGTTCTGGCCAAGGTGGAGAACGGCGTTTACAACAACATCTCTCATGAAGCGCGGCTCGGACCGTTGATGAGTTCGCTTGAGCGATCACGCGTATCGCTTCGCTACATGGCGAGTCTGCTGTCGGGCGGCAATGAGGAGATCATCCGCGACGTCTACAAGAAGCTGGTTGCGGTGCGCGTCTACATGCGTTCGCGGAAGGTCAAGGACATTCCGGACGAGGAGGTGCAGCGGGCGCTGTCGGAAGGCAAGACCACCGCGGCGGAAGTCGAGGCGATCTGGCGTCTGACATCGATGCCGACCTTCGAGGAGCGCTTCGTGGTTCCGCCGATGGAGCGTGAGACGGCGGTCGACGCCCTGTTCCCGCAGCTTGATCCGGTCTCTCATAACTATCCGATCCGCAGAGGCGCGGTCGGCGTCGGCTTCCACACCGACCCGGCAAGAGGACCATAGACCCCTTGCTGAAAGGCGCGAGACGGTTTTCGGATCATGCATCCGGATCCGTCTCGCGGATCTTATAGTGTTTTCGAACGAAGCATCTCCTCAGGATTAAGCCCTAAGGATGGATGCCGAACCGCGTGAAGAAGAGGAACGTCGAAGCCGCGCAGAGCAGACCGGTTCGCGCGAGCATCCATCAAAACACAACATCAGCCCACCCATAACAGGATCGGCGTCATCCGTTCAGGCATTCCGTTCAGTGAATGCTGAACGATGCACCACCTTCCGCACCCGTCGATCCGACTCCATAGCTGGTCATGAGTGCCTGCCTCGCATCCTCAATGCGGCCGGCCTTGAAAAGAACGTTGACGAGCTTGCTGAAAATGTCCGGCACGGCCGGCTGCAACCGGATCACCTCGCGATAAGCGTTCGCCGCTTCGAGAAACTGGCCCATGGCTTCGCAGGATTGCCCGAGCAGAAGCCATGGCTTGTAGGTGTCGGTTCTCATTCGGGTGAGCAGCTTGAACATGCGTTTTGCAGCAACGTGATCGCCTCTTCTGGCAAGAAGCTGACCGTAGCGATGGAGCGCCCCTTCATTTCGCGGATCCGTTTCGAGTATCTGACGATAGGCCCGCGCCGCCTGATCGATCTTCCCTTCCTGATGCAGATCCGTCGCTTCCTTCAAGGCGTCTGCGATCGCCCGTACGTCAAGTCGTCCACCCAGATTGCGACCGCTTCGCGTCGCGACAACGTAGCAATGAAGCCGACGCTCATTGACGCCGAATGAGTACTTGTAACGCTCGTTTCCTCGCAGAAAATCATAACGCTTCATCCCGCATGAGATGGCGTAGCGAATACTGTGGCCGTGCAGGATAAGCCCGGGCTGAGGACCCGCGAATTCCTCGTCCCGTCCCGTGATATAAAACAGGAATGACTTCTTCCGTTCATCCACCAGGATGGCCAGAGCGGCAAGGGGACGGTCGCCCGCCCAGAGCGTCGGCAGAAAAAGCAAGCCGCGATCGAAGCTGCGAGAAAGCATGGCGCGATGCGCGCGAACGAGGCTGTCTGTAAGCTTTCCCTTTCTGGGCCGCCATTTGATCTCCCAGAAACGCAGAAGCGTATCCAGATCCGTCGCCACCGTATCGGCGGTCGCGTGAGTGATGCGGTAATCGCTATTGGCATCGACCACGCGCAGCAGGCGGCGCAGCTTCTGCCGCGTATTGGCGCTGAGGGTTTCAAGATACGTATCCCAGTCGTCCGGCAGTTCCACATACGGACATAACGCATTGTCAACCTGATCTGTCTTGTTGACGCGATCCATCTGGCTGATGGTGAACTTTGATTGGGAAAAGCATGATACGAGCTTTGTGAACCTGGCGTCAGATCCACTAAAGTTTCCGAGAACAAAGTCGGTCCAGTTCAAGCGCTTGATCTGTTGGGCGAACGCGGTGATCGCGTCTGATTCGAAATCGGGAATCGAGATCAACCCGCAATAGTCTGCGGCGTGGCTACCGGCCATTCGAAGATCGTTGGAAAGACGCCCCTCTCCATCGATCCTGGTGTCGATCCGAAGTGGAAAGAACGCGACATAGTGAGCATCTGATCCGCTTCTTTTGGCCGCGAGAACGATCCATGGCGTGGAAAGCTTTTCCAGCCAGGAAAGGAGCCAGGTCCAGGACAGGAACAGCGTTGCATAGGGATCGGAATCATAGACCTCGTCCCAGTTCTCTCTCAACCGGCTGAAAGTATCCATATCCTCTATGAGGTCGATGTGCATTGGAGCCCTCTTTGCGCGCTCATGTTGTCTGCTCTTTTGCGTCCCCCCGCCGTGCTCCTATCGCTCGCGAAACGCCCGTGACATGCTGTCATCGATCGGCTTCATGATGTACTGGAAGAAGGTTCGTTCGCTGGTCTTGATGAAGACTTCAGCCGGCATGCCCGGCGTCGGATGGAAGCCGTGGATCGCGACAACTTCGGCGTTGTTCAGCCGCACGCGAATGACATAGATGTCGCTCGGTCCGGTCTGTTGCGACTTCTTTTCGTCGGCGACCGTATCGGCCGAGAGATAGATAACGTCTCCGGAAACCATCGGCGTAATCCGCTGGCTGAGCGCCGTCAGCCGAACCATCGCTTCCTGGCCGTGCTTGACCGAGTCGATATCCTGGGGCCTCACCCTGGCTTCGATGATCAACGGCTCATCAAGCGGCAGCAACTCCATGATGGGCTTTCCCGGCTCCACCACGCCGCCGCGCGTATGAAATCGCAGCTTGACGACGACGCCCTTGACCGGCGCGCGGATCGTGGTCCGGTCAAGGACGCCCTTTGCGCTCTGCATCCGCTCGCGGACATCGGCCAGTTCACCACGCACTTCGTGCATCTGTTCGACGGCGGTCTTGATGGCGACCTTCCGCACGCCGTTGATCTGCTCGACCGCGCGGGATATCCGCTCCTTGGCGTCACCGATGTCGCCCATGATGCGGCCGACCTCGCCTTCCAGATTGGCCTGATTGCGTTGCAGAAGAAGAACCTCGGGCTTGCGCACGAGCCCCGCCGCCAAAAGGTGCTCCTTGGTCTTGATATCTTCTTCGATCAGCGCGATCTGTCGCCGCACGCCGTCGAGTTGAACCTTGGAACCCGCGATGCGCTCGTTCAGGGCCTTGATGCTATCCTCAATCCCGGCAATATCGCTGTTGGCATTGTTGCGTTGGGCCGTAAAAGAAAGCAGTTGAGCGTTGACGATGCTGCGTATCTGCGGATCCTTTGAATCGGATGCCAGTTCCGGCGGAAAGTGGACTTCCGTTTCCTCGCGAACCTGTGCCTGCAAGCGCGCATCGAGGGCCGTGAGCCGCGCGTTGCGAAGGAAGAGCCGCTGCATTTCGGCTTTCGCCGAAGTCCGGTCCAGTTCAACGAGGATCTGTCCGGGTTCCACGGTGTCACCTTCGCGAACCTTGATCTCGTCGATCATGCCGCCTTCAAGATGCTGAATGATCTTGTTCTGGCCTGTGGCCACGAACACGCCGGACGCCACGACGGCGCCGGCAATCGGCGCTGTGTTGCCCCAGACACCGAATCCCAGCACCGTCACAGCGACGATCACCACGCCTGCAAGGGTGAGGCCTCGTGTCGAGCGTGGAAGGTCGACGTGCCAGGGCTGATCGCCGGTCGCTGTCATGCTCATGCTCGTCTCTCCAGGCTCGCGTCTGTCTGGCCCCTGATCATGCGTCGAGCATTGGCGCGGCGGAAGGGCTGGGTCGTTTGCGGCCTGACATCAGCGGAATCACTTCGTCGCGCGCTCCGAACGCCTGCACGGCGCCGTTCCGCAAGATCATGATCTTGTCGACGCTCTGTAGCAGCGCCGGCCGCTGCGTGATGGTCACCACCGTCATCCGCTTCTCCTTCGCGCGCACCAATGCCTTCGCCAGCGCCCGCTCGCCGCTCGCATCCAGATTGGCGTTTGGCTCATCAAGCACGATCAACCTGGGATTGCCGTAGAAGGCGCGCGCGAGCCCGATCCGCTGCCGCTGCCCGCCCGACAGCGGGCTGCCATCCATACCGATCACCGTCTCGTAGCCCTGAGCCATCTCCGAAATCATCTCGTGAACATCCGCCGTTTCCGCCGCATCGAAGATGTCTTCATCGACCGCGTCCGCGCGCATTCGCGCGATATTCGCCTTGATCGACGCCGGAAACAGTTGAACCTCCTGGGGCAGGTAGCCGACGCTTTCGCCAAACTGGCGCGGATCCCAGTTGCGCAGATCCATCATATCCAGACGAACATTCCCGGCGGTCGGAATAATCGATCCCACCAGCATTCGCGCCAGCATGGTCTTTCCCGTTCCGGACGGCCCCACGATCGCGAGCGACTCGCCTGGCTCGAGCTGAAAGCTGATGCCGTTGAGGATCACCTTCTTGTTCGGAGGGGGAACGTAGAGGATGCGCTCAACGCTAAGGCGGCCCTCCGGACGCGGCAGCCGCAACCGCTCGAGGTTAAGCGGCGAACTCTGAAGCAGACTCTTGATGCGGCTATAGGCCGAGCGAGCCTGGACGAACTGCCGCCAACCCTCGATCGTGCCTTCCAGCGGAGCCAGGGCGCGGCTGGCGACAATCGACGCCGCGATGATCATGCCACCGGTCAGCTCGCTTTCGAGCGCGAGATAAGCGCCCCAACCGAGTATGCCGATCTGGGTACCGAGGCGCAGGAACTTTGAAATGCCGGTCATGATGATGTTGAGGTCGTGGCCGGCAACCTGAGCCTTGAGCGATTCCACCGTTTCCTGTCCCCAGATCTGGACGCCTTCCGGAATCATGCCCATCGCATTGATCACCTGGGCGTTGCGCGCCATCGCTTCCGCCTGCAGATTCGCACGGGTTCCAAATGCATTCGCCCGCGTGAACGGCACCGCGGTGACACGCTGGTTGATGAGCGCGACTCCGATCAAAGAAGCGCTCGAAGCGAGCACGATCAAGCCCAGCTGAGGATTGATCAGAAAGACAACGGCGAGATAGGCCGGGGCCACCGGTGCATCGAAGATCGTCAGCAGAACCGGGCCCGTGATGAACGCACGCAGGTGCTGCAAGTCCGCGAGGGTCTGAAACTCCCGGCTGGATCCGCTTTGCGCCGCCTTCGCTGCGGCGCTCAGGACGGGACCGCCCAATCGCGCTTCGGTTTCAACGGCGACCCTCATCAGGATGAAGCGGCGCAGCATATCCATCAGAACATGAGCCGCGATCGCCATAACCACGATCGACGACAGCATGATCAGCGTGTCGACGCTTCGGCTGGTCAGCACGCGATCCGACATGTTGAAGAGATAGATGGGAATCGAAAGAACCAGAAGGTTCACGACAATCGAAAAGATTCCGACGGTGACAAGGTTTTGTCGTGCGGCCGCCAATCCCTTGCCGAGAACATCGCGGAATTCATTGTCGCCGGAGCGCTTGTGCAGCTGTGGACCACGACCGCCGCCGCCGTTCAGATTTCCCTTTCCGCCACGATGATCACCACCCGCAGTAGGCAAGGGCGCATCCGCTCCCTTGCCGTCCGCGGCGACGGGAGGTGACACTTCCTCCGCTCGTCCATCAAGCGTCTCGGAAGGCTTTACGGGCGAAGCGAGGTCCGACTGATCGTTTGAATCTCGCTCCGCCGGCGAGATGACAGGTTCGGCTCGATCTTCTGAACCCGAGGACGAATTGGAATTTCCTCTGTTATCGTCCAGACTCATCGCCTCTCTCCTCAACCGACAGTTTCGATTTTCTGGTCCGAGATCTAGTGGAGGATATTGGCCATGGGGTCGTCGTGAGGAATCGACGTCGTCGCGTGTGGCTGCGTATCGGAGTTATCGTTTGTGTCGTTTGGGCCGATGAAGGCGATCACCTCGGGAACGAGAGCCTGGGGATCCGTCTGAGTCACCTGATCCGAATCCTCTTCCACGAGATTGGCCTGGATCAGGATGGAGTCGCCATAGACCTGCCCGTTGACATGTATGTTAGTGCTTCCAACATCGACAATAACGGCATCGTTGCTGAGTACGTTGCCTCCCGTCGCAACGTTCTGGGTCGTCATGCTGTCGCCGTAGTAGCCGGCCGTTACTTCCGACGGCGAGCCCTGAAGTTGAATCGCCATGTTCGCGTCCGCGACGATGTTTGTCTGCCAGATCGCGTTCACGTCATAGTAGTCGCCCGTGATGTAAAGAATGTTGAGAGTGCCACCGTTTCCAGCGATAAGCTCCCCGAATGAAGGGTCGAGCTCGGTCGCGCCGCCCGAGATATTGTGGATCAGGCTATCCAGATCCGAATTCCAGGGCTGGGTATCGGCGCCGCCGTAACTCTCGATCGTTGCGGTGTTGGTAAGTTGATTACCACCCGTGGACACCGTCTGACCCGGTTCGACTCCGTCGCCCGTCATCATGACCATATCGTTATTGTAGAGGATGTTGTTCTGGAAGATCACGTTCATGCCGTGATAGCTTCCGCCGACAACGATAACGTCGTAATTGAAGTTTCCGTCATTGATCAGCACGAAGTTTTCGAGTTCATTCTGGCCTGCATGAACTTCGTAATGCGTGCTTGAACTGCTCTGCATCGTGACGTCGTTGTCGGACAGGTAGTTGCTCTGGAGCAAAATCCGGATGTTGAAATAATCCCCCTTCACCACATCGACAGACCAGTTCGGGCCAGCGAAGGAGCTTGGCATTGATTCATAGACGCCGGGATTCTGGACAAAGTCGGCGACGTTGGTGGCCTGGTTACCGCCGGTCGTGATACCGGCTCCAGAGCCTCCGACCGTTACATGGTCGTTGTCCATGTACGAGTTGGTCTGGACGATCGCATTGGTCTTGTAGTAGTCGCCCACCACCAGCATCGTCCGCGCCGAGCCGGTCAGATCGACGATGTAAGCGCCGTTGGTGGCCGTATTTCCACCGTCGAGCGCCCATTGACCCGGACCGGATCCGAAGTCAGGCACGGGAGCAGGATCGGAAGCCGAAAGCTGGTCAGGCGGCCTTAGCGCGGGATCCTGCAGGACACCGTTCACATAATAGCCTTGCTGGACCGAATGCGGATCGGGCGCGCCGTCGCGATCGGCTAAAGCCTGATGATGTTTCACGACGAAAGCCGGAAGGTCGGCGGTATTGCTGGGAACGCGCCAATCGACCGGAATGGCCGAGTCCGCACCGTCGATCATCGTTGCGATCGCATGATCGGACTCCGCACGCAACGCGATCAGAAGGTTGCTATCCTGCGTTCCAACCAATGCATCGTTGTCGTACATGTGGTTGAACTGGCGGGTTTGAACCTCGCTTTGCGCACCCTCCTCCTGATAGACGACCTTGATGACATCGCTTCCGCCGACGCCGCCGCCTGCACCGGGACTCATCGGCGGAAGGAAGCCTGAAGCGTGAATTGGATTGATTTTATCCGGACCAACATCCGGCACGGGACTGAGATGCGACGTGGGCGCATGATGCCCCGCCCCTCCCATGACCGAAGGGTTCTGGATGGCGACGGGCCTGCTGCTCATTTCATCGTCGATCGGCGTGAACGCAAATTGAGGCCGGTTCGTCGTATAATCTTCGGTGTGGGACCGATACGCGCCCTCGTCATGCGCGATCCGGAAGCGGGCGATGTCATCGAAGATTCTAAGGTATCCCGCGAAATGCCAGATGATCTCGGTTATCCCGCCGGAAATCATGGGAGCCTCCTGCCTTCAGGCACGCAAAACGTCCCTACTCCGCGAGCGCCCGCGCAGTCTCAGAATTTGAAATCAGCAATGGTAACCGGAAAAAGACCTGCGCGACGATTGCCGCGCAGGCCGAAAGGCAAACTAGGCCATGGAATGATCGTCAATGGAGTCGAGGCCAGCGGTGATCGTCTGGCTGTTGAACTGGATGTTCGCACCCAACGTGATCGTCTGGTTGAAGGCAGACTGATCCACCACGGAGTCGGCGCTGACGCCTACGCTGCCGTGATCGAGGCTGCCCATCGCGCCATTGATCGTCGCCGTGGCGCCATTGACATGCGCCTCCATGTTGAACCCGCCGCCGCTGCTCGGATCGCACGGATCGCACCAATCGTACCCGCTTCCGCCGCCGCCGTTGAAGTTCACCGACGGATTGCTGAGGTGATCGTTATCCACCAGGCTGTTGACCTGATCGATGTTGAACTGGTTACCACCACCGTTCAGCGTCTGGTTGACCACGTCAGGCATGATCAGCGAGTCTTCGATGCCGTGGATCCCGCTGAGATCGATGACCGGATTGGCGAAGCTGCTGCCATCCAGGTCCAGGTCAACCTTGACGTCGACGTCGACCTTCGTCTCGACAGTATTCTCAACGGTGTTCTCGATCTTGTTGTCGATGCTGTTGTCCAGCTTGTTGTCAACGTTGTTGTCGAGCTTGTTGTCGACGGCATTCTCGATCTTGTTGTCGAGATCGTTGTCGATCTTGTTGTCGTTCGAGTTCCAGTTGCCGTTCAGGTTTCCATTGCCGTTCAGATTGGTATTGTCGCTGGATGAATAGAGCGACTGAGCGGCGATCTGGGTCTGATCCTGGCCTTGACCTTGGCCCTGCCCCTGGCCTTGACCCTGCCCCTGCAGATTGGCCTGTCCCTGCAGCTGAGCCTGCAGATTGGCTTGCGCCTGGCCCTGGTTCTGCGTCGGGTCGTTGTTGTGATCGTCCTTGTGATCGTGACGGCGATTATCTCTAGACATGTCAGGCTCCTGTTGGAGGAGCATCGTCGCGACCAAAGCGCGCCAATCTTCTACGTCAGCGGCCTAGCCGGGAAGCGATGCCGGTTGCTACGCCGGTTCTTCCGGCGACGAAATCGGCCGTTGGCCTATTTCGCGCTGCAAAGCTCTCCTAACAGCGTGTTCGCCGCTAGCTGCCCTTAGGTAGATTTACAACCGCCTTGAGGCGAACGATCATTGACCGAAAGGAGTAGTCGCCTAAGGCTTAAGGTCATTGCTGGTCGGCTCGCGATCCCGCAAGTGATCCTCCAGCCGCGGGAGAAAATCCCAGATCTCCCTGTTGATCCGCGCCATTTCACGCACGGCTTCCGATATCTCGTGAATGCGGGCATCATCCAGCGGCTTGACTTCACCGAAACGAAGGGCGCTGCGAGTCTGAACCAGACGCATCGACTGCGTATGCGATATCACCCCGGTGTTATCGACCGTATACATGCAGTGATTGAACTCGTTTCGGATGTGGGTGCCGTCGTTGAACCGGTCGATCACGCGATCGAGTTCCTTACTAAGCGCCTTGTCCCTGATCTTGACGCGCGCCAGCCGCTGGATGAGATCGAGCCTTGCCCGGGTGGTGTTCAGCGTCGCGAACACGATAGCAGCCGACACCTGATCGACCTTCAAAAGCAGCATTAGAACATAGATAAACAGGCTTTCGTTGTTAGACCAGTTGAAGACCAGGCTCCCGATCAGGGACAGAACGGTCGTCCGGCGATCCGCCGTTTCCGGCGCGGCCGCCTCAAGCGCGGCGAAATCGGGTTTTTGAGGAAGGTGGCTGGCGGTCATATCGGCCATCACATCTATTAAAGCGGCGCTTGGCCCGCAACGTTCAGAAGACGCCAGAGACGGGGTCGATGGCGACGGCGGAGCGATAAGCGCTCTGTCCCGCGGAGCCATCGTCCCGTAGGATAGGAAAGAAGACAAGCCTCCATCGCTCGGAGAAGCCCGCGATCATGTGATCAGGAGACCGGAATGCTGCGCTGGGCGGTTGCTATGGCGGAAGTCAGGAGAGGACGGCGAGCGGCTGTGACGACGATCGGTCCGCTGGTTGAACGAAGTCGCGCCTCCCTGAACGGCATTCCCGACACCGCCTGGCGTGATCCCTACCTCGCCGGATTCATGTTGACGCTCATTACCATCGTCGCCCGAATTGGGTGTCGTGACTTGCAGGACCACGATCTAAGCCTCGTTCAATCGCAGGCGTGGGGAGCGATAACGGGCATGGATGCTGATCTGATCGGAGAAGACGCGTTAACGCTGAGCAGTTCACATCCGCGGGAGTTCCAGCATGGATGCTACACCGCGATGATGGTGGCCACGCGTTTATGCGACCCGGGCGCCGTCGCTTCGATCGGCTATGAACCGTGGCAGATAACGGAAGCTTTGCCGGAGGCGGATGGACTAATGGGCGATGCCCATAACATCGGCACGGCGCTGAGCCCGGCCACGGGCAACTGGGTCGACGCCTTCGACGCTTATATTGCCGGGCTTCCCCTGGCGAAACCGACCTGAAGCCCGGAGGGGAACCGGATTTCTGCCGGCCTGTTATGAAAGGGCTATAGTCCGGCTGCTAAAATTGAACTAGAGTTTACGAGGGTCAGACAGGGACACTCTGAACCGCGTTTGAGTTTATTGCATAGGGAGGCTGAGGCGGAAAGGTTTGAGCGGTTAGGAGTGGACCGACCGTCCGTCACAGCGTTCAGAATGGATTGAGTAGGGGTACCTATGAGCGCGAATGAATATCGTTGTTCTGACGGAAGCCATTTTTCTCATCATTTCACACCGACTGACCAGAGAGTCCGCAAGACATCCGCCCCGGTCCGAGTAGCTTATCCACGTCCTCCTCTCGACCCTCGGCCACAACTGAATGTCGGAAGCGCCTCATGCGGTGCATCGCCTCCGACGCGCCGACACCGACAAGCGCGATTGCAGAACGCTGCTATTGTTAATGTAGACTCGCCCTGGCAGGCGCGTCCAAAGAACCCCGCAGCCAGGCCCTCCTCACCACCACCATCAACACAAGCTGCAGACCTCGATCACAACAGCCGGACCGCGCAATGCGTCAGCGGAACGAAAGATTCGTTCGACGCCGGGCCAAAGCCCGCGCAGAACTCGATTATCATTATCGATGAAAGAGCCCTTGTCCGCGATTGCCTGGTGTATTGTTTGCAAGCCAGGTATGTCAGTCATGCGGTCTTTTCGTTCGCGACTTTGTCAGACTGGATGAAGGTAGCGGGCGATTTTCCTGCTCCCTCGGTTATCCTTCTCTACGCTCGGACTCCCCAAAAGAAGACGCTGAATGATATCGATGACATCGAGAGCCTCGCTCGCGTCGCCGTGAGCGCGCCCTTGATCATCGTATCGGATGTCGAGGACGGATCACGGGTCATGCGCGCGATCGAGAGCGGCGCGCGGGGTTATATTCCAACAAGCATGACCCTCGGCATCGCCCTGGAAGCGGTGCGATTGGTAGAAGCCGGCGGCACGTTTGTCCCCATCAGCGTGATGTCGTCTTTCCAGAACGCCGGTCATGATGAAAGCCAGCTATTCACCTCGCGTCAGATCATGGTCATCGAGGCGTTGCGCCGCGGCAAGGCGAACAAGCAGATCGCCTACGAACTCGGCATGTGTGAAAGCACCGTGAAAGCCCACATCCGTCACATCATGCGCAAGCTCAAGGCCCGGAACCGTACGGAGGTCGCGATGATGGTGAGCAGCTTGTTTGAAAGGCTGGAACACGACCGGGCTGATTAATTCCATTAAGGAAAGATGATTCAAGGCAGCTACCTTGCTTGAGATCGATTAGAATAGCTCCAGAATTTTTATCCCGACCTATGTTTGCAGGCGTGTGATTTTGACGGGACGGATGATTGCGCGTCCCGTGACACGACGGGCCATGAGAGCCTCCAGAGCATATCGCTTCTGATTGAATCAGAAACGAAAATGCTCTGGCCGCCTTTTCAGACCCATGCCTGGAAGCAGCAGGCGATAGAGATCAGCGGCGTAAACAAAAAGGGCAAGCTCGTCCGGGCGAGCAATTTGTTTAGGGTATGATTGTTTTTGGTGGAAACAAACCGATCCGTCATCGCCAGGCATAGCCGTTCGAAGAACGGCGTCGCTTCCGCTCGCCTATGGCCCCGGCCATCCACGTCTTTCTTCGTTGAAATTCTTAAGACGTGGATGCCCGGCATAAAGCCGGGCATAACGAAGACCGATTCCCCGTCACCTAAACCAAATCCGCTCTAACGCGTATTCCGCGAAAGTGGATACCGGTTTTGCGATCAGAATACGCGCAAGTTTTTGATTGAGAGCATTTCTTCACGCGCTAACCGGATTCCGCTTTAGCCGGAAAATGCTCTGACGGGCAAAAGCGACGTGAACTGACCAGCCTCACCTCTCCCACTTCACCACGGCTGCGAAGGAGTACCTCGTTCCGATCACCAACCGAACCACCGGCGCCGTATACAAAGCATACAGTGCGGGCGAGAATTTCTGCGTGGAAGTTTTCGAGACGGTCGACGGCAAATGGAACGGCGAGGCGGTGCGCCGTTTCGATGCCAACAAGAAAAACGCCGGCCCGAGAATATCGCATACGCCGCTATGGCGTAGCGTCAACGACGGCGCGAAGCTGGTGATGCGAATCCACAAAGGAGATCTGATCAGGCTCGATCATGACGGCCGAACCCGGATCATGGTCGTCCATCGGCTCGATGCGGCGGCGGGACGTTTCAAGCTTGCCGAGCATAACGAAACGAAATCTCGACAAGCGTCATGCCATTGACAACGAGGTCGACCCCTTCCGCTGGCTGATGGCGTCCTACAATACGCTGAAGAAGCTGAACGCCGCGCCGGTGCGCGTGGACGAACTCGGCCGGGTATGGCGCATCGCGTCCAATTAACCCTTTCTTAACACACGTGTTGCGAGCATTCGCAGCACTGCCTCATAATCCTGCGACGCGAAAGCTCGCCCGCAGGAGGTTCACCACATGGTGGGACGCGTAGTGGAAGTCGCCGGCGACGGTCGTCATCTCGCGACCGAACGCGGCTTCATGATCGTGTCCGAGAAAGCCGGCGAAATCGGCCGGGTGCCGCTGGACGATGTCGCGGCGGTGATCGCGAACGCGCATGGCCTAACCTACTCGAACAACCTGCTTGTCAATCTGGCGGCTCGCGGCGTGCCGGTGGTTCTTTGCGGAGCCAATCACCGTCCCGCGGCCGTGGTGTGGCCGGTCGACGGCCATCATGCGCAGGCCGGCCGCATGAGCGATCAGGCCAATGCGTCGGCTCCGCTGAAAAAGCGGCTCTGGCAGCAGATCGTTCAGGCCAAGATCCTTGCGCAAGGCGCCACGCTTGCCGCGGTTGGAGCAGAGGCTGGAGGATTCAGGCTGCTGGCCCGCAAGGTGCGGACCGGCGATCCGGACAATGTCGAAGCCGAAGCGGCGCGGCGCTATTGGCGGCTTCTGCTCGGATCTGACTTTCGACGAGATCAGGACGGCGGCGGCATCAATGGCCTGCTCAACTACGGCTACGCGGTGCTGCGCGCCGCCACCGCGCGCGCTGTCATGGCTGCGGGCCTTCATCCCAGCCTTGGGCTGAAACACTCGAACCGAGGCAATGCGCTTGTCCTGGTCGATGACCTGATGGAGCCGTTCCGCCCGGCGGTGGACCGCGAAGTTCATCGACTTAGAGCCATTTTGGATTGAGATTACGCATAACCGGCGTGATTGAAGAAGTTGATGCATTGGTCTGGAGAGAAGAGATCGAGGATAGAACCGATCCTGTTCCAGAGTGCGGGGATCGATCGCTCGGCGGCCTTTCGCAGATGGGCCTTGAGCTTTGCGAACGCCATCTCGATCGGGTTGAGGTCGGGCGAGTACGGCGGCAGATAGCGCAACTGCGCGCCAGCGGCCTCGATGATTTGTCGAACATCGTCGTTCTTGTGGGCGGGCAGATTGTCCATCACCACGATGTCGCCTGGCTTCAGGGTCGGGACCAGGCATCGTTGCAGGTAGACGCGAAAGATCTCGCCATTCATCGGCTCGTTGATGACAAAGGGAGCGGTGATAGCGTCGTGGCGCAGTGCCGCGACGAAGGTGGTGATCTTCCAGTGACCGTGTGGAATCTTGCCGACCAGGCGTTGGCCACGGCGGCAGCGGCCACGCAATCGCGCCATGTTGGTCGAGGTGCCGGTCTCATCGATGAAGACGAGGCGGGCTGGATCAAGCAGCCCTTGTTGCGCTTTCCAGACCTCGCGGGCCATCGCCACGTCGGGCCGATCCTGCTCGGTCGCGTAAACGCTTTTTTTTGAAGCTGATGCCGCGCCGGTCGTAGAAGCTCCACACCGTTGCCACGCTGACCGTAATGCCGCGCTCGCGCAGCAGGACCCGGACTTCTTCAAGCGTGATATCCGACTGTGCCCCAATCAGGTCGAGCAGCCACGCGGCATGCGGCTCAAGAACCGCGCGACGATGACCGCGAAGGCCGCTCGGCGCCGTTCGTCCGTCAAGCCGCCACTGACGGACCCATTTGATCGCGCTGCTGGCACTCACCGAAAAAACCTTGGCCGCCGAGGTTGCCGAAAGCCCGCCCGCAACCGCACCAATCACCCGCTCGCGCAAATCAGACGAATAGGCCCGTGTCATCGCTGCCTCCGAATCAAGACAGCCAAACCCTGGCCCAGAAAAACCCCTCCGTGAATCCTCAAACGAGTCAGATCAACCCAAAAAGACTCTAAGATCGAGGGAGTCGTCGATGTCACAACCGATGCCAAGGCGGCGCTGGCTCGCACGATGGTCATCGACCTCCCCACGAGCGAGGGATTGAGCCCGATGATGGTTTGCCTCGAGCGCCTGGCGAGCTCACTGGCGAAGGCCTACGCCGGCGAGATCAATCGACTGGCCTTGCCGCAGCCGGGCCTGCCTCTGGGCTTGTGAACATGGCGGGCGCCCCGACCAGATCGAGATCACCGCCAGCACTTTCAGGATATCGGATCATGTGGCTTGTCGTCCTGTTCGACCTGCCGGTCGGCACCAAGAAAGAACGAAAAGCGGCCAGCGGCTTTCGACTGAAGCTTCTCGATCTGGGCTTCGAGATGAGCCAGTTTTCTGTATATTTGCGGTTCTGCGCGGGCAAGGAACAGGCCGCGGCTTACGAACGCAAGATCGAACAGTTCATGCCGGCGTCCGGAAAGATCCACATTATGGCGATCACCGACAAGCAGTACGAAAACATCCGGACCTATCGGGGAAGAAAACGCGAACGAAGCCCGGAAAATCCGAATCAGTTCGTTCTATTCTGAGGGATTCACGTGGATCGCCCTTCTCCAAAGCAAGGAAAAAGGCCCTGTTTCCAGGGCCTTGATCCGACTTGTATTCTAGCGGACTGGTGATTGAGGGCCAACCGCAACCTTACTGACAGGCAAAAGGAACTCGCGGATATTCTAGCGGACCGGTAATTGAAGGCGCTTTAGCGCAATGATCCTTTCAGCATCGCCATCCCACTTCAATGCGACATGAAAACGGGAACGGTCATCGCCGAGAGCATTCCGCGCGTGGCTCCCCCGAATACAAACTCACGCAGGCGAGAGTGTCCATAGCCACCCATGACAAGCAGACTCGTCGGACTGCCCGCAACATGCGATAGAATCGCATTCGCAATGTCCATATCAGCCGCTGGTATCGTTTCCACCCCAACCTTGATATCATGTCGAGCGAGATGCCGTCCGATTTCAGTCCCATGAACCTTCTCATTCGCGGTCTTCTCATCTTCAACAATGAGCAACTCGACAGCGCTGGCTTTTTTCAGAAACGGCAGCGCATCATTGATGGCGCGCGCAGCAGTGCGGCTTCCATCCCAACAGCACACGACTTTTTCGAGCTTCAGAGTTTCCCGCTGAGTGCTGGGAACGATAATGAGCGGCCGGCCGGAATCAAACAGCGTCGTTTCGATAAGAATGCTATTGTTGATGCCCTTATGATCATCGGACTGCATGACGATACTGAGATCAAAACAGCGCGCTATTTCCGAGAACGTCTTAGGTGTTCCTGAAACAAGACGCGGTTCAGCCGAGAGAGCGCCGAGTTTCGTAGCCAGCTCAAAACGCTCAATTGCGCCGCGCGCCTCTGCCTCACTCTCGGCAAAGAGATCGCCAAGAGCATCCGCGGGAATATTCGCCTCGAAGTTAAATATCAGCGCCGTCAAGTGGGCGGAGAAAGCTTCGGCTATCGAGACGCCGAAATCTCGGGCGATATCCCGCGAGGGGTCGCGCTCCAGATGAAGAATGATGTCCTTGAACATGCAGTTCTCTCCTCAATCCAAACATCCGCCGCAGCACCATGATATCGAAAATCAAGCCGATCTCAAAGCTCCAAACCTGGTAGCGCTCCAGCGCGCGTGGTGTCCTTTCGTACCTGATCGGTCTTCCCAACGACACAATGGTTCATTGCAAAGGCGGAAGCGCTATATACGCGATATATGAGGCTCTCAGGAGCTCGACGTCTGTAGCGAATGCGAGACTTCGGGGATAAATGTATCGTACTTGACTCTTCCTGCGATCATTTCCGATCGATCAATTCCCGCCATCCCTTCGGGCGGGAACCAATGCATGCCGAGGTCATGTGGTGAGGACGCTGATAATCGACAACTACGATTCATTCACCTACAACTTGGTGCACTTGATCGCAGATATAAACCAGGAAGATCCCCTGGTCGTCCGCAACGATGCCTTGTCATGGGACGAGCTCTCCGGAGAACGATTCGATAATATCGTTATCTCGCCTGGTCCGGGACGACCCGACCGGGCAGCGGATTTCGGCTTATCGAAGGCTGCGATCGAATCGGCCACTGCTCCCTTGCTTGGCGTGTGTTTAGGACATCAGGGTCTCGCCCTCGCGGCAGGCGCGTCGTTGGCGCGGGCTCCCTCGCTCATCCACGGGCACACATCCAGAATTGCGCATCAGGGATCCGGCCTTTTCGCCAACATGCCGCCCTGGTTCAACGCGGCCCGCTATCACTCTTTTGTAGTCCAGCGCCCCCTTCCCTCCACTCTTGAGGAAATCGCCTGGACCGAGGATGGCCTCATCATGGGCATCGCCCGTCACGGCCGCCCGCAATGGGGCGTTCAATTTCATCCGGAATCATTTCTCACCGAGGGCGGCAAGGTCCTGCTACGAAACTTTCGCGATCTTTCGTTACGCTTCACAGGAAGAACCTCAACACCGCCGCCACCACGGACGAACAAGCGGCGCGCCGCGCCGCCTGTTGCGACGGCCCGCAAAGCATTCTGGTTCGAGATCCCGCGCGCGATCGACACCGAGGCGGTTTTCTGTTCACTCTTTGCTGATCAGCCCTTCGCCTTCTGGCTCGACAGCAATCTTGCCGGATCCCCGCTGCCGCAATGGTCATACATGGGAGACGCATCAGGACCCCATGCGGCGACGGCGCAGTATCGCAGCATCGACCGGCAGATCATTATCGAGGATGCTCACGGCCGCCGAACAGAGAACGCCGATCTATTCGAGTACCTTCAAAGGGAGCAACTGGGCCGGCCGCAATCGGCGCCGCCCTGTCCTTTCGCTGGCGGTCATGTCGGATGGTTTAGTTACGAGCTACGACATGATTGCGGTTCGCCGACCACGCGGCGGGCTGCAACACCCGACGCCTTATGGATCCGCCCGGACAGGTTCATCGCCGTCAACCATCGTGATGGGACAAGTTACCTATGCGCGATCGACAGTCCTGAGGAAGCCGCTCGCGCGCAGCACTGGATTCGCTCCACGCTCAAGCGGATCGAATCGGCGAGACGCCCGCCCATGAATTCTCCCGACGCGATCGACCCTAACCCACTCTCGTTCCTCATGAAGGATGGAAGATCGGACTATCTTTCCAAGGTCACCCGTTGTCTCGACCTGATCGCGCAAGGGGAGACTTATCAGGTCTGTTTGACCAGCGAGTTGTCCTGCTCTGCCACGGTCGAACCGCTGCGGGTTTATCGCGCAATGAGGAGCGTCAATCCCGCCCCGTTTGCTGCTTTCATCAAATGGCCCGGCGGAGCCATCCTCAGCGCCTCGCCGGAGCGATTCCTTGCGGTCGATACCGAGGGCAACATCGAAGCAAAGCCGATCAAGGGAACGATCCGGCGCGCCACCGATCCGGTGGAGGACAAGAAGCTGGCCGAAATGCTGCGGGCCGATCGGAAGAACCGGGCCGAGAACGGAATGATCGTCGATCTCCTGCGCCACGATCTGTCGCGCTGTTGCGAGACCGGAACCGTATCAGTCTCGCGCCTGTTTGACGTCGAAACATATCAGACCGTCCACCAACTGGTGAGTACGATACGCGGCGTTCTGAAGCCGGGGCATACGCTCATCGATGTGCTGCGCGGCGGCGCGTTTCCGGGCGGATCAATGACGGGAGCGCCGAAATTCCGCACTGTGGAACTTATCGATCAGTTGGAGCAGCGCGCCCGAGGCATCTATTCCGGCTCACTTGGCTGGCTCGGCGACGACGGCGCTGCTGATCTAAGCATCGTGATCCGATCCATCGTACTGGCTGATGGGCGGCTCTCCATCGGCGTGGGAGGCGGCGTGGTCGCGGAATCCACGCCCGAGGGAGAATTTGAGGAGATGCTCCTGAAGGCCGAGGCTTCGATCAAATCGATCGTCCTCGCCACCTTTGGAAGCTTCAGCGAAAGTCAGTATCGCCTGGTGGAATCCGGCGATCGCATGGCTGAAGGCTGAGCCATATCCGAGGCCCAGATGCGTGAGCGGCTCCCGCGCGATCGACGACCGGAGAACCGCTGGGTTCTCCGGTATATGACGGGAGTTTGGCTCAGCCCTGATGCGCACCGGTATGAATGATCGTTCCGACATGCTCGCCGCGTAGCGCGGCGGTCAGCCGTCCCGGCACAAGCCCGTTCACGACCTGCACGCGCTCGATGTGACGAGCCGTCGCCATGACCTCGACCAAGGCGGTATCGATCGGCAACGTACCCTTGAACTTTGCGAGATCGGCGGCGCTGGTCTCGCGAAGCAATTCCGCTTTCTTTCCGTCGGGACCGCTGGGGTCCGCCGTATACACCCCGTCCACGTCCTCCACGATGGTGACACCGGCCGCGCCGAGCGCGTCGGCGAGCAGAAACGCGCCGGTATCCGCCCGGTGCGGAGGAATACGGGAGCCCGGAAACTCGTGATGGTGATAGGGAGGGAACGCGCTTCCCACCACCGCGCGGGCCGCCGAAAGGTGAATCGCCAACTGGCTCGCGATGGTCGGATGCTCGATATAGGAAACGCCGTCGGGGGCGAGCAACGCCCCGAGAATGTGACCATTCTGCCCCGCCTCGCTCGCGGCAAGCGGCGCAAGCGAGCCGACCGGAAGGCCGAGATCGAGGCCGACGCCGTAGACATGCCGCGCGCGGATTCCCGCGCCGGTCAAAATGAGCAGGCGATGCTCGGGCAGGAGTTTCCGGATCTCGTCCACGATCGGAAGAATTGCGTCCCGGCCGCGATCCATGATGGAGCGGCCACCGATCTTCACCACCTGCAGCCACGGCAGCAACCGGATCGGCCGCTTGCCGGCGACGGGAGCGGTAAGCGCTCCGTCGAGCAGCGTCTGGCGCGCGAGCGGCGAAGCGACGTGCTTGATCTTGTCGTTGGTGTCGGCCATCGTGACCTCCCTTCAGCTCGCGGTGATAATGGTTCCAACGTGCTCGCCGGAGAGCGCGCGGGTCAGGTTGCCGGGGACGAGGCCATTCACAACCTGCACCTCGCGGACATTGCGCGCCGACTCAAGCAGGTCGAGCATCCGGAATTCGAGGATCGAGTCCTGCAAGCCCTTCGCCTTCATTTCGGCGACCGATATCTTTGGAATCAGGGTGGCGCCCTTCGAGGTCTTGGGATTGGCGGTGTAAAGGCCGTCTTCGTCCTTCACGAAGATCATCGCCTTGCATCCAAACTGTTCGGCAATCAGAAAACATCCCGCATCCGTGCGGTACGGCGGGATGACGCCCTCGGAGTCGGGACGCATCCACAGGCCGTAAGGCGGCATGCCGCTGAAGATGACCACGTTAACTTCGGACAGATATAACGGTACAGCCGAGAGACCGGCGCCGTCGACCGCTGATATTCCGTGCTTGGCGAGAAGCTGCCCCAGCATTATCGCGTTCTGGCTGGCCACCGATGCTCCGAGTTGCGAGAGCACACCAGCCGGCAAGCCGAGCCCGGCCGAGATCGAGTAAAGATGCCGGGCCCTGGTGCCTGCGCCCGTGCCGATCAGCAGCTTGTGGTCCTTGCGGGCGGCGACGATCTCATCCACGAGCGGATAGACCGCGGCGCGGCCGCGGTCGATCACGCTCTGTCCGCCGATCTTGAGGACCGTCGCGTCAGGCAGGATTCGAAAATTCGCCGAAGCGTCCGCGGCAGCCAGAAGCTGCGCGTCGGTCAGCGAACGCTGCATCAGGAGTTGCTCAAGTTCCGAGGTGGTGGCCATTGGGGCTTCCTTTCGTCATGCGGTCGCGCTGTCGACGATCAGCTTTCTTATCGACGCCCTCACCCGGCAGGCTCGTCCTGCCCGAACAGCTTGATCCATTCCTTCAATTCCCGTCAATCGAAATCCGGCACGGAAGGAATCATGTCGATGCGGAGCGTCTCAAGACGGTGCAATTGAAAGGCCCATCGCCGCTTTTTTTTGTGGCGGCAACCCGCCTCCGGCGTTGGTATCCACGATGAGGCGAGCGACACGGATCACGCTCCTCGACCGCGCAGCGGCGGAAACTGCCACCGCAAAGGAAAAGATGATCACGCCTCAGGCCGGCACGATCGACAACCATTGGCCCGTGCCGGCTCCCAGCCGTCCGCGTTCTCGGAACAGACTCAAGATAATTTTATAGCGTTTTCGAGCGAAGTGAATCCGGTTCGCGTAAAGGAAACGCTTCAAAACATAAAAAGAGTCTTTCACCGTTTCCATGAAACGGTGAAAGACTCTGGAACTGTTTTAATAAACCGACCCGCAACACATCAATGCAAGCGGGAGATCGAGAAGCGGCGGCTTACGAAAAGAACATGCGGTTATGCTCTCGGCGCATCGGCATGCCATCCGCTGTCAAACGATCCTGACGTTCGATGAACGAACGCCCAGGACTTTCATGGTGTGGTCAGTTCACGGAACCAAAAGGCAGGATGGAAACGGTTTCGCCCTCGTCGTTAAGAATGGTGATGCACATCCCGTTATCAGGGAGTTCGGGCGTATCACCCAGCATCTCGCGAGCCAGAAGGGTCCCGTACATCACGGCCTCCTCGTGGTTTTGCAGGGGGACCTTGATGGGTTTCGATTTGCGCTCGGCCAGATCTGTGATGAAGTAGCTGAAAATAGGCATGATAAGCGAGTACCGCGTGGGTTCGTTGTTGTTGAGGAAAGCGAGGAGTTCACAACGGACAAGAAAGGAGAGCCGCTGTCGCGGCGCCTTCCGTTCAAGACTGATAGGGCTGATGTCTATTCGTGGGGATGGCTTCGGCTTCTATTACTGTAATGGTTTCTTAGACTATCACGGGCTCCGCCGCCAGAGCCTTTCCGCTTCTGGTGGAATCCGAGGCGGAAGGCGTAAGCAGCGCCACAGGGAGGCTGGCGAACAGGTCGCGGGCCAGAAGCGATCCTTGCGAAAGCGTGAGTTCACGTCCGCTGAACAGTTCAGTCCATCGCTGCGGAGCGGCCTCGGACGGCAGAGCGAGGTTGCAGTCACCCCACGTCTCAGCCTGATGCCCACGGGACGGGTACAGAGCTACCGCGGTCACCAGCGCGCTATGTTCGCCCGCGCGCATGAATGCGCAGAGACGGTCGGCCTGCGGCCCTGTGGCAGGGAGCGCTTCATAGGAGCCGTCCACGAACAGTTCGGGTTCGCGCCGGCGCAGCGCCAACGTCTCGGCAATGAGGCGGAGTTTCAAACGGCCGTCACGCCAGTTTTCAAGAAGCTCCGCAAGATCACCCTCGCCGGATTCCAGGGATGCCAGTGATGTTCTCCGGGTGTCGTAATCGACGGCGCGACGATTATCCGGATCGACCATGCTGAAGTCCCAGAGCTCCGTGCCCTGATAGATATCCGGCACGCCGGGCGCCGTGAGTTTCAGCACAACCTGAATGAGACTGTTCAAAGCGCCAAGGGTGGCCACGCGCTGCTGAAACGCAGAAAAGGACTCAAGGAAGGGATTGGTGCGCGAGGTGTCCAGCGCATAGCCAATGAACTCCAGCACGGCGTCTTCGTATGCGGCGTTTGGCGCGGCCCAGGTCGTATGGACCTTGGCTTCGCGCATGGCTTTCGTCATGGCGCCTTCGATCCGCTGGCGAAATGCGTCCACTTCCCCCGGATCAAGCTGGCCCGCCGAGAGTCGGGCCGGCCATACCCCAAGCAGGAGTTGATAGAACGCATATTCGTCATTGCGATCGGGCGGCACTTCGTCGGCATTTCCTGCGTTGCGCGCCCGCAGCATCCGGCTCCACAGCGCAACGTGCTGAGCCCAGTCGTCCGGTATCTCCGACAGCACCGCCAGCCGCGCGCGCGTATCCTCGCCGCGCTTGGTGTCGTGCGTGGCGGTGCTCAGCATGGCATGCGGCGTTCGTTTCGCCCGCTGCGCGTTGGCATGATGAAAGGCGGATATGCTTACGCTGAACTGGTCGGGGTGGCCGCCGACCTCGTTCAGCGCCAGCATCCGGTTGTAGCGATAGAAGGCGGTATCCTCGAGCCCCTTGGCCATCACGGGGCCGCTGTATTGCTGTGCGCGCATGGCGACACGGACCACCTCCACCCGGCTGAAGCCGCTGCGCGGCCCGGCGACGAGGTCGCAGGTCAGTAGCTGGTGGAGGAAATCGAAAACGCTGGGGTCCAGGGCGGCGCCATTGCGGCGGGCCTGCGCCATGGCCCAATCAATATCGCGGCGGTCGGCAGGGGTCGGCGCGCCGCACCCGTCAACATAGGTGCGGTAGACGGGGAAGACCGCGATGATTTCCTTCAGCGCCCGCTGCAGGACGTTGTTGGTGAAATCGGCGGTCCGCGGGTTCGAGCGCGCCACCCGCGCCGCCTCCCTGGCCAGCACGTTCAGTTCGCTCGCCATCTCGTTTTCCATGATCCGCATTTTCGAATCGCGGACGATGTCGCTGAACGACGCCCGCTCACCGGTGAAGTCGGCGTAGAGGCGAGTGAGATTCTCCTGACCTGCGGGGTCGTTCAGAAGACCGGTCACAAGGTTCGTGAACTCGTAACCGGTCGTCCCCTCGACATCCCAGTCATCCCGAAGGTTTTCATGAGAGGCGAGGATCTTCTCGACAACGAGATAAAATGGACGCGGGGCCTTCTCCCGCAGGCGTGAAAAGTATCCCTTCGGATCGAGAAGTCCGTCGACGTGGTCCAGCCGGATTCCGTCGAGCACGCCCTGCTCGAGCAACCGGAACACCAGCGAATGCGCGTGGTCGAAAAGCTGGGGCAACTCCATCCGGACCCCGGCCAGGTCATTGATGTTGAAGAAACGCCGGTAGTTGATGTCGTCGGCCGCGACGCGGAAGTGGGCCGCGCGCCAGTGCTGGTCGCGGATCAGCGCGTCCAGCTTCGACCAGCTTTGCAGGTCGCCAGCCTCGCCGTTGAACCGGTCCACCGCGGCCTCGATCGCGACCGCCAGATCGGGATTGCACCGAACGGACTCGGCCAGTTCCAGTTTGAGATCGGCAGCCCGGCGGTCGATATGCGGCCGCCATGTCGAGAGATGGGCAAACGCATCGCCGATGCGTTCAAGGTCCGGATGACGATCGCCGAGAATGCGTTCGTAATGAAGCGGGCTAATGGGCAGCTTGTGGGTTTCATATGCCCATACGGCGAGGGATCCGGCTTCGGCATCGAACCTCAGGCGGAGCGCGCCCGACTGCAACTCGGCGCCGTACTGATCGCCCAGAAACGGCACAAGCAGCTTGCCTAGCAGGTAACGGCGATCCGACTCCCAGTCGATATCGAACCAGCCCGCGAATTGCGAATCCGGTCCCCATTCGAGCACGTCCAGCCACCACGGGTTGTCCGCGCCGCCCACCCCCATGTGGTTCGGGACGAAATCAAGAATCTGGCCGAGACCGTTCGTCCGGAACGCGGCAACCATCCGCTCGAAGGCCGCGGTGTCGCCCAACTCCGGATTCAGCTCGGTGTGGCTGACGATGTCGTAGCCATGGGTGCTGCCGGGGCGTGCCCGCAGATAGGGCGAGCAATAGACATGGCTTATTCCTAGCCTGGCGAGATAAGGCGCAAGCGCCGCGGCCTGGTCGAAGCCGAAGTCCTTGTTAAGTTGCAACCGGTAGGTGGCGCGCGGGATCGGCTTGCGGTCAGGCTGGTCCGATCGATCAAGGGTCATCCGTATGTCCGCCGCCGATTGATGCTATCAAAGAGGTCGCCGATACGTTGACCCGAATCCACGAGGGCTGCCGTGCGGTGGGAGAAAGTCTCTTTCAACTTTTGAACGTGGCGGGAGTTCCAGCGGCTGAGTGATCGCGACGTGCCGACTTGAACAAGTCGCGCCGACAGGAATTGAGGCGCGATTCCTGTACGAGGCCCGCCCGCTATGTCCCGCAGAAAGTCTGCCGGACTTCCTCTTCCGGCCGGGGCGGCTTCGCATAGCCGGCAAACTTCGGCTGGTCATCGAAGGGATGCGACAGCACTTCGACAAGTTCGTGGAACGTCTCGAAGCGTCCTGCTTCCGCGTCGCGAATGGCAGCCTCGATGCGATGATTGCGCGGAATGAACATCGGGTTGACGGAGAGCATGTCGGTGCGTCTCACCTCCGCCGACTGCCCTTCAAGCGACAGGCGCTGCCGCCACCGTTCAGTCCATTGGTCGAAAGCGGACGGGTCTGCGAATAGCCCCCTCACCTCCGCATCGCCTTTCGTATCGTCGGCGGCCCCGCACAGAGCGCGGAACGTCAACGTGAAGTCCGCTCCATTCTCCGACATCCGGGTCAGGAGGTCGGACGCGAGTTCGAGATCGCCTTCCATCTCGCGGACAAGGCCAAGCTTCCGGCGCATGCCCGAGAGATACGCGGCATTGAAGTGATCATCGAAGGCGGCGATCGAGGCATTCGCGCATTCAATCGCCTTGGCGCCGCCATCCGCTATCAGCGGCAGCAAGGCCTCGGCGAACCGCGCCAGATTCCATGCCACGGCGGCGGGCTGGTTTTCAAACGCATAGCGTCCGAACTGATCGATCGAACTGAAAACCTTGTCAGGCCGATAGGCGTCGATGAACGCGCACGGCCCGTAATCGATCGTCTCGCCCGCGATCGCGGTGTTGTCGGTGTTCAGAACGCCATGGATGAAACCGACAAGCATCCATCGTGCCGACAGCCGGGCCAGCGTTGCGACGACCGCGTCGAAGAAAGCCAGATACGGGTCCCCGGCCGAGCATACATCCGGGTAGTGCCGGGCGATGGCATAATCGGCCAGAGCGCGAAGGTTTTCGACGTCGCCACGCGCGGCGAAATACTGAAACGTGCCGACACGCAGGTGGCTCGACGCAACACGGGTCAGGATGCCGCCCGGCAGTACGCGCTCACGCATGACCTGTTCGCCGGTCAACACCACGGCGAGCGAGCGCGTCGTCGGAATGCCGAGCGCGGCCATGGCCTCGCTGACGATGTATTCGCGGATCACGGGACCGATCGCGGCGCGGCCATCGCCGCGTCGGGAGAACCGGGTCCTGCCAGAGCCTTTGAGCTGGATGTCGAATCTTTTGCCCGCAGCGTCCACGACCTCACCGAGCAGGATGGCCCGGCCGTCGCCGAGCTGAGGCACGAAGCTTCCGAACTGGTGCCCCGCGTAAGCCTGCGCGATGGGGTCAGATCCAGGCGCGATCTCATTGCCGGAAAGAACAGCAACGCCTTGGGGGCTCTTGAGGAACGCCGGATCGATGCGCAACTGGCGAGCCAGCGCGTCGTTCACGCGCAGGAGCCTCGGCGCCGCCACCGCCGCCGGTTTCACGCGCTCATAGAACGCCTCGGGCATCCGCGCATAGGTGTTGTCGAACGGAATGGGCGCGGCCGCATCCGCGGGCGTGACACACGACTTCTCTGCAAGCTGGCTCATGCGCTTAAAGTCGTTCCTCCGTTCCGAAAAAGCAAGGTCGGGCGCTGAACCTCTTCAACGGCCGCGTGGATCGATCGCAGGTGGATCGGCTGCTGGACATCACGAGGAGCGAACATTAGGCTTTATGGCGAGGGCTCGATCAGGGAGCGTGGAAGCACATGGTTCCTCAATGGCAGTATCAGGTTCGATTCGATGTCGTCGATGCGGCGATCTCGGAATCGATACGAAGAAAGGCGCAAGACCCGGCGCTGACACGTCTCTTCGAGATCCTCGCCAGACACCGCGCCGTGCCGAAATCGCAGTTCGACGCCTTTTCGGAGTACGTCACCACGGCGGAAGAGCGCGGCGTCGATGGCTATCCGCTATACCAGTGGACTAAGGCGACGATCGAGGATCCGGCGAAGAAGGAAAAATATCTGAAATCCTTCACGCTCTATGTGGATGACCAGGAGGTCTATGCCAAGGAGATCGCCGACAGTCTGGAGTCCGATCTGCAACCGCTCGCCGCTGGCGGGCTCATTACGCGAATATCCAAGTACGACACGAATCCCGAAAACAATCCTCAGCCGCCGCGGCGTGGCAGCAAGAACTCATCATAAAGCGCGGCCGGCGATCATCACTGATCACGGCGATCAACGGCGCGGATCATTCGCGCGCGGCTAGAGCCTTTCACCGTTTCGTGGAAGCGATGAAAGACTCCAGCTTCTTGATTTGACGCGTTTTCTTCACGCGAACCGGATTCCACTTCGCTCGAAAACGCTATATTCACAGGCGCTTGCCGCAGGCATCTTCAGGCATGGCGAGCGATTTGCGCTGGGTGAACTCGGTGTCAGATAGAGCCCCAAGGAAAGCGATCAGCTGCGCCACATCGGCCGCGCCGTGCGTCAGCCCGTGCCTGGCGATAGCCTCATCGAGCGTCCACGCCGATCCATCGTGCCACCAGGGGCCGGTCAGCGCGATGTTGCGCAGCGAGGGCGTACGAAACTTGCCGCGATCGGCATCGATCCCCGTCTTTTCGAACAGCCCCTGATCGGCCAGCGCGGGATCGGCCGGGCCGAGACGGTGCATGGTCAAATCCGTGAAGTTCGACCCTGAATGACAGCTCGCGCAATCGCGGGCGAACAGCGCGGAACCAGCTTGTGCTTCGGGACCAAGCCGCTGCCGGTCCCAGGCGCTGCCATGGGAGATCAGCGTGCGTTCGAAGCTCGCCAGTGCGCGCGCCACATTGGAAAAGTCGATGCGACCGCCATCTTCGGGAAAGGCGCGGGCGAACATCGTCTGGTAGCAACTATCGCGTCCGAACCGCCTGCCGATCTCGGCTTCACGCCCCGCCATGCCCATCTCGACCGGATGAGTGCCGAATACCGGGGTCGCCGCCTGCATCTCAAGCGTCGTCGCTGCCGGGTCCGCGAAGTTCAGCGGCGTGAACCATGCGACATTTGCCAGACCGGGAACGTTGCGTCGCCCCGGCTCATCCGTCACGCCGGGACGGGTTCGGGTGCTATCGGCGAAAGCGTGCTTCTGCACGTGGCAGGTGGCGCAGGACATGGTGCCGTCAACCGACAGATCGGCGTCGTAGAACAGACGCCTCCCGAGCTCGACCTTGGCGGCGGTCATGGGATTGTCGGCCGGAACAGGCGGAGCCGAAACGCCGGCCGGCAGCGTCCACCGCCATGTCGAGGCTTCTCCCATCGGCAGCCCGGCTGGCGACGATATGATCAGCAGCAGCCCGGCTGACAGCAACGGACGCGAGAAACGCCGGACCTGCACGGGATCAGGGCACGCGCGCGAGCAAGACCGTCATCTGCGGCTGGCCATTGGCCGATATCTGCAGGATGTAAGGACCTGGCGTGAGAGAGTAATCCACCATCTTGCGGATCCCGGTGCAGTTCGGCCCATGTCCGTGCGCAGTCGATCGCAACGCCTGCTTGTCACGCACGACGTCGATCCAGGCGGCGGAATCAAGCGCCACCCGGTAGGTGCCGGCTTCGCGCACATCGATCCGTACAAGACCGCCATGGCTGACAGAGCCGCCCGGCTTCTCGGGACGCAGCGGATAACGCACCTCAGGCGTCTGCAGCAAAGTCAGGCGTACGGCCCGGCCGACCGGCAGGCTTGAAATGCCCGCCTCGCTGCCGGCCGCCTGCAACGGGGATGGCGCGGTCCAGGGCGCCAGTTCGCCCGTCGGCGCGACCGGCGCCGTGCAGGCAGGTTGGGCGGCCTCCTGCGCTTCGGACGATCCCACTGCGACAATGGCGACGGCCAGCGCACCCAGCACCGGACCCCATGACATCTTCTTCCCGCGCATGAACTCCTCCCCGTCCCATGACCCAATCTATATTCTTATGAATATAACGTATCTGTCCGCGCAGCAACCGCACATCAGAGGAAGCACATTCAGGCAGACACAATCAGCGCAGCGCGTTGGGAGATGCACGCCGGAGGGCGGACGTGCATCTCCTCGCCGTGACCACCGCACTGGGGTCTTATAAGCTAAAATCTGGCACGCGCCTTCAGGTAGAAGGTGCGTCCCGGCTGCGGTAATCCCCACGCAAGCTCGTAGTTCTGGTCGAGCAGGTTCCTTACACCGCCCGCCACCTCAACATTCTCAGTGAACTTGTAGTTCACGTTGATGTTGGCGAGCGTATAGGCCCCGGTGCGGATATAGAGATCAGGAAACGCGGCGCGGATCGGCGCGTTCGGTCCCTGCGTGCCGACAAGGACGTCGCTCCAGCGGTCGCTCGTGACCTCGAGATTTGGCGTGATCGCAAGCGGCTCGATTGGCCGCCACGTTGCATAGAGGAACGCCTTCTGGGTCGGCACGCCGACCGGCTGGAATCCGGGCACGGATACGTCGCTGACGTTTCGCTCTATAAAAGTGTAGTTGCCGCCGATCATGAACTGCGCGGAGAGTTGCGCTTCGAACGATGCCTCAAATCCGTAGAAGTGTCCTTGATTGATATTCTGCGTTTGCGACTGAGTCGGGCTGACGCGAACCGCCTGTATCAGGTCGCGCACGTCGCTGTAGAAGATCGCCGCCGTTCCCTTCACGTTAGAAGCGATCTGACCCTTCCAGCCAAGTTCGTAGTTGGTGGCGCGCTCGGGACCGAGATTGGGATTCGGAATCGCGGTACCGAAACGCTGGCTGTAAAGCTCGAAGATGGTGGGAAAACGCGTACGGTCGGATACGCTGAAATGAACCTGGCCGGTCTCGTTGTAGCGCCAGATCGCCGCCGTCTGCCAGTTCAGGGCATCGGAGCCCCCCTTCGGATATTCATAGATGAACCCGCCGCCGCTGTCCCACTCCTCGGCTCTGTTGATCGAATATTTGTCGTAGCTGATGCCCGCCACCAGATCGAAGTCGGGAGTGACGTGGAAGGTATCTTCCCCGGCGATCGACCAGGTCGTCTGCGCCTGGTTCTGCCTCGGTTCGAGCATAGCCATCGTCGGATGGGTCGGCCGGTTGTGATTCCACTCGGCGTGGAAATCCTGTCGATAATGGAACGCCGTCTTCAGCGTGTTCATCGGGATCAACTCGGTGCCGGCCTCGACCGAGCCGCCACGCGCGCTGTCGTCATAATAGCTATTGAAGCGGCCGTTATTCGACTGCGACGAGTAGGTGATGTCGTCATACGCCGAAAGCAGATTGTAGAACGTGTTGTAGTAAAGCTTGGTCCTGACGTAGGAGGCGTCGCCGAGCTGGGTGTTCGACAGGAAGGACAGGTTCTCGACATCCCATTTCGGCCACAGCCAGAAGCTGTTCTGGCTCGACGGCGGATTGTTGTAGACGTTCAGCGGCGCGCCCTTGGCGCCGGACTGCTTGATATAGTTGATGCTGTATTCGTCGGTTTCGTTCGGCGTGTAGCCTGCCTTGAGGTTAATTCGCCAGTCGCGGGTATCCGAACCGTTGCGCCGTCCGCCATCCTCGAGCGAGCCGGCGTAAGGGCCTTGCGCCGGATATGGCGAATAGCCGCGCGACAGCGACCAGAAATCCTGGTCGAGCTGGTTGACGCTGCCCTGAACGTAGAATTTCTCCTGGCGCGATCCGACTCTCGCATAGCTGTTCCAGCCCTGGAATGCTCCCCGATTGTCGAACATCGTACCGGCGTTGAGTTCAGACTCGAACGCCTTGACCGGTTTAATCGACACCAGGTTGATGGCCCCGCCCATCCCGCCCGGCCCGTCGAGCACCGAGGCATACCCCTTCTGAATCTGGATTTCGGCGATGTCGCCGGTGAGGAAGCGGCTGAAATCCAGCCGGTTGTCGGCGGGAAGATAGACGCGCACGCCATCGATCATCAGCGGGACTTGCCAGCGACCGAAACCGCGCACGAAAATGTCGGTCTCGTTACGCTGGCCATTGGCCGACTGCGTGCCGTTGACGCCAGGCACGAGGTTCACGGCTTGATCGAGCGTCTGCTTTTCGAAGGTCCATGTTTGCTCGCGCGTCACCGTCGAGCCGCCGACGCCACCTCCGCTCCCGCTGCCGCTGCGCCCTCCGCCGGAAACATAGATCTCGCCAAGTTGATAAACACTGTCACGACTCTGGTCGCGATCCTGCGCCTCCGCACCGGCCGTCATCGCAAAAATCGCGACCGACGACAGGAGCGCGCCCCTGCTCATGCAATTCATTGACAATATCATAATCACCCCCGGAGAATACGATATATTCCTTAGAATATATCGATACCGGGAGTAAAGGTAAGGAACGTAGCTACATATTGACGCATATATAGCGATATGGTCAATGAAATCCCGCCCCCGGATTCCTCACCCGGCGCGCGCGTAGCGGACCACCGCCCTGTTAAAGCTACACGGCTATGACCGCGTTACATCTTGCAAGAACAGTTCGAAGACACGGCATTGAACCAAATGCCGCATCTCGCCACAGACGTCTCCGATACAACGCCTCGCTGCCCTCTCATCCCACCTCAGAGCCCGCTCGTCAGGTCTGAAGCGACAGACCGCTCGCAAGACGTGGAGATCGCGTCAGCGTGCTCCAATCAGGCCTCGGCTGGTCACGACGACCCAGCGACCGTCCTGCTTGCGGATGGCGTCAACGCGGCCGAGTCCCGGCACCGGATCGCCGGAGCGAACCTCGAAGACACCGCTACGGCCTTCAATCAAGGCGATGCCGTCCATGACGTCGTGCAGGACCCAGCCCTGGACCGTCGGAAGACGCGCGATGCCCGGCTTGGGCGACGGCAGCGGCACCGGCTCCGCAACTGGAATCGAGCCTGTCACGTTCGCCGCAGCGGTCACCGCCGCTGGCGCGGGTGGTGCTGCCGGCGCCGCAGCCGAATGCGGCTTGTCCAGCGTCTCATGGAGCTTCGTCAGCCTGGCCGCCGAGTCAGCCTGCGCCTTCTCGATCTTGTCCAGGCGATCGTTGACCTTGGCGAACCGGCTTGCATCATTCCTGGCCGAGCGATCGACGCCTGTCTTCAACGAGGCGATTTCTGATTCGAGTTGCTTGATCGTGGCTTCCAGCGCCTGGGTGCGGTCCGCAACCGCTGACGACTGTTGATCCGCAATGCCGTGGCGAAGGGCGGAGGTGGCAAGCGAGCCGCCGATCGCACCGGTGATCGCGGCCAATGCCGCCATCGCCGCAACGGCGGCGAAACGCCTTTTGCCGAACCGGCTCGATGTCCGCGCGCCATCGGCTGCCGCCGGGCCGTGATCACCGGCCTCATGATCCCAGGCCCTTTCATGGAACGGCGTCACGACCATGGCCTTGCCGAGTTCTCGCGGCAGGCCAGACCTGGAATGTTCGACTTCAACCTCGGGCTCGACCGGAGAGATTTCCACCGCAGGAGCCTCAGCCTCGCCCCGAAGCGCCTTGATCGCCGGAGCCTCCGCTTCGGTTTCAGCTTCGATCGCGAGGTCAACCTGATCTGCTACCGGCTTGTTGTCGTCGGGCGACGGGGCGGACAACTCCTGCTCCGGCGCAAGTTTCGGAGGCTCGCCGCGCGACGGCTTGCCCCCCATCTCAGGGAGTTTGTTATCGCGCTCACCGGCAGTCCGATCAGACGAATGGTCGCTCACGTTAATAACTCCAGTACACGTTGAACTAATCGGTAACTTTCAATGACTTGCAAAATCGTTACCTTGAACATCATTGCGGAAATTTTAGGATGTTCCCGGCCGGAAAACCGGCTTAACCCGGACTGGTGAAACGCGCCGCATGCGCTACGCAACGCTGCCGATCTGATACGCCTTCAATGAGGCGCGTCGGGATGCCAGCCGAGGATGGCCAGCATCACGAAAAAGCCGACAACATAGGCGACCGCGATAGTCCAGCCGTTCCTGACCCAAAGTCCCACGGATTTCGCCTCGGGATACATGTTCGAAAGCGCCACGCCCGCCGAAGAGCCGAACCAGATCATCGATCCGCCGAAGCCGACGGCATAGGCGAGAAATCCCCAATCATAGCCGCCCTGCTTGAGAGCCAGCTCGGTGAGCGGGATGTTATCGAAGACCGAGGAAACAAAGCCAAGGCCGAGCGTCGTCTGCCACGATGCCGCCGGCAGTGTCTCGACCGGCATCATGGAGGCGGCGGTCACGAGCGCCAGAAGAAAGACCGTGCCTTTGAACGTTTCGGGCATCACCTTCCAGTCCGGCCTTCGCAAGAAGGCCGTCAGCAAAATCGCCGCCCAGACGGCGAGCCCGAGCACGGGAAGCGTATCGAGCAGCGCCGGGAATTTCAGATTGGCGGTCACATTCGCCGCCAGCGCCGCGATGAGGATGACCGCAACGACGAAGACTCGCGCGCCGTCCACACGCACACCGCGCCGCGGATCCTTCACGATCGGTGAAAAGCGATGCTGCCGCATCGCGGCCGGCACCGCGAAGATCGCGAGCGCCACGATGGCCGCTATATACGCCTCCAGCACGCTGAGCGGACTGACGCCGTCGATCCACATCATCGTCGTCGTCGTATCGCCGACCACGCTTCCGGCGCCACCCGCATTGGAGGCCGCGACGATCGCAGCCAGATAACCGATATGCACTTTCCCCCGAAAGACGTGGCGCGCCACCGTTCCTCCGATCAGCGCGCCTGCGATATTGTCGAGGAAGCTCGACAGAATGAAAACGATGACGAGAAGGACGACGCCACCTTTCCAGTCATCGGGCAACAGGGCTGGCATCGCGTCGGGAATCCGGCTCTCCTCGAAGTGCCGCGACAGCAGGGCAAATCCCATCAGAAGCAGGAACAGGTTGGCCAGCGTGACCCACTCGTGCGCCATGTGGTGGGCGAAGCCGTTCAATCCCGCGCCGGACTTGAACCCCGTGAAGCCTGTCTTGTAAGCGATGATCACAGCGAGACCGGTCAGCGCGATCGGAAGCGTATGCCGGTGGAACAGCGCAATGCCGAGCAGGATGAACGCAAAGAAGATGAAATCGAGGGGTACTCCAACAATCAGAATCGGATCGGCCATCGTGCTCCCAAACATTCAATCGCGGCAGGATGCGGGCGGTGGCGAACCCGCCCCGGAGGTGGAGGAAAGTCGGGCTGGAAGCGCCGCGGCAAGGGCATCCGACATGCCGGCTTGCGAGACATCGCCGGAATTCAGGCTGCTTGCGCATCAGGGCCAGCAGGCCGTCATTCGCCGACGAAGCGGCCATACTTGCCGCGGGAAAACAACAGCGCCTCGTCCCGGTTGTAGCTATAGGCTTCCACGGCGCCGAGGAAGATGACGTGATCTCCGCCGTAATAACGATCGACGGCTCGACATTCAAAGCTCGCAACGCTGCCCGCCAGAAGCGGAGCGCCGCCGAGACCCGGTTTCCAGCCGACCCCCTCGAACTTCCGGCTCGACGGCTGCGCGAATTTGGTCGCGAGCCCTTGTTGTGAAGCCCCGAGCACATTGACGGCGAAATGGCTGGCGTTTTGAAAGACGCTCATGTTCCGCGAATAGATCACGAGGCTCCACAGCACCAGCGGCGGATTCAGCGAGACCGACGCGAACGAGTTGCACGTTAACCCGTGCGGCGTTCCTTCCTCGTCGACAGCCGTGATGATGGTGACGCCCGTCGCATAGGTTCCGAGCGCATTGCGGAAGTCGCGCGGATCGAGAGTCGACTCCCCGCTCGCCAGTTCACGAGCCGGATCCGGCGTGTCGGGAAGTTCAGAACCGTCAGTCATCAGACGCCTCACAACGTCAGATTCTGCGACGGCAGCCCGAGGGCGACCCGGCCGTAATCCGTGCCCGCAGCATCGAAGCTGAATGCGATATGGGAGTTGATCGCGACCGCATCGCGGAACTGGCGCTGCAGCGGAGCGGCGGCGAACAATCCGCGCGCGCCGCTTGACGCAAACAGCAACGACACCGCTTCCGTGCACAAGGTCACGGCATAAGCGCCATCGCGCCGCCACCCGGTTTTCACCGCCATGTCGGGGACAAGCCCGCGTTTCGCATCGGAAATCGCCCTGATGCAGATCGAGCGCATGACCAGGCGAGCGGCGTCGATCTTCGCGGACGCTTCGGCGATCTTGATCTGCGTGGACTGGAGATCGCCGAGCCTGGCGCGGTTGAAAGTGGTTGCGCGGTGCCGCGCGATCTCGATGTAGTCATTGAGACACCCCTGGGCGTTGCCGAGCGCCACCCCGGACAGCACGAACGGAAACAGCGCGAAGACCGGCAGCGCATAAAGCGGATTCGGATTGACGGCGCTGCCGGGTGACGGACCTCCGGCGATATCCGCGACCGACAGGGTCATCGCCTCCTCGACGAAGAGGTCGTCGGCTGCAACGTCGTTCGAGCCCGTTCCTTTCAGGCCCGCGGCGTTCCACATATCGATGATCCGATAGCGCTCGCGAGGGACCAGGAAAATCCTGTACTCGATGCCATCTGCTTCATCATCGGATGAAACGTGCCCGGCGAGCATGTTCCACGTGCAGCAGTCCACTCCCGAGGAGAACGGCCAGCGCCCCTGCAAGCGATACCCACCCTCGACCTTGGTGGCGCGACCGGAAGGAAACACGAAGGACGACGCGATCAAAGCATTTGGATCTTTCGCCCAGACGGCGTCCTGGGCCCGACGGTCGAACATGCCGAGCATCCAGTGATGACTCGCAAGGTTGGCCAGCGTCCAGGCCGCGGATGCGTCGGCGACGGCAATCGCCTCGGCAAGGTCAACCAGAGCAACGTAGTCGAGTTCAAGGCCGCCGACCCGCCTCGGCTGCAGGATCTTGAATAATCCGGCGTCATGAAATTCCTTCTCGGTCTCCGGCGGCAGACGCCGCAACTCCTCGCTTCTGGCAGCCCGATCACGTAGCTCCGGCACCAGCGCCCTCGCCCGCGCCATCACGGCTGCGTAGGCATGATCGCCTGCGTCGGACTCTGCCGGATTTGCAGGCGCGCCAGGATCGTTACCTGCCATTCGACAATCCCCTGAAATTAGGCTGGCCGACTTCGCCCATACAGCGGACGTTGTGAGGCGCACCTCCCTAACTACAAGGGAGCAAAAGGGGGAGCAACAACAGATGACACCTGATAAATTCAGCCGTTCTACTGCGCGGCGACCCTGTGAGTTCGTGCGGATAGCCCTTTGTCGAGTTCGACACGGCAGCCCGAGCTGAGGCTGGAGCGGTTTTTGACCATGCAGGCGGTGATCCGGCCGATATTCGGGATCTCGGAGCTGCACAGGCGAAATGCGTCGCCGGTGCACTGTCGTTGCGCTTCAGCCGTGAAAGCAAAGCTCGGGCTGGCCAGCGTGGTCAGAATGGCCGCGACCGCCAGGATCGCGGAGACTTGACGGGCAGTTTCAGCGTGAATGGCGGTCATCGTGAGGCTCCTCGGGCTGGCCGTAAACTTGCGGGCCGGTTTCGATGCGCTACCCTGAGCCATTGAGCCGGGAGAAACCGTGAGGTGGATCACTCAATGAAATATGATAATTTTATCAATCATATAGACAGAATGTGCCGATATGAGCCGACGGCGACACCCCGACCGGCCGCGACGGATTGGCCTGACGGATTGGCCTGAAGGCTGCGGCCGGCATTCGCCTTTAACCTGGCCGCCGACCTGCCCCGACAAGCATTGACGAGAGGCCGGATACCGGATCATTTCGCTAGAGTCAGCGGCGACTGAACCATCCTACACACAATAGGCGGATTTCTACCTATTGTACCCCGAAAATGAACTGTGCGCTTTCACGCGCATTACACGGTCGGACAGCACCGGAAAGCCGTTACGGCCCGCTCCGCCATTCCGTTCTGGAATGCTGCATCGTCAATCCTCTGCGGTTTCGATAGGCAAAGAGCATGAAGACAATCCGCGCGGCCATTTTCTTCATCATCTTTTTATCCTGGCTGCCACTGAATGCCGCTTCAGCAGCAACTGCGACGGCGCCGGCAGCCGGGAACGGCAAGCCGGCAAGCCCGGCCGCCGCACCCGCCGCGCCTCCTGCTCCCGCTGAGGATCTGCCGTCTGTCCCCGCGCCGGAGTTTCCGCGAGCACAGTCGAAACTCGATGAGTGGAAGCAGACGCTCGATCAGGTCGAGGCGATGCTGCGCGCCCGAGTGATTCACGACACCGTGCTGAACGATCTTCGGGATCGATCCGCGACCGCGCAGCGCGAAGCACGCGAACTGGTATCGAGAATCACGCCCCGCCTCGAGGCGGCCAGCGCGCGCGCCGCCGAACTAGCGCCGAGCCCCGAGGCCACCGCTCCACAGCCCGACGACGTCAAGCTCGAACGGGCCAAGCTGTTGGCCGAGATCGCCGCAAGGCAAGGCGTCATCCAGCAGGCCAAGCTCATCAACGTGCGAGCCCAGCAGACGATCGACGCGATCTCCGATCGGCGGCGCGCGGTATTCAATGAATCCGTGCTGCAGCGCTCCGCAAGCCTCGTCAATCCCACGTTCTGGCTCACGGCCGCGAACGCGGCTCCGATTGCCGCCGGCCGCCTGGTCGACCTGCTCGCCAAGTGGGGGCGCGTGCTGTCGTCACAGCCGCTTCGCGCCGCGTCCGGCTTTGTTATCGCCGCCATCGTCGTGCTCGGATTCTTCCTGTCACCGGGCAGGCGCTGGTGGTCACGATGGACGACGAGGGATCCCGAGATCGCCAATCCCAGCGCGCTGCGGAAGACGGGTTCCGCGGCCGCGATCGTCTTCACCGACACCGCGCTGACGGCCGTCGCGCTGCTGGTGCTTTACCAGGCGCTCCTGACGCTCGAGGTTCTTCCAGGCGACGTGACGCCGATCGTTCGGGCCCTGTTTCTCGGCATCACCTTCGGGTTCTTTTTTATCCGGCTGACCAGCGCGGTCCTCGCACCCGGCCGCCCATCATGGCGCCTGATCGAACTGGACAATGCCGCGGCCGACGGCCTGATCTCCTACTCGGTGCTGCTCGCCATGGTCACCGCGGTCGGCATCGTTCTCGACGCGCTCAGTCTGGCGATCGCCCCGCCAATCGAGCTTACGATCGCGAGCCAGGCGACTCTTGCGATCACGAAAGCGCTTCTCTTCATGGGCGCGCTGCGCGTTGCGGCCGCCACCGAAGCCGAGGAGGAATCCGCCGCCCCTTCCTCCGCCCAAAGATCCGCGTGGCGCCTGCTGATTCCGGTCGGCTGGGTGATGGCCATGGCCGCCGTTATCGGACCCCTCGCAGGATATGTCGCGTTAGGCCGCTTCATCACGATCGAAATGGTGGTGATGGTCGTCGCGCTCATGAGTTTCATCCTCCTGAGCCGGTTCTCGGCGGTTCTCGTCAATACGACGTTCGCCTTCAATGGCGCGATCGGCCGTTTTCTGCGGCAAACCGCTGGCCTGGGGAGCGGCGCGGTCCGCCAGATCGCCGCGGTGCTCGGCGGCCTCATCCAGCTGTCCCTGATCGGACTTACAGCCTTCTTCATCCTCACAACGTGGGGAATTCGCTCCGACGACGTCGTCACCTCGATGTCGTCGGCGTTCTTCAGCTTTCAAATCGGCAACATCACCATTTCGCCGTCCCAGATTCTCGGCGCGCTTGCGGTGCTCACCATCGGCGTCGTCGCCACGCGCGCGCTCAAGCGATGGCTGGAGGAGCGTTTCCTCCCGGAAACGAATCTCGATGTCGGCGTTCGCAGTTCGATCGGCACCGGGGCTGGCTATGCGGGGGTTATTCTAGCCACCCTGATCGCGCTGTCATATGTCGGACTTAACTTGCAGAACGTCGCTATCGTGGCCGGCGCGCTGTCGGTCGGCATCGGCTTCGGACTGCAATCCATCATCAACAACTTCGTCTCCGGCCTGATTCTGCTTGTGGAGCGACCGATCAAGGTCGGAGACCGCATCGAGGTCGGCACCCGCATGGGCGTCGTGAAGCGCATCAACGTCCGCGCCACCGAGATCGCCACCTATGATAACGTCTCGGTGATCGTGCCAAACGCGGAACTGATCAGCGGTCAGGTGGTCAACTGGATGCATGGCAGCTATTCGGCCCGTCTGTCCGTGGCGGTCAGCACCTCCAGCAATGCGGACCCGGACAAGGTTCTTGCAATCCTGCTCGACATCGTCTCGCGCCACCCGCGCGCCCTGAAGTCACCTGAACCGTTCGCAATTCTCAATAATTTCGGCCCCGACGCGCTGGAATTCTCGGTGTTCTTTCACGTCGCTCACATCGGCATCGACGCAGGCGCCGCCAACGAGGTGAGGCTCGAAATTCTCAAGCGCTTCCGTAAGGAAGGAATCGAGCTTCCGAACGCGAAGCGGGACCTGCACGTGCATAACCTCGATCGTATCGAAACCCTGGTGCGCGACCTTGCCGACAGCGAGCGTTCCGGAGCATCACGGCGGCGGATAAGATCAATAGAAAGCTGACGTTCACCGTCGAATGATGTATAGTCCGGTTTCCAGATGGCTTGGATCGTGAAACACCGAGCATGAAATGCAGGCTTCGTCCAACAGATCACTTCCCTCACTGAGTTTACGGATCGATCTCGATCCCAAGGGCCGCATCGGACCGGGTAAAATTGAGCTGCTCGAGAGCATACAGACCTGCGGCTCGATTTCGGCCGCCGGACGCGCCATGGACATGTCCTACAAGCGCGCGTGGGATCTCGTCGATGAAATAAATCGCATCTGCCGGCAGGCGGCGGTCGCGCGGCAGACCGGCGGCAAGAACGGCGGCGGCGCGGTCCTCACCCCGTTCGGAGTGTCGCTGGTCGCCCGCTATCGCAAGATCGAACGCGACGCCGCCAGCGCGGTCCACAAGGAGCTTGAGGCGCTGCGAAACGATATCCGGCACCCGAAAAAAAGCACCGAACGAGACAGGAACGCCAAGTCTCGTTGATCCGGGGCGCGATTGATCCAGAGCGATCATGTATCGGGCGGTCGACGGCGTCATGCCGGGCCGGACCCGGACCCTCGCGCCATTCCTGTCACACCACCTCGCCCGCGCAGCGCGCTGGCCTCATTCTTTTCTTCGTGATATATAATCGAATACATCGATTGGGGCCGGTGGCGGGAGAGAAGCCGAATACATGGCTTCGGGCCTCCACACCGCCGGCGGATCATGACGAGCGCGACGGCGCCCTTGAAGGAGGCGGACCATGTTCGACGCCCAATGCGACCTTGCCGCTCTGGTCTATACGGCGGGAGAAGATCCCGATAATGTCCTTTATGAGTTCGCTTCCGGTCTGAACGCGAGCGGCTACCGCGCCGTGGGCATTGTCCAGCTGGGCCGCCACTGCATCGATGCCGGCCTGTCGGCGATGCTGATGCCGACGGGCGAGCAGCTTCAGCTCCATCAACGCCTCGATCAGGAGTCGGCGGGATGCCGGCTGGATGTCGGCCAGTTGACGACCGCCGGTGAACGGATTGCAACAACACTCGACGCAGGCGCGGACATCCTGATCGTCAACCGGTTTGGCCGGCAGGAACGCAAGGGCAAAGGCTTCTCCCGCCTAATCGAGCGCGCGCTCGGCGACGACATTCCTGTCGTGATCGCGGTGCCTCATCATCATTTTGACGACCTGATCAAATTCGCCGGCGGCATGACCGTCAAATTACATTGCGATTACGAATCGCTGGATGCGTGGTGGAGCCTGGTGTCCACGCCCGCCGGCAGCCTGCGCCGCCCTGATCATTCGACGGTTTGCGAGGTGATGAAATAGGCGTCGTTGCTCAATCGCCAAAAGAAACGCCAAAAGAACGCCAAGACAAACGCCAAGGCAGATTTTTTAGCGTTGCAGCCGGACGCCGAGCATCACCACGGTCGCCGCCGAGTTTGCGCCCGGAATATTCGTACTCAGCACATCGTGGCGCACCTGCGCCTTGATCTGGAATTCCCGGTTCAGCCTGTAAATGAGATCGCCGGAGATCGAGTAGATCTGGTCGGAGCGTTCCGAGCCCCGATACTCCTGCGTCGCGTAGGTGAACCTGCCGATCCCCGTCAGCCAGCGGCGAAAATCGTGATCGATCTCGATGGTGTGGGAACGGGTCAGCACGCCGGCGACACCGGGCACAAAGGATTCATCGACGAAAGTCACCGAGGTGAATCTCGCCGTGGTCAGCGCCGACGCCGACCAGATCAGCGACCCGCTGGTGAGCAGGCCGGTCAACTGGTCGAGACGCGGGTCCGCATAGTTGCGGGCGGTATAGCCGATAGAGGCTTCACCGATCAGCAAGCGTGTCAGTTCAAAGCTGGTCCCGACCTTCGCATAGCCGCCATGGGAGTCGCGTTGAAAGCCATCGCGATCGACCCGCGTGTCGCGGTTGCGCGCGTCCGCCTCGACTTCGCCAAAGGGCTTGAAGCCGGGCAGAAGATCGTAGCTGACGCGCCCCACGGCGCCGTATTGGTTGAAGTTGCGGTCCGCATTGGACGCCGATGTGCCATCCGTCAGTAGCGAGTTCTGATACATGGTGCGGTCCGCGAATCCATGCAGCGAAACCTGCAGCCGGTTGATGTCGTGTTCGATGCCGGCCGTCCCGCCGGTTACAGCGAAGATCGGATACCTGGCGAGACCGGCCTGGACGTTCGGGCTGCCGGGGTTGTCGATGCCGATCCGCATCCGCAGTTCCGAATTGATGCGGGTATCGCGCCTGACGTCGAGACGTCCAACTGCCCTGCCGAGGAAATCAGGCCGATCCACCACCGTCGGCACCGAGATGACCGACTGAGGCGGATTATCTGCCCCCAGCGGAAAGGTTCTGTCGAAACCGGTGAACGATCCGCGCAGATCGACGAGGAGGGAGTGCCGCGTCCAATCCGACGCCGCCACGAATTCCGGCGCGACCATATAGAACGCCGATCCCTTCGGCTGATTGAATCGACCGGGATTGGTATTGTAGCCGCCCCACAACTCCACCGCGGACTTCACGAAAAAACTGCCGACATAATTGCCCGCGGCGCCGAACGGATCGTCATCGCGCTTCAGGCGGCGGCGCGCTGGCTGCCCCTCGACCCTTCCGGCCATCGCCGGAGCAATCGGCGTCGTATGGGCGGTCGATGACGGCGGGACCGATAGCGGCGGGGGCGGTGGAACGGGGACGAAGTTGCCCGGCCCCGGCGGCTGCTTCGGTTTCGGCGCGCCGGGATAAAGTTTCTTCTCCTTGCGCCGGCGATTGAGCGAATCATACCCCGTGTCGGCCGCGCCGGTCGCGGCCGGGATGTCGTAGGTGGGAGTCCTGCCGATGCGGGAGGGAGCCATGGTGGAGGATACCGACGCCACATCGCCAGCGGGCTCACCAGACCGGCGCAAGGAAGACTCCCGCGGCTGAAACAGTCCGCCCCGAAGCGGCGTGATCTGGTCGCCGCTCAGCGTCTGCGCCCCGGCAGTCGCGCATCCCGGACCGATGAAAGCGAGGCACGCCAAAACCGCGCGCCAGATCGGTACGCTCCGGCAAAAGCCCGTCGCTGGACCGGAAGACACGATCCCGAAAACTCCAAGAAAAATATACACTTGTGGTACCCGCCCGACGCGGGTGCGCCATCGTTAATGGAGTTAAAACAATTATGGTTAACGGGCCGTTGAGGACGCGGAGTTGCATCGCATCGCACAAGCAGGCGTGCTAAGCACAGCGCTCGGACGGAGCATTGCTTCGCGTCCCCAGCCTTTCAGCTTCCGACAGACAAGAAGCGAGGCTCTCGGATCTTGATTTCACGCGCTTTCTTCACGCGGACCGGTATTCACCTCGCTCGAAAACGCTATAGCTGGAACCAGCATGACCTCATTCAAATCAGGCACGGTGACATCCGCCATGATCGATCAGGCCAACATCGCGATCGAGTCCGCGTTGCGGACCTTCGAGGCGGAGGCTGGCGGCGTGTCGGCGCTTGCCGCGGCGCTCAAATCCGATCTCGGCCTCGCATTCGCGGCCGCAACGGACCTGATCCGCAACGCCAAGGGGCGGCTGATCGTCACCGGTCTCGGCAAGTCCGGCCACATCGGCCGCAAGATCGCCGCGACTTTCGCCTCGACCGGAACGCCCGCGTTCTTCGTCCACGCCGCGGAAGCCAGTCATGGCGATCTTGGCATGATCACCGCCGATGATGTCATCATGGCGCTGTCCTGGTCGGGCGAGCAGCCGGAGATGAAGAATCTCATCACCTACGCCAAACGCTTTCGCATCCCCCTGATCGCCATGACCGCCGAGCGCGACTCCACGCTGGGCAAGGCCGCCGATGTCGCGCTGGTGCAGCCCAAGGCGCGCGAAGCCTGCCCGCACAACCTCGCGCCGACCACATCCTCGCTGATGCAACTCGCGCTCGGCGATGGACTCGCGATCGCGTTGCTGGAGGGCCGCGGCTTCACTTCGGTCGACTTCAGCGTGCTGCACCCCGGAGGCAAGCTCGGCGCGCTGTTGAAATACACCCGTGACCTCATGCACAGCGGCGACGCCATCCCCTTGAAGCCGCTCGGGACGAAGATGTCGGAGGCGCTGGTCGAGATGACGTCAAAGGGATTCGGTTGCGTCGGCGTCACTGACGGCCAGGGAAATCTGGTCGGGATCGTCACCGACGGCGATCTGCGCCGTCACATGAGGCCCGATCTGATGACGGCCCGCGTCGACGATGTCATGACGCCCCATCCGAAGACGATCGGACGCGACCTTCTGGCGGGCGAAGCGCTCGAAATCCTCAACTCGTCGAAAATCACGGCGCTGATCGTGACCGAGGGGAAAAAGCCGGTCGGCATCGTGCATCTGCACGACCTGCTGCGCGCGGGCGTGGCCTGACCGGCGTTCAAGCCTGCTACGGCTCCGTGGCCACGGTGAGGCTCGCGCCGTCCGCCTTCACGACTTTCACCCGGCTCCCCGCTGGCGCATCCGGTCCCGCGACCCGCCAGATCGTGTCGTCGATCCGCACCGTGCCCGTCCCGTCCACGATCGGCCTCTCCAGCGTGAACACGCGGCCAACCAACGCTTCGGCGCGCCGGTTGAGGAACGGGCTGGCGGCGCCGCTCGACTCCCGACGCGCCATCCGACGCCATAACGGCACCGCAGCGGCCGCGAACACGGCAAACATCAGGAGTTGCGTTTGCCACGTCGGATCCACCACGAACGACAGCGCGCCGACCAGAAATGCCGCCAGTCCGAGCCAGAACAGGAAGACACCCGGCGTCAGCAGTTCAAGACCCACCAGAACGAGACCCAGGATCAGCCAGTTCCAGTTTCCCAGCGACGCCAACAGGTCGATCATAAAACCCTCCCTCGCCCGATGATCTATCCCTGCGGCGGCACCGGCGGCGGCACCTTTGAACCGGCATTCGGCACCGCTCCCCGTCGCGCGGCAGAAGCTGGCGCCGTGCTGTCGCCGAAGGTGGCTTTGGCGATCTCGCCGATGCCCGCCAGCGACGCCAGCATGCTGGTGGCCTCCATCGGCAGCATCACGACCTTCTGGTTCGGCGAGTTTGCGAGCTGCCCGAACGCCTTGATGTACTTGTCAGCAATAAAGTAGTTGAGGGACGCCACATCGCCCTTCGCGATCGCCTCGCTCACCATGCGCGTCGCCTCGGCCTCGGCTTCCGCTGACCGTTCGCGCGCCTCGGCATCACGGAAAGCGGCCTCCTTTCGGCCTTCGGCTTCGAGAATCTGCGACTGCTTCTGGCCCTCGGCCTTAAGAATGGCCGACTGGCGCTGGCCTTCGGCCTGAAGGATGTCGGCGCGTTTTTCGCGCTCGGCCTTCATCTGGCGGCCCATCGCCTGCACGAGGTCGGCAGGCGGCACGATGTCCTTGATCTCGATACGGTTGACCTTCAAACCCCACGGAGTCACCGCGGCGTCCACGACGCGAAGCAGCCGCTCGTTGATTTCGTCACGATGCGACAGCACCTGGTCGAGGTCCATCGAGCCCATGACCGAACGGATATTGGTCATTGTCAGGGTCACGATGGATTGGGTGAGGTTCGCCACCTCGTAGCTCGCCTTGGCCGCATCGAACACCTGATAGAAGGCGACGCCGTCCACCGTGACAGTCGCGTTGTCCTTGGTGATGACCTCCTGCTGGGGAATTTCGATCACCTGCTCCATCATGTTCATCTTGCGGCCGACGCGGTCGATATAGGGAATGATGAGATTGAGGCCAGGACCGAGCGTTCGCGTGTACTTGCCAAACCGTTCGATGGTCCAGTCGTGGCCTTGCGGCACGGTCTTGACGCCGGCCAGCAGCGTCAGGATCACGAGTCCCACAACAGCAATCGCAAAAATATCGAACCCGGTCATAAAACTCTCCCTGCGAGGCGCCATCCCTTCAGGAACGCCATGCGCTCGCCGCCATCCGCATAATGCAAGATTGTGAACTGCCGGTTAGTCGCCACCGGAACATGTAAGGTTCGATCGACCGAAAGCAAAACGCGCAGAGAATCTGGCAAAAACCTGGAGCTTTCGCTTCTGATTCAACAAAAAGCGCGAATGCTCTAGAATAGCTAAAAGGAAGTCCGCCTAAATCCAGCCCTGAAGCTCGCGCAGCACCAGCTTTCGGATCACGTCCATGCCGGGATCGCTATCGTTCAGGCATGGTATCGCGGTGAACTCCTCGCCCCCGTTCTGGCGGAAGATATGCGCGTTTTCCTGCGCGATTTCCTCCAGCGTCTCCAAGCAATCGGCGGAGAATCCGGGGGTGACGACAGCGAGACGCTTCACGCCGTCCTTCGCGAGTTTCTCGACGGTCTTGTCGGTGTAGGGCTGCAACCACTCATCGAAGCCGAAGCGCGACTGGAACGTCAGCATCAGCTTCGACGCATCAAGCCCCATCCGCTTGCGCAACGCCTCGGTGGTCGCGACGCAATGCCCCTGATACGGATCGCCCTTGGCGACATAGGCCTGCGGCATGCCGTGGAACGACGCCATGATGATCTCGGGCGTGAACGACAGCGAGGCGAGATGAGTCTCGATCGAAACCGCCAGCGCATCGATATAATCGGGATCGTCGTAGTAGGGCGGCGTCACCCGCAACGTCGGCTGCGCACGCATCTCGCTGAGAATGCGAAATGCCTCGTCACATACCGTGGCGGATGTCGTCGCAGAGTATTGCGGATAGAGCGGCACCACCAGCAGCCTGTCGCAGCCCTGAGCCGCCATCGCCGCGATACGCGATTGCATCGACGGATTGCCATAGCGCATCGCCCAATCGACGACGACATGGTCGTGACCTTCAAGCGCGGCGGTAAGCTTGTCCGACTGCGAGCGGGTGATCGTCTTGAGCGGTGACTCGTCGAGCTCGGTATTCCAGATCTTCAGGTAATCGAGCGCCTTGCGGCGCGGACGGGTGTTCAGGATGATGCCGTTCAGCACCAGCTTCCAGCCCAGGCTCTGCTTCTCGATGACGCGCGGATCCGACAGAAACTCCTTCAGATACACCCGCACGCCGCGAGCATCGGCCGTATCCGGGGTGCCAAGATTGACGAGCAGAACGCCGACGCGCTCGCGCGGCGCGCACGCCGCGGTTCCAGCCTTGTCGATAGGAATGGCGACAGTCATGTCCATCTGGCTTCGCGCGCCGGTCCGTTCTTGTCAAGCCCGTGCATCTGCCGATAGGTTTGCGAACCGGGGGCTGAGGGAGTTGCGATGACGATCGCTGAATGGTGTGTCTTCGGTGCGGTTATTCTGTACCTGCTGACGATCGTGCCGTTCAAGGCGCTGAGGTTACCACGCTTCGACAACGCCCGACCGCGCGATCCCGAATTCTACGGCGACCCGCTGCGTGCCCGCGCGCTCGGAGCGCATCTGAACGGCATCGAAGCCTTTCCTTTTTTTGCCGCCGCCGTTCTGCTCGCGGAGTTTCGTGACGCGCCCCAGCGTCTGATCGACGAACTGGCCATCCTTTACCTGATCGTCCGCGCCGCCTATGTCGTGACCTATATCGGCGACCGTCCGACGCTGAGGTCGATCCTCTGGGGCGTCGGCTTCGCCATCAACACCACGATCTTCTTCCTGCCCGCGATCCGGCACTGGCTGCCTTCCTGACACGCGAGGAGAAAGGGAGCCGTCAACTCCTCTACGCCGCCTACGGCGTTTCTAGAGCCTTTTCGCTTCTGATGGAATCAGAAGCGAGGCTCTATGATCTTGTTCTGACGCGTTTCTTCACGCGAACCGGTTTCCACTTCGCTCGAAAACGCTATAGCAATCCACGTCGCCGCAACAGCGCCTCCGGCTTCGGCCCGCGGCCGCGGAAGGCGATGTAGGCTTCTTCCGGATCGCGCGATCCGCCCGACGAGTAAATATCATCGTGCAGCCGCCTTGCGGTCTCCGGATCGAAAATATCGCCGGTCTCCTCGAAAGCCCCGAACGCATCGGCGTCCATCACCTCCGACCACATGTAGCTGTAATAGCCGGCCGCATAGTGATCGCCGGAGAAGATGTGGCCGAACTGAGTCGGCCGGTGCCGCATCGCGATTTCCGCCGGCATCCCGATCTTTCCCATGGTGGCGCGTTCGAAAGCCCTGACATCGCGGATCGCCGCGGCGGGTTGGCTGTGAAATTCCAGATCCATCAGCGCCGAAGCGACGAATTCGACGGTGGCGAAACCCTGGTTGAACTGTCGCGCCGCAAGGAAACGCTCCAGCAGATCGTCCGGCGGCGGTTCTCCGGTCTGGTAGTGCCTTGCGAACTGTCGCAGCACCTGCGGCTGTTCCTGCCAGTGCTCGTAGAGTTGCGAGGGCAGTTCGACGAAATCGGTAAACACGCTGGTCCCCGACAACGAAGGATAGGTGACGTTCGACAGCATGCCGTGCAGACCATGTCCGAACTCATGGAACAGCGTGCGCGCATCGTCCGGAGACAGCAGCGCGGGCTGGCCGTCCGCGCCTTTGGCGAAATTGCAGACGTTCACGACCAGCGGCGCGATCTCACCGTCGAGCGTCTGCTGGTCGCGCAGCGAGGTCATCCATGCGCCGGACCGTTTCGATGCGCGGGCGAAGTAGTCGCCGTAGAACAGCGCCCGATGCGCGCCGGCCTCATCCTTCACCTCAAAGACGCGGACGTCCGGATGCCAGACCGGGATGTCCTTGCGCTCGGAGAAGGTGAGTCCGAACAGCCGGTGCGCGCAGTCGAAGGCCGCGGCGATCATCCCCTCCAGCGTCAGATACGGCTTGATCGCCGCGTCGTCGAAATCGGCACGGATCTGCCGCAGTTTTTCGGCGTAGTAGCGCCAGTCCCAGGGCGCGAGGGTGAAGTTGCCGCCCTCCTCCGCGATCAGCCCCTGCAAGGCATCGCGATCGGCGAGCGCCCGCGCGCGGGCCGGCGTCCACACCCGCTCCAGCAGGCCGCGCGCGGCTTCCGGCGTCTTGGCCATCGAGTCTTCCAGACGATAGGCGGCGAAAGCGGGATAGCCCAGAAGCCGTGCAGCCTCCTCGCGAAGCGCGAGGATCTCCACGATGGCCGCGTTGTTGTCGTTGGCGTTGCCGTTGTCGCCGCGGGCGGTGAACGCCTTGTAAACCTTCTCGCGCAGATCGCGGCGGCGCGAGCTCTTGAGAAAGGTCTCCACTGATGAGCGCGAGGTGGTCACGATGGCCTTGCCGGGCAGCGCGCGCTCCTCCGCCGCGGCGCGCGCCGCGGCAACGAAGCTGTCCGGCAGGCCGTCCATGTCGTCCTCGCCGAGTTCGAGGAACCACTCCTGCTCGTCGCCGAGGAGATGATGGCCGAAGGTGGTGCCGAGATCGGCCAACCGTTCGTTGATCGTGGCCATCCGCGCCTTCGCGGTCTCGTCGAGACCCGCGCCGGCCCGGTGGAAGCGCGTGTAGGTGCGTTCCAGCAGCCGGGACTGTTCGGCGGTCAGTCCGAGCGTTGCGCGATTCTCGTGGAGCTGCGCGACGCGGCCGAACAACACCGCGTTCATCAGGATCGGATTCCAGTGCCGCGCCATGCGCGAGGAGACATCCTTGTCGATCTCGAGCAGCGCCGGATTGGAGTGCGCCGACACCAGATTGTAAAACACGGCCGAGACCTTCGCGAGCAGCCTGCCGCAGCGTTCCAGCGCGGTGATGGTGTTGGCGAAGTCCGGCGCCGACGGATCATGGGCGATGGCGGCGATCTCGGCGGCATGATCGATGAACGCTCGCTCAAAGGCGGGCAGGAAGTGGTCAGGCGCGATCTCCCCGAACGGCGGGGCCTGGAAAGGCGTCCGCCACGGCATCAGCAGCGGGTTGTCCGTACCGGAGCCGGAAACGACAGGCGACGATTGAGACGTGTCTGACATAATATTTTTGCTTTCGCCCGCTGCTGCACATTTTTGCCGCGATCCAGCGGCACTGGAACTTATAACACGCGACAGAACCCTTTGGTGCCTTTGACGCTTGCCGCGACCGGCATTTTCAGAGAGATTGCCGCCCTCAACCGGATACTTGGACGAACGAATACTTGGACGAACGGAATCCCTGGACATGAGTTCTCAACCTGCCTCTTCCGCCTCGCGCAAGATCGCCTGGCCCAGCGTCATCACCGTCATTTCGGCGGCGATCCTGATTGGCGCGGAAGTCTTCGGCGCGGCGTTCGCCGGCGGCTGGGCGCTCGCGATCCTGTTCGGACTGAGCGAAATGGAAAGTCACATCCTGCAAGCGGTGCTGTTCGTCATAGGCGTGTTCGTCATGATCAATTTCATACGCGCCGCTCAGCGCATTGAACCCTTCATACGGCGCGCCTGAGACAAACCGCTGCGGCGCAGGGCTAACCTGCATTCTTCGTGCGCGCGTCACCGGCCGTTTCATTAAAACAATTTTAAACTCTCGTTCATCATCGGCGCGCGATTGCGACATATCGACAACGGCGTGGAGAAACCGCGCCTCGCTCGAAGAAAGTTGTTGCGAAGCCGGGCCAAAAGACTTATCTCCGCTACTGCCCAATTTCGCACGTGCCTGTGGTCGTGTGTCAGTCGGTAGGTATCCGGACAAGAGGCCGGACAGCCGCCAAGGGTGAAGCAGCCGAGGGTCGCTCAGATCGATCGAGACTCAAATCGATTGAAGATGAGAGGCCAGCATCTCTCTCCAGGGATGCCAATGAAGGCGCTTTACTTCTTGCAACCGTGACTGGCAGCCGGAGGCGAACCGGCGCACCCCGCTCTCAACGGGGGACGCGACTTAAAGCAACGACGGATCGGGCTTTTTTGGTCTCTACCGGCCTTCCACCGCCGGCGCGGGCTACTGAAAAGGCTTGTCCTTCATTGCCAGGTGTGCGGGCGGGATTCATCCCAACCAATCCACGGCAGCACAGTTGATCTGAACGCAAGGCGTCGTCGCGTCTCCATCGTGCGACGGCTCCGGAACGTTCAGTCCGACGTCATTTTGAGCGAGTCCGTCGCTGGACCGTTTGGAGGGTGCTATGACCGAACGCATTCGGGAATTCCTGCGCGACCGCCGCAACAAAGGCAACGACACCGAGCCCTGCCTCGTGGTCGATCTCGACATCGTGCGCGACAACTATCAGGCCTTCGCGAAGGCGTTGCCGGACTCGCGCGTGTTCTACGCCGTGAAGGCGAACCCCGCGCCCGAGGTGCTGAGCCTGCTTGCCTCGCTCGGTTCGTGCTTCGACACCGCGACCGTCGCCGAGATTGAAATGGCGCTTGCCGCCGGCGCGACGCCGGACCGCATCTCCTTCGGCAACACCATCAAGAAGGAGCGCGATATCGCGCGCGCCTACGCGCTCGGCATTCGCCTGTTCGCCGTGGACTGCCATGCGGAAGTCGAGAAGATCGCCCGCGCCGCGCCGGGAGCGAAGGTGTTCTGCCGCATCCTCTACGACTGCGCGGGCGCCGAGTGGCCGCTGTCGCGCAAGTTCGGCTGCGACCCGGAAATGGCGGTCGAGGTGCTCGACCTCGCCAAGCGCCTCAGCCTCGAGCCGATCGGCATTTCGTTCCATGTCGGTTCGCAGCAGCGCAAGGTGAAAGCCTGGGATCGTGCCCTGGCGATGGTCTCGCAAGTGTTCCGCGACTGCGCCGAACGTGGAATCAACCTGACCATGGTCAACATGGGCGGGGGTTTTCCGACGAGGTACCTGAAGGACGTTCCGCCGGTCGTGCAGTACGGCCGGTCGATCTTCCGCGCGCTGCGCAAGCACTTCGGCAATCAGATCCCGGAGACCATCATCGAGCCGGGCCGCGGCATGGTCGGCAACGCCGGCGTGATCGAGGCGGAAGTCGTTCTGATCTCCAGGAAGAGCGACAACGAAGAGAGCCGCTGGGTCTATCTCGACATCGGCAAGTTCGGCGGCCTCGCGGAGACCATGGACGAGTCCATCCGCTACGCGATCAGGACGCCACACGACGGCGCCGAGATGACGCCCTGCGTGCTGGCCGGCCCGACCTGCGACTCGGCCGACGTGCTCTACGAGAAGCAGCCGTATCCGCTGCCGGTCACGCTCGAGATCGGCGACAAGCTGCTGATCGAGGGCACCGGCGCTTATACGTCAACCTACTCGTCGGTGGCCTTCAACGGCTTTCCGCCGTTGAGGACGTATCACATCTGACGCAAGCTCTTCCTCCCCGTTCGCGGTGAGCTGGAAGAGAGCCGGAAGCCGGTTCGCCGGCTTCCTCCCTGTCACAATCCTGGCTGATGACACGCCGTGCGACTGATCGAGTTGCCGGAGGGGGATGATGCGCCATGAATGCTGTTCTCGAAACAATCGACACCCGCTGCGGGATTTCTCCCTTCGCGATCCGCGCCGAACGTGCTTCCGATGTCGCCGCGCGCGAAGCGTTGCTCGATGCAAGCTTCGGCACCGGCCGCTTTGCGCGGACCTGCCAGCGGCTGCGTGACGGACGGAAACCGGCCGAAGGCCTGGCGTTGGCCGCGGTTGCCGAACGCAAGCTGATCGGAACCGTGCGGCTTTGGCACGTCAGCGCCGGGGGCGTGCCTGCGCTGGCGCTCGGCCCTCTCGCGGTCGCAGCGTCCCAGCGCAAGCTCGGGGTCGGCGCCGCATTGATGAAGCGCGCGCTCCAACTTGCGCAGGCGCGCGGCCATGGCGCGGTCATCCTGCTCGGCGACGCGCCTTACTACGCGCGCTTCGGCTTCTCGGCGGTGAGAAGCGCCAACCTTCTCCTGCCCGGCCCGTTCGAACGCGACCGGCTGCTGGCGGTCGAGTTACGCGAGGCTGCGCTTGAAGGCACCTCTGGCCTGATCGTACCGACGGGCGCTCGGGTATCGAGAGCACGGCGGCATCACGGCCAGGAAGTTGCGCGGCCGATGCCGCGCGCGGCTTGAACAGCGGCGGCAGAGGAAATTTGTCTTGAGAGCGGACGCGGCAGGCAGGGGAAGCTGTTCCAGATGCTGGAGCATTGACTTCCGCGCGGGTCATCCTACCTTCAGATGATGATGTCGAATGCTCGCAATAGCCGTTTGTTGCTGCGCGCCGGTCACCTCAAAGCAGGATGGTGACCCGGACGGACGCGCGTCCGTACCGTCCGGGGTTTATCAAATTCGATCTCACTTCCAACTGACCATTGTTTCTTTGGCACATCGCGCGACGCCTTGTCATCGCGGGTTGTGCCGCCCTCGCCGGTGATCGCTCAACGAGCGATCGCTCGCCAGGGCTAACCCGCGGTGAAAGACATGCTCGATAATCTGAAGAAGACACACCTCCCGGCCATCGCCATCAGCGCGCACGATATCGACCGCTTGCGGCACCTTGCCGAGGCTGCGATAGAAAAATATCCGGCGACGGCCGAATTTCTCGCTCGTGAAATTGACCGCGCCGAGATCATTCCCGCCGATGGTTCCCTCCTTGACGATACCAGGGACCAGCGGTGGAAAGTCAATCTCGTGACGATGCAGTCCGAGGTGACGTTCATAGACGACGTCAGCGGCCAGAAGCGGAGGGTCACTCTGGTTTATCCGGAGGACGCCGATGTCGATGCTGGCAAGATCTCGATTCTCTCTCCCATCGGCGCGGCCCTTATCGGCCTGTCCGCGGGGCAGAGCATCGAGTTTCAAACTCCCTCCGGCGGATGGCGCTCGCTGACCGTGATCGCTGTCTGGTCGTACTGGCCGAGGCCGGAGCGCAAGTAGCAGCCAGAGCCTTTCCGCTTCTGATTGAATCAGAAGCGGGGCTCTACGATATTGTTCTGACGCGTTTTCTTCACGCGAACCGGTCGTCCTCGGGTCAAGCCCGAGGACATGCTTCGCTCGAAAACGCTCGATGCGCCTGTCTCCGCACCGTGGATACAGGCGCGCTGCGTTATGAAAATCAGGCGATCAATGCTCACCCCATCATCGGTTTGAAACAGGCAATACCTGCGTGATCGAAACACACCTTAAGTTGCGGTATCGATCTGGAATCGGCCCTGCCACGCTGCAAACCAAAACATCCACCGGCCTCGCTTGCGCGCACGCGCCTGATCATGTCGTATGACGGGAGAGTGAAGCGCGACAGCGCATCATAGCACTTTCACGCAAAGCGAACCCCGGTTCGCATCAAGAAAACCCGCCGATACAAGAGCGTCACTTCTTATCCTTTCAAAACAAGCGCTGCAGATCTTGATTTCATCGGCGTTTTATCGTTCTGGGGTAGTCAGCGGTTGCTTGTCCGAGCTGTAATTCCCCGACAACTTTGGAGATATATGATGTCGTCGAATGCTTCATCCGTGCACGCACGCATCACCGGGCCGATCGTCATGATCGGATTCGGTTCGATCGGAAAAGGCGCCCTTCCGCTGATCGAGAAGCATTTCGAGTTCGATATAGCGCGCTTTGTCATCATCGATCCTCATGCGGATGACACGCTGGCAAAAAAACACGGCGTCAAATTCATCAGGCAAGCCATCACCCGCGACAACTATCGTGACGTCCTCGTTCCGCTGCTGACGGAAGGCGGCGGCCGGGGCTTCTGCGTCAACCTCTCGGTCGACACCGGTTCGGTCGATCTCATGACCATGTGCCGCGAGATCGGATCCCTCTACATCGACACCGTGGTCGAGCCGTGGCTCGGGTTTTATTTCGACAAGAGCGCCGGCCCCGAAAAGCGTTCCAATTACGCGCTGCGCGAAACGTTGCTCGCAGCCAAGCGGAAGAGCGAAGGCGGCACCACCGCGGTTTCAACCTGCGGCGCCAACCCCGGCATGGTCTCCTGGTTCGTGAAGCAGGCGCTGCTCGACATCGCGCGCGATACCGGCACCGAGTTCAACGAACCGAAGAGCCGCGAGGGCTGGGCTCAGCTCGCGCACAAGCTCGGCGTCAAGGGCATCCACATCGCCGAGCGCGACACCCAGCGCGCCAGGACGCCGAAGCCGATGAACGTGTTCGTCAACACCTGGTCGGTGGAAGGATTCGTTTCGGAAGGCCTGCAACCTTCCGAACTCGGCTGGGGCACCCATGAAAAGTGGATGCCGGAAAACGGCCGCAAGCACGACACCGGATGTCAGGCCGCGATCTATCTGCTGCAACCAGGAGCCAATACCCGCGTGCGCACATGGTGTCCGACGCCGGGAGCGCAGTACGGCTTTCTGGTCACCCACAACGAAGCGATCTCGATCGCCGACTACCTCACCGTTCGCGACGGCCAGAGCGTGATCTATCGTCCGACCTGCCACTACGCCTATCATCCCGCCAACGACGCCGTGCTGTCGCTGCACGAGATGTTCGGCGCGGAAGGCAAGGCGCAGCCGAAGTTTCACATTCTGGAGGAAACCGAAATCGTCGACGGCATCGACGAGCTCGGCGTGCTGATCTACGGCCACGGCAAGAACGCCTACTGGTACGGCTCGCAGCTTTCGATCGAGGAAACCCGCCGCGTTGCGCCATATCAGAACGCCACCGGCCTGCAGGTGTCATCAGCGGTGCTGGCCGGCATGGTCTGGGCGCTGGAAAATCCGGAAGCCGGCATCGTCGAGGCCGACGAAATGGACTTCCGCCGCTGTCTGGAAATCCAGCGTCCCTATCTCGGTCCTGTGAAAGGCTATTACACCGACTGGACACCGCTGACCGATCGTCCCGGACTCTTTCCGGAGGACATCGACACATCCGATCCGTGGCAGTTCAGGAACGTTCTGGTTCGATGATCCGAGAGAGACGCGGAGATCCGACTCCCATATTCTTAGGGAAAGTCCGCGCCGCGCTTGTCCTCATTCCGCTCAACATCCCTTTCCGCTTCTGACACGATCAGACGCGGAAAGTATTCTACAGCATTTTCGAGCGAAGCATGTCCGCGGGCTTGACCCGAGAATGACCTGTTCGCTGGAAGAAAACGCGTCAGGAAAAGATCATGGAGCCTCGCCTCTAAATTCCATTAGAAGCGAGGCTCTAGAGCATGGTCCGATCAAGCTGAACCGGACCATGCTCTGGAAATGGTTGTCTGGTCGCATTTTCTTGCGGCGAACCGGTATCCACTTAGCCGGAAAATGCTCTAATGGCCCTTGATCCTAATGGCCCTTGATCGGTGGAGCGACCTTCTCCGGCGGCGCGGGCGGCAGCGCCGGTTCAGGATTTGCGCGCCTCGCGTCATCAGCATCGGGCCGTGCGGGTTCCGGCGCGGGTGTGGTCGGGCGGGTGCCCCCCGGCTTGGATTCGGCCGGTCCATCCTGTTTGCCGGAGGGGACAGGCGAGGTATGCGGCTGCGTCGCCTGCGCGATCACCATCGAATCCTGTGCGAACGACAGCGAGAGAAACGACAGCGAGAGACCGGAGATGATCATAGCGGTCGCGACAATCAGCGCGGCCGACAGGCCCGTTCTTGCTTTATTGTTGTCCCTGGTATCGCCGCTGCGTTTGTTGGCCGCCATAAGTCCCTCCGTCAATCTTCAAGAGATCAACAGCTCGAAGCCGGCAAAGTTCCTTCTCAAGCCCTTCAGGAGCAGCACTCCGGATTTTCGAGGAAAGCTTTCGAGCAAAAGCATATCCTCGGTCGTGACCGACGATGGATCAGTTCGCCGGAAGATGCCGCGTCAGGTCAAATCGAGATCAAGGAACCTCGCTTCTGATTCCATCAGAAGCGGAGACCCTATCTAAAGATCGACCAGCCCCGCGTCTCCGTTCTGCAGGGCGAACGCCAGCATCGAGCCATTCGCATTCCACGCCAGCGCGGCGACAGACGCCTCGCCCTCACGGCGAACCACAACCTTGGCGCCGTTGGTGAGCCGCACCATCAAGATGGTGCCGTTCTCGTATCCGGCCGCAAGGAAATCCTGAGTCGGATGGCAAGCGACCGCGGTGACGCGGGCTTGCAAGGGCGCCAGCATCGCCGGCTCCTTGTCCATCGGACCGTCCTTGCTGGCGAACGGCCACACCACGACCCGGTCCGCGCCGGAAGTCGCCAGCAGTTTGCCACCCATGCCCCAGGATAGCGACTTCACCCGGCTGGGATAGCCGGTCATTTGCATATGTTGGACGTCAACCAGCCGCCAGCCGTGCAGCGCCGGCTCATGCATGGAGGTGATGAGGAACCTGCCGTCGGGACTGAACGTGACGCCGAGATGCGAGCCGGCCCATTCCAGCCGCTCCGGCGCAGCCTTCATGTTCGGAAACCACAGCGACACGCCGTTGTAGTGCGCCAGCGCGAGCCGCATGCCCTTCGGCGCGAACGCGAGTCCGCCGACGCTCGACGGAGCGTCGATCGACTTTTCCTCACCTTTGATCCCGCGCACATATGCGGTCTTGCCGGCGGACCATGCGAGCGTGCCATCGGGATGGACCGCGATATTGTCGATCCAGCGGCGTTTCGCGTCGGTCACAAGAACCGAACTCTCGCCCTTCATGTCGAGCGCGACGACCTTGCCGTCGTCGCCGCCGGTGACGATCCGCTTGCCGTCGGATACCGCCGACAGGATCGCGCCGCCATGGACGGTCACCGCGGCCTTCTCGCCATCGCCGGAAACCAGCGTGACGGTTTCCTCGTCGCCGACGAATGCGGCGCGATCGCCGATGAAGTGAAGAGCTGCCACCGGCGAGCCGATGGTGACGGGACGCACGCGCTCGCCGATCGAGGCCATGGCGTGCTGCTTCGGAGCGGTGTCTTTCATCACGCGGCGATGCAGTTCTGGAAGCCTTCGCGGATCAAGGCTTCCGGCAATTCGCGGCCAATGAAGACGAGACGGCTTTCCCGCTTCTCGTCAGGCTTCCATGCACGCTGGCGGCTGCCCTCCAGCATCATATGAACGCCCTGAAACACGTAGCGATCGTCATCGCCGCTGAACGCCATGAGTCCCTTCGAGCGCAGAATCTTCTGTCCCTCCGCCGCCAGAAGCTCCTGCAGCCACGGCATGAACTTTTCCTGATCGAGCGGCTTGTCCGAACGCAGCGACAGCGACTGCATCTCCTCATCGTGATAGTGCTTCGGGCCGTGGCCATGATCATGGTCGTGATGATCGTGACCGTGATGATCGTGGTGGTCATGATCGTGGCCGTCATTCTCGAGGAAATCCGGCTCGATCTCGAGGATGCGGTCGAGATCGAACGCGCCGCGTTCCAGAACATCCGAGAGCGCCACCTGGCAGCGCTCGGTGCGGTGCAGTTTCGCGTAGGGATTGATGCCGCGAATCCGCGCTTCCACCTCGGCCAGTTCGGGCTGCGACACCAGATCGGTCTTGTTCAGGACGATGACGTCGGCGAAGGCGATCTGGTTCTTCGCCTCGGGCGCATCCTTCAGCCGCTCGCTCAGCCACTTGGCGTCGGCCACCGTCACCACCGCATCGAGGCGCGCATTGTTCTGCACATCCTCGTCGACGAAGAACGTCTGCGCCACCGGGGCCGGATCGGCTAGGCCCGTGGTCTCCACGATGATGGCGTCGAACTTGCCCTTGCGCTTCATCAGTCCTTCGAGAATACGCACCAGGTCGCCGCGCACTGTGCAGCACACGCAGCCGTTGTTCATTTCGAACACTTCCTCGTCGGCGCCGATGATCAGGTCGTTGTCGATGCCGACCTCGCCGAATTCGTTGACGATCACGGCATACTTCTTGCCGTGATTTTCCGACAGGATGCGGTTCAAAAGCGTGGTCTTGCCGGCGCCGAGATAGCCTGTCAGCACGGTTACGGGGATTTTCGTCGAGGCGGAGGCGTTTACATCAGACATCAATGAACTCGGGGCTGTTTTGCTCTCCTCGCGGAGAGAATGAGGATTCAATAGCACATGCGGCGTTCGGCGACCACAAGAGCCGCCTCGCGATCCTTCCTGCGGGGAAAGGCAGAAGGCGCGACTATTCCGCCAGCGCGCTCGTCAATGCCTTTATATTATGCCGGACCATGGCAATGTAAGTGGGGGCGTCACCCTTTTCATCGCTCAAACTGTCGGAATAGAGCGTGCCACCCACTCGGGCCCCGGCCTCAGTGGCGATCTGACGGATCAGCCGCGGATCGCCGAGGTCTTCCAGAAACACGGCCGGGATTTTCGCGGTCCGGATCTGCGTGATCGTGGCGGCGATATCGCGCGCGCTCGCCTCACTATCGGTCGATACGCCCTGCGGAGCAATGAAAGCGATGCCATAAGCCGCCTCGAAATAGCCGAAGGCATCATGGGTCGAGATCACCTTGCGACGCTCCGGTGGAATCCGGGCCACGCCCTCGCGAACCTCCCGATCCAGCGCGTCCAGTTTCGCGAGATAGTCGGCGGCGTTGCCGCGATAGACCGCCTCGCCCGCGGGGTCGGCCGCGATCAGCGCGTCCCGAATATTGGCGACGTAAATTTTGGCATTGGCGACGGACTGCCAGGCATGAGGATCCGCCGAATCTTCACCGCGCAGCGTTTGACCAGCCTCGGCCCCGCGCAATGGCACACCCGTGGCCGCGACGACGATCGCCGCATGACCGCCCGATGCCTGCACCAGCCGCGGCAACCAGCCTTCGAGGCCGAGGCCGTTGACGATGACCAGCCTCGCGGCCGCGACCTTCCTGGCATCCGCTGGCGTCGGCGTGAACACATGCGCGTCGCCATCCGTTCCGACCAGCGTCGTAACGTCGGTTCGCGCGCCTCCGACGGCCTGCGCGAAATCGCCGAGAATCGAGAAACTCGCGACCACGACGATCCGCTCGTCGGCGCGGTCTTCGGCGGTCTCCTGGGCGCTGGCGGGCGCAAGCGCGGCCAACAGGATCGCGATCACCCATATGACGGAACCATACCGCACCATGACCTCCACTCTACGCTTCGAGATGGGGCGCGGGAAAAAACCGTCGAACAATCCCGCCGGCGCGCCCGAACAGCACAGACAGGACATAGAATACCGACGCGACCAGAATGATCGCCGGTCCAGAAGGCACCTTGCTGTGAAACGACAACACCAGTCCGGCGTAACCGGACAAAAGCGCGCTGACCACGGCGATCATCATCATGCCGGTGATGTCGCGCGACCAGAATCGCGCGATGCCCGCCGGCAGGATCATCAACCCGACCGCCAGCAAGGTGCCCATCGCATGGAAGCCGTTGACGAGGTTCACGACGACCAGTCCAAGAAACGCCAGGTGCGCCGGCGCGCCGGCGCGGCTCACCGTGCGCAGAAACAGTGGATCGACGCATTCGAACACCAGCGGGCGGTAGATCACCGCGAGCACCACAAGAGTCACGGTGGCGTTGATCGCGATGACCATGAGTGTCTGGTCGTCCATCGCAAGGATGTTGCCGAACAGCACATGAAGCAGATCGATGTTGGTGCCCTTGACCGACACGATGGTGACGCCCAGCGCCAGCGAGGCGAGATAGAAGGTCGCCAGCGACGAGTCTTCTTTCAGTTCGGTGACGCGCGACACCACCCCCGCCAGAATCGCCACCGCGAATCCGGCGATTAATCCGCCAACGGTCATCGCGAACAGATTGAGGCCCGACAGCAGGAAACCGACCGCCGCTCCCGGCAGGATCGCATGCGCCATCGCATCGCCGACAAGACTCATCCCCCTCAACATCAGGAACACGCCGATCGGCGCGGCCCCGAGCGCGAGAGCCGCCGCCGCCGCCAGCGCGCGGCGCATGAATTCGAAATCGGCGAAGGGGGCGACCAGCGCGTCGTAGATCATGATGCCTCAGGCCACGCGCGGCGGAACGCGGACCGCGCAAGCGGCAGCGCTATCGTCGAAAGCTTCGCACATCTGCCGGGCTCGCGACAGGTTGCCGGCCGTCAACACCTGCCCGGTCGGGCCCCACGCCACCGCGCCGCGCGCCAGCAGCAACGTCTCCGGAAAATTCGCGCGCACCATTTCCATGTCGTGCAGCGCCGCCAGCACGGTGCGCTTCTCCTCGTGCCAGCGCCGCACCAGAGCGAGCAAATCGTCCGAGGTCTTGGCGTCAATGGCGTTGAACGGCTCATCCAGGACGATCACGCCGGCATCCTGCAACAGCACCCGGGCGAAGAGCATGCGCTGCATCTGCCCGCCGGACAACGTGCCGATGGAACGGTTTTCGAATCCGTTGAGGCCGACAGCCGCGAGAGCTTCCGCGATCCGCCGACATTCATGCCTGCCGAGTCGGCCGAACGCCCCGGTGGTTCGCCACAACCCGGAGCCGGTGAAATCAAACACCGAAATCGGAAAGCTGCGATCGATCTCCGCGCTCTGTGGCAAATAAGCGATGTCACGAATGTCGAGGTCGCCCAGGGCGATCGATCCGGCCAGCGGTTTGAGGATGCCCGTGATGCCGCGAAACAGAGTCGATTTGCCCGCGCCGTTCGGCCCGACCACCGCCAGCAGCGCGCCGGACGCGACCTCCCCGCTCAGGTGGTGCACGGCCGGATGCCGCTCATAGCCCAGCGTGACGTCACGAAATTGCAGTTGCGCTACCATCCCACGGTTGTCAGCAATACGGCGGCCCAAAGCACGACGCTGACCGCAAGCGCCGTTCCCACGCGCACAGCCAGCGCCATCCGCAGGATCGACCATGGTACTGCCTGGGCCGGATGCGGCGAGGACAGCGTATGGGCATGTCCGTTCGAATGTCCATCTTCGTGAGCTTGATCCTGGACGCGAGAGTGAGAATGCAGCACCTGAAACGCTTTCCGAACTCAGATTGTCACGACCGTTATATTATAACATCACAGATGTCCAGTGAACAAGACAATGGCTTCGGGAATCACACGCGCGCAAAAAAGGCGGCACCGCCGTGCCGCCTTCTGGAGTCCTTCCAGGAGTCGACCTGACCGCCGGTCAGGCGACCTTGGAGTAAAGTTGATCCACGTAATCCCAGTTCACGAGATGATCGAGGAACGCCTTGAGATAGTCCGGACGGCGGTTGCGATAGTCGATGTAGTAGGAGTGCTCCCAGACGTCGCAGCCGAGAATGGGGGTCGCGTTGTGAATCAGCGGGTTTTCGGCGTTCGGAGTCTTGGATACTTCCAGCTTGCCGTTCTTCACCTGAAGCCATGCCCAGCCCGAACCGAACTGTCCGGCGCCGGCTGCGGCGAAATCAGCTTTGAATTTCTCTAGGCTGCCGAAATCCTCGATGATCTTCTTCTCGAGGCGACCGGGAAGCTTGTCGCCGCCGCCGTTGGGCTTCATCCAGTTCCAGAAATGCAGGTGATTGTAGTGCTGGCCGGCGTTGTTGAACACGCCCACGGACGCGCTCTTGCCGTACGAGCTTCTCACGATATCCTCGAGCGACTTGCCCTCGAACTCGGTCCCCTTGATCGCGTTATTACCGTTGGTCACGTAAGCCTGATGGTGCTTATCATGATGATATTCCAAGGTTTCCTTGGACATATGGGGCGCGAGCGCGTCATGGGAATATGGCAGGTTCGGAAGCGTAAAGGTCATGGGTTGTTTGTCCGAATTGTTGGGAGTTTGTAAGGGGCCCCGGCGAAACCCGGTCAGGGGTTTCCGTCGCCAGTACGACACCTGCCGTTACATACCATAACTTGAGAAGGGTCAACGCCGGGTATGCCGCTGTTGCAGACTTCCTATTCATAAGACGCGCGGCTCGCTGCCGCATGCTTTCCGGTCGCGGAAGCCCACATGGCTCCCCCGACATAACCAGGCTACCGCCGCACATATGATGTTGCATGACGCGGTTTTTTTGTTATGCACCCTGGAGCCTTTCCGCTTCTGATTGAATCAGAAGCGCGGCTCTATGACTGTTTTGATGCGTTTTCTTCACGCGAACAGTCACCATTCTCGGGTCAGCCCGAGGACATGAACGCTCGAAAACGCTATAGAGCGGGATGAGGAAAAGTGTGTGTGGCGGTTTTCGCCCGCATCCCGCGTCTCAAAATATTGGAATCGATCACGATGGCTTTGGATTAATTCGATCCAAAACCATCGTGATCTGGGGGCTCTGGAGGTGGTTATCATGCTCGTGCGATCCGGATTTGTTATTGCAGTTCTTGCCGCCATGTTATCCGTCGCCGACGCACAGACAGCGGCCGACCCCACCGGCGTCTGGTTGACACAAGCGGGTGACGCCAAGGTTCGCGTCAGCAGATGCGGCGGCGGCCTTTGCGGCGTCATCGTCTGGTTGCGCAACCCGATCGATCCCGCGACAGGAAGACCCGCCGTCGACGATAAAAATCACAATCCCGCACTGTCCAGGCGACCGATGATCGGACTGCCGCTGTTCCGGGGCATGTCGCCGACCGGTCCCAACAAATGGTCAGGATCGATCTACAATGCCGATGATGGCAATACCTATGCCAGCAACGTCTCCGTCGCGGGCCCCGGCGCGCTGCGCGTGGAAGGCTGCGTCGGCGCGCTGTGCAGCGGAGAGGTCTGGACGCGGTCTCGCCGCTGAAGAACAAGTCGCCGGTCTCTCGTCTTCCCGGTCTCTCGTCTTCACAGTCTCTCGTCTTCACAGTCGCGTGGCGCGCAGCCGCAACGCGTTGCCGACGACGCTTACCGACGACAACGCCATGGCGGCGGCGGCCACGATCGGCGATAGCAGTAGGCCAAAGACCGGATAGAGCACACCGGCCGCGATCGGAATCCCGGCGGCATTGTACATAAAAGCAAAGAACAGATTCTGCCGGATATTGCGCATGGTCGCCTCGGAAAGGCGGCGGGCGCGAACCAGGCCCGTCAGATCTCCGCCGAGCAGCGTCACGCCGGCGCTCTCCATGGCGATATCGGTCCCGGTGCCCATGGCGATTCCGACATCGGCGGCGGCCAGCGCCGGCGCATCATTGATGCCGTCTCCAGCCATCGCCACGACGCGCCCCTCATTCTGAAGCCGGGCGACGACGGCGCTCTTCTGTTCGGGAAGAACATCGGCCTCGACATCGGCAATACCAAGCTGCCTGGCGATCGCGTTAGCGGTGGTGCGGTTGTCGCCGGTCAGCATGATGACCCTGATGCCGTCGCCCGCCAGCGCTTTCAGGGCCGCTCGCGTTGAGGCTTTCACGGGATCAGCGATCGCGAGCAGACCTGCCAGCCTGCCGTCAAACGCGACATTGACGACGGTGGCTCCGTCATCGCGCAGGTCATCGGCTAATGGGGCCATGTCCCGAACAGCGACATTCCGGGATTCGAGAAACGCGGCCGAGCCGACCAGCACGGTCTTTCCCGCGACCTTTCCGATCACGCCCTTTCCGGCCGGAGCATCGAACTCCTGCACCTCGCCCAGCGCCAGACCGCGCTCCGTCGCCGCGGCTACGATGGCGTCCGCCAGCGGATGCTCGCTGGATCGCTCGACGGTTGCGGCAAGGCGCAGCAGATCATCTTTTTCGATACCTTCCACAGCCTCGACGGCGACAACCTTGGGCTTGCCCTCGGTCAGGGTGCCGGTCTTGTCGACCACCAGCGTGTCGACTTTCTCCATGCGCTCGAGCGCTTCGGCGTTCCTGATCAGCACACCGGCCTGCGCGCCGCGTCCGACGCCCACCATGATCGACATCGGCGTGGCGAGCCCGAGCGCGCATGGGCAGGCGATGATCAGCACGCTCACCGCGGCGACCAGGCCGAAGGCCAGGCGCGGCTCGGGGCCGACGAAGGACCAGACCGCAAACGCCACGACGGCCGCGGCGATGACGGCGGGCACGAACCAGCCAGCCACCCGATCGGCCAGCCGCTGGATCGGAGCGCGGGACCGCTGCGCCTGCGCCACCATCTGCACGATCCGCGACAACAGCGTGTCGCGTCCGACCTTCTCCGCCCGCATGATGAAACTGCCGGACCGGTTGATGGCGCCGGCGATCACTTTTGAGCCCGCTTCCCTGGCAACCGGCATGGATTCACCGGTCACCATCGATTCATCGAGGGAGGAGCGCCCCTCGATGATCAGGCCGTCCACCGCCACCTTCTCACCGGGACGAACCCGGAGCCGGTCGCCGACAGCCACCTCGCCGAGCGCCACGTCGTGGTCCGCGCCTTGCTCATCGACCCGGCGCGCGGTCTTCGGCGCAAGATCAAGCAGCGCCTTGATAGCGCCGGAAGTTGCCTCGCGCGCGCGCAACTCAAGCACCTGCCCGAGCAGCACCAGGATCGTGATGACAGCCGCCGCCTCGAAATACACCGCGACCGCGCCATCAGCCCCGCGAAAGGCGGGCGGGAAAATCGCAGGCGTCATGGTGGCGGCAAGGCTGTAGAGATAAGCCACACCGGTACCCATCGCGATCAGCGTGAACATGTTCAGGTTGCGCGTCGTCAGCGATTGCCAGCCGCGTACGAAAAAAGGCCAGCCGGCCCAGAACACCACCGGCGTCGCGAACGCCAGTTGAATCCAGTTCGACAGCGTTTGATCTATCCAGCCGTGCGCTCCGGCGATATGCGCGCCCATGTCCAGCGTGATTACAGGCAGCGCGAGAATCAACCCGATCCAGAACCGGCGCGACATATTTGCGAGTTCAGGGTTGGGCGCGTCGTCCAGCGACACAAGCTCGGGCTCCAGCGCCATGCCGCAGATCGGACAGGCGCCGGGGCCAACCTGGCGAACCTCCGGATCCATCGGGCAAATGTAGATCGTGCCTTCCGGCAGGTCCGCCGGCGGCGGCGCCCTGGACTTGTCGAGATAGGACCGCGGCGCGGCGGCGAACTTGGTCCGGCAGCCGGCGCAGCAGAAGTGATACGTCGTATCCTGATAATCGAAGCGATGCTTGCTGGTCCGCGGATCGACCGTCATGCCGCAGACCGGATCGACAGCTTTTCCATCGGTCATCGCATCGGCATGACCGTGGTGCTGCTCGTGATGGTTATCCGAGTCGTGGTCATGCGCATGGTGGTCATGAGTCGCTTCCCTGTCGCCGCAGCAGCTGGACTCGGGCGATGCAGCGGCGGGTGATGCAGCCTGCTTTTCCCCGGAGCAGCCGCAGCCGTTCCCGCTTTTGGACCCTGGTCGCCCTGCTGTGTTCATCCGGACCTCCGCAGTCCTCTTGCGGTACATACCCTGTGGGGGTATATATCCGGCATGCGCGACAATATCAAGATATCCTGCCGCAAGCGCCTCAGCCGGATCGAAGGCCAGGTTCGCGGACTGTCCCGGATGGTGGAAGAAGACCGTTATTGTATCGACATCGTGACGCAGATATCGGCGGTCCGCGCCGCGCTCCGGCGCGTCGAGGAAGAAGTGCTGAAGGATCATGTCGCGCATTGCGTCGAGCACGCGATCACCAGCGGCAACAAGACCGATCAGCGACGCAAGATATCCGAGCTGATGGCCGTCATCGAACGGGCGAGCCGGTAGCGGGCTGGAGCCTGTTTCAACTGCGTTGAATCCGATTCAACCACGTTACATCAGACTCGCCACGTATCTTTTTGTTTGAGCATGATCTTTTCCGAGAACCGGTTCTCACTTTGCGCTGGCGCGGCCCTCCGGGTCGGGATCATGCTCTGGCGCGGCAGCGACGGATGCCGCACACGGCCTTCCCCAGCGATTCTACGTACGAATGATAATGGGACTTCTTAAGCACGCCAAATCTGGCTAGGCTCCTTCAGGGGGGCACGCCAATGCACAGCGCAAATTGCGATGATCGACAAGATGTCGGGGTCGATGTTGCGGAGGATACTGCGGAAGATACCAAGGCCCCTGTAATCGTTGCGGATGTCGCAGCCAGCTTTACATACGCATCCTACCAGAATGCGATTCCGGTTATCCGATCCCTGCTGATCGAGAACGTAAGCGACCGGCATTTCGAGAACTGCACGCTTGACCTGTCCTCTTCGCCTTCGTTTCTGAGACCGAAAACGTGGACCATCGATCGGCTGCTGCCCGGGGACAAGATTCCCTTGAGCGACCGGAAGGTCGAACTGGATGCCGGTTATCTTGCGGGTCTCAACGAGGCGGAACGCGGCGAGATCACGCTACGCCTTTCCTTGAGAGAAGAGGTCCTTGACGAGCGGCGCCTTCCCGTCAGGCTGCTTGCGCGTGATGAATGGGGCGGCGTCGCCGATATGGCGCAACTGCTGCCGGCCTTCGCGATGCCGAACGACCCGGCTGTGGCCCCGATCCTGCTGGCCGCGGCGGAACGGCTTGCCGCGCATGGCCATCCGAGCGGACTGGATGGGTACCAATCGCAGGACCCCAAGCGTGCCTATATGCTGACGGCGGCCGCCTATTCAGCGATTGCCGGGATGGGGCTGCACTATGCCGAGCCACCCGCGAGCTTTGAGAACCTTGGCCAGAAGATCCGGCGTCCCGGCACGATCGCCGAGCAACGGCTGGCGACCTGCCTCGACACCACGCTGCTTTTCGCCGCCGCGCTGGAAGCCGCCGGATTGCACCCGGTCATCCTGATGTTCCGTGGACACGCGGCAGCCGGCGTGTGGTTGACCAAAAGGACCTTCGCCCAGGCGATCGAGACCGACCAGATGGAGGTTCGCAAGGCGCTGGCGTCGCGCGAACTGGTCGTCTTCGAGACCACCGGCGTGACCCATCGCCCTGCTTCGACCTTCGACAGTGCGCAGCAGGCGCTGGATCGCCGTCTCGCGGAGGAAGAAGCCCACGCTTTTGTCGCGGCGATCGACATCAGGCGATCCCGAAGCGGTGGAATCACGCCGCTCGCCTCGCATGAGCCGATCGCGGATAGTACCGTCGATGACGATACGGCTCCCGTCCCGGCTCTACCGCTTCCCGCAGCCCCGACTTTCGGCGAGCTGCCGGTCGAAGCGATCGAGGTGAAGCCGACCACCGCCGCCGGCCGCATCGACCGCTGGCAGAAGAAGCTGCTCGACCTGACCCTCCGCAACCGGCTTCTCAATTTTCCGGACACTAAGAAGACGATCCCGTTTCTCTGCACCGATATCGCCTATCTTGAAGACCGGCTCGCGAACGGCGCCGCCATCCGGATCATATCGTTGCCGGAGCAGAACCCGCTCGGCGAACGCGACGCGACGATCTATCGTGAGGTTCACGGACGCGATCTTCAGCGCGGCTTCGCGGCCGAAGCGCTGCTCAGGGACGAGCTTCCCTCACCGCTGGAGGCGCAACAACTCGAGGCGCGGCTGATCGATCTCTATCGGCAGGTCCGCAACGATTTTGCCGAAGGTGGAGCGAACACTCTCTTTCTCGCCGTCGGTTTCCTGCGCTGGAAGAAGAAGCCGGAAGATGAGCGCAGCTATCGCGCGCCGCTTCTGCTGGTCCCGGTGAAGCTCGAACGCCGCAGCGCGAGTTCGCGTTTCACCATTCGCTTCCATGAGGATGAGCCACGCTTCAACGCGACCCTGCTGCAATTCCTGGAGCGGGTTTTCGACCTGACGCTCCCCCAGTTCGGCGGCGACCTGCCGCTCGACGATAACGGTGTGGATGTGCCGCGCCTTCTCGCCATGATGCGCCAGGCCATCCGCGATGTGCCGGGCATGGAGGTGGTCGACGAGACGGCTTTGTCGACCTTCTCCTTTGCGAAATTCCTCATGTGGAAGGATCTGGTCGAACGCACCGAGGCGCTTCGCGAGAACCGGGTGGTCCGCCACCTGATCGACACGCCTGAGCAGGCCTTTTCGGAAGGCGACGGACAAACGACATTCCCCGACGAACGCGAGCTCGATCGCGTTTATGCGCCGGCGAACATCATCTGCCTTCTTCCCGCGGATTCGTCGCAGACGGCGGCGAGCCTCGCGGCGGCCGAGGGACGCGATTTCGTCATCGTCGGCCCGCCCGGCACGGGCAAGAGCCAGACCATCGCCAACATGATCGCGAACTGCCTCGCGGTCGGAAAGACGGTGCTGTTCGTGGCCGAAAAGACCGCCGCGCTCGACGTCGTCTATCGACGGCTGCGCGAACATGGCCTCGGAAATCACTGCATCGAATTGCACTCGAACAAGGCTGACCGCAGGCATTTCCTCGGACAGCTCAAGGCGGCCTGGGAGCATGGAGGCCGAACCGATGCGTCCGAATGGGTGGAGATCAACGAGCGTCTTCGACTGCGCCGCGACGAGCTGAATGCTTATGTCGAAGCCCTGCACAAGCGCTATCCGAACGGATGGACGCCCTATCATGCGCTGGGAATCGCGCTCAATGCCGCGGACGCTCCGGCGCCGGCCTTTTCATGGCCGGAACGGGATGCTCATGACGCGCAGACTCTGCGCGATCTTGAAGAACTCGCCGCCGAACTCGGCCTTGTCTTCGCGTCGATCGAACGGCAGCCGTCGCTGGATCTCGTCGACGTCGCCGACTGGAGCTCGGGCTGGCAGGACAGCCTGCTGACGGCGGCAACATCCCTGCGGAACGCGATCGATCTGCTGGCCAGTTCGTTCGAAGGCTATGCCGCCGTCCTTGGTCTGAAGCCTCGGGAACGGCTGTCACAAACCGAGCTTCAGGATCTGGCGGCCCTTGCAACGGCACTTCAGAAAAGTCGCGACCGCGACATCACGATCGCTTCCGATCGGGAGTTTGCCCTGTGCGCCCAAGCATTAGACGGTTTAGGCAGGTCCATCAGCGATTACCGCGAAGCGGAGCGAGGCCTCAGCGCTTCCTATGGCGCCTCCGCCATTCGCGATCTCGACCCGGCGGACTTGCAGCGGCAGTGGCGTGAGGCAAATGCTTCCTTCTGGCCCGGCGCGATGCTCGGCAAGCGCAAGATCCAGAAGCTGCTGCAAGCCTATGCCGCCGGTGGCACCGCCGATCCTGAAAGGGATCTTCCGTTGCTCCGGCGCATGAAGAAATGCCTTTCGGCAATCGACGAAAACCTGCTGGTGACGAAGCCGTTGCCGGTCAATGGTCTGGACACCGATCTTGAATCGGTCGCGAACATCATTGAACTTGCGCGGGAGCTTCGGGATGCCTTGTGCTTGCCGAATATAGAGCAAGACGACCTTCGTTCGATCGGCCGCTCCGTCGCCGCCTGCCTGCGCGGCGCGGCGGAAGACGACAGGGTGCGGCGAGCCGGGGACAGGCTTCTCGCTGCAATCCAGGGCCTGGAGAGCGCGGGCCGGCGTTTCTCGGACCTGTCGGGCCGCGACATTCAGCCCGGACAGAACGGAAGCGACCTCTCGACAGTGCGGGAGAAACTTGCGGCCCTCGCGAACACGCAGCATCTGTTGCGCGACTGGGCGGCCTGGTGCCGCGTCAGGAGCCGGGCGCTGGCGTCCAGCCTTGCTTCGCTGGTCGAGCGGATCGAGAAGGGAGAGGTCCGGCCCGGTGAAGCGCGCGTTGCGTTTCGCCTCGGTTATGCCCGGTGGTGGCTTCCCAAAGTTCTCGATGCCGATCCGGTCCTGCGGAATTTCCGGCGTTTCCAGCACGAGAACACCATCAAGGAATTCCGTGAGATCGACGATCTCGTGCGCGCGCACGCCACCCGTCGCGTGATCGGCGCGATCGCGCATGGTTTGCCGCCCGTGCAGAGCGTCCCGCGCAATTCCGAGCTCGGGCTGCTCCGCCACCAGATGGAGTTGCAGCGCCCCAGCCAGTCTATACGCGACATGATCGGCAGGATGCCGCAGAGCTTTTCCCGGCTCGCGCCCTGCATGCTGATGTCGCCGCTCTCCATCGCACAGTATCTTCCGCCCAATCAGGCGCTCTTTGACGTCGTGATCTTCGACGAGGCCTCGCAGATCACGACCTGGGACGCGGTTGGCGCCATCGCGCGAGCGCGCCAGACCATCATCGTCGGCGACCCCAAGCAGTTGCCGCCGACAAACTTCTTTGGACGCAACGAAGATGACGACGAGGAGATCGCCGACTACGAGAAGGATCTGGAGAGCATTCTCGACGAGGCCAAAGCCGCCGGCATACCGGTCCGCGATTTGAGATGGCATTATCGCAGCCGAAGCGAATCCCTGATCGCCTTCTCAAACCATCACTATTACCAGAACCGCCTGGTGACCTTTCCCTCGCCGTCCGTCGAAGACCGGGCGGTGCAACTGCGCAAGGTGCCGCATGGTGTCTACGACCGCGGCAAGAGCCGGACCAACAAGATCGAGGCCGAAGCGGTCGTCAAGGAAGCCGTGGCGCGCATGAAGGCCTGGCTGAGGCTTCCCGAAAAAGAGCGGCCGACGCTCGGCGTGATCACATTCAACGCACAGCAGCAGTCGCTGATTCTCGATCGTCTCGATGCCGCGCGCCGTGACGATGCCGAGATTGAGTGGTTCTTTGCCGAGGAGCGGGTCGAGCCGGCCATCGTCAAGAATCTCGAAAACGTGCAGGGCGACGAGCGGGACGTGATCCTTTTCTCGATCACTTTCTGGAAGGATGCCGCCGGCATACTCAAGATGGATTTCGGCGCGCTCAACCGCGACGGCGGCGAGCGGCGCCTCAACGTCGCCGTGACCCGCGCGCGGCAGGAACTCATCGTGTTTTCGGGCTTCACGGCCGACCAGATCGACACGTCCCGGACCAAGGCGATCGCCGTGCAGCACCTCAAGACATTCCTCAACTACGCCGAACGCGGCGCGATCGCCCTGCCCGCCCAGGATGACGGGTCTGTCGGCGGCTTCGATTCCCCCTTCGAGGAAGCGGTCGCTGCACAACTGGAGCGACGCGGCTGGATGGTCGTGCCGCAGGTCGGGATTTCCGGCTTTCGCATCGACCTCGGCATTCGCCATCCTGATCTGGCCGGAGCCTATCTCGCAGGCGTTGAATGTGACGGCGCCACCTATCACGGATCGGCCACCGCAAGGGACCGCGACAAGGTTCGTGAGCAAGTGTTGAGAGGGCTGGGCTGGAATATCCTCCGCGTGTGGTCGACGGACTGGTGGTTCGATGCCGCGGGCTGCGCCGGGCGGTTGCACGCCGGCCTCACAAGCCTGCTGGACCAAAGCCGAGCGCGCCGCGCCGCCGAGCAGGAAGAGATCGCGACCCATTGGGACATGGGACACAACGTGGAGGGGATCGACGAGATTCGCGACGACGAGGCCGCAGCCATCGTTGACGAGGTGATGCCGCCTCCGGCGCCCGCTGAAACCGAACGCGTATCGGTGGAGTCGCCGGCAGAGTCTTGCAAGGTCAAAGCGACCACGGCGCAACCGGATGTTCATCCGATGCCGGCCGACATTCCGGACAAACGGCAATACCACGTCACCGATCTCTCCAGCTTCAAAGCGGATCCGGATCAGTTCTTCGAATTCGGCTATCGCGACACGCTGCGAGGCATGATCGAGGCCGTCATCGAAACCGAAAGCCCTTTGCGCACGGACATTCTCGCCAAAAGAATTTCACGGGCGTATGGCTGGCTGCGCACAGGCGGGCGCATCAGGGAGCAGATCGATCTGCACCTGCGCGGTTACGACACGACGCACGAATCGAGCGGCGAGTTCATCTGGAAAAAGGGAGCCGTGGTCGACGTTCTGGCCTATCGGCAGCCAGTCGACGAGGATGCGCGGAGGGCGGTCGCGGATATTCCACTTGCCGAACTGGCCTCCGTGGCGCTCGACAATCCTGACCTGCTGGACGACACGGACCCCGTGCGCTATCTGGCGCGTCTCCTCGGCGTCGAACGCCTTGCGGCGGTATCCCGCGCCCGCCTCGACGAAGCGATCACAAGAGCCCGCCAGCATATCACGACCGTTCAGCCATCCGGATAGGTATGTTCCGTTTCATCCATTCGAGCGACCTGCATCTCGGCAAGCGCTTTGGCAACTTCTCCGGCGACCTGCCGAGCCGGCTGCGTGAGGCGCGGCATGCGGTGATCGGCCGGCTCGCGCAACATGCACGCGAGCAAAGCGCGGCCACGATCCTGCTCGCGGGCGATGTGTTCGATACCGAGACGCCCGCTTCGGATGTCCGCCGTCAGGCGCTGACCGAAATGGCGCATCACGCCCCGATCCGATGGGTGATCCTGCCCGGCAACCACGATTCGCTGCAGGCGACGCAGCTCTGGACCACGCTGGGAGCGGAAGCGCCCGACAACATCATTCTCGCGGTGGAGCCACGCCCGATCGAACTGGCGGCGGATGTCGTGCTCCTGCCCGCGCCCTGCACGACGCGCCGTCCCGGCCGCGATCTCACTGAATGGATGGACAGCGAGGCGACGCCGGAAGGCACCATCCGCCTCGGCCTCGCCCACGGCGCGATCCAGAGTTTTTCCGAGGAGGCGGTCGCGTCCGACGTGATCGCGCCGGACCGGGCCCGGCGCGCCGGCCTCGCCTATCTGGCGCTCGGCGACTGGCACGGCGCGATGGAGGTCGGCCCGCGCACCCGCTACAGCGGTACGCCCGAGCCGGACCGGTTCAAGCATGACCATCCCGGCGAAGCCTCGCTGGTCAGCATCGCCGGCCCCTCCGCCCTGCCCGAGGTGACGCCGCTGGCCACGGCCGGCTTCGCCTGGCGCACGCTGAAACTGCATGTGCTCGACGGAGAAGATCCCGCGTCGGCGCTGCAGGCGCTGTTGCCGGAGGCGCGGCTCCGCCGACAGACACTCGCGCGCGTCATGGCGACGGGCCGCAGCCGCCTGCCGGCACGCGCGGCGCTGACGCGCGCCATCGAAAGCGCGACGCCGGATTTTTCCTTCCTGGAGCTTGACGAGGCTGGCCTTGTGACGGAATGCGAGGTGGAAGACCTCGACCGGATCGATCGCGCCGGAGCGCTTCGTGAAGCCGCGAACGCGCTGCTGGCCGAAGCCGGAGATGAAAGCCGTTCCGCCACCGAGCGCGAGACCGCGCGCGCCGCCCTCGCCCGTCTCTATTCCTATGCGCAGGTGGTCGCGTCATGAAGATCTCGGCGCTGCGCCTGTTCAACGTGAAGCGCTTCGCCGGCCGCGGTGTCGCCATCGAGGGGATCGACGACGGCGTCAATGTGCTCTGCGCCGCCAACGAATTCGGCAAGTCGACGAGTTTCGAGGCGCTGCATGCACTGTTCTTCCAGCCGCATTCGAGCGCTTCCGGCGATGTCAGGACCCTCAGGCCCTATAGCGGCGGCAGTCCGCTGGTCCAGGCCGATATCGCGACCGGCGAAGGCCGTTTCCGCATTACGAAGCAGTATTTCGTCGGCCGGTCCGCGCGGGTGACCGATCTCGCCACGGGGCAACTGGTGGCGCAGGCGGACGAAGCGGAGAATTTCATCGCCAACCTGGTCAAGGGAGGCACCGCCGGTCCGGCGGGGCTTCTCTGGGTGCGCCAGGGGGTGACCGCGATCGAAAGACGCAGCAAATCCGACGACGGAGAACGCGAAGTTCGCCGCTCCCTGCTCGAATCCGTGCAAGGCGAGGTCGAGGAAGTCACCGGCGGGCGGCGCATGACCGAGATCCTTTCCGCCACGCAACAGGCTCTTTCGGAACTGGTCACCGCCACCGGCAGGCCCAAGGCCGGCGGGCGATACGCATCCGCCCTTGACGAGCGTGACAAACTGATCGCAGACGAAAAAGAGCTTTCGGACGAAGTCGCGGCCCTGCGCGAGGCGCTGGATCAACGCGCCTCGGCCACAAAGAGCCTTGCCGAACTCGACAGGGCCGACGACAGGCAGCAACGACGCAAGGCCGTGGAGGCGGCGCAAGCCGCCTTCGACGCCGCCAAGTCCCAACGCGAGAAGCTGAGGACGGCCGAAGCCGAACTCAGGCTTGCGCTCGAGCGCCGGGGCGTTGCAGAGAAAGAGCTTCTGGCCTTCCGCACCGCTATGGAAACAGCAAGGGAGTTGCGTCAAGAGCGGCTTGCGGCTGAAGATCGACGCCGCCGGGCCGTGGAAAACCGTCGTGAGGCCCGCGAGGCGATCGCAAAGGCAACGGCAGAGTCTGAGGCGGCGGAGGCTGGCGAGAGGGAGACGCGCGACCTGCTCGCGCGCCTGGACGCGGCGTTGAGAGCGCGCGAAGCATTCGAGCGCCTCGCCCAACTCAAGGATCAACTCGCCAGCGCGGAAGCAACCCGTGAAGAGCTGGAACGCGGCGAAGCAGAACTTTCGCTTCTCAAACTGCCATCGAACGCCGTGGACGAGCTTCAGGATCTCGAAATCGAGATCGCAAAGCTTCACGCCGTCGAGGAAGCCGCACGTCCTTCCGTTGCCGTCGACTATCAGCCGGATGCGATCGGTCTCGTGACGATGAATGGCGATCCGCTGTCGGACAGGCAGGAGCGCACCTATGACGGACAGGCGCGGCTTACGATTCCAGGAATCGGCACGGTAACGCTGCGATCGAACCGGCCGTCCTTGAGCGATGGTCGCCTTGAACGAGCCCAGGCAGAGCGGCGCACGCTCCTATCTTCAATGGGTGTTGACGACCTTGCCGCCGCACGGAAGCGGCAAGTCGAGGCCCAAAAGATGGACGCAGAGCTGCGCGAATTGCGAGGCCGGCTATCCCAGCTTGCGCCGGATGGCTTGACAAGGCTGCGGGAGGACGTCGCCGCACAAAGCGCGGTCGATTCCGGGGATCTCGAACTGAAAGCGGACCCGGCGCAGGTTCGGGCGACTCTGGCCGAAGCCGGGGAACGGCTGAAGGCCGCCCGGCTGGCCCTGCGAGAGACCGAGCCGCTGCGCGGCAGAGCCGAGGAAGCCTTTGTCGCAGCCGAAACGAAGCTGGCGAAGCTGAATGCCGAGCAGGCGCAGATCGATTCAATCCTCGGCCCTGAAGAGGAGCGCGCCGCACGCGAACAGCAGTTGGTGAAGGTCCGCGATGATCGGGAACGATCACGCGCCGAAGCCGAAACGGATGCGAAGAAGCTCAGCGACACCGCCACCGATCTCGAGTCCGCCGAGGCTGCGCTGAAGCGCGCGCGCTCGGTTGAAGAAGCCTCCGAGAAAGAGATACACCGTCTCCGGGAGACCATTGCCGGCTTGAACGCCGGGATACGGGCGCGCGCCGACGAGGCGGTGGAAGAGAGATGGCGCGAGAGCGCGGACGCGCGTTCCGCCGCAACGGTCCGCGTCGCAGCGTTCGAGAAGGAAATCGCCATCCTGCAACGGCTGGCGTCAGCTTTGGAGAAAGCCAGGACCGAAGCACGTGAACTCTATCTCAAGCCTGTCATGACTGAGCTCAAGCCGCTTCTCGGGCTGCTCTTCGACGATGTTTCGATTACCTTCGATGACAAGTCGCTGCTGCCCCAGGCCATCCGGCGCAACGGCCAGGAGGAGGAAGTCGATCGCCTCAGCGGCGGCATGCGGGAACAGCTATCGGTGCTGACACGTCTCGCCTTCGCAAGGCTGCTCGCCCGCGACGGCCGGCCCGCGCCGGTCATCCTCGACGACGCCCTCGTCTATTCGGACGACGACAGGATCGAGAAGATGTTCGACGCGTTGCACCGGCAATCGAGGGAGCAACAGATCATTGTGTTCTCCTGCCGCCAGCGCGCATTCCAGAAGCTCGGCGGGAACATCCTTCAGATGACCGAGTGGCAACCCTGAACGCGGATCGGCTCTCTGCGCCGCGCGAGCATATCCGTTGAAAGCGTGATGAACGTCTTTTGCGTGTGCTGGCTTCGCGCATCATTCAGACAGCACGAGGATTCTCTCCGCGCCTTCACCCATCATCAAGCTGACATATTCGACTTCCGCGCCAGAACGGCATCGAGTTCCGGCAGCAGAACGATGCCGTCCTGATCGCTGCCCGATGAATGCGCGACAAGCCACTTGCACGGAGCGCCGCTCTCATTGCACGGAGCGTGCGGCACGTCCTCGGGCATATAGACATGATCCCCGGCCTTGACGGCGATACGATGCTCAAGTTTGTCACCGTAATAGACGGCGCACTCACCTTCCAAAAGATATGCGATGGTCTCGATACCGTCGTGGTAATGGACCTTCGCCCTGGCGCCCGGAGGCATCGGCAGCACATTCAAACATATGTTCTTTGCTCCGACCGTCTCCTTCGATACCCCGGCTCCGTAAGTAAAGCCCTGCTTGCCGACATAGGTCTTGCCGGGCTCGATCACTCTCACGGCATCTGACAAACCTGACATCGCAATCTCCCAAACACACGAACCGCTGTAGCGTTTTCGAGCGAAGCATTGTCCTCGGGGCTTGAGCCTAAGGATAGAATCCGGTTCGCGTGAAGAAAACGCGTCAAAACATAGAGTCTTTTACCGGTTCCGTGAAACGGTAAAAACTCTAACGTAGATTACCACGAGAGTCCGACGAAAGCAGCGACTGCGATTTCACCGGACCGAGCACGAACTGACGTTGACAAAAAAGCGTCAACAACGTGTCCAATCAGTGAAGATTCCTCGTTCAGCTAAAGCGCTTTCCTTAAGCACGGCGGACGCCATTCACGTAAAGGAAACACGATAAACAACCATCTAGAGCACGTTTCTGATTCAAAAGCAGAAATGCACGGAGGCTGCGTCGTCTTCACTCTTGAACCTCCTCCGGATGAGATGTTATCCATGGCTTCGGAACGTTTGTAATCACTTGATGATTTCTCGTTTCCATTAAACCCACACACACACGATGGAGCAGAAATGAAACTCAAACTCGCACTGGCGAGTCTGATCGCCTCTACATTGGCGGTACCTGCCCTCGCTCAGACGGAGCCGGACGCTTCGCCGAGTTCGCCGAGCACAACAACCGGCTCGGCCAGCGCCTGGTATATCATACAAGATACTTCAACAGAGACATGTGTGGTCACAAGCTTGAAGCCGACAACACGAGGAAAAACCAAGGCTGTCGGCAAGAATTCCTATCCATCGAGAGCAGAAGCCGAGAACGACCTGAGTCAACTTTCAGAGTGCTCCAGGTAGGAACACATCGTGTTTCACCGCAGCTTCGCTGTCCTTGATCAGCGAAGCCTGAGCCGGCACCAGAGATCATTCGAGCGGATCAGCCTGCGGCGACTCCACGGACGGCGCGAACCATCTCTTCAAATATGGAGCGGCTTCAGTTTCCGTGACGCGCATCAGGAAAGTGTCGGCGCGATCAAACTTCGGAACGATTGCTCTATGCGTATGTTGGAATCGGTAGAGGTGTGTCATGCAGCCAGCACCAGATAATCCGGTCCCTCCTGAAGATCCGAAACCTAAGCCGCCTCCGCCCGGCCCGGATGTGGTTCCCGATATAAAGGAACCGCCTCCGTCGGACTTGCCAAGCGATAAGCCTCAGCCTAATCCGGATGAAAAGCGAAACCCTCCGGTCAGAGCCGCAATGTCCTGATCTTTGTCGTTCAGGTGCCGTTCAGGGAGGCTGCGCTCTATTGATGAGCGTTGTGATCCCCAAGTCATATTTGCGTTCAGCCCGCCACGTTCGGCGGGCTTTTCGTAGCTAGTACAGCAGTCCATCTCGTGAGCCGCAATCTATCGCCAGTGTCCCTCGCTGTCGGGTTCGCGCATCGGAATGTTTTTCGGATCACCAAAGGAACATTGTCGGCACCATCATCAAAATTAGCATAGACGAAGACATTGCCAAAGAACGAGAAGTCGCGCGATCTTCGACTTCGATCTCTGTGGGGCAAGTAGCGGCGTACTCTAATAAGAATACGGTCCGTAATAAGAATACGGTCCGCCAAGAGCCCACCCGCAGGTGCCTGACCAGAACAGATTATCGTCTGCGACGTACAACAATATCCCGCCGTCGCCACGGAGACGACGCTTTCTGAATTGCGCTCGCCGCAAGGACGCGGTGATCCGCTTCGCCGCCTCGAAGGCGGAAGGCGTCGCTGACGGCGGCTTCTTCGTGCGCGACAGCGACGCAGGACCTCGGCGGTCCCGCACGCCGCGCTCGGACTTTCGTAGAGTTTATGTGGCGTGCGGGCGCGGTTACATCGAATCTCCATCCGACATCGAGAGCGTGTTACTGAGAACCAATGAAGCCGTTTCGCTGCGCATCAAGGATGTCGCGCCCGTCTCAAGGTCGGGCCGGACGAGCGGCGCCGCATCACTATCATCGATCTTCTGCGCGGTGGAATTTCGTTGCTCGACCTCACGACTGAACAGAGACGGTGTACGCACGGATTAAGGGCGTATCCTCGACCGCAGGACGGCAACTGTCGTTGCACGTGTGGTCTTGGCGTTGTCTTTCAATCCCCGGACCTCTCAGTCGGGATTAAAAGCCTCAGGGTGGAGGAAACTCCATGAAATCGTCGCCCCGAACTCGTTTGATGCCGTCTGCCTGTTGACATCAGGCGATATCGGCATATACCGATGGATACATCGAAGGCTTCGCCCTGGGGCATCACAAGTCGTCTCAATTATAGATCGTTGCTGGTTTGGGTGGCCGCATGCACTCCTCATCGAGGAGGGGCGCGCGGCATGCGCGGACGGCTGCGCCGATCAAGGACAGCAGAGAACGCTTGTTCAGATGTTGTGATCAACGGGCACCTGCCATGCCAAGAAACTTAGGAAGTCGGTGATGAGTTTGATGAAGCGGATTCTCCTGTCAGGTGTCGTGCTTGCCGCCATCCCACAGAATCTCGCGCATGCGCAGGGCGACGAGGGCCAGGGCCGTGGCCATGGCCATGCCATAGCCCAGAACGGAGATGCTCACACCGATGCGCAGCCTCAAACCTGGCCGGCCTTCAAGGCGACCACGTCAAAGCCGGTATTCTCGCTCTACGACGCACTCGGGCGACCCGACAATCTCACGGTCAAGGGCGTGTTCCGCGCCCGCGGCGAAGGGCTCGCCAATACGTTCCGCCCTGCGCCTTTCGCGCATAACGACTATCTGGCCTCGTTCTTCACCGACATTTTCGCCGAGTACAATCTTGGTACGGTGAAGATCGGCGCGGAGGTGTTTGACAGCCGCGGCTATTTCGTACCACGAAACTCGGCGGTCTCCACCACGGACGTAAATGCCTTCCAACTCGGACAGGCCTATCTTAACGTCGATCTCACAGGCATCTTGCAGGATGGATCGAGGAGCAGCCTCACCGCCGGCCGGTTCACGAAGGACATGGGCGCGCGCCGACTTATATCGCGTCCGATATACCGAAACACCATGAATGCCTTCACCGGCCTCTCCTACGACTGGAAAGGTGCGAACACGGATCGGATGACCCTGCTCTGGACCATGCCGCACAGGCTGCTGCCCGATGACACGCGCGGCATTCATAACAATACGATTGAGTTGGACTCGGAGAGCCCGGACCTGCAACTGTTCGGCGGTTCCTACACTTTCGCGAAGGTGTTCGGCGGATCGTTCGAGGTCTATGGCTACGGCCTGTACGAGCAGGATTCCGGGACGGGTCCGGGATCGGTGCAGACCCGGAACCGTCGGCTGTTTATCCCTGGTGTGCGGCTGGCGCGGAAGAAGAAAGCCGGAGAATTGGATTACGATTTCGAGGCGATCTACCAGACGGGTCTCAGCCGGGAGACGACCGCCGTCACCGATACGCGCGACCTCAACGTCTCGGCCTTCTTCGTCCATGGCGAGGCGGGCTACACCTTCGCCGCGAACTGGCAGCCGCGGGTCGCGCTGCAGTACGATCACGCCAGCGGTGACAGCTCCAACCCCAATACCTTCAACCGTTTCGACACTCTGTATGGCGTCGCGCGCGAATACAACCCGATGGCTATCTACAGACCGGTCGGGCGGGCGAACCTGGTCTCACCGGCGATACGCTTCGAGGTGACGCCGAGCCCGATCTGGGACGCCTTCGTCGCTTACCGCGCGCTTTTCCTGGCGGATCGCACCGACAGCTTCGGCGGCACGCAAATACGGGACCGTTCCGGCCGATCCGGCAACTTCGCCGGCCAACAGGTTGAGGCTCGCCTGCGATATTGGGTGGTCCCCGATGCCATGCTGCTCGAAACCGGGGCAGCCTACCTGTTCAAAGGCAGCTTCCTGCGCGACGCGCCCAACGCGCCCGACACGGCCGACACCTTCTACGGTTATCTCCAGACCAGCTTCTTCTTCTGAAGGCTTTGCCGTCCCCCCAAAGCCCATGCGGCTTGCTCATTCGCCAGATGCCCGGCGCAAGCCGGGATCTGGTGCGGCGCATTCACTGAAGCCGCTTTACGACCTCTTCTTCCGCTTCTGATCGATCAAGACCGCCTGCTGCCATCGGCTTGGGGCCTTGTCGGCGCGATGAATGCAGCCCGTCCAGCAGCAGGGACGTTTCTTGCCGTCCAACAGTTCATCGCGGGTTCGCTCGATGCGGCGCTGGCGTGTCCGTGACTGCTTTGCGTCCTCGACCCAGCAGATGAATTCATTGCGGCCGAGCGGCGTCAGGCTTTCCCACAATGCAAAGACCTTCGGATCTGATCGCAAGGCTGCCTGAAGATCATCGCCTGCCTTGTGGACAGTGCCATGTGGAAAGGTATTCGCCATGCAACCTCCAGCAGACGATCGGAAAACGCGCTCGAAAGCCTCTCGCTCGTGACAGGAATAACAGCTTTGGAAATGAGTGCGTTATCAGAGATGCAATCGGGAGATGTCATCGCCTGTCTTTCTGGAGTCCGCTCTTAAACCCATTCTAAATCATTGAGTTTGCGCAAGAGTATTCCGCCGCTATGGCCACAGTCAGGATGGCAGTGGCGGTTGACCCGGCTTGCCGCTATCCGCGTGGTTTGGAGACCAATGTGAACGGGACGGTGACGCATCAGCGGAAGTGGCAGGGAAGCGGGTATTGCTTCGCAGTTCCGCGTCTATCCCGCCTTCTCGCGGCGATCCGCAACAGTCGCGTGATTTCGGACCGTCAGAACAGCCTGCTCGCCCCCAGGCGTTTTGCTTGGTGTCGAACGGAGGCGAGCGACTGATGCCTTGGGATTTTCACACGCTGTTTATGCGACACTCGAAAGAGATCGCCAACGCGTTGCGCCGGCGAGGCGTCAGCCCGGAAAACGCGGCCGACCTCACTCAGGAGGCGTTCCTGAGGCTTCTCACGGCAGGCCGGCCAGACCAGACCCATGCGATAATCCCCGCGCCTTTCTTTTCCGCGCCTCTCGCAATCTGCATATCGATCAGATCCGGCGCGAGCGATGCGCGCCGCAAGTTGCCCTGACGGATGCCGAGTTCGAGGCTATTCCGGACGACATGCCGTCTCCGGAGACAATCGTGTTTGACCGGCAGCGGCTGGCGATTTCCGCCGCCGCCTGCGGGAACTGCCTGAAAGGACACGTCGCGCCTTCGAGATGCACCATCTCGGCGAAAAAGGCATCGCAACCGTGGCTCGGGAACTTGGTGTGTCCACCACCCGAGCCTGGGTCCTGATCCGCGGCGCGTACCGTCATATCCGCGATCGCCTACGCGAGGCGGAAGGTTAGCACGCTGCCCGAGGGAAAAATCTCCGCTCCCGTTCGTATTCTTTAGTATGGAACTGCGGAGCGCAGACGCACCCTGCCCTGTCCCTGAAGGCGTGTTCATGACCGACGAAATGTCCGAAGAGGATCGGCTGTTCATGGAAGCCACGGATCTGATGATCCGGCTGAAGAACGATCCCGATAATCCCGTTCCGCGCAGAATGATCCGGGAGTGGCGCTTGAGAAGCCCGGAGCACGAGAGCATATGGACCGAAGTCGCTGAAATTCACGGCATGATGGTCAAGATCATCACCGATGAACGTGACGCCGGGAAAAAAGCAGCCGCGGGCATCACGCGGCGCTCGCTGGTCATTGCGGGACTGGTCGGCGCGGGCGCCGCTGCCGGTTACGCGGCGCTGCCTGGTCTTCTGGTCGAGGCGAAAGCGGATTACACCACCGGCACCGGGCAGGTCCGCCGTGTTGATCTCGCGGATGGAAGCGTCGCGACGATGGGACCGGACACAGCGCTGGCGGTACAGTTCAGCGAAGAACAGCGATCGATCCGTTTGCTCCAGGGCATGGCGTTTTTTGATGTCGCAAGCGATCAGGGGCGGCCCTTCCGCGTCTCGGTCGCCCAGCTTGTGACGACCGCGCACCGCGTTCGAGGTCAGCGACGGCGCGGGCTATCGATCGGTGTCGGTCGACCGCGGCACGGTGGAGGTCACATCCACGGCGGCGGACATCGAATCCACCCGCCTGTCGGCGGGGCAATGGCTGGCGTTCGATGAACGCGATGGGACCAGCAAGCGCGGTACGCGCGGGCCCGATCAGATTGCCGCGTGGCGTACCGGACAGCTTTTCGCCGAGGATGAGCCGGTCTCGTCGATTATCTCCAAGATCAGCCGCTGGCAGCCCGGTCGCACCGTCGTCGTCGATCCCGGTCTCGGCACGCAGCGCGTCAGCGGCGTGTTTGACGTCGCCGACCCGCCTCGCGCGCTCAGGGCTCTCGTGCATCCGTTCGGCGGACGCGTCCGGGTGATCGGCTCGTATCTCACGTTGATTTCCCCGATCTGATTTTTTTTGACGAGACTAGGAAAACCGCGACGCCCCGTTCGTATGCAAAATTAGGGGCGCGTTTCAGCAGCCCTGTCGAAGCATTCAGGGTGGCTTGGTCATGGGTTTGAAATTTTCCGGTCGCATCGGGCGGGGCCGTCTTGGCGCCGGCATTGGAGCGGTTTTGCTGGCGTCAACGGCGATGACGGGTGTGTCTTTGCTGCGATCGACACCGGCCGGCGCGCAGTCCGCCCAGACATCCTATTCGATCCCCGGCGGCTCCCTGAACCGCGTGTTGGCGGAATTCGGACGCCAGAGCGGTCTCCAGATTGTTTATGTCCCGCGATCGCGGCAGGAAAATCATCTGCCGGCGTCAGCGGCGCCGCGTCGCCCGCGCAGGCCGTTGCGAGAATCCTTCAAGGCACGGGGCTCACATACTCGTTCCCCGATTCACGAACCGTCTCGATCGCGGCGCCGTCCAGTGGCGCTGCCACCGGCGCGGCTCCCGCCGGCGCGATCGCGCTCGATACGATTGATGTGGAGGGGGTACCGTCGAGTGATCCCGGCAGGACGGAAGGCACCAACTCCTACACAACGAGCCGGTCTTCATTCGGCAAGAATCAGACGCTCCGGGAATTACCGCAAACTGTCACCGTGATGACGCACCAGCGCCTTCAGGATCAGAGGTTGCTGACGGTGGAGGATGCGATGGAGCGCACCCCCGGCATCACGGTTATGCAGCAATCCACCAATAGTGCAGCCTTCTATTCCCGAGGCTTCCAGATCACCAATTTCCGGATCGACGGCAACAGTCCGATATATGGCTCCGCGGGTACAGAGGGCCTCAACGTGTCAGGCATGGATCTCGCCATGTTCGATCGCGTCGAGGTCATGCGCGGGTCAGACGCTCTCTACGGCACGGCGGGCCAGCCGAGCGGTGTCATCAATTTCGTCCGCAAGAAGCCCACGAAGCAGCTTCACGCGAATGCCGCGGTCAGCGGCGGCAGCTGGGACAACTATCGAAGCGATCTGGATGTCGGCGGCGCGGTCACGGAGAACGGCAGCGTTCGCGCGCGTCTCGTCGGCTCCTTTGAGGACCGGAAGTACTTCTATAAATACGCCAAGAGTAGAAAGCATCTGCTTTACGGCATTGTCGAAGCGGATGTCACCGACAGCACGATGCTGACCGTGGGCAACAGTATCCTGCGCCAGAACTTCGATGGATATAATCTTTTCGGTCTCCCGCGCTATTCGAATGGCGCCGATATCGGCCTTTCACGCAACTTCTACCTCGGCGGCCCCGACGATCACTGGCTGAGGAACAACACCAGACACTTCGTTCGCCTCGATCAGCAACTGGGATCTGACTGGACCCTGGGCGTCGAAGCATCGCGAGCAAAAAGCAACAATAACCGCCGCGACATGTCGTGGGCCTCCTATATCGACCCGATAACTCTCACGGGACCCGGAACGTTCAGGGACAGAGACTTTGATCTGGACGAAACACAGGACACGCTCGACGCTGTGCTAAAAGGGTCGTTCCGTCTGCTCGGCGGCGAACACAAGGTGACTTTGGGAACGAACATCAACAAGCGTGACTATCACATAGCAACGAGGATTCGCGATTCTAACGTCACCCTGGCTCCTAACATCTTCGAGTACAACCCGTTCGATCATATTTCAAATGCACCCTACTACCCGGTATCCCGTAGTAAGAACCAAACTGTCCAAAAGGGCGTGTATGGATCGCTCACGGCTCAACTCGCGCCCCCTCTGAAGTTGATCCTGGGAGGGCGGTTGAGCTGGTATAAATATGACAGCACCACAAACGTTCTCGATCGGAATACGGGCGCTGTTACTGATACGATTTTAGCAGGATATGAAGACAAGAACGTTTTCACCCCTTATCTGGGCCTGGTTTACGATCTGTCAGAGCGATGGTCCGCCTACGCCAGCTTCGCTGAGACCTATCAACCACAGGCCAACATGCTCAAAGCACCTTTGCCCGGCACGCCGCTCGGTCCCGTTAGCGGGCGTACTTACGAGGTTGGAGTCAAGGGCAGTCTGCTCGACGGCCGCCTGAATACATCGCTCGCCCTGTATCATATCAAGCGCAACGGTCAGGCGATGCGCGATACCTCATATCCGCCTACTCCTGGGAATCTCGGCACCGACTGCTGTTATTTCGATAGCGGTCGCGTTGTCAGTCAGGGTGTGGATGTCGAGATCAATGGCGAGATCGTCGATCGCTGGCGGGTTCATGCCAGTTATACATTCAACGACAATGAAAATAAGGCGGAGGAGGCGCCTACAGCACCATTACCCCAAAACACCTATTCAAATTATGGACAACCTACGCGTTTCAGGGGCCGCTTGATGGCTGGAAAGTCGGCGGCGGCGTGACGGCACAAAGCTCATACTACCAAAGAGGCTTCATAAGAACATACGTCAACGGGGCGTATGAAGGCCCAGAGACACCCTTTGATTTTACCGAGCCAGGTCGCGCGGTGGTCGATCTGCTCGTACAATACGACATCAGCAAGAACTGGTCGCTGGCTCTCAACGTCAACAACGTCTTCGACAAGAAGTATTACTATGTGACGGAGAGTAATCCCTGGGGTGGAAATTTCTACGGCACGCCGCGCAATTTCATGCTGACCGCGCGGGCGCGTTTTTAGAGCGTGATCTTATCTGAAAACCGACGCCCGCTTTTCGGGATCATGCTTAAGAGCCTTTCCGCTTCTGATAGAATCAGAAGCGGGCTCTCTGATTTTGTTTTGTCGCGTTTTCTTTACGCGAACCGGTGTCCGCTTCTGATTCAACGCGGTTGCATCGGATTCAACGCGGTTGAAACAGGCTCTAAGCCGAGACCCGCGGCTGAGCCGCATCCGCGTCACGGCGCGTGAGCCAGGCGATGGCGTCGGTGAGCGCGTCGTCGATCGGGCGAGGCAGATAGCCGAGTTCGGTCTCCGCCTTTCGTGTGTCCAGCGGGATCGAGCGCAACGCGATGCGCACCGCCTCGATCGAGACCCGCGGCGTGCGCTGGATCACCTGGCCTTCGAACCATTCGGACGCCGCTCCGATCGCAAGCGCCAGCGAAGCCGGCAACGCATGCACGTTGGCGCTGCGGCCGCACAGGCTTCCGACACGCCGCACGAGTTCGCGCACGCTGACATTTTCGCCGCCGAGAATATAGCGCTCTCCCGCCCTGCCGCGCTCTCCGGCCAGGATGAGCCCCGCCGCGACGTCCCGCACGTCCACGAGGTTCAGCATCGAGTCCAGCACCATCGGCGGCGATTTGCGCGCGAACAGGTCGAGCATCCGCGTCGGCTCGGTAAAGTTGTGATCGCCGGGCCCGATGGGAACGGTGGGATTGGCGATCACGACACGCAGTCCATCGGCCGCCGCCTCGCGCGCGATCTGCTCGGCCATGAACTTCGATCGCGTATAGGGCCCCGGCATGTCTTCCGCGCGTTGCGGCATCGTTGTGCCGCCCCTGCGATAGGGAAACAGGATCGCTTCGGTGGAGCAGTGAACGATGTTGCGCACCCCTCTCTCGCGCGCCGCCGCTAGCATGAGTTCGGTGCCATGTTGATTCACGCGCTCGAAGTCGGCGGGGTTCGCCGTCCACAGATGCGAGATCGCCGCCAGATGATACACGGTATCCACGCCGTCCAGAGCGCGCCGCACATCGTGCGGATCCAGGATCGTTCCCTGGATGAATTCCGGCACGGGTCCGGGTGGCGGCGGTTGCAGATCCAGGACGCGCACGACGCCGTGCCTGCGGCGCAGCGCTGCAACCAGATGTTGTCCGATGAATCCATTTCCACCTGTGACCAGGATCGGGCGACGGCCAGCAAGCGCCATTCTGGCGCGAGGTTGCAGCATGGATTTCACGTCCGCGGCTCCAAGGAGATCGACCCGGTAGGATAAGGATACTACACCGGCGGGCCGTTCCAACCTTCAATGACCCGAATGCTTTCCGGATTCAACAGATGATCCCCCCAGCCCTTGCTCACAAGGTGCTCCGCCGCGCCGGGCCGGATCAGCAGCAAGGCGGCGGCGAACACGGTGGGAATGACACTCGGCCAGTCGATGCGCAGGGGCGTCAGTTCCTCCTGGCTGCCTCTGTAAACGCCCGTTCGCATCAGCAAACGCCGGCATTCGCGCAACAGTTCCAGCCTCGACCGCGACCGCATGGCGCATCCGAGCAGGGCCTGCAGAGCCAGATGCGTGCGCACGCCCGCGCGGCCCGGAACCAGCGCCTCCGGCGAGACTCCCCGCGTCACCCGCAGGAGCAGGCCCAACAGGTCGTGTCCGGCGAGCAGCGCGTTCATCGGCTCGACCAAGCGCGGATTGCAATCGATGTACAGCACGTCGTTCGCACCCGGCGTCAGATAGTCCACCGACAATGCGCCGTGCCAGTCGAGATGCTTTCCGATACGGGTTAGATGCTCCCTCACCAGCGGGCGGTCGACGCTTTCCTTCACCGCATCCCCGCCTCCCGCGCCGCGGGCAATTTGCCGGTAAGCGTGCATGCCCAACAGCCGTCCGCGGTCGAACACCGCCTGCGCATGCTCCACGGGCGCGTCGATGAATTCCTGGGCGACGATGTCGTCGGCGAACGCGCCGCATCGCGCAAGTTCCCTGACCACGGCCGCAAGCTCGTGCGCTCCCCTCACCGGCCACACCGTCCGGCTCGCCGTTCCGGTCGCGGCTTTCAGGATCAGCGGGAAACGATCGAGCGCCAGCACGTCCTCGCTGGTACTGACGAGTAGCGTGCGCGGCTGCGGCAGGTCGAGGCCGCTGAGGAGGCGGCTGAAGGAAGCCTTGCTGTGCGCCTGCTGATAGGCGGCATGCGCCGGCAGGGCGACGGCGACATGCTTCTCGATCGCCTCGCGTATTTTCGAAAGCGCGTACCCCTGCTCATGGATCGGCAGCAGCACATCAAAGGGCCGTCTCGCCAGAAGCGCCAGCACGAAGGTGACATAGCCGGCCGGATCGACGCCAAGACCCGGGCAGCGATGAAATCGCCGAACGAACCGCGAGAAGCGTCCAAAGCAGCGCGGATCGGGATCGCACACCTCGACATGATGCCCCTGCATCCCGAGAATTGTGATCGCCTCGCGCGCCGACGTGCTCGATCCCTCGGACAACAGGATCCGCAGCGGCGACGTTCTTGCCTCGCTCGTTGGCATAACCGGACTTAGAGCATTTTCCGGCCAGGTGGAATCCTGTTGGTGTGAAGAAAATGCTCTCAACCAAAAAACGGCGTGATGTAACCAGCGCGGCGCGTGCCAAAACGCCCGGCGTGTATTGCAGCGTCTCAGAGTCTGGTTTCTCCGGGTCTCGATCTGGTCGCGCGTCACGACCGAGATCGACTGTGGCACCTCGATGATCGGCGTGTCGGTCTTAGTGGCGGTAGCGCTGCGGCTGGCGACAAAGCCGTTCACCGGACCCCACGCGGTCTCGCCCTGCACATCGATCGTATCGAGCGAGATCGCCCGGCGGGAGCCGCACCAGCGCCGCCAGCGGCCGCCGGCTGCGAGATCGCAACGGTGGTGGCGTTGGTGAAGTGATAGCTCAGCCCCGTGCCCTGGAGGATGCGCGCAAGCGCCTGCTCGCGCGTGGCCGGGCCTGAAATGCCCGGCGACGTCTTTCCGGTCCCGATGCTCGTCAGATAAGTTACTTGCAGGCCGGCCTGACGGCCGAATGCCGTCAGCACCCGACCGAGCGGACCGGCCGGCACATTGAACGACGTCTGTGCCGCGCTCTGCGCAAAGGCGTCGCCGCCAGTCATGACAACGCCTGCGATGATCGCCGTGCTCATCATCAACGCCGATGCCAACACCCTGCCGATGCCGGCCTTGCCAGAAAACGTTCGAGCCGCGTACCCCATGACCAATGCCACCCCAATTGTCTCGTCAGGAGGGCTCGCGGCGTCAAAATGCATGGACGGCGCCAACCCCTATAGCTGATACAATCGGGGCCGAAGTTTTTTTACGTGCTCGCGAAACTTTTTTCAGATGAGAGAAATCACCGTCAGGTAGGACGAGACCTGCCGGACATGAGCGCCGGCCGGATGCACGACGGCCTCAAGCGCCCGTTTCGGATTATTCAAATCAAAGATTCCGCTCACCCGCTGCGAACCGATGAAGGGATCGGCCATGACGATCCGCCCCGGAATCCAGCGGCCGATGCGCGCCACCAACACCGAGACCGCTTCCTTCTCGGCCATGATCAGATTGTCGCGCCACGACGCGATCTGACCCGCTTCGCGCGATCCGCGCTCGATCGCATAGGTCGCGCTATCGAACGTCACCCATTCTCCGGCGGAAAGCTTCGTGCCAGCCGCGATCGCCGAACCCGACGCCCGCGCTTCGACGACGCCATGATCGACCGAGATCGAGAGCATGCCGGCGTCGTGGGCGACATCGAAGGCCGTGCCAAGCGCCGTTGCCGTCAGCTCCGCAGCCTGCACGGTGAAGGCTCGCTGCGGTTCGGCCGCGACGTCGAAGAACGACATGCCGGCCAGAAGCTGAACACGGCGAAAATGGGTGGTGAAATCCACCGCAATGGCGCTATCCGGCCCGAGCGTCACCACGCTTCCGTCTTCAAGCGTGACGCTGCGGATCTCGCCCTTGGCGGTGATATGGTCGGCCCAGCCGCGAAGCAGCATCTCGGGCAGGATTGAATAGCCGGCGCCGGCTGTTCCAAGGCCGATGAGCCCGCCGATCACGAGGTTGCGGCGCGTCAGTCCCAGTTTCTCACGACGTTCAGTCTTGCGGCGCTGGGTCAGGATCTTGCCGGAAGCGCCGTGAACCTTGGCCACCCGCGCCCAGATGCGTTCATGCTCCGGGCTGCGCGCCCGCCAGACTTTCACCATCTCGGTCGCGACCGGATTTCCGGGGTCGTTCTGCAAGCGGATGACGAGATCGATCGCTTCATCCATCAGGCGATACTGATCTGGCCCGGTCTGGCTCATTCATATTCCTTCGTCAGGCGGCGAGACATTTCGAGAATCGCGCCTACCCTTCTAGAGTCTATTTCAACCGCGTTGAATCAGACTTGTCGCTTATCTTTTGCTTGAGCATGATCTTCTCCGAAAGCCGGTTTCCACTTCTCGGGATCATGCTCTAATACAAACAGGCAGCGTCGAATTTCACGCCAGAGACGAAAAAAACTCAGAAATCGTCCACCCGCGTCAGGAGATGCCGATAGCCATTCCGGATCAGCTTCCAGGCCCGGCTGGTCGAGACGCCCAGCTCGTCGGCCACTTCCTGGATGGTCTTGTCGCAGAGCCGGTGCATCTCAAAGGCCATCCGGGTGCGTTCCGGCAATTCGGCGAGGGCTTTGCGCGTCTGCGCCAGACATTGCCGTGAGTAGATGATCTTCTCGGCTGACGGCGTTGGATCGGCGATAGCGCCCGCCTCATCAAGATCAGTCGTCTGTATCAGGCTTTCGCGGCGCAGGTGATTGATGCTGAGGCTGCGCGACACCTGATAGAGATAGGCTTTCGGATTGTGGTTGGTCCGAGCCTCGCCCGGCGGCGAGGCCAGCACGCGCAGGAACGTATCCTGGGTAATATCGGCAGCCGTCTCGGCATTGTGGCCGCGGCGGCGGAGAAAGCGATCAATCTCCCGCGCGTGCCGAATGAACAGCTTTTGCAGATCCCACGTCATCGGCGCCCCGCAAGGCACACGCCGACGACATTCGCGCGGCCGGAAAATCCAGCCAGCGGAAGCCGATGAACCGGGTTGGATGCGAACCCCGAATGAACCATGATGCCTACGCGAATCGCGCGAGTTTGAGACGCCGGCACGCCGTCACCGGTGCCGCGAAACTTCCAAGGCGTATGGCCTTTGAAATTCCTCCGCAACCGTAATCATTTAGATTGGTTCTAGAGAAAGCGATCGACATACGTTCGTCGAAAGATATGCCGCATGTGTCATCATGATCATCAAAGCGACGCGATGCACCGGCACAAACGCAACGCAGATGTCGTGTCCACCACGCGGTTGCGCCTTTGTCTTTGACCGGCCGCGCGCAGGCCGGATACGCTTCGACTGAGATTTGCAAGCAACACTGACAGGTTGCCGAACCGCGAGGAGAGAACATGCCCAGCACGATCCGGCTTCACCGCGTCATCGCCGCTAAACCGGAGAAGGTCTATCGCGCCTTTGTGGAGAGCGATGCCGTCGCAAGCTGGCTGCCGCCCTATGGCTTCCTATGCACTGTCCAGGAACTGGAAGCGAAGGTCGGCGGCAAACACCGGATGTCCTTCCGTAATTTCACCACCGGCGCGAACCATAGCTTCGGCGGCACCTATGTTGAACTCGTCCCGAACAAGCGTCTCGTTTACACCGACAGCTTCGACGACCCGAACCTGCCCGGCGAGATGCGCGTGACCGTGACCTTGAAGGCGGTATCGGTCGGCACCGAGATCAACATCGAACAAACGGGCGTGCCGGATGTGATCCCGCCCGAGGGCTGTTATCTTGGCTGGCAGGACTCTCTGGACAAGCTTGCAAGACTGGTTGGACCCGAGATCAACGAGTAGCGGGATCGCTGTGACGCCTCACAAGCACCTTCGAATGATCGCCCGATCGCGATAACGGGCTGGATCGGATCATTTTCCAGGCTGTCAAGAAGCGGGAGAGTTAACGGAGCCGCGCGAAATTCGCCGCTCCATGAACGACGTCTTCACTTTCCGGACGGAGGTCGTGCCTTACGGCGTTTAACAATGCCTGTTCCGGATTATCGGCATTGAAGACAGCCTCGATGCTGCGAACGCAAAGCGCCACTGACTCATGAGCCAGACTGTAATAGATCTGCTTTGCCTGTCGCCGTGTGGTGACGAGTTCGGCCTTACGGAGTTCCGCGAGTTGCTGGCTGAGCGCAGGCTGTCCGATCCCGGTCGCCGCATCGATTTCCGTCACCGACTTCTCGCCTTCCCGCAGCAGCGACAGGATCATCAGGCGTTGAGGCTGAGCGAACTTGCGCAATCTGTCAGCTGCAAAATCTGCTTGCTCGCGCGACTGCCATAAAGCTCTCATGCGACGCTCCGGCAGAACCAGTTGACATCCTTTTGCGTTTTTTCATCGGCGGGCAGGAGCAGCGGTTCTCCGGGCCGCCAGTTGGCCGGCGCCAACTTCTGGCTCGACGCGGTCGCCTGCAGCGCCGCCACCATCCGCACCATCTCGTCAATCGAACGGCCGATCGTCAGCGGATAGTGGGTAATCGCGCGAATGACGCCTTCGGGATCTATGAAATAGGTTGCCCGCACGCTCGCGCTGCTCTCGGCGGCCTCGTCGATCATGCCGTAGGCGCGGCCTACCATCATCGATGGGTCCTCGATCACCGGAAATGGAATCTCCACCGCGAACAGTTCCGTGATGGTCCGGGTCCAGGCGAGGTGCGAATAAAGACTGTCGACCGAAAGACCCAGAAGGGCACAGTCCAGCGCGGCGAAGCGGTCTTGCGCTTTGGCCAGCGCGACGAATTCCGTGGTGCATACGGGCGTAAAGTCCGCCGGGTGCGAGAAGAACACGAGCCACCGGCCTCTGTAGTCGGAAAGCCGGATCGGCCCCTTCGTGGATCGGGCTTCGAAGTCGGGGGCGGCATCTCCCATCCGCAACGGGAATGGAGAAGGAGTGAGACGAGGCCTCTCATCGTTCATCAAAAGGGACATAGGGCTACCTGGAGGTTCCTGTCTGGAGGTTCCTGTCTAATGACGATTCATCCCAAAACACTTACATAACTATATAATTATGGGAATCGTAATATCACGTCGTACAACGATTGAAAGGCCTACTTGACCCCTATCAGTTTCATATTTACATTATAAGGAAAATATAATTATGTAATTGATTGCTGGAGGAGACAGTTATGCCACCCTTCCCCACGAGAATTGGTGAGCAGGCGGAGGCCATGAAATCCCTCCTGCCCTGTCTTGAACGCCTGCCATCTGCTCTGCTCGGCCGTTGAGGATGAGGACTGTTCATGCCTGCCTGATCCAGGGAGTCTCGCAATGAGCTATCCGATCGATACTCAGGTTAAGCCCAAGGTTATTCCGTTCTTCGATCCTGAGACCAACACCATCAGCTATGTCGTCAGGGATCGGTCGTCGCTGTCCTGCGCGGTTATCGATTCCGTCATGGACATCGACTACGCCGCTGGCCGCATCAGCTACAAATCAGCGGATCTGATCGTTGCCCATATCCGTCGCAACGGGTTGCAGGTCGATTGGCTCATCGAAACCCATGCACACGCCGATCATCTTTCGGCCGCGTCTTACATCCAGCAACGGCTTGGCGGCAAGCTCGGAATCGGTGAGCACATCGTAACTGTACAGGAGACCTTCGGAAAAGTTTTCAACGAAGGAACGGAGTTCAAGCGCGACGGCAGTCAGTTCGATCGACTGTTCAAGGATGGCGATACCTATTCGATCGGCGGTATGACCGCGTTTGTCATGCATACTCCGGGACATACGCCGGCTTGCACGACCCACGTCATCGGAGACGCGGCCTTCACCGGCGATACGTTGTTCATGCCTGACGCAGGCACGGCGCGGGCGGACTTTCCGGGAGGCGACGCCCGCACGCTCTATCGCTCCATTCGGAAACTCCTGGAAACACTGCCGCCCGAAACACGGTTATTCCTCTGCCACGATTACGGGCCTGACGGCCGCGACATTCGATGGGAAACGACCATCCGCGAGGAGCGGATGCACAACATCCATGTGCGCGACGGTATCAGCGAGGATAGCTATGTCCAAATGCGCGAAGCCCGCGACGAGACGCTTTCGATGCCGCGCCTCATCATGCCCTCGCTTCAGGTCAACATGCGCGCCGGACACCTGCCCGAGCCGGACGAGAGCGGGAAGACCTTTCTGAAGGTGCCGATCAACACGCTCTGAAGGTGGAACCACAAGCCGGATATGAGAGAGAAGGAAAACGCATGGATACGAAGAAACTATCCGATGAACTGAGCGTGTCGGCACAGGTCATGCCGCAGGATATGGCCGCGTTGAAGCAGTCTGGTTTCCGTTCGATCATCTGCAACCGGCCTGACGGCGAGGCCGCCGATCAGCCGTCGGCTCGGGAACTGGAATTGGCAGCGTCCAGCCATGGACTCGAATTCGTCCATCAGCCGGTCGTTGCCGGCAAGATGTCGGATGATGACGCCGTGCAATTCGCCCAGACACTAAAGAGCCTGCCGAAGCCGACCCTGGCATTCTGCCGTACAGGAACACGCTCCATTTCGCTTTGGTGTTTGGCGAATGCATCCACGCAACCCCTCCCCGCGCTGCTCGGCGCCGCCAAGGCAGCCGGCTACGATATGTCCGGGATCGTGCGGAGGATCGCCAACGGCGGCAGGACTCCGACACGCCTGCCCGACGCAAGCTACGACGTCGTCATTGTCGGCGGCGGCGCCGCCGGCATCGCCTGCGCGTCAAGTCTCCTGGCGCGCGCGCCCGATCTCGACATCGCCGTTATCGATCCCGCCGACATTCACTACTACCAGCCCGGATGGACCATGGTCGGCGCCGGCATTTTCGACGCAACGTCAACCGTCCATACGATGGCGTCGGTCGTTCCCTCCGGCGTCACCTGGATCAAAGCCGCGGTTACCGCATTCGAGCCGGCCGAGAACGCCGTCATTCTGGAAGGATGTCGCGTCGTAAAGTATAGCCGTCTCGTCGTCTGCCCCGGCCTGAAACTCGATTGGGAAAAGGTCGATGGGTTGACCGAAACGTTGGGCCGCAACGGCGTGACCTCCAACTATCGCTTCGATCTTGCGCCCTATACCTGGAAACTCGTCCGTTCCCTGAAATCCGGAAACGCGGTCTTCACGCAGCCGCCGATGCCGATCAAGTGCGCGGGCGCACCGCAAAAGGCGATGTATCTGTCGGCCGATCATTGGCATCGCCAGGGTCATCTCCGCGGCATCGATGTCGGATTCTATAACGCGGGTGGCGTGCTGTTCGGCGTGGCCGACTACGTTCCGGCCTTGATGGAATACGTCAGAAAATATGATGCGAAGCTGAAGTTTCAGCATGACCTCGTCGCTATCGATGGTCCGGATAAAAAAGCCTACTTCACCAAGACCTCGGCCGATGGTCCGGCGGAGACCGTCGAAGTGCAGTTCGACATGATCCATGTAACGCCGCCTCAATGCGCGCCGGACTTCATCCGCGTGAGCCCATTGGCTAACGCGGCTGGATGGGTCGATGTGGACGACGGCACCCTGCGCCACAAGGCGTATGCCAATATCTGGTCTCTCGGCGATGTCTGTTCCGCCCCGAACGCAAAGACGGCCGCGGCGGCCCGCAAGCAGGCGCCGATCGTTGCCGAGAATATCTGCGTCGATCTGGGTCTGAGAGCAAAGCAGGCCGTGTATGACGGTTATGGAGCGTGCCCGCTAACCGTCGAGCGCGGCAGAATTGTTCTGGCCGAATTCGGATATGGCGGAAAGCTTCTGCCGAGCTTCCCTACCTTCATCCTGGACGGCAGGAAACCAACCCGGGCCGCCTGGTGGCTGAAGGAGCGAGTCCTGCCGCCGATCTATTGGCATGCGATGCTCAAGGGTAAAGAGTGGATGGCCGCTCCAGATGTGCGCTGACGGCGAGCGCGCCTATGGCCCATGACATACTCCACCGTCCCGCACATCGTAGGGTTATGTGCGGTCTCGGCTTTGGATTCACCATCCTTCCGGACAGAAGGCTGGATTTCCGTTGGGTGTGACCCCACCAGTGACGAGCACGAAGTTGTCCTATTCCACATCAAAGTACGCGGCGCTTGCAATAAGACGACTGTCGAAGAAAGCGGTTTTTAGATCAACTTCTGTATTCTTGCCTTCAAGAGGCGGAAGCGTCGAACCTTATTCGTCCTGCGCTGCTTGAGGACGAAAGATGCCCGTATAGCTCGCATAGGCGGAAAGAACATCGGCAAGATCGAGGATAGCACCATAATACGGTGTTATCGCGCCCGGTTGTTTAAAGTGCTCGCGACCCTGAAACGTATCTCGCAGCGATTCATCGTTGGGTGCGCGCGCCAGGGTCATCAACTCAAATGAACCGCAATCAGATTCGGATTCAGGCGAGTTTGATGCTTGCGATAAGTCGTCGTCACGTTTGTCGTATCGGGTGACGACCGCGCTATAGTGCCTGATTTGTTGAAGAGCAGCTCGACCAGATGGCGCTTGCGATAGAGCCGTCGGTTGAAACGCAGGACCGCGACGCGATCTTGAATCGGTTTCGCATTGGCTGTCGCTCCGGTTTGATCCTTAAAAGCAAAAGGGATTCAGGTGATGCGGTTATGCATTAACTTAAATGCAGTTCGCCGGCTTATGATGAGATTCATCTGTTGCGTTCATAAGCATGTTGACGATTTCAGAACGTAACCAATCAAGGTGCGCTTGCGGAACGCACTCTGCAACTCACCCGAGGCGGGTAACCCGCAATTCTTGTTTCATGTCATGGAATCCATGCTCCTGATGAGAGTGATGTATGGTCTACAATACGTTCGGGTGGGATACGGTTTACGTCATTGACGTGAACCTCGTGAACGCGGCTTTGCGAAGAGAAAGACTTCCAGAACTTGAATATACTTCTGATGGCACCGAGATGACCGGGGTCATGGGATCGATGCAGATCGTCTCCGGCGGCAGCGGCAAGCTGCTGCGCATGTCGTTTCAGGTTGCGCAAGGTTCTCTTGTTTCCAAAACTGTCGGGGATGCCTCCCTCGATGGAGTAACGCTCGTTGCTGATCTGGAGCTGACGCTGCTGCCGAGCGGAATGCCGACGTCGCAAAACCTGGTGCCCGATATCAGGAAGGTCAGTCAGCAAGCCGGCCCCGGCCTACTGACCCCGGTTAATCTGCTCGATCCGGGCAAGCATCTTACTCCCGCGCAGCATGCGCTGGTGTTTGCCCTTCTGCCGCAGTTTCTGGTGAGCGTCGCCCCACAGATCACTTTCGTTCTGGCGACGGTGAACTTTGCCAGGCCGGCAACGGATTCCTGGCTTGCACCGGTAAAAGCCGACTACGCGTTCATGAACAAGAACGACGGCAGCAACTATCTGGGCATTCTGGCGGTGACCACCGACCGCGACGTGTCCAACTTGCAGCGGACCATCGATGACCAGATCGTCTCCGGATCGAACAATGCCGGACTGTTCATCGCAGAATCCCTCTTTATGGAGAATGTCATCGTTCCGGTTCTGGAAAGGGCCTATCCAGATGCGGGGAGATCAAACTTCTATTGGAACGGAAGGGAGGTCAAGGCGCGTCGATCGTTCGGAGCCGGGTCTGTCAAGAAAGGCGCTATCACCTATCATCCTAAGATCAATTCCTTCAACCTGACGCTTGTCGGCGGAACACTCGATACCTCGCTGTCCGGGGACTGCGATATGAAAGCTGGAATCCGCATGAGCTACAACGCCAGTTCCAGAAATTCATCGCGGTTCGACATGAAGAACAAGCTCCTGACATTTACATCCGACCCTCACCCCCGCTTTCACAAGGACGTGCATATACCCTGGTACTGGATCGTCGGCGGCGCGGTCGTCGAAGTCATCGTCCAGTTGGTGGCGCGCCTGATCGGCAACGCGATCGCCAACGCCCTGCAGGGAGGACAGGGCGTCAAGCTGGCGCGAACTCCGCCCGCTTCGATCCAGTGGAGCCACACCACCAATATCGACGTGAAAAGCGCCGGTCTCAACGGGTTGTTCTACATGCAGGGAACGGCGGCGCCGCAATGAGCGGCCACGCCTGACGGCCGCTGTCAGCAAGGTTATTGAAACGGGGGAAGGTCGATGGCCGCTGCGGCAGAAAAGATTGTTGTTCACCCCAGCAAGTATGCCATCCGGATCCACGATCCGGACCCGATGCCGGAGCCGTCGCCGCCTGCATCCGATGTGCCCATTGCGGACACGCTGGGCTGGGACACGGTGTTCGCCATCAACTTGCCCCATGTGAACGAAGCCCTAAGACAAACCGGCTCGGCCCCCGGCGACTTCAGCCAGACCTTTTCCTCTGCTTACGCTATCGCCGGCACCTTCGGGACGTGGCAGGTGACGATGGGCGGCGACGGTCAGGACATCTACCTGCTGGTCCCGGTCGCTGACGGCACGCTTGATTTCAACGGCGCGACCTATGACATCGCCGGCGGACTGGCGACGGTCATGATCAACTTCGATTACGTGCCTGGCGTTCCGAAAGCCGCACCGGTCCCTGTCGACGCCAAGGGCGTACCCCATAAGCTGAAAACGAAGACGACGACATCGGACCCGGCCAACGAGCCGATAGCAGCCGTCGTTCAGTTTGTTTTCCCCGAGGGAAGCAAGGCGAGCGGCAACACGCCGATCAACCGGGCGCTGGTTCAGGGTGCGCTGACCCAGTGGTTCATCGACAATCTGGAGCGATTTCAGCATGTGTTTTCCACGGTCAACCTAGCGGAGAAGGCGGACAAGGCGAGCTTCCAGTGGCTGAAGCCATCGCTTACGGGATATGCCTACGCTGACGGCACCAAACCGGAAAACAGCCTGCTAGGCGTGCTGACCACGACCCAGCGGCGCTCCATCGCCGATCTCAGCCATCAGATCGCCCCCAGTGCCATTCCTTCGGGGGCCCAGTCCGGCTTCCTGATCAGCGCCGAGCTGTTCTTAAAGCAATCCGTTCTTCCCGGGTTGCCGCACGCCTTCAAAAAGGCATCGGCAAGCGACTTCCAACTGATCAATCATGGCTCGGAGATCACCCTGGCGCGCGGGGTGACCGTCGATGTCAACGATATCGACTACGGCGGCACCACCTACCATCCCAAAATGTCTTCGTTCAATCTGGTCATCAACGACACGGAAATTGTAACGAACATGGTCGTGGACGTGGATGTTTCTCCGGGCATCAGCGTCACCATCATGATGACCAACTACCAGACCCTGACGCTGGTCACCAAAACCGACGGCACCCAGACGCTCGGCTACAAAGCCACGCGGCCGCCCAGGCATACTTACGTGAAACACGTAGCGGCGTGGGTCAAAATCACGACCGCGATTCTCTCGGTTCTGGTCGCCGTTATCGGCGCCGTGGTGGCCGGGCCGGGGGCGGCGCTTGCAGATGCCATCATCATCGGTATCATCGTCGCGATCATCATCGGAATCATCGTCGGTGTTGAACTGATCATCGAAGACGTCATCGCCAAGGGCGTGGCGGAGGCCATGCCTTCCATCAATCCGATGATCTATGCCGCAACGGATCCGGTTGTCTGGCCGACGGCGGCATCGTCATTCACCCTGACATCGGCGGGGCTCAACGGTGCGCTCCAGTTCGGAGGAACGCTGAACTTCGCAGCTCCGCAAGAAACACCTCTGACGGCGGCCCCACCGTTGAAGGTCCGGAGGAGCAAGGCGGCAAAACCCAGCAGGAGGTAACGATGGACGCGCGCGTGCTTGAAGCTCACGACAAACCGCTGGTCTTTAGTTTCCCTGATCTCGACGAAGACTTGCGGATCGAGGCCCTTGAAAAACACGACCGCCATGGCGCGGCTTTCCTGGCGGCGCAGTCCGGGGGCTCCAATCCGCCACCTAAGGCTGACACCTTAGGCTGGGATACCGTGTTCGCCATCCGGATGACCGATGTGAACAAGGCCATCGTAAAGCAAAAGACGACTCCGCCTACATTCTCTGTCAGCAACCCGCTTGGCGAAGGCTCTTCTCTTTCCGGAAATTTCGCTGCCTGGCAATTGACCACCGGCGCGGATGGAGAAAATGTCAATGTGCTGGTGCCTGCGAGCTCCGGCACATTTATCTTCGGGGGCAAGAACTATGATCTGACCGGCGTAACCGCGACGGCACAGTATCATCTCAATGTGATTCCGCCGAACGCACCTCCCACCAAGCCGACAGAAACCGGCACGAAGCACAATATCGTCGTCAGTGACCAAGCCCCCGGCCCCAACGTTTCCCCGGTCTCCGTGGTTTTCATCGACGTTCCGGCATCGACTTCGGCCAAATGGCCGGACGGAATGTCAATCGAGGCGGTGAAGGGGCTTCTCCTCGCCGCCATGACGACATACCTGAATGCGAACATAAAAGACTTCACCCAAACCTTCGCCGCCGTGGATCTCAACATCATGGCGGATCAGGGGACTCTCCAGTGGCTATCTCCGGCGCTGACCAGCTATGCCTTTGCCGATGGCGGAACGGTGGAGAACAGTTTCTTTGGCGTGCTGACGCTAACAAGCGACATTGGCCGAGCGGAGAACCTCAAGCATGAGCTGGCCGCCTCGGCGATCCCGACCAACCAGCGCTCCGCCTTTCTCATCAGCCAGCAGTTATTTTTGCGCGAGGCGATTTTTCCGGGGCTGCCTCACGCGTTCAACAATGCCAGGACGTCGGATTTCAGGCTCGTCAACAACGATACGGAGATCATCAACAACGGCTCCGGCAAGGTGGAGCTCGATTCCGTGAAGGTCGGGGCGATCGACTATCATCCCTATATCGAGAGCTTCGATCTGGTCATCAACACGACCGAGTTTCACACGACCATGGAGGTCAAGGTCAATATCTCTCCAGGGATCGACACCTACATCACCATCAACACCTGGCACGGCCTGAAACTCGAGAAGAAAACGAACGGCAAGCAGACCATCGGCTTCAGCGAGACCCGGCCCTATTCTGCGACCCACAGGGTGCACACAGCGCCGGGGGTCATCATCACGGAGGTGATTGCCGGCATCATCGTTTCCGTTGTCGGCCTGGTGGTCGGCAAGATCGTCGATACGCTCGCCAAGCGCATCATCATCGCGATCATCGTTGCCATCATTGCCGGGATCATTACGGCCATCCAGTTGATCATCACCGAGGTCATCGCCAAGGGCGTGGCCGAGTCCATGCCGGAAATCGATCCTCTGGTTCAGACCGGGACAAGTCCGATCACCTGGCCGACCCAGCAATCGCAATTCACCATCACCGCGGTGCAACTGAACGAGTCAGTGCAGCTTAGTGGCGATCCCGGCTTTGCCTGATCGACTTGCTCCGAAACCCTTCAACAGGTTTCGGCACCTTCGAGTGCCCGGACCTGACGATCTGCCCCTGAACCGGCGTGAAAGGTGAAACGCAATGGAGCTGAAAAAAGACATCAGCAATCCGAACGTCTTTTCAATCGCAGAGGGCGTAGTCTACGATCTTCCCGAAGCTCCGCTGCGCGCCCCGGAGCCAGCACCTGTATCCGCTTCAACCTTCGGCTGGACTCTGGTCAACGGGCTCGTGGAGGCGGAGGTGAACACGGCCTGGGCGGCAGATCAGCCTGCCGCGGTCACCGAGTTTTCCTTTGATCTGGGCGACGGTATCAGCGTCTCCGGGACTTTCGGGAAGGTCTCGATCCATGACGGAGGACCGCAAGGGCTGCAGGGCAGCGGCCGCTATCTCTATCTCGCCATGCCCCTCATCAAAGGCGTGGTAACACGCAGCGGCGCGAGCGAAACGGTTTCGCCGGGCACCTTCGTGGTGCAGGCGCCTCTGGCTTTTTCGCCGCCGATCCCTGCTTCGGCCGCGCAAACGGCTTCCGGTACGCAACATGTTCTCGGGGTCGACTGGACGGAGACGGCGTCAAGCCCTGCCATCATCGACTATCTTTACTCGGGCGCCGGCTCCCTGGGACCGGTGCCTTCTGCCTTGTTGCGGGCCGGGTTCGGCGCCTGGTTGCAGAGGGCCGCAGCGGATGGGAAGCTGCCGAAGCTGAACAGCGCGACCGTGACAATCAACAAGACGTTCAGCGGATTTTCATGGCTGCAACTGGCTCAGGCGTCCTATGCCTATCAGGGGTCGGGCGAGGATGCGCCCGGTGTCCTTGGCATTATGGGCGGGACCACATCGCCCGGCGCCTTCCACGTTCTCGCGCCGGATGTCATTCCATCGGGCGGCAGCGCCGGGGTTCTGATCGGTAGCCAGGCGTTCGTTCAGGATGTGCTTCTTCCGGCGGCAACCGCAGCCTTTGACGGGGCCAGCCCGGATGAGTTCGAGCTTCTGAACGATGATACGTCCATCTCCCTAAAGTCCGGCAAAACCCTGAAACTGCCTGCGGCGGTGGTCGAGAGCGGAAATTACGACCTGACCGTCACGCAATTCTCCATCACGCTTCAGGATCGGCAAATCGTCTCCTTCGTGGAGGCGAAAACAGAGGTGGAGCCGGGCGTCACGCTTTATGTCGACGTCACCCTTTATAACGGGCTCGAACTCATCACCAAGGAAGACGGCTCGCGCACCTTGAACTACACGGTTACGCGAGCCGCGGATGCCAGCCACCGGATCCACAATTCTACCGGGGCCATCATCGGCAAGGTCCTAATGTCCGTCATCTTGACGCTGATCTTCAGCGTCTCCGGTGCGGTGGCAAAAAATTTGGGCGATAAGATCATGCTTCTCATCCTGGCCACCGTCATCAAGGGAGGAATTACCGCGGCGCAGAATATCCTGCCGGACCTTCTGAAGAACGGTGTCAAGGTGGCCTTGCCGTCGATCGACGAGATGATCAACACCCTGGAATCATCGGTGGCCTGGGCAGGGAAAAATGGCAAGTCATTTGCCGCGTCCGGAGCCCAACTCAACGAATCGGTTCAAATCTCCGGATCGTTCAAGTGAGTAAGAGAGATCGGACTTAAAGCCTTTTCGCTTCTGATGTAATCAGAAGCGAGGCTCTATATTGTTGTTTTGACGCGTTTTCTTCACGCGAACCGGTATGATGCGGCGGTGCAGATGGCTGAGAGGAAGGTATGAGCGCATCGCACCCGTTCGCCTGGGTTGCGAGCGACAGCGTCATCCCTTTTGGATCAGACACTTTGTCAACACGACCTAATCTTCCGATGAGGGTGGCCACTGGAACGCTGGCCACCCTTCGCTATTCAGTTCAGCGTCTCGAGAATGGCCGAGAGCCTCGCTCTGCCCGCCTCGTCCAGAGGCTTCACCGGCAACCGCGGTGCTCCGACCGGCACCCCGGCTATTTCGAGCCCGGCCTTGATCGTCTTGGGCAAACCGCCCTTGAGAATGAAGTCGAGCAACGGCAACTGCCGGTAGAAGGACGCTCGGGCCTCGACGAGGCGACCCTGCCGAGCTGCTTCGTAGAGCGCTATGTTGTCGGCGGCGATCAGATTGGCGGCGGCCGTGCACCAGCCGGTCGCACCAGCGGCGAAGGCTTCGAGAGCCAAGGGATTGGAGCCGTTGTAGAACGGAAGCTGTCCTTCGGTCCGCAGATAGAGTTGATGCATCCGCTGGATGTCGCCGGTGCTTTCCTTGACCATCGTGACATTGTCGACGGCGTCCACGATGCGCAGGATCAGATCAACCGACATGTCGATCCCGCTGACCGCATGGTTGTTGTAGAGCATCACCGGCACGCCAATGGCCGTTCCTACCGCCTGATAATGCGCGACGATCTCGTCTTCCTGCAGCTTCCAGTACGATGTCGGCAGGACCATGACCGCAGTGGCGCCGAACGACTCCGCCGCTCGCGCGCGCCTCACCGCGCCAGCCGTCGTTAGATCGGAGACGCTGACGATCACCGGGACGCGGCCGGCGATGGTCTTCACGCTGCGTTCGGCGACGGCGGTCCACTCTTCCTCACTCAAATAGGCGCCTTCGCCTGTGCTGCCGAGGGGCGCGATGGCGTGAACGCCAGCCTCGATCATGCGGTTGATAGTCAGATCCAGCGCGTTCAAGTCAAGGCGGCCTTGGTTGTCGAAGGGCGTGATCGTGTAACCAATGATGCCTTGAATAGCGAGATCGGGCATTTGCTGTCCTTTAAAATAGTAGGAGGAGTCGAGCGCAGGAGTTCAGAGCAGGCAGTCGTTGTGGCGACCCAGAACTCTGCGGGAGTAATAGTCGAATGCCGCGCTGTGGCGCTTCGGCTTGGAGATCCAGTCATGCGCTTCGCGCGCCAGGTTCTCCGGGATCGGCTTGATCTCGCCGGCGGCCATGGCCAGCAACTGCATCTTCGCCGCGCGTTCGATCAGCATTGCCAGAACGCAGGCCTCTTCGATCGTGGCCCCGGCGATCAGTTGCCCGTGATGGGATAGGAGGATGGCTTTCTTGTCACCGATCGCTTCGGCGATGATTTCGCCTTCCTCGTTGCCGACGGGCACCCCGGGCCACTTTTCGAGGAACGCGACGTCACCGTACAGCGGACACAGGTCCATGTGGGACACCACCAGCGGCACCTCCAGCGTCGACAGCGCCGCGATATGGAGCGGATGCGTATGGATGATGCAGTTGACGTCGGGCCGCGCACGGTAGAGCCAGCTATGAAACCGGTTTGCCGGGTTGGCCATGCCGCCGCCATCGAGGACGTTAAGATCCTCATCGACGAGAAGGAGGTTCTGCGCCCTGATCTCGTCAAACCCGAGGCCGAGACGCTGGGTGTAATACGTTCCTGGCGCCTCAGCGCGGCACGTGATCTGGCCGGCCAGACCGGAATCGTGGCCGCCTTCGAAGAGAATGCGGCAGGTCAGAGCGAGCTTCTGGCGATCGGTCCAGGTATTCTCCGCGATCGCAACCTTCATCCGGCTTTCGGCCAGCTTCACAAGCTCGTCTTTAGGCGCAGTCATCGTGCTCATTGTAGACTCCTTTCAAATTCATCCCGGTATCGCCGCCTGCTGGACGAGCCCGCGCTCCTCGACGCCCCTCGAAGCTTCCCAGGTCTTCGAAGTGGATGCGCCGGATCGCGGAGGCGGTCTTCAGCGTTGCAGGCAGGCCTCACGTCATAGGGATGGAACTCGGCGGCGACAGCGCGAATAGATTGCTCCAACCTTCTCATTGCTATCATATCGGTAACCGGCCTATCTTATAGTGCCAGTTTTGATACAGGAGATAGGCCGGTTGGGATCACGCCATGATCTAAAGCTTGAACTGACCGGTGACGGCGAACGACCGGTGTTTATGAACATCGCTTATTCGATCATTCGGGAGATCGAACGCGGCCGCCTTAAACCCGGCGATCCGCTTCCGGGTACGCGGGCCCTGTCGACGAGTCTCAAGGTTCACCGCAACACGGTGGACGCCGCCTATCAGGAACTGACCATGCAAGGCTGGCTCGTGGCCAGACCGTCGCGGGGGACCTTCGTCGCGAATGACCTGCCGGAGCCGGCCGGTGGCGAAACTCCGCCGCCTACGCTCCGGGCGCCACTCGATCCCGCGGGCGGCACGGCGCGTCCAATGCTGCGTGTTTCGGACGGCGCACCGGACGCACGGCTCATGCCGGCCACCCAGCTGGCAAGGGCGTTCCGAACTGCGCTGACGTCGCCGGCCTTCGTCGGCGGCGGCGATTACAGCGACCCTCGTGGGGCCATCAGGCTGCGCACGGCCCTGTCAAGCTACCTCATCTCCGAGCGGGGGCTAACCGCCTCGGCGGATGACATGATGATCACGCGCGGTAGCCAGATGGGTCTTTACCTCGCTGCCGCGGCGCTGGTTGAGCCGGGCGAAGCGATCGCGGTGGAGGAGCCGGGGTATCCGCTTGCATGGTCCGCCTTTCGCGCCGCGGGCGCCCGAGTGGTCGGCATACCGGTGGATGCGCATGGGATCGATGTCGATCGGCTGGCGGCGATCGCTGATCGCGAGCCTGAGCTGCGCGCGATCTATGTGACGCCGCACCATCAATATCCGACGACCGTCACCCTCGGCGCAAGCCGCCGCCTCAAACTCCTCGATCTCGCACGTCGCAAGCGGCTCGTCCTGATCGAGGACGATTACGATCATGAGTATCGCTTCGAAGGACGGCCGGTGCTGCCGCTGGCGGCGCGCGTCGAAGCAGAGGGCGTGGTTTATCTCGGCTCTCTTTCCAAGCTGCTCGCCCCGGCCGTGCGCGTGGGGTACGCGATTGCCGCGCCAGCCGTCCTGACTCGTATGGCCGATCGACGCGAGGCCATCGACCGGCAGGGCGACGTGCCGCTCGAACAGGCGCTCGCCAGCTTGATAGAGGACGGCGAACTGCGCCGACACACCCGGAAGGCCCGCCGCATCTATGGGGAAAAGCGGGATCTGTTTGCCGCAGCTATCCGTCGCGAGCTTGGCCAACACGTCGCCTTCGACCTGCCGGCAGGCGGACTCGCTTTGTGGCTACGCCTGCGCGCCGGGCTCGATGCGGAAACCTGGGCAGCGAACGCGGCGCAGGTCGGATTGGCGGTGTCGTCGGGTGTCAAATTCGTGCTCGACGCAGCGCACGCACCGCATGCGTTTCGGCTCGGCTATGCCAGCCTGACCGAGATTGAACTGAGCCGGGTTGCCACTTTGTTGAAGAGGACGATTGACAGATGATTTATGACTGTCGATCGCACGCTTAAGCGATAAAATTGGTTCACCCATGTCGCGCACAACCGTGAAGCCGCGTAGCAACAGGACACTCGCCGATCTCGCTGCGACGGCGCCGAATTGCCGGGCGTCGTTTTCGGATCGTGGAGATTGTACAATCGCTTCATCCGCTAGAGCGGGATGAGGAAAAGTGTGTAGCGGTTTTCGCCCGCATCCCGCGTCTCAAAATATTGGAATCGATCACGTTCATGGTTTTGGATCGATTCGATCCAAAACCATCGTGATCTAGAGCCGGCCCGGTGTGTTTGACCGCGACTGGCCTCGTCCCAATGGGAGGTAGTATCGGATCAATGCCGCCTATCTGCAGGCTCGCTCAGACTGTGAACAGCCTCCCGAGGCTCCACAGCTAGGGCCCGCCGCCCGCAAGGAAGCCGTATTCTGGAAGGCGCCGCTGCGCGTCCGGAGACATCAGGTAAAGCGCGAAGCGATAAGCAGATTCCATGCGATCTTCATTCTCGCTTGTCGCCGGTATCGTCAGCCCGTAGTTGATGGGTATCGCGAGAGGTTGAGGCACCTCGACCCGCGTGATCGGAACATCCGACGGCTTCTTAGTGCCGGCACCGATATTTGTATGCGAACTACAATACCCGATAAAGACATCGGCCTCGTGCCGCGAAAAGAAATAATGGATCGCGGTTTCGCCGGCGGGCACTTTAGGGCTGGTTGGTCCGCCAACCAATTGCCGCGCATTCTTGATGAGCGCCTCTTTCGCGCCGGCGCGTACGGTCTCCGCTCGATCGAAAAATTGCAGGGCGTAATCTCCCCCTGGATCAGCGCCGGGCGTCGATGTGCCGATCTTGATGGACGGATCAAGCAATTTGTCGAGCACAGTGTCCTGCGTGAGACCAAGCTCCGCGCGGCCGGTCACGCATAGTCGGTTCCTGGCGAAGATGACGGGAGGTGTCCCGGCGCCTTTCTCGTAAAGTCGCTGCGGATGCTCCATGTTGGCGGAAACATACACGTCCGCGCCGCCCTCTTTCTGAATCCTGTTTAGTAGCAGGCCCGCGGGGCCAAACGTGAGTTCAAACCTCTGACCCGTCGCTTTTGTATAATCATCGGCAATCGCGGCAAGGACGCCGCGTGTGCTTCCGGCAGCAAAGACCCGCAACGTGGCTGCTTGTTCCTGCGCATCCGCGCAATACGCCTCGACCGACGTCAGGATGAGAATGCCTGCACATGCGGCTGAGACGGCTCGGATTCTCATAGTTCAACCTGTAGCGAGGCACGAATAGTTCGCGGCGCGCCCAGGATGCCGGTGGCTGAACCTGTCGCGTTATATCCGTTCTGGGCGGCCGGCGTCTCGTTTGCCCAATAGTGGAGATCCGTGACGTTGAAAACGTCAAACCTGAACGTGACCGGCTTGCCGGCAATGAGCTGCGCATAGCGCATGCCGAGATTGAGTACAGCATAGTCCGGGACAAAGGACGTATTCGCGTAATCGGTCGGACGGTTCGTCCCATAATTGACGTTCGCGGTGAACGTCAGTCCTTGAACAGAAGGAACATGATACTCGACCAGACAGTTCATGACGAACTGTGACAGGCCCAGAATGCGCCGCCCCTCGGTCTGGGGCGAACCCATATTATGGAGCCGAGGATCAATGAAGGTCATTCCGCCGAACACCGTCCATTCATCATTGATGGCCCCAGACGCCATCAGTTCAACGCCACGATTGATCTGAGTTCGTTTCATGGAGAAAACGTTATCCGATCCGGTGTAGGCATAAGGTCGCTCAATTCTGTAGAGCGCGGCATTCAAGTTGAAGCGCCCGAAATCGAACTTGGCGCCTAACTCATACTGATTGCTGCGAAATGGGGCCAGAGCTTCGCCCTGATTAACTGTTCCGGCCGGAGCACTGTCGCCTTGCTGCAAGCTGTTCGCGTAAGTGACATAGGTCGTCACGTTCTCCCCGGGTTTGAACATAATGCTGCCGAGCGGACTCCATCCGCTGGCGCTGTATCCGCCTGTGACGCCGCCCGCGTTGTTGTAGTTGGAGGTTTCGATCCAGCTATTGCTGACTGCGGCCAGTATCGACCATCTTTCGTTGAGAGCAATGGTGTCGCCCAGCGTGACAGATTGCTGGAAGGTGTATACGGAGCGATAGCGGTCCTTGAAATCCGGAAAATTTGGCTCGCTGAAGATCGAGGGATTGCTGAGGCTAGCGCTGCCGACTGTGATCGCGCCTCTTCTGAACGGCGTGTAGCGATTCCAAAGGAAACCATTGGTGGCGAGAAACAGATCGTGCTTGATCGAACTCGTCTCAAAGCGGCCATTAAGGGCGGCTTGATTGCTGTCGACGGTATCGAGACTAAAGGTCGTCGTGGCCGCGGTCGTCACGTAATTTCCAGCGTTACTCCTGATTGTATTTGTCGGAACCGTCGAAGCGCGATCGCTGGTGTTACGCGAAACGGCCGCGGAGAAGCGCCAGTTCTCATTGATGTCATGTTTGATGCGCGTCGGAACCGATTGATTCCAATCTTGCCGACCAGATACGTGTCTAGCGCCCGACCGATATTGGTTGATGCGGACGGAGTGCTGTAGCCAAAAGGGCTCGAAGTATTTTCGGAGAAGCCATGACTTCGACCGCGGAGCTGGTGCGGCTTATGGTGAGGGGACCGGTTTCAGGAATCCTTCCATTTAATCGAGCAGCCAAGGGACGGGTTTTGATCAGCCGGCGCCACACCGGTCCGCGCAATAGCGCGCATGGCTTCGACAAGCTCTCGGGGTGCCTCCGCGCGGGGCGGAGTTTTGCGGCCTTCGTCGAGCCGACCGCGGTACTTGAGCTTACGGTCGGCGCTGTAACCGAAGAAGTCCGGCGTACACACCGCCCCATACGCGCGCGCGACTTCTTGGGTCTCATCGTGCAGATAAGGAAACGGAAAGCCGTGAGTCTCGGCGAATTTCTTCATATTTTCAAATGAATCTTCGGGGTGACTCGCCGCATCGTTCGAACAAATCGCCACAAAACCAATGTCCTCCGACATGAGCACCCGCGCGTCCGCAACCATGCGGTCGATCACCGCTTTGACGTAGGGGCAATGGTTGCAGATAAAGACAACGACGGTACCATTTACGCCGGCAAGATCGTCCAGTCCATAAGTCTTGCCGTCGGTCGCCGGAAGCCGAAACTCCGGCGCAGGCGTATCGAAAGTGACTTGGGTGACCGTCGTCGCCATCTCGCATCTCCTTGTGACGAAAGTAAAGAATACATGTAATCCGGTTTCAAAGTTCGGCTCCTTTTCGGCGGCAAACGGGGAGCCTGGGTCTCTCAAGGAGCAAATCTTCCAGCCGTCGCGACCACTTGCAAGGCGAATACTGGTTAGGCGCGTATCAAGGCAGAATAGTATAGCTCACGCGAGCCGCCCATCCCAATTATCAGGCCCTCTCGCTGCGGAAGATGGGTCACACGATCGGCCGCGAGACCCACGGTCGCTCCAAGCAGGATCGCGGCGGGAAGCAGAATACGATGATCGCTGACGCCGACCAGATCGCGCGCGATGTGGGCTGCGATCAGGACGGCGAGCCTGATGGCCCGACCGGGACACCAAGGACGCCCGAGCGGTCACCGAGCAGCATGGCGTTGAGAGGCTTCGCGAGGAATACATCCCGCAAGCCCGGCAAAGAACGCGGTACAAGAACACGCAGCTGTTGCCAGGTGGTGCCGGCAATCCAATGCTGGTTACTCCGCTGCGATCGCGACGGGCTCGTGCGCCGCGCGGTCATCGACCTTGCGGATCGACCAAATGCTATCGACGGGCCCTTTCCTAATCCGATGCCTGGTGACCAATGCCATCCACGCGAAGAAGTTGGCTATAATGTCGGACCCGGACGCGTTAAAGAATGGATCGCACGCTATGGCGATCCACGTGATCCAAGCGTAGACGCAGTTGATTGGGTCGAGCGCATCCCCTTCAAGGAGAATCGTATCTACGTGCAACGCGTTATGGAGAACCTGCAGATCTACCGATCACAGTTCAGGACGACACCGCACCACACGATCGAAGCCGACATGAGAGGCGGGTAGCGGCGCGCCCTGAACGAACAGCTTGGCGTCGCGACACCCGGACAGGTTTCGATCGAACCCGACATTCGCCGACTGTGGAGATTTGAGGTCGGACAGAAAATCGAATATTCCGTCATCAGCGCGTCGTTGACCCAAAAATGCAAGGACTGCGCATAGACAAAAGCGCCGGTTCCGAGAGCGGCAGATGCCATAGGTCATAGCTCCGGGCGAAGGGCGAGTTGGCAACTGGAGCGAGAAAGGATTCGTGATGTCACAAAAGTATTCGCGCGCGTCGCGTTGCGCCGCCTTATTCGTCTCGGTGAATCTGCTTTTCACCCCTGTGGCCGAAGCCTGCACACGCTTCGTTTACCATGGCGCAGATGGTGAAGTGATCACGGCACGCTCGATGGACTGGACGGTCGATATCGGCACAAACCTCTGGGTATTTCCACGTGGCATGAAGCGATCCGGTGAAGCGGGACCAAACTCGATCCGGTGGACATCCAAATACGGCAGCGTTATCGCTTCCGGTTACGATATTTCGACCACCGACGGTATGAACGAGGCAGGGCTTGTGACCAACGTGCTATGGCTGGTCGAGTCCTCCTATCCAGAATACGACGGCAAGTCTCCTACCCTGTCGATCGCGGCCTGGGCGCAATATATGCTCGACAATTTCGCCACCGTTCGGGAAGCTGTCGATACGCTGGCCAAGGAGTCCTTTACGATCGTCACAAACAAGGTGCCGGGCCAGGACCGCCTCGCCACGCTGCATCTTTCGCTCTCTGATGCCACCGGCGACAGCGCCATCATCGAGTTTATCGGCGGCAAGCAGATCATCCACCACGGTCGGGACTTCCAGGTGATGACAAATTCACCGATCTTCGAGAAGCAGCTCGCGCTGAACGAATATTGGACGCAGATCGGCGGTACCGTGATGCTACCGGGCACGAACCGCGCTTCCGACCGGTTTACTCGCGCCTCCTTTTATGTGAATGCGATCCCCAAGACCGAGAAGCCGGTCGAGGCGATCGCAAGCGTGTTCAGTGTCATCCGCAATGTCTCCGTTCCGTTCGGTATCACAACGCCCGATCAGCCCAACATCTCCTCGACCCGCTGGCGCACCGTATCCGACCAGAAGCGCAGGCTCTATTTCTTCGAGTCGGCGCTCACGCCAAACATCTTCTGGGTCGACCTGACCAAGTTGGACTTTTCCGAGAAAACTGGAAAGGTGCTGAAACTAGATCTTGGTCCCGACCAGACGCATATCTATTCCGGGGTCGCCAACGATCAATTCAAAGAAGCCAAGCCCTTCAAGTTCCTCGGTCACTGAGAACCGCTATTCAATTTGATCGTTGAGGCTGCTCCTGTTTGATCGCCGCGGTGGTGGACGTTTCGTCCGCGTGGGTCACGCGCCTCTCTTCGCGGTCGGCGCAAGGCCACCGCATGATGGGGTCACGAAGGCGAAGGGTCATCTGTTCACGACCTTGCCGACCTTCCGACCGGCAGGCTCGAGACTTTCAACAAGATCGTCTTACCGTTCGTCCCTACGGGAACGAGCCGTTTCCACGGTTCGTCATTGAGGTCAGATGCGCGACTTTTTTAACGGATGTGCCGTAGCATCAGCATCGGCTCGATATTTTCGTCCAACAAAATCCATCATGTTGTCTATAAATTACACGCGCGGGTGCCTGTTGAGCTACAGAGGCAGGGGGAATCGCCGAGCCGGAGCTACTTAGGATTCGGGCTGAGCCGATAACAGCTCGGGGGAGCGGAATAATTCAGGAACAGGTGCCGCCACAAAGCCCGGCTCCCTCGGAGAGCCCGGCAAGGCGAAAAAATTTTATCGCTGCGGTACGACTGTTTCTATGCACCGGTTGTGCCGCCGTCGGAACCGTTGGCTGGTCACTATGTGAGCCGGCGCATGCGTTCGACCTTTTCGGTCTGTTCGATTCCGACAATCCGCCACCGATCAGCACGGCGGCATTGTCGTATCGCCTCGAAATCGAGGCCAGGAGCGCCGACGGCAAGAAGGACAGTGACGCCGTACAGGCGCTACGGGACGCGTCCGCGACCTATCGCCTCAGGCAGGCCCCGCCGACGGACGGCGAAGGCCTCGTGCGCCGCCTGCAGGCCGACATCAATCCACTGCTGGACGCCCTTTGGGGACTTGGACGCTACAACGCCAAGATCGACGTCACGATCGACGGGGTCCCCGTCACGCTTGACGAGATCGATCTCGCCGCCGCGGTGCATCGAGCGGAGAGCTTTCGCAATCGGGAGATCATTCCCGTCAAGGTCGTCGCGCGGCTCGGCCCGGTATTCAAGCTGCGCGCCGTTGATGTCGATTATCCGCGCGAGATGGCGCCGCAGCGGCTGCCGCGTCGCGCCTTCCCGCTGAAGCCCGGCGATCCGGCGATTTCCGCCGACCTGCGAACGGCGCAGCTGAAACTCATCGACTGGTTTCGCAGCAACGGTCATCCGCTCGCGAAGGTCGCGGACGTGAAAGCCACCGTGGATCATGCGGCCACCGCGATGGATTTTCGGTTGCGGGTCGAAGCCGGTCCCAAAGCCGGCATCGGCCATGTCGCGATTTCAGGCAGCGGGGATATCGATCCGCGCGTGGTCGCGACCCATGTCCATCTGCGCGAAGGCGAGCCTTACTCGCCCGAGCGCCTGGTGCTGATGAAAACCTCGATCGCCAGGATCCCGGCGATCGGCGGCATCCGCATCCGCGAGGGCGACGAGCTCGACGCCAACGGCAACGTGCCAATCTTCATCGACGTGACCGAAAGGCCGAAGCACGCGGCAGGTTTGTCGGCGCGATATTCAACCATCGACGGTCCCGGCGTCTCCACCTATTACGAGCACCGCAACCTGTTCGGCAACGCCGAGCGCCTGCGGCTCGATGCATCCGCCTCGCTGCTGCGGCGGCTCGATGGCTCCTCCTCCTTGAACTTCGGCGATATCCGCGCCTCCGATTTCGGCGGGCGGTTCACCGCGACGTTCCTCAAGCCGGGGCTTTACGGTACGCCCAACGACCTTCTCGTCGAGGCCACCGCCTTTCGCGAGCGCGTCGGCAACAACGACCTCGGCGGCTACACCAATGATGCGGTGCGCGGCACCGTCGGCGTGATCCACCGCTTTTCGGAGATGGCCTCGGTCCAGGCCGGTCTCCAGATTGAGCGATCGCAATCGCAGGACGTGCTCGGGCGGGTCGATGCGACGCTGATCGGCGTCGCTACCAGCGGACGCTATGATACAACCGACAACCTGCTCGATCCGACGCGCGGGGTGCGTCTCGCCGCGACAATCAACGCCTATTCGAAGCTGATGGGCTCAACGATCGATCTCTATGAAGCGCGGATCGCGGGCTCGACTTATTACGCACTCGACGAAGATGCCAACTATGTGCTGGCGGGCCGGTTGGCGGCAGGCTCGCTCGTTGGCGCGCCGCTGGCCCGCATTCCGGATGCGCACCGCTTCTTCTCCGGCGGCGGCGGCTCCGTCCGCGGGTTCATTTTCAACACGATCTCGCCGATGATGTTCGGCAAGATCATTGGCGGCCGCAGTCTGCTCGAAGGCTCCGCCGAGATGCGGGTGAAGGTCACGCCGACCATCGGCGTCGTGCCGTTCGTCGATTTCGGCACCGCCTCCAGTTCATCGCTGCCGAACTTCGACGAGTATGTCGGCTACGGCGCGGGCATCGGCCTGCGTTATCTCACACCGGTCGGGCCGATCCGCCTCGATGTCGCTACACCGTTGAACCCCCGCCCCGGCGACAGCCGCTGGGCAGTCTATGTCAGCATCGGGCAGGCGTTCTGATGCGCGCGCGGCGGACCATCATGCTCGCCGCTGCCGCAGCGCTCGGGCTCGCCGGCGTCACGGCGGCGGGCGTCGTTGCCTACAAGATGATCGGAGGGATCGGCGACAATCAGCAGGACCTTCTCGCCGGCCTTGTGTCGCGGACGCTCTCCACGCCGGCAACCCAGGTGCATATCGGGGCCGTGGATGGCGCGTTATCATCCGACGCCACGATCCGCGACGTGACCATCACCGACAAGGAAGGCACCTGGCTGAAGCTCGATCGCGCCCGCCTCGTCTGGCGGCGTACCGCGCTGCTGCTGGGACGACTGGAGATCGACCGCCTCGAGATCGGCACGCTCGAGATCCGTCGGAAGCCGCTAGCCGCGGACCAGCCCGTCGCAGAGCCCGAGCAGCCTGCCGTGGAGACCGGCCAGCCCGACACCGAACCGAGCGCACCGGCTGCACAGCCGGGGCCATCCGCAGCGGAGTCCAGCCAGTCGATCCTGCCCGATCTTCCGGTGAAGGTGCAGGTGAAGGCGTTCGATCTTCACGCGCTGGTGCTCGGTGAGCCGGTTCTCGGCAAGGCCGTAAGCGTCGCGGCGACCGGAAACACCGAACTGGGCTCGCCCTCGGAGGGGCTCGTCTTCAATCTCGACGCGACCCGCAAGGATTCCCCTGGCCGTTTCAAGGTGGAGCTTGCCTTCGTACCGAAGAGCAACGCCCTCACCCTCGACGTTTCTCTCGACGAGCCATCCCACGGACTATTATCCAAGCTCGGCCGGTTTCCCGACGAACCGCCGATCGCCTTCGCGCTTCGCGGCAAGGGTACGCTCGACAGCTTTCGCGGCGCGTTGAAATTCCAGGCCGGCCCCACCATCGATGCGACCGGCGCCATCATGCTCGACCGGAGCGGGACCGGCCGGGTTCTCGCGACCCGGATCAACGGTCATCTCGGACCATGGCTGCCGCCGCTTGCCGCCTCCGTCTTTGCCGGCGAAACCAGACTCGATAGCGCGACGCGCATCGGTGACGACGGCAGCGTGGCCATGGACGGGTTGACGCTCACCAGCCGTCTCGCCCGGCTCGAGGTGAAGGGCGCGCTCGGCGCCGACAAGATGATGGATTTCTCGGCGACCGTTCGCTCGCTGCCGAGCAACGGTGACGTCACCGAAACCGACCAGGGCTCGATCCGCAGCCTCACCTTCGACGGCCGCGTCAACGGCCTGGCGAAAGCGCCCCGCGTTTCAGCAAAGCTCGCGGTGTCCGATGCCCGTTTACCCGACGGCAACCTTGACGCGCTCGAAGCCTCGATCAACGTCATTCCAGACGCTGAACTCAACGACCTCGCCACGACCGTCGCGATCGACGCCAGCCTTCGCGCGTCCGGCATCGCGCTGCGAGACCCTGCTCTCGCGGCAGCAATCGGCGACAGCGCATCCCTCGTGCTCAAGGGCAGCACGAATCTCGGTGGCCAAGCAAAGATAGAGCGCCTGGAAGCCGGCACCTCCACCATTCAGGCTGCCTATACGGGTGAAGCCAGCCGGGACCGGCTGCGCGGTCATGCGACCGGCGCCGTGCCCGATCTCGGCCGCTTCGGCGGCCTTGCCGGATTACAGCTTGCGGGCGCGGTGAGGCTGGGCCTCGATCTCGACGGCGACCTTCGACGCGGCCGCATCGACGCAAAGCTCTCCGGCACCGGCGACCGCTTCGCCACCGGCCTTCCGGCGCTTGATGGACTTGCGGGACCACGCGTCACCCTCGCCGCCGATTTTTCGTCCGGCGGCAACGATACATACACGGTCCGCGCGGCTTCGCTGGACGCCGCCCATGTCACGGTTCGCGCCAAGGGAAGCCTGACCCGCGACGCAAGCGACCTCGCGGCGCGTATCGAGCTTCCGAATCTCGCGGCGACCGATGCGCGCCTGGCCGGCGTGGCGTCGCTCGACGCGCGGCTGACTGGAGGACTCGCGCATCCCGGACTATCGCTCACGGCGGCGCTGGATCACGTGACGACGATGCAGCGCCCGATCCCGCATCTGGGACTGAACGTCACGGTCGCCGACATCAACGGACCCTGCGCCATCGACGTCAGACTCGACGGCGCCATTGACGGCAAGCCTGCGCGCGGCATCGTTCAGGCGAGCCGCCGTCCGATGGAGCACGCCCCCAACACCAAGATCGATCAGGATGCGCGCAACAAGCCCGCGCCTGCCTTCGCGGGCTGGGACGCCAGGACCATCGACATCACTATCGGGTCGGTGTCGCTGAAGGGCGCGGGCACGATCGACGCGCAAAACCTCGCGCGCGGACAGCTTCGCTTCGCGGCCGACTCGCTGGCGGACATCGCACCGCTCGCCCTCATCGATCTTGCAGGCGCGGCTTCACTCGACCTTGCGCTGTCCGACGACGGCGGGCGGCAGTCCGTCCGCCTTGTCAGCAAGGGCACGGGGCTTCGGGCCGCCACCACGAAGATCCGGAACTTCGATCTGCGTGCCGAGGGCGACGATCTCTACAGCCGTCCGGTGCTCAACGCGGATGTCCGGATCAACGGCGCCGAGATCGGCGGCCAGGCGATCGCGAACGCAACCCTGAGCGCGAAAGGCAACGCCGACGCGAGCACAATCGGCTTGTCGGCCAAAGCCGCCGGCTTCAATCTCGATGCCGCGGGCGTGTTGACGCCGAAGGAGCGCATCCGGTTCGACCTCAACCGCTTTACCGCGAAACGCGGTGCCAGGACGATCGCCCTGCAGAGGCCCGCGAGCTTCACGCTCGACGACGGCACGGTGATGATCCGACATCTGGCGATCGGGATCGGCGGCGGTCGCTTCACGCTCGATGGCACTGCCGGCAAGGCACTCGACCTCAAGGCCGTGGCAAGCGCAGTCCCGCTCGCCGAAGCCGATGTCGCGATACCTGGCCTCGGTCTCGGCGGCACGCTCGATGCGTCGGCCGAAATCGGCGGTTCCGCAAGCTCGCCGACAGGACAATACAAGATTTCCGTCAAACGGCTCACGGCGCCGCAAGCAAGAAACGCCGGCGTACCGCCGATCGATATCACTCTGGACGGCCGTCTCGAAAAGACCCGCACGAAGCTCAACGCCACGGCCTCGGCAGGCAAGGCCGGCACCTTCACGGCGGCCGGCACCGTGCCGTTCGACGCCTCCGAAACGATCGCAATGACGGCTAAAGGCCGGCTTGACGCCGCCGTCGCCAACGCCATGCTGTCGGCTTCCGGCCGCACCGTTTCCGGAATCGTGCAGCTTGATGCCCGCGTGAGCGGCACGCGCGCCAAGCCTCAGGTCGGCGGCTTTGCCGCCATGAGCGGCGGCAGCTTCCGCGATAGCCAGGTGGGAATGCGGCTCGACGCCATCGAGGCAAAGGTCACCGCTGAAGGTGAGCGCATATCCATAGAGCGGCTGAGCGCGACGACCCCCAACGGCGGCGCGCTGTCCGGTTCCGGCCAGATTCGCATCGCGCCCGATGCGGGCTTTCCCGGCACGGTCTCGATCCGCGGGAAACAGGCGACGCTCGCGGCGAGCGCGCTCGCGACCGCTCGGGCGAATCTTGACGTCAACGTCACCGGCGCGCTTGCGCGCGATCCGAAGATAAGCGGCCGCGTCGATCTCACTCATGTCAGCGTCGATATTCCAGAACGGCTGCCCTCGACGCTGAAGCCGATCGACGGCATCGACCACGTCAACGCCACGGGCCAGGCCGCCGTCCGGCTCGCGGCGGCGCGCAAGGCGGAAGCCGCGGAGAAGAGCAACGGCAAGGCACGCCAGGCGCTTTTCAACGCCGCGCTCGACATTACCGTCTCGGCACCGAACCACGTTTTCGTGCACGGCCGTGGCGTGAACGCGGAACTTGGCGGCTCCCTTCGCGTCGGCGGCACGACCAACAAACCCGTCACCAAGGGCGCATTCTCGCTTTATCGCGGCAAGATGACGGCACTGGGAAAGACGCTGAACTTCACCAAGGGAAATCTCTCCTTCAACGGGGACCTTGCGCCTGAACTCGATTTCGCGGCCGAGATAGAAGCCTCCGATATCACCGCACAGATCGGGATTTCGGGCCCGGCGGCCGCACCTGTTTTTGCCTTCACGTCGCGACCCGAACTGCCCCAGGATGAAATCCTGTCACGCATCCTGTTCCAGAAGGCGTCGGGTAACCTGACGACGGCGCAAGCCCTGCAACTCGCACAAGTGGCGGCGCAGTTCGCAGGCGGCGGCGATGGGGTGCTGGACCGCATGCGCCGTTCGCTCGGCGTCGACAGTCTGGATGTGAGCGTCGGATCGGGGGGCGGCCCAATGGTGGGCGCATCACGCGCGATCGGCGACAGGCTGAGCGTCGGTGTCCGGACCGGGGCAACCCCCAGCCAGTCCGGCCTCTCGGCCAATGTGGACGTGACGCGCCATATCCGGGTGGAATCCGATGTCGATGCGAGGGGCGCGACATCGATGGGAGTCGGCATGAAGTTCGAATGGTGAGGTAACACTGATTTCTGATGTCCGAGGCCAAGGTGAAGCGAACTATGAGATGAGATGTGCAATCATCAGCAAAGCGCTCGATGATCCGCAAAGGTCGTTTCACTACAGCCTCGACATCAAGGATGTCATCGTTGATAAATCCATCGCCGTTGTCCGGCTGGACTGGACCTTGAGGATATCTCCCGGAGAAGCGATCAGCACAGAAACCGGCTTGGACATCTTTCGCAAAGAGAGCGACGGACAGTGGCGCATCATCCGATACATCGCCGAATAATCACGAAAGCTCACCATTCACTGCCGCCGTAAAAATGGATGAGCAGCCCAGACAGCAATCGCATGAAGTGGGTTCCGGCTAGAGCGGAGTTCCGGTGTCGGCCCGCTCGACGAGGAGACCCTGGCGCTGATCCAGCGCGCCCAGCCGCTGTCGGTTCCGCCGCCGGACGTGCCCGGCGAGACGTTGGAGTTGGTCGTGCCAGTGCAATTCTTTCTGCGCAAATAAGGAGGACGAGAAAGGAGGAAACCGCGATGAAACGAACATCCAGGTTCGCTGTTGGCATCCTCGCATCCGTGTCGCTGCTGGCCGCCTCCGACAACGATATTCTTCCGTTACAAGAGCGCGTGGAAACTGTGGCCGACAAGTCCGAACTTGACGAAGTTTACGAAACGGAGCGACACCTGTTCTACGCCGCCTGCACCCGCGCGCGGGATCAGCTCCTTGTCTCGGGCGTTGATCCGGCATCCGAGTTCTTCTCGGACTTTAAATAGAGCTGAGTATCCTGGGAAATTAGCTTGCGAACCTGGTTTCGCGTGCCAGCTTGATCGGTGTTTCACCTCGGGGTTTTCTGTTTCCAGTCCCCCAGGTGTTCTCGATTTTCCCTTCTTTCGCGAGCTTGACGCCAATATCCTTTACGTTGGTTGTCATTCGGCCTGCGATATTGACCCTCTAAGCCGGGGGATCGGCGTCCAAAATTGACCCCCTGAAGGTTGGTCTGTTGCGCTGCCTGCTTTGTAACGAAGCAGGTGGTGGGAGATGCTGGTCGTGGAGACGATTGCGCGGATACGGCGCGAACACTTCATCAAGGGCAAGACGATCAGGGCGATCGCCCGCGACCTTAAGGTGTCCCGGAACACGGTCCGGAAGGTGCTGAGGTCGGGAGAGACCTCGTTCGAGTACTGTCCGTCGTCAGATGAATTGAGACTGTTCCGGGGTCACGGGAACGGAGGTTCTGGCTCATCTGGGTTTGAGGTTAGGCGGCCTGCAGGTGATGCTGCAAGCGTCTTTGGTGGATGGTCTGGCGTTTGATCCTTTCGCGTTCGGTGAGGATGGTCTGCCCGCGGCCGAAGTAGACGTCAGCGGGCGTGAGATTATCGATGCTCTCGTGATAGCGGCCGTGATTGTAGTGCTCGACGAAGGCCGCGACCTGCCGTTCAAGGTCGCCGGGCAGATAGTAGTTTTCCAGCAGGATGCGGTTCTTCAGGGTCTGATGCCAGCGCTCGATCTTGCCCTGCGTCTGGGGATGATACGGCGCGCCGCGAACGTGTTTCATGCCCTTGCCGTCGAGCCAGGTAGCGAGTTCGGCCGAGATGTATGAGGCGCCGTTGTCGCTCAACAGCCTCGGCCGATGCGCGACCGTGATCTGGTCGAGCCCCGATGCCGCCAGAGCCAGATCGAGCGTGGCGGTGACGTCATCCGCCCGCATCGTGGCGCAGAGCTTCCAGGCGACGATGAAGCGGGAGAAGTCGTCGAGCACGGTCGAGAGATAATACCAGCCCCAACCCGTGATCTTCAGGTAGGTGAAGTCGGTTTGCCAGAGCTGGTTGGGCGCTGTCGTCTTGTCCTTGAACTCAGACGCCGCCTTGATGACGATATAGGCTGGGCTGGTGATGAGATCATGAGCCTTCAGCAGCCGATATACCGACGCCTCCGAGACAAAGTAGCGCTTCTCGTCGGTGAAGCGCACCGCCAGCTCGCGCGGGCTCAGCTCCGTTTCGCGCAGCGCCAGCTCGACGATCTCGGCCCGGATTGGGTCAGGAATCCGGTTCCAGACACGATCCGGCCGCGAGCGATGATCGGCCAGAGCCTCGATCCCACCGGTGAGATAGCGATCGTACCAGCGATAGAACGTGGCGCGCGGGATGCCGAGCTTGTCCAGGGTTCGCCGTGCCGGCAGATGCGAGGCCTCGACCAGGCGAATGATCTCGGCCTTTTCGGATGCAGGATACCTCATGTGTCGTCCTCCCCATCCGCGAGCATGCTTTTTTTCAGCAGGCGGTTTTCCAGGGTGAGATCGGCCACGGCCTCCTTCAGGGCCTGCGCCTCACGGCGCAGCTCTTTCACCTCGTCCGACGTCGCGGCGCGGGCCGTGTCACCAGCGAGACGGCGCTTGCCGGCGTCGAGGAACTCCTTCGACCAGCCGTAATACATCGACGAGGCGATCCCCTCGCGCCGACACAGCTCGGCGATGCTCTCCTCGCCGCGCACGCCTTCCAGCACGATGCGGATCTTCTCTTCAGCCGAGAACTGCCGGCGCGTTGCCCGGCGGATGTCCTTCACGACCTGCTCTGCCGGTGCTTTCTCCGGCCCGGATTTCTGTCTCATCTGCGCTCCAAATTGGCTGCGATGATCCAGAAATCCTCCCTTCCCGAAAACCCCTAAACTGTCTCAAGAGCCCTGACGGCGGACAGAAGTAGACGTCGGCAGGTGTAACGTTGCCGATGCTCTCGTGGTAGCGGTCATGATTATAGTGTTCGACGAACGCGGCGACCTGACGTTTGAGGTCGTCCGGTAAATAGTAGTTCTCAAGCAGGATGCGGTTCTTCAACGTTTGATGCCAACGCTCGATCTTGCCCTGAGTCTGAGGATGATACGGCGCTCCGCGCACATGCTGCATGTCCTTGGCCCTGAGCCACGTGGCCAGATCATCCGCGACGTAACTCGAACCATTGTCGCTGAGAAGCCGGGGCCGCTGCCTGACGCTGACGTGATCCAGACCAGAGGCGGCCAGTGCCTGATCGAGCGTAGCCGTGACGTCGGAGGCACACATCGTGGGACCTAACCTCCAGGCGACGATGTAGCGCGAGAAGTCGTCGAGCACCGTCGATAGATAGTACCAGCCCCAGCCGGTGATCTTCAGGTAGGTGAAGTCGGTCTGCCAGAGCTGGTTGGCGGCGGTGGTCTTGTCCTTGAACTCGTTCGCCGCCTTGATCACTACATAGGCCGGACTGGTGATGAGGTCGTGCGCCTTCAGCAGCCGATAGACCGAAGCCTCCGAGACAAAGTACTTTCTCTCGTCGGTAAACCGCACGGCGAGCTCTCGCGGCGATAGTTCCGGAAGCTCCAATGCCAGGTCGATGATCTGGCCGCGGACGTCATCCGGGATACGATTCCAGACCCGATCCGGTCGAGAGCGGTGATCTGCCAGGGCCTCAATGCCGCCCGCGCGGTAGCGATCGTACCATCTATAAAACGTGGCGCGGGGGATGCCGAGCTTGTCCAGCGTGCGTTTGGCCGGCAAATGCGACTGCTCCACCAACGCGATGATCTCGGCTTTCTCGGACGCAGGATACCTCATGCCTCGTTCTCCCCATCCCCGTTCATGCTTTTTTTTAGCAGACGGTTCTCCAGGGTGAGATCGGCGACGACTTCCTTCAACGCCGAGGCTTCCCGACGAAGATCTTTCACCTCGCCAGAGGTTGCGGCACGTGCCGTGTCGCCCGCCAACCGGCGCTTGCCGGCTTCCAGGAACTCCTTGGACCAACCGTAATACATCGAGGCGGCGATGCCTTCGCGGCGGCAAAGCTCGGAGATGTTCTCCTCGCCGCGCAGTCCTTCCAGCACGATACGGATCTTCTCCTCCGCCGAATAATGCCGGCGCGTCTGCCGTCGGATGTCCTTCAGCACCTGTTCTGCCGGCGCTTTGCCTGGTCCGGATTTCTGTCTCATCTGCGCTCCAAATTGGCTGCGATGATCCAGAAATCCTCCCTTCGGAAAGTCCCTCAATTTGTCTCATGCGTGCTGACGGCGAACAGCCGCACAGGTTGGATGCGAATGTCCTGGGGATGGCCGAAGCGCGGAGTATCCATAACGCCAGAGCCCTTTTCGTATGACGTTGAGGACGACTGATGTTCAAGGTCCTCGACGCCTATAGCCTGAAGGCAAGGCTTTTCCCCGCCTTGATCGCGGTCATTCCCAGTCTCGCCGCACTCGCCATCTTGATTTCATGGAGCAAATTTGGCCTGACAAGCGTGATCGCGACGACCGCCATTCCGGTTCTTGTTTTTGCTGCTGCCGACATCGCTCGACGCCTCGGCAAACACATCGAGGAGCGCATCTATGCTGAGCTGGGAGGTAAACCCTCCTTGGTAATGCTCCGAAGCTCCGACACGACCTTCGATGCCGCGACAAAAGCGCAGTACCGTGCATTTCTCTCGCTGAAGATCGCTCAGCCGGTCCCATCGGAACAAGATGAGAGAGACGATCCGAAAGCGGTGGATGCGTTTTACGAACGCGCCGGAGGGTGGTTGCGCGAGAATACGCGCGATACCACCAAGTTTCCGGTGCTATTCAACGAGAACATCATTTACGGATTCCGTCGCAATCTACTCGGACTAAAGTGGCCCGCGCTCACCTTGAACGCTGCTATCGTTTTGTTGTGCCTTACGCTGCTTTATCGAAAAGGAATCGTCGACACCGAAGATGATGTGACAGTACGGTTACTTATCGTGCTCGTCTTCGCCGTCATCCACGCGATCTACATGACCTTCGCAGTCGGTAAAAAGAGTGTGGTTGATGCCTCACGGACCTACGCTCGACAACTGCTTTTGTCGTGCGAGACGTTCATCGGCAAGGAGAAGCCAGCCAAACCGCCCATACGACGCCGGGCAGGTAATTAAGATCAGCGAGGAATAGGCAGCGCCTTGCGCACGGTGGTAGCGATGAGTGATCCCTTCTCCAAAGGTCGCGTCAGATTGGCCTGCGACCTCTTCAGCTACGGCCAGTGGGGGGGCAATCGACCGGACAGAGCTCACCACCTGCCGATTGTGATCTGACATCACATCAGGCCCTGGAGCCGCCGTCAGGATGATTGCCTTGCGCCTCACGCCAGATGCCGGCGATCGCCATGAATGGCTCGCCGTTCAGCATGACGCGATACTTGGCCTTCGGGGGTTTAGTTCGACTAGCCAGTGGAGAGAGGCAGTCGAACGACCGTTTCTCGGATCGCATTCGCTTTGCGATTCGGCTATGCTGGGTGATCTACGGGGGCCAGGGTATGCACATAGACCACGATGATCTTGTGCTAAAGAGCGAAGGGGATGTGGAAGCAAAGCTTCTCTTCCCCCTTTTAATGAGCGAGCTTTATCTCGGCATTCCCAGCCAAAACGTTTTCTCCAAAGAATATCTGGCGCCCAGCGATCTCGACAAAGGGGCGAAGGTGGCGGGCGGCTATTACCCGGATGCAAGCGTGTGGGTTCACGGCTTTCCAATTGTGATGGTTGAGGCAAAAGCGCCCGGCGTGCCAGTCGAGCAAGCTTACCGCGAAGCAGCCCTCTATGCCCGCCACCTCAATTCCCAGAGGCCTGCTGGATTTAACCCAGCTAACTTCATCATCGCATCGAGCGGCGACTGTCCGCCGTCAGGGCTCTTGAGACAGTTTAGGGGTTTTCGGGAAGGGAGGATTTCTGGATCATCGCAGCCAATTTGGAGCGCAGATGAGACAGAAATCCGGGCCGGAGAAAGCACCGGCAGAGCAGGTCGTGAAGGACATCCGCCGGGCAACGCGCCGGCAGTTCTCGGCTGAAGAGAAGATCCGCATCGTGCTGGAAGGCGTGCGCGGCGAGGAGAGCATCGCCGAGCTGTGTCGGCGCGAGGGGATCGCCTCGTCGATGTATTACGGCTGGTCGAAGGAGTTCCTCGACGCCGGCAAGCGCCGTCTCGCTGGTGACACGGCCCGCGCCGCGACGTCGGACGAGGTGAAAGAGCTGCGCCGTGAGGCGCAGGCCCTGAAGGAGGCCGTGGCCGATCTCACCCTGGAAAACCGCCTGCTGAAAAAAAGCATGCTCGCGGATGGGGAGGACGACACATGAGGTATCCTGCATCCGAAAAGGCCGAGATCATTCGCCTGGTCGAGGCCTCGCATCTGCCGGCACGGCGAACCCTGGACAAGCTCGGCATCCCGCGCGCCACGTTCTATCGCTGGTACGATCGCTATCTCACCGGTGGGATCGAGGCTCTGGCCGATCATCGCTCGCGGCCGGATCGTGTCTGGAACCGGATTCCTGACCCAATCCGGGCCGAGATCGTCGAGCTGGCGCTGCGCGAAACGGAGCTGAGCCCGCGCGAGCTGGCGGTGCGCTTCACCGACGAGAAGCGCTACTTTGTCTCGGAGGCGTCGGTATATCGGCTGCTGAAGGCTCATGATCTCATCACCAGCCCAGCCTATATCGTCATCAAGGCGGCGTCTGAGTTCAAGGACAAGACGACAGCGCCCAACCAGCTCTGGCAAACCGACTTCACCTACCTGAAGATCACGGGTTGGGGCTGGTATTATCTCTCGACCGTGCTCGACGACTTCTCCCGCTTCATCGTCGCCTGGAAGCTCTGCGCCACGATGCGGGCGGATGACGTCACCGCCACGCTCGATCTGGCTCTGGCGGCATCGGGGCTCGACCAGATCACGGTCGCGCATCGGCCGAGGCTGTTGAGCGACAACGGCGCCTCATACATCTCGGCCGAACTCGCTACCTGGCTCGACGGCAAGGGCATGAAACACGTTCGCGGCGCGCCGTATCATCCCCAGACGCAGGGCAAGATCGAGCGCTGGCATCAGACCCTGAAGAACCGCATCCTGCTGGAAAACTACTATCTGCCCGGCGACCTTGAACGGCAGGTCGCGGCCTTCGTCGAGCACTACAATCACGGCCGCTATCACGAGAGCATCGATAATCTCACGCCCGCTGACGTCTACTTCGGCCGCGGGCAGACCATCCTCACCGAACGCGAAAGGATCAAACGCCAGACCATCCACCAAAGACGCTTGCAGCATCACCTGCAGGCCGCCTAACCTCAAACCCAGATGAGCCAGAACCTCCGTTCCCGTGACCCCGGAACAGTCTCAATTCATCTGACGACGGACAGTCTACTTCGGCAGGGCTGAGACAATCCTCGCCGAACGACACCGCATCAAGCGCGACACCATCGCAAACCGTCGCTTGCAGCATCAGCTGCAGGCCGCTTAAACTCTAACCACAGATGAACCAGAGCCTCTCTTCTAGAAATGTCTGATCAGTCTCAAATTATCTGACGACGGACACCAAGCGTTGAGCACTGCCGGCGTCACGTTGCGACGACTTCCTTGGTGGGGGATCTGAACGAGGTTCGGGGCGCTCAACATCCCGAGCAGATGCGCGTAATTTGCGGCTTCCGTGAGCGCGGCTGGTCCAGCGTCAGCGGTAAGCAGGACTTTGTGGCTTTCATAAACAGCGAGCTGGACAACACTTGTCTCATTCGACGCAGACGTTGCCGGAGGGTTCGCGTCCAACGTTTCGATCTGTAAAGTCTCCTTTATTCGGTCAAGCAGGCTACGGGCTGTCTCAAAGATAGAACGCGGTGTTGCGTCGCTTTTGTATGGGGGCGGCGTTTTGTCTAGGTTCGGAATTAGCGAGATGTACCGGCTACGCGACGGGGCGAGGACATAGCAGGGGCCAATCTGGGCGCCTTGGAAGACCTCCTGTGGCTCCATGCCGCGAGCACGAGCGAGGTCTTCAAGTTCGACCAGGTAATCATGCGTGCCGCGAACGTGTTTAATCCAACCCTCGACCGTCCAGTTTCCGTGAAACTGGTCGATGACTTCATTGGCGTAGAGCCACGGTCGATTCATCCAGAGCGTGCCAACGCGGAAGTTCTTGAAAACCTCAATTAGCCCGGCCGCATGATCGTTATCGGCGTGGGAAACGACCATGTTGTTAATGTTGATATCGCGACCGTAGTGCTCGTGAATATGTTCGACGACCTTCTCGCCGATGGAGGCATAGCCACCATCAACAATGTTTAAGTACCAAGAGTTCTCGGTACCGTATTGAATAAGTATCGCATCGCCGTCGCTGTCCCCGACGGGCAAGAATTCTACTGAAAAGGCCACGGCTGCTCCCAAAAGCGCCCTAAAATATGGAACAATGTGAGGACGCGGAACCGCTACCGCAACGGAGAAATTTACCTCCGCCGCGCATTTGCATCGATTCGAGAGTGTGCGGCGCAGCATCGGCTGCGTGTTCATCCCGCGATTTCATGGAGCGCGCCGAGGCTGAGGCCGCCGCCGGGGAGTCGCACGTCGACGTCGGGGATTCCAAACGGAAGCAACGATCTGGCGCGGCGGCGTCTGCCCTCGATCTTGTCGATCTGCCCGCGCAAAGACTCTATGGCGGGCTTGGGCCGCAAGCTCGTTCTTGACCTCCGGGGACGGGTTCAGTCTCATGTTCTCTATCTGTTCTTTTTTTGGGGTGTCGGAGTCAAGACGGCTTCTGGGGAATGGCGCTGAACCTTGCGAACGCGGCTGGCACTGCGGTTCCACCTCGTGCCATGCTACGGAGGACTCTACCGAAAATGCCCCTCTCGCCTCCGGGCGCTTTGTCGGTCGGGCATGAGACGCTGGAACATCGGCACGACAACGGTGACAGGAGCGCGGATCGCGCCGGAAACGACAGGTTGTAGGAATGTGTACTTTAACCCATCCCTTGAACTTACTTTGAGTTCGTCCCTTGGCCCGCATTCGCATCATCGATATTCGCAACTTTCGTTGCCTCAAATCTTTCATCTGGCGACCGTCGGGCGGCATCAACTGCCTGATCGGCCCTGGCGATGCGGGCAAGTCTTCAGTTCTTGATGCGATCGACTATTGCCTTGGCGCGAGACGCAACCTTTCGTTCTCGGACGCGGATTTCCACGGACTGGACGTTTCAGCGCCGATATCCATCTCGGTTACGCTCGGCGAACTGGATGACGGCCTCAAGAGCATGGAGGTGTACGGCAACTATCTTCGTTCATTCGATGCGGCAACGGGCGAAATCGACGATGAGCCCGAAAGCGGCAAGGAGACGGTGCTAACTCTGAACCTTTCCGTAAAAAGCGATCTCGAGCCAGTATGGACGCTCGTTTCCGACCGGGCCGAGGCGCAAGGGCAGACTCGCTATCTTACCTGGAGCGATCGCAACCGACTTTGCCCGACGCGGATCGGCGCCTTCGCCGAGAACGATCTGGCCTGGCGACGTAGCTCGGTTTTGACGAAGCTTTCCGACGAGAAGGCAGAAACCTCCGGTGCGATGGCAGTGGCAGCTCGACAAGCACGCGCCGCTTTCGGCGACATCGCGGAACAACAACTCTCCGCAAGGCGTCCGTCACCCGGTCATGAAACAGGTCGGACATCGAGTTAACGAAGATTTTTCGTGGCTTCTTCCAGCGTAGAGGAATGTCTAACGCGGCCCTGTCCTCGCGGACCACGCCATTCCATACGGTTCGCTTTCCGCTACGGCGCGTGAGCCCTTTGTATTTGGGAACATTCATTGCCTGAAGGCGTCTCGCCATTTCCATGGCGTAGCAATTCGTGCAGCCAGCGCTGACGATGGAGCAGCCAGCAACTGGATTCCAGGTGGCGTCGGTCCATTCAATTTGCGTCTCGGCCATGACCGTTCCCACATCGCGCTGTCGATGACGTCGTTTGTCGCTCACAATCAATACTCGCTTAACCGTTAAGATCGGGTTGGAAGGTGCTGCATGCCGCCATCGTGTGCCGCGCCCCTCTAATCCACGGCCATACCGAGCCGATCCGATTCCGGCATGGAATCGGCTTCCGTCGCCTCCGACATCCCAAGGTCCGGTATTGGATACTCGACTAATGTTCGTAGTTTGTTCTCACGGATCAAGCAACGGATTTAAGTCCGCCTTCGATCGTCGGAGCGGCTTTAGAGCCACGCCACTCCTCAGTGTTGTGTCGTGCGTTTCGCTTTGTTGAACCCCTTATCCGTCGCCATAAAGCGCTGAAGCATCGGCGCGACCAGCTTGGCTGGATCGGCTGGCGTGGCCTCGCCCGAGGTCCGGGCCAAAATCTCGGCATAGGTGACGAGATCGCGGTGGATGGCCGCCGGCAGCTTAACCGTGATCTTGACTGGCTTGTCATCGGGGAGCGCCGAGAGCCTGAGCTTGGTCATGACGGCTCCTTCGCCGCCCCATAGGGCTGCAATATCAGGTCGCGATTGACGATCACGCGGACGGGGAAGCCCGGCCGGATGGTGAGCGTCGGCTGAATGTTGAGCTGGCGGCGGATGAGCTGGCGGCCAACATCTGAGTCGGTGTCCTGACTACTTTGACGGATCGCACGCGCGATCTCGTTCTCATTGTTGCTGGCGCCGATCTCGGTGCCGACGCCGAGCAAGGTCGAGAGGATTGCCGCCTTGAAGAGTTGGCCCCAATGATAGTCGACGTCGTCCTCGAGCCCGGAATAGCCCTGTGCATCGGCGCCCTGCTGCCGCTCCAGCACGATCGACGTGCCGTTCGGCATGATGATGCGATTCCAGACGAGCAAGACGCGCGACTGCCCGAATGCGACCTGGCTGTCGTACTGACCGATCAGCCGTGCGCCCTGCGGAATGAGAAGCTGCTTGCCGGTCGGGGTGTCGTAAACCTGCTCCGTCACCTGCGCGGTGATCGTTCCGGGCAGATCGGATTTGATGCCGGTAATCAGCGCGGCGGGAATGACAGTGCCGGCCTGCACGACATAGGGCGACGCCTTCTCCTGCACGCGGTCAGGCGTGACGGTGCGGCGATCGACGGCAGCATTGACGAAGGAGAGCTTGCGATCCTGCATGTTCTGCGCTGCGCCCGGATCGAGCGGCGGCGTTTCGGTCGGCAGCGTGAGGCCTGTGGTTGGATCGATCCGACCAACCGCCGCCGCAGATGCGACCGTCGCCTGCACACCGCGACTGTCGGTGAACACCTTGGCAACGCGCGCGGCTTCGATCTCGGCAAGACGGCGCTGCTCCGCCGGATCGGCGCGCGGTGTGCGGATATCTGGCGCGACGACGGGCTTGCCTTCATCCTGCGCGTGCAGGATCGGGCGGCCCAGGTCGCCCGGCAGCGCCGGGCCGAGCTTTGGGATGCCGGTGTAGTCCTTCGGCAGGCCAGCAAGTCCATCCGCCGGTGTGCGGTTCTCCGTGTTGTAGAGTTCATTGGGAGATTGACTGGCGCGCCGGTTGGCATCAAGCGCCCAGAACAGCGCGGCCATGATGGCGGCGGCGCTGACTCCGCCAAGCATGATGAGCACTTTGCGCGACAGGCGCGTGACGCGGGGCTGCTCGGGCCGCAAGCGCAGTTCGGCGCGGATATCGCCGGGAGACGGATTAGGTGCGTCGGTCATCAGAACAACCTCGGGCCACGCCCTGGCCGGCCGTCAGTGCGCACGATCCGCACGCGCTTCTCGCTGTCCTTGTCACCCAGGCGCAGTTCGGCGGCGGCAAACAGCCAGTCGACGACATAATAGTTCTGGCGGGCGCGGTAGTTGACCAGTTCGGAATTGCCGGAGGGTCCGAAGGCCGGCGGCGGATAGACCGGCCATCCGGCAAGCGAAACCAAGGCGCGCCGAGTTGCGGCTGAAAGCCAAGACGCCATGCGATCCACTGCGTCGCGATCCAGACCGCGAGCAGCACGATCGTAAACACGACAACGATCTGTCCCCACATGACGCGGCTGGCGGACACAGCGAGCAAACCTCCCTGCGTATTGCGATGCTCCGAAGAAGAGCAAGGAATGCTGAGATTTCAACTGCGCCTGTGTCAGGTATCGTAGAACAGCGTAGGTGATCGAAAAAATACTTGCGGCGTGCGGAGAGAAAATCGCCAACATCCGACGTAGCGATCAGCGATTAGCATCCAGCCCCATCTGCCAGAAGTCGGCTTCCAGGCGGGACGCCTTGCCGAATAACGTCGCGAGTTCGTCGAAGCGCCGCTCTGTCATGGCCCGTGCTGCAAGATCGTCGAGATGATGTCGCGCGTTGGCCGCAACAGCCTGATAGGCATCGCCCGCATATTCGGCGATCCATTCGCGATAGGGATGGTCGCCGAGCGCGTCGATTCCATTCGGCGCCAGGTTGCGCCCGATCTCGGCATAACCGATGACGCAAGGGGCGAGCGCGACATGCAGGTCGAGCAGGTCGCCTGCCGCGCCGCAATCCAGCACGAAGCGGGTATAGGCGATCGTCGCCTGATGCTCGGGCGCGGCTTCGATGTCCTCCGGCGACAACCCCCAGCGGTCGCAAAGCCGCACATGAAGATCCATTTCGTCGAAGATGGCGGCCAGCCCGGCTTGTGCCGCCTTCATGTCGGCGAGCGTGCGGCTCTTGTAGGTCGCGAGCGCATAGACACGCGCGAACTGGATCAGGAACAGGTAGTCCTGCACGAGGTAGGTGCGGAACGCCGTCTGCGGCAGCGTACCCGCGCCCATCTGACGGACGAAGTCGTGGTCGATGTAGCTCCGCCAGTCGGCTGGTGTGGCTGCCTTCAGCCGGTCGAAGACGTCCATCGCTCAGCTCTCACTTTCATAAGCCGTGTCGAAGAAGGCCCGCTCCACCGCGACCGCTTGCAGGAAGAAGTCCTGGGGCAGCGGCCAGCCCACATGCCGGCAGCGCATCGACGTGTGAAACCGGGTCAACCCTCCCAAGGGTTGACCACGACAACGCCAGTGCCCTCGAAATCCCGCAAGTTGCGCGTCGCCACGGTCAAGCCGTGGACAAGCGCTGTCGCGGCAATCAGCGCATCGACCTCGTTGCGCCGATCGGGAATATGCAGATGCGCGCAGCGCGTCGCAATCTGGTCGTCGACAGGCAGGATGCGCCCGGCAAATTCCGGTCGGACATGATTGTCCAGCCAAGCGCGCAGGCGCGCGCCCTGCGCGGCGTCGCGACGCTGGATGGCGAGCACGCCGCGTTCCAGTTCAAGGATGGTGATGGCCGAGATGAAGAAGCTCTCGGCTTCCTCCGCGTCGACCCATGCGGCGACCCTGGCATCGGCCTTTCCGTCGCCGATCTTGCGCAGCTCGGAGACGACGTTGGTGTCGAGCAGATAACTCAAGACAGATCGACCCCGCGCGGCGCGATTTCGACACGCGGCGGATCAAAATCGATGTCCGAAAGGCCCGGCATGGCAAGCGCTTGCGTCAAGCTGCGGCGCTTGCCGCTGAGACGGCGGAACTCGTCATAGGTCATCAGCACATGGGAGGGCTTGCCCCGGTCGGTGATGACGACCGGGCCATTTTGCGCGGCCTTCTTGGCGCTGCTGACGTCATGGTTCAGCTCGCGGCTGGAAAGAGTGGTGATTGTCACGTCGCACCTCCATGTAGGCAAGTACCTACATATGCCGGACCGGCCTGGAATTCAAGATCAGGCTCTTGTGCGCGGCGACCAGGCCATCCGCCGCGAGCCGGCCACCTCACCCCTCATAGCCCCAGCCCCCGCTTGCGGCCGAACGACCAGTCCACGCCGCCATCGGTACGCCCGACGCCGGAGATATGCTGACCGATGTGTGTCTCGATCGACGGCGTCCACGGCACGAGCTTGAAGCCAAGGCCATCGTCAATCATCGCGAAGCGGCCGGACGCGAGCGCGAAGCGCCGGCTGTAGGCGCCGGCGACAAATTCACCGTCAGCGTATTTCTGGAACGGGGCGCCGGTCTCGGTCGCGAGCCTGTTACCAAGAACATCCAGCTCGCGTTGCCGGATCGTGCCGATCAGGTTCCGGTTGAACAGGATGCGCTCGCCATCGCGCCGCGCCATCCCTTCCCGAACCAAGTGCTCGGCGCGCGCTTCCATCGCCTGCTTCACCTCCAGGCCGAAGCCGCCGGCGAGATCGGCCGGATCGCGGGCGACAAGCTGGCGATCGAGCCAGGTCGCACCGCTCGCCGTGGTCTGGGCTTCGATTGACAGATCGGAGCGCGCCGCCAACGCCACGCGCCGATTGCCCTTCGCATCCTCGAACGATCGCAATTCCACGATGGAGCCCGGCGCGCTGTCGCCGGACGACTCGATGTCCGGCAGCTTGATATGGTGGGTGCGGCCGTCGATGCCGTCCACCACGGCATAGGCCGTGCCGATCAATTCGTTGTCGAGACCGCGTTCAACCAGGCGGCCGATGACCGGGGAGCCATGCGCCTCGCCGGCCAGGACATAGTCGGCCGCGCCGCGCGCGATGCCCTACTCGTCGAGGGCGCGGTGCATCCGCTTGATGATGTCGTTGCGCTGGCCGAGTTCGCGCAAGGTCGACTCCGCACCTTCCGCCATGACCCATTGGCCGGGGCCGATGGCCTCGGCAAGGCCGAGGTGTTCGAGGTGGCGCAATCGCCCGACCTTCTGCGTCAGGTATGCGTCGGGCTGGCGATCCGGTGACGGCGCCACGTCGATCACGCCCTCCTCGTTGGCGTCACGGACAAGCTGGCGGTCGAGCTGGGTCCAGCGTTCGGCTTCGATCTGACGGCTCAGTGCGCGGCTGATGTCGAGATCGGTGCGCGGGCTAAGTTCCTGCGTAATGAGGTCCTGCGCACGGTCACGCATGCCGCTCTTGATATAGTCGCGGTCGATCACAAGGTCGCGGCCATCATCGGCGCGACCACGCACGATGACGTGGACATGGGGGTTGTCGGTATTCCAGTGATCGACGGCGACCCATTCGAGTTTCGTGCCGAGGTCCTTTTCCGCCTGCGTCATCAGTTCGCGGGTGAACCGCTTCAGATCCTCCATGTCGCTCGCGTCCTCGGGGGACACGATGAACCTGAAGTGATGCCGGTCGTCCTTGCAGCGCTCCGTGAAATCCTTCACGTCAGCGTCGTCGGTCTGCGGACCGAACATCTTGGCGACGGGGTGTTTCGGCTGCACATCGGCAGCGCTCGAACCGTCGCGGCGCATCTCTCCATCGGATTCACGGGGCATCATCACAGGCATTCCGGCGTGGTCCAAAGACGCCATCCGGCGTCCGGCCACAGGCAAGATAACGTGCGTCCCGTCGTCCTTGGTCTGCACCAGTCCTCATCCGCTCGCGTGGAGCTCCGTTGTTCAAAAGGCCGTCGTCACCATGACGTGCGGCTGCAATCCATCGTGTTGGGTACTGCTCATCGATGCGCTCCGAGTAGCTTGCGATCCTTCAGCGCCGTACGCGCGGCCATGTCCTGGGCGCTGACAGCGGGATCGCCGATATAGAACGTCCCGTCGGTCCACATCGCATGCATGATCACCGCCAGCTTGCGCGCCACCGCGACGCAGGCCTTGCGGTGACAGGACCGCTTGGCGATCTGCTGGCCCCAGGTCTTGACCTTGTCCTTGCGCTTGAACCGCGTCATCAGCGCCGACGCTGCCTCATACAGCGCGCGGCGTACGTCCGGATCGCCGGCCTTGCTGATGCGGCCCTGGACGTCGATCGAGGTGCCGGACTGCCAGCGCCGGGATGTCAGACCAAAATACGCAGCAACGTCGCGCGAACGGCGGAACCGCGACGGATCGTCGATCGCCGTCATGAAGGACAGTGCCGTCACCGGACCGACGCCGGGAATCTGCATGAAGCGCCGACACAATTCATTGCCGGCGACGAATCGCACCACCAGATCGTGCAGCCGGCAATACTGTTTCCACAGCATCGCCCGCGCCGTCAGCATCGCATCCATCAGCTCCGCGGTGAGCGGATCCTGCGCCACCGCCTCGCGCACGGCCTGGTCGAACGTGCCGCGCGAGGCGCCGCCGAGCTTGATGCCGAACGCCTTCAGCGAATGCCGGATGGTGTTCTCGATGTCGAGGAATTTGGCCTTCAGGTTGCGCCGCTGTGTCAGCAACAGACGCAAGCGGTAGCAGCTCTCGCTCTTGATATGCGCCTGCCGGAACCAGCCGGTGCGCATGATATGCGCAATCCCCAGCGCATCCGTCCGGTCGGTCTTGTTGCGCTGCGCCGACAGCGCCGCCCGCACATGCTGGGTTTCCAGGCACACCGCCGGCAGGCCGAGTTTCAGCATCTCCGGGTGCAGCCAGGGCGACAGTGAGCCGGCCTCATGACCGACGCGGCGCAACCGCTCGAGATAAGGTTTGAGCACATCGCGGATCGCCACCGGATCGCTCACACAGGTGGTTTCCAGAAGGATTTTACCCTGATCGTCGACCACGCAGATCGCGGTCTCGTCCATCGCCACGTCCAGTCCACAAAACAACAATGCCATCAAACGTCTCCCGCGTGATTCAACGGGAGATGTTCTAGAGCGGGATGGGTTTATTTTGAATCGATTGAGATTCCCAAATCAGAATTCATCTGATTCAACATGCTGACTGGGAAGGAGGCCAGCATGGATGGGACGAGCCTATTCGAACGACCTTCGTGAGCGGGTAGTGCGTGCTGTCGTTAAAGGCGGCCTGTCGCGGCATCAGGCTGCGGCCCAGTTTGGGGTGGGCATCAGCACGGCGATCAACTGGGTACAACGCTTCCACGAGACCGGCAGCGTCGCGCCAAGCCAGATCGGCGGCTATAGGCCAAAGAAGATTGCGGGGCCGCACCGCGAATGGCTGCTGCAACGGTGCCGAAAGGACTTTACCGTGCGCGGGCTGGTGGCCGAACTTGCCGAGCGTGGCCTTAAGGTCGATTACCGCACGATGTGGGAGTTCGTTCACGCTGTGAAGCTCAGTTACAAAAAAAGACGCTGATTGCTGCAGAGCAGGATCGTCCCGATGTCGCCCGTCGGCGAGCGCAATGGACCAAGTATCGAGATCGGATTGATCCCACTCGGCTGGTGTTCATCGATGAGACCTGGACCAAAACCAATATGGCGCCGCTGCGGGGCTGGGCGCCGCGCGGTCAACGCATCAGAGCCAAGGTGCCGCATGGCCGCTGGCAGACCATGACCTTTATGGCCGCTCTGCGCCACGATCGCATCACCGCGCCGTGGTTCATCGAGGGGCCGATCAACGGCGAAGCCTTCCTTCTCTACATCGAGAAGGTTCTGGTCCCGACCCTGCGGCACGGCGACATCGTCATTATGGACAACCTCGGCTCGCACAAGGCCAGCGCCGTGCGTCGCGTCATCCGTGCCGCCGGTGCCCGGCTCTTCTACCTGCCGAAATACTCGCCTGATCTGAACCCGATCGAGCAGTTCTTTGCCAAGTTCAAACACTGGCTACGCAAAGCCGCGCAGCGGACCACCGAGGCCGTCTACAATGCTATCGCTCCGATCCTCGAAACCGTTGCACCGGCTGAATGCGCCAACTACTTCGTCAATGCAGGATACAACCAAATCTAAACTCATCATGCTCTAGCAGCCGCCGCCACGCCAACCGGCCGCACGCCAGCTGCCATTCCGTTGTCCAACCGATTACGGGAGGCATTCGCTCGGTCGTTGCCTGTGCTGCCCCGCAGCGTTCCACACTCTCTACGATTGCGCACTTCGCGAAGCGAGGAAACACGATGTTCATCGCTGTCCTCCGTCGTCTTCAGGCCTGCGCACGAAGAGTCCGGCGGACGGCGGCACGAGCGCTGATAGACCGGTAATCGGCAATCCGTTCGAAGGTCGGCCGGAAGGAGACTCGCCGGCATCGCGATCGTCCTCGCCTGCGGCGATGGAACGCGCAACGAACAGCGGAGCGCGTGACCATGACGGGTGCAATGGACGGCCAATGGACCGCACAACGGAGGCCGTAACGTCGATCGTCGGCGTGATCTTCGCGACATAGTCGATGGTTTCGGCGGGGAGCGCCTGGCCGGTGGCAAGATGCTTGTCATAGCGGCCAGGGCCGGCATTGTAAGCAGCAAGCATCGCTTCTACCGTGCCGTAGCGGTCATGCATCTCGCGCAGGTACGCCGCGCCGGCCAGGATGTTGGCGCGCGGTTGCCAAGGGTCATTTCCGAGTGCGTGACGCGCGCGCAACTCGTCCCATGTCTTCGGCATGATCTGCATCAAGCCGATCGCGCCCTTGGGCGATCGCGCGGTCCGATCGCCGTGGCTCTCGACGGCCATGACCGCGCGTATCCAGCGCTCGGGAATGGCGAAGCGCTTCGCCGCCTCGGCGATGTGCGGCGCCCACGGACCGGACGGCGCAACCGTCGAGCCGCGATTTGTGGGTGTCGGATCGGCCGACGCGGTAGGCGCGGCTACAACGATCACGCCGCACGCGATCAACGTCGCGATGATCGATGACAGGGCCGTGCATGGCCCGCCATTCCGAGACGCCATCAGCCTGCCACCGTGCTCGCTTCGGTCAAGGGCAAGGCTGCGCCGGCCCTGCGGCCGCCCTTGACCTGCGCTGCGCGCGACGGCCGCCTGACGGGCGATCGGGTCGGAGGGATGATCCGCGATCCGATCGATCAGAGGGATGACGGCAGACAAGGATCGGAACGACGGGCGCTCGACGTCGAGCGCGAGCGTGCGGAGGCGACCGCTGAAGCCGGTCTTGGTCTTCGTGAACGTGCCGATCTGCGTCATGGCGATATCCTCATCTGGTTGGAGAAGCGAGCCGTCACGGCTCGTCGGAGACCGGCGCGCGGAGGGATTCCGCGGCCGGATCGGTGCCGTCGGTGGTCCAGATGGGAATGGCGCGACCGACGATGGTGCTGATCGGAAGCGGCCCGAAATAGCGGCTGTCGAAGCTGTCGGGACTGTCCCAATTCATGAAGAAGGCTTCGCCGTCATGGAGCGTGCGGCAGCCTTGCCAGTCGGGCAGCGGTCGGCCGCGCGTATCGCGCGCGAGCGCCTGCCCGTAGATTCCGTCATAGGCGATAATGGCGCTGTCGCGCCGGCAGATTCTCGTACCGCCGAGCGCCAGCACGCGCTTGATGAGCGGCAGGCCGCGCGGCAGGTAGCCGCGCTCGTCGAGGAATGCCGCCAGCTCGGCGGGCGGCATGACGACGGCGAGATCGGTGACGTCGACATGATTGCCGGGCACGATGCGATAGAGACCGATCGGCACGCTGGCGGATGCGTTCCAGATGAAGCGGAGTTCGGGGCGGCTCCAGGCCGGCGCGACGATCAGCGCCGCACCCGTGAGCATTGCGAGCAGCGTCCTGCGGCGCGCGGTCATCGCGACACCTCCCGCCGCAACAGCCAGGCGTGGTGCTGCTCATGGCTGTAGATGCGGAACGGCTCGTTGACGCCGATGCGATGGTTGAGATGCCGCCAGTGTTCCGGTGCAACGTCGGGAGGATCAATGCCGATGGCTTCGATCGCGTCGATCGCGGCCAACACGCGCTGCACCTTCGGCCAGCCGCTGATCCGCAACAGGATGTCGCCGCCAGGACGGACGAAGGGCAACGTCTGATAAGGCTCGCCACCTTCGACAGACCGAACGATGTCGATCCGCGAGATGATGGTGCCGTATTCGTTGGCCGCCCAGCGCACGAGCGAACACGCTGCCGGGCGCGAAGGCGACGATGCGTCGGTGGCGGTCGAGACGATGTTCTTCGGCGATCCGGCCGAAGCGGATACGGTGCTCGATGCGCTTCTCGCGCCACGTCAGTTCGACAAGCGTAAGGTCGCCCGGCTGACCGATGGCGCGCAGCCCTGCCGTTATGGCTGCGCTCCCTCGATGAACGGCAGCACCGATGTGATGCGCCCCCGCGCAAGCTCGGCCATGCCGGCGTCGATCTCGCAGCCGACATAGCGCCGCCCGGCGAGCCGGCAGGCTTCGCCGGCGGCGCCCGATCCGACGAACCAATCGCCGACCAGGCCCCCTTGCGGGCAGCTCGTGCGGATCAGGATTTCGATCAGGCCGGACGGCTTTTCCGTCGGATGGATTGCCGTGCCGTGGCAATTGCGCGCGTAGATCACGGAGCGCATCAGCCGCGGTCCGCCGTCCTCGCTGACGTAGTGGCCGGCGTCGATGCGGCCGGTATGCGGCGGTGGCATCTTGCGCCGCACGGTGCGCGCCGTCGCGTCGGGCGTCGTCTGCACGTCGTTATAAACGGCGCTCCACGGCACGTCCGCGCGATAGAACTGCGCGACCAGCTCATGCACACGCTTGAAGCGATCGGCGTGGAAGCTGGTGCCGTTCTGCTTCTCCCACACGATCTCCTGCGCGTAGCGCAGGTCGGCGTCGGCAAATTGATCGGCCGTCGCCATGAAGCTGCGCAGCGAGCCGAACACCCAGAGCGATCCCGATGGCTTCAACGCGGCGCATGCAAGCTGCAGCCAACCGTCGACACGGCGATCCCAGGCGAGCGACGTGTCGCCATAGGGCGGATCGGCTAGGATCAGGTCGAACGGACCCTGCGCCGGCATCAGGACGCGACAATCGCCCGTAATCACGGAAAAGTCGGTGACCGTCATGACGCGATCTCCGACGCTTGGCGGCCGGACGATACGGCGCGCGCGCGTTCCCAATAGTACGGGACTCGCGTTCCTAATAGAACGGGAGTCGGCGTTCCCAATAGTACGGGTCCGTCCACACCTTTTGCACCGATGCGAGGCATGCTCATTGCACACCTCCCCGCCGCTGGTGCGGCGTGACGGTGCGATCGGAAGCCGTTGGTTGGAAGATCAGGCGCTGGCGTCCATCGGGATCGTCGATGAGCGTCAGGTGGTAGCCGGGCAGCGGCTGGCGCTGGACGATGGCGCGCAGCTCGAAGCGGAAACGGCGCAGCGGCGACAGGCTGCCGGACTTCAGATGCAGATGCGGAAGGTCGAAGCTCCAGCCGTGCGTCTGCCGGCCGCCATGCTTGCGTACAAGGCGATACAGCCAGCGCTCGAGGCGGCCGGTCAGATCGAAATAGGCGCGATCGATGGTGAGGATCAGCGCGTCGTCGATGACCCCGGCATAGAACCAGTCCGGCAGGATCAGTTCGATGCCGAGCGGCCGCCCGGTCGCGTCGAGACGCTCCTTCCACTCGTTGATCCATGAGAAACGATGCCGCCGCCGCTCGGACGGCTGACGGATCGAGGTGACGACGGTGGTGGATTGCAGCCGGTCGAGCGCCGCTTTCAGGCGGTCGTAGCTCAGGCCGGAGTCGCTGCGGCCGACAAAGGTGAGGATCTCATAGGGCGTGGCGGCCATGAGGCGCGACGTGCGCAAGCCGCGATCGCGCGCGTCGACGATCTGGCTCGCGGCCCAGATCAGCACGTCGGCGTCCCAGATCGTTGCCATGCCGTGCTCGGCCGTCGCCTCGACGCGGATCGACACCTCGCCCATGCGGAAGTCGATCGGCGTCACGCGGCGGACCTTGGCGAGCGAGAAGAACGGCCAGGACATGAGGTCCTGCGTGTCGCGTGCGGCGACATCGTCGCCGCGCGCCCGGAACAGTTCGAGCTGCTGGTCGTCGTATGGGCGGCGCGCCGACATGCCGACGATCAGCCCGCCGCGCCGGCCGCCTGGCCGGCAGCGGATTCCGATGTGGACTGACGTGCGCAGACGTCGATCCAGGCTTCAATGTCGGCGATGGTATAGACCACGCGCCCGCCGAGCTTGTGATAGACCGGCCCGGTGCCGTCGCAACGATGCTTCTCAAGCGTGCGTGGCGAAAGACCGAGCAGACGCGCGGCCTCGGGCGTGCGCACGAAACGCGGCCAAGTCTTCTCGGTCTTCTCCGGCATTGCGCGGCTCCGTCGCAACCGCCGTCATGGCGGCGAGTCGGTTGCGACGATGGCGAAGAATCCGCGGTCCGGCGGAGTGACAAAAATCGGGGGTCTCTAAGGAAATGTCCCCCCTCCCATCAGCGGTCGGGATTGTTCTGGGGGCGGTCGGAAACGCTGGAAGGCAGATAATCGGAATGCGAAGCGATCGCGGGACGGGCAATCATGAGTTGCATGCCGGATGCCGAATTTTTGCGGGGTTCACTGCATGCGCGGCTGGAGGAGATGCCGGTAGCCGTGCTCGGTCATCCAGCGCGCGCGGGCCAGGTGACTGTCGTGCATCTGCTTCGCGCGCTGCGGATCGGCCTCGGCATCGAGGCCGAAGACGATCTTGACCACCTCGCGCCAGTCGGCGCCTTCCTCGGCCGCGTCGAGCAGCCGGAGATAGGTGGCGAGATGGGCTTCGTCGTAGGCGTTCACCCGCTCGGTCAGCGGCGGGCTGTCCTTGAAGGCGGACTTATTCGTCATCGTGTTCCCCGAACCGTTCCCCACTTTGACAAATAGGTTATCGGCATGGCCCGCAATAGAATTGCGACAGCTTTCCCGTGGCCAATACGGAATGACGTTATGCCGATGCCGCGGTAGCGGATCGCCCGGCAGGACGAATCTCGGGTAAGAGCCAGCCCCAACTATAACGGAATAGGAACGATCATTCCTAGAACGATCGTTCCGATTCTGGCTCCGATGCGTCATGGACCTTAAGGAGGTCATGGCGATCAACATGCGTCGGCTGCGCTATGACAAGAAACTGACGCAAGAAGAGCTGGCGGAGCGCTCGGGGTTGAGCATGCGCTATGTCGGCTCGATCGAGCGCGGCGCGGTCTCGGCGAGCGTCAGCGTCTTGGGAAAGGTCGCGGTGGCGCTCGATGTCGATCCCTGCGATCTGATCCGGCCGCCGAAGCGTTGACGATCATGGCCTCAAGCTCGCGCGTCAGCGCGACATTTCCGATCGGATAATTGAAAAGTTTGTGGGTGGATCGCGAGCCGGGCGCAGCCCGGCGAGCGGCTGCCGTGCCATTCAGGTACGGCCGCCGATCCCGGTTTACGGATCAGCGGAAAATCACTAGGTCATCGACTCATTAAATCGCAACCAGATGCGGATTGAGGCGAGCTTGATGGAGGTGAGGAAGTTGTCGTCACGTTTGTCATATCTGGTGGCGACGGCGCGATAGTGCTTGATTTTGTTGAAGAAGCGTTCGACCAGATTGCGCTTGCGATAGAGCCGTCTGTTGAATTGCAAGGCCGCAACGCGATTTGGCATCGGCTTCACATTGGCTCTCGCGCCGCGCGCGGCCAGCGTTTGACGCAGGGCGTTGGAGTCGTAGGCCCGGTCGGCCAGCAGCACGTCGCCGCGTTCGACGGTGTCGATCATGTCCTGCGCGCTACGCCCGTCATGGGCCTGGCCTTCGGTGATCTTGAGGACGATCGGCAGGCCGCAGGCATCCACCAGCGCGTGGATTTTGGTGGTCAGCCCGCCGCGCGAGCGACCCATGCAACGGGATCGCGTCTGTTTTTTTGACCGTTGGCCGCATGTTGATGCACGCGGATCGACGACGAATCGATCATTTGGATGTCGCCATCGTAAGCCTTTGAAACAGCCGACAGAATGCGATCCCACACGCCTGCCTTGCGCCACCGGTTGAAGCGGTTCACGCAAGTGGTGTGCGGGCCGTAGCGCGCTGGAATGTCCGCCCACGGCGCACCGGTGCGCAGCCGCCAGAAAATCCCGTTCAGCACCCGCCGATCATCCACCCGTGCAACGCCGCGCGACTTGTTCGGCAACAGCGGCTGGATCACAGACCATTCAAAATCCGTCAGATCAAAACGTGCCATTCAATCCTCCCACCTCTGGAGATTGAATCACGCATCCCGTCCAAACGGAATCCCGTTTATGGGTTCGTGACCTAATCTGTCTTCTTGGAAATCCGAACGTGGACGGACCCTGTGGGGCCGCGCCGTCGATCATGACGGCGCGGCCTTCTCTGTTTATGCGGCCTTCTCCAACAAGGTCTTTGCCTTTCCTTCCAGTTCAAGCCGCGTATCCTGATGCGTCTTGGTGCGAGCGTGCGCCGTCATGCCCTGCACGAAATCGAAGATGCTTTCGGGCGGACGGCCTTCCTCCTGTAAGACGGTCTCAATGATCTTAGCCGTTTCAGCCTTGCTGAACCCGCGCTTGCGCAGGAAGGTTTCGCGGTCGTCGTCGATGCGGGCAACGATGCGCTCCCGCGCCGCCTTGATGCCAGCGACGAATGGCGCGGGCGAGGAATGGGCGAAGCTCGTCAACGCGGGCGCGGCCTCATGGGCGAAACGCTGCGCGGCAAACTTGCTGTGCCGGATGGTGATTTCCTCGAAGTTCTCGCAACCCCAAAGATTGCGGTTCATGCACACCGCGCGCAGATAGAAAGATGCGATGCCAAGCATCTTCGATCCCACTTCGCTATTCCAGCAATAGAAGCCTCTATTCCAGCAATAGAAGCCTCGGAAATACAAATCCGGCTCACCTTATTCTCTATTCTTTTTCTGACGGCGGCGGACATGAGCATGACGAAGCCCCGCTTGCGCGGGGCTTCGCAGGGGCCGATGTCAGTCGGCCGCGCGGCGGGACCAGATCAGAGCGAACTCGCCCTCGGTGTCGGTCTCGACCAGACTCGCGTAGATCGGAGCCGGGAACGAAGGGTCGTCGAGCTTGACCGAGTGATAGTCGCGCTGCGTCTCGCGAGCGGTCTTCTTCCATGCCGCACCGAACTCGGTGGCGCCGGCGAGCACGCGGAAGTTGGGACCCTTGTCGTTGTCGCTTTCGACGGGGACGAACTTCACCGACTTGACGTTGAGCGTGAGGGTCTTGACCGAGCCAGAAAAGCCAGATTCGGTGCGGGAGAAAGTGCCGATGGTAGCCATGATGCGATTTCCCCCTGCTGATCGGACCGCGACCATCGCGATCTCGATGAAGGTCGACGGACCGGGGACGATCGGCCTGCAACATCCGGCGAGGACTTTTTTGTTTGGCGATGCAAAGCCGGCCCTGGCCGGCGGCGGAAAAAAGCCGCAGGCGGCGTGTTGCAGGTTCAAGATCGAGGCGACTTCTTCGTCGCCGGTCTTCGGTCAGACCTGAACCATCGAGTTCGCAGTGGGCGTGGTTTGGTCAGCGGAGGGACTGGAAATCGCGTCATGGCTGCCATCGATCCGCGCTTTCTCCCATCGCACCGACAACGGCTTCGCTGGCTCCTGCGCGGGCAAGCCCCGCACGCTCAATGTCATCCTCAGTGTCGGTGGAGTTCCTTGCCGGCCGTGAACAGGCAAGAATGAGAACGGTTCTGATTTCCGCCCGTCTGTTCGCCGTGATGATTCGCCGCGTTCGGTGCAGCGTGGGAGAAGGCGTCCAATGTGAGAAGGGCAATGGCTGCCTTTCCCTTGCAAGCTGGGCGGTCCGAGTTTCCCCGCTCCGGTCGGCTCGATGCGAGCCCCGTCGAGAGCGACGGCGAGGACATGGCGCTCATCTGGTCGCGCCGCCGCACCGCCAACTAAGGCCCGTGGGGATTCACAAGGAGCGTGAGATGTGATTCACGCTTTGGATGGATCGCTACGTTTTGACGGACGCCCAATGGGCGAGGATGGAGCCGCACTGTCTGGGGAAGCGCAGCGACCCCGGCCGGAGCGGCAGCGACAATCGCCGGTTTGTGGAGGCGGTGCTTTGGATTGCACGAACGGGTAGCCCCTGGCGCGACCTTCCGGCTCATTTCGGCAACTGGAGCACGGCCTTCCGGCGTTTCCGCGATTGGCGCGCAGCCGATGTCTTCGTGCGGCTTTTCGAGGCCTGCTCGGACGAGCCGGACATGGAATATGCCATGGTCGATGCGACGATCGTGAAGGTCCATCGGCACGGTCAGGGCGCAAAAGGGGGACTCAGAGCCAGGCCATCGGCCGCTCCAAAGGCGGCATGGTGTTCAGTCCCGGCATTTGATGGATTGGATCGATGATGAATCGATCGGGCTCTGAAGTCCATCGTTTGCAGATGAACTCGTAGGGTGTGAGGCGCTTTGAGCGTCTTCAGCCTTCGGCCGAAGTTGTATGCCTTGATGAAGTCCTGAAGGTGCCGGCGCAGTTGGTCATGATTGTCGTAGTGGAAGCGCTTGACGGTGGCGTCCTTGATGGTGCGGTTCATCCGTTCCACCTGTCCGTTGGTCCAGGGATGGTTGATCCTGGTGAGCCTGTGCTCGATGCCGTTCTCGTCGCAGACGCGATCGAAGATGTGGTGGAACGCATATTTGTGACGGGCGTGGTTGGTGAACTGGATGCCGTTGTCCGTCAGCACCGTGTGGATGGCATAGGGAACTGCCACGATGAGGTTGCGCAGGAACTGAGCCGCGACCATCTTGCCCGCCTCTTGGTGGAGCTCGGCGTAGGCGAACTTCGAAGTGCGGTCGATGGCCACGAACAGGCGCAGCTTGCCCTCAGCCGTCTGCACCTCGGCGATGTCGATGTGGAAGTAGCCGATCGGGTAGCTCCTGAACGTCTTCCTGATCGGCTTGTCGCCTTCGACCTCCGGGAGCCGGCTGATGCCGTGACGGTGCAGGCAGCGATGCAATGAAGACCGCGACAGGTGCGGGATCGTTGGCTGAAGCGCGTAGAGGCAATCATCGAGCGGCAACAGGGTATGCTTGCGGAAGGCGACGATGATCGCCTCCTCCTCGGATGAGAGCACCGTCGAGCGCGGATCTTTCGGTCCCGTCGGAAGGTCGGCCACCGAGGTCCGCTTCTTCCATTTTGCGACGGTCTCCTACGCTGCGAACGTCCACGTCCGCCGCTTCCACGACCGTCGCAACCGGGACGGCCTTCGCCCTCTTCGATGTCCTAGCCATTGTTCCGATCCTTTCTCTGTTCATGCCGGAGGCATGGCCCCCGCCATGCCTCCCGGGGGCGCGTGAGCGCTCGGCAGAGAGGGGGGCGGCTATCGGCGAGCGTGGCCGGGCTGCGCGACAAGCGAGGTAGATTGGAAGGATCGGTAGAATGACAAAGATGCGCCGCCTTGCGCGTGCGCGGCCCTGCCATGTCGCAGGCGGTAGTCGCGGGGGAGAGATGGCCGAGACCATCTCTCCCCGGCTACGATCGGCAAGGCGTCAGCCGCAGCCGATCACGACAAAGCGAGCGAAGCTCTCCGTAATTTCTGCGTCGATGGGGACAGTGCCGGCGGCTCCTGGCCGTCGAAAAAATGCTGGCCCTTTTGGGCGCTGTATGCTATTGTCCTACGAGCATGAAAGGAGCCATCATGCCCAATCTCGCTCCTGTGAGCGTGCGGGTGTCCAAGAAGGAACGCGAGCTGCTTGAGGCCGCGGCGGATCAATCCCGCACCAATCTGAGTGACTTCATTCGCCGCAAGGCGGTGGAAGCGGCCGAGATCGACCTTCTTCAGCAGACTCGCGTGACGATCCCCGCTGCGAAGTGGAAACAATTCGAGGCGTGGGTGAACAGTCCCGCCAAGGAAATTCCGGCGCTGAAGAAGCTCTCGAAGAGCCGCCCGGTATGGCAAGACTGACGCCACCGCGGCAGCTTGAGGAGACCGACGACTGCGCAGGATTTGATTGCGGGCGCGAGTCGATGAACCAGTGGTTTCGTCGACACGCCTGGCGTAACCAGCAAATCGACGTGTCGCGAAGCACGGTGATCCGTGACGCGGAAACGGGAATGATCGCCGGCTACGTCACGCTCAGCGTGGGACATATCGAGCGTGAGTATCTGCCAAAGTCGTCGCAACGGAATCGGCCGGAGAACATTCCGATTTTTCTGCTCGGCCAACTTGCCGTCGATACGCGATTTCAGGGCATGGGGGTTGGGCGGTCTCTGATGTTCTACGCGCTGAAAACCGCAGTGGGCATGGCGAAGGAGATCGGCTGCTACGGCGTGCTGACGCATCCGCTCGATGACGATGTGCGTCGCTTTTATCAGAACTTCGGTTTCGAGCAGCTACCACATGATCCGCGACGCAGCATGATTGTTCGGATCAAGGATCTGGTGCGCAATGGCTTCGACGCAGACTAAAATAGAATCGTTCTCGACTTGGGTGGCGGTGGATATCTGCCGCATGACAAACCGCGAGAAACAAGTATTTTTACGACAGCGTTCGCTGCTGCTGCCGCAGAAGCTACGATCATCTGCGAAGCAAAGCGTCGTTGGCGAGCGCTCTACGGGGGAGACCGCTGACGTGACCGGGAATGCGCATTCTCAAATGTCGGTCTTGGCGGCACAGTTCGTCGTGAGCGGAATGGGCCGCTCGGCGACGAGGCGATGGCGTTGGCAAGACCGAGAAGGACGACAGCCGAAAGCGTGCGGTTGGTTCTCGTGCCATCGGAGCGCGCGGAGGCTTACGACCCCGCAAAGACCGACCCGCGCCTCGTCGCGCTTGTGCGGCTGCTTGCGCGTCAAGCCGCGCGGGAGTTCGTCGACGCGGAATGGGAGCGCGCGTCCCGCGAACGCCTCCGTAAATAGGGAGGCCGTCTCATGAAGGTCGCGCTTTACGCCCGTTATTCATCGGACAATCAGCGCGACGCCTCTATCGAGGATCAGCTTCGGCTGTGCCGCGCTCGCGCCGACCGCGAAGGTTGGAAGATCGTCGACAGCTATACGGATCGGGCGATTTCCGGGGCATCGCTTCTGCGGCCCGGCGTTCAAATTGATCGCGGACGGCCTCAAGCGTCGCTTTGATCTCGTTCTGACGGAATCGCTTGACCGGCTGTCGCGCGACCAAGAGGACATTGCCGGCTTCTACAAGCGAATGCGGTTCGTCGGCATCAACATCGTCACTTTGTCGGAAGGCGAAGTGAGCGAGCTGCACATTGGTCTCAAGGGAACGATGGGCGCGCTGTACCTCAAGGACCTGGCTGACAAAACGCGGCGCGGACTTCGCGGGCGTGTCGAAGACGGCAAGTCAGGTGGTGGGCTGTACTACGGCTATGATGTCGTCAAGCAATTCGACGCGAACGGCGAAGCGATCCGCGGTGATCGCACGATCAATCAGGCTGAGGCCGACGTTGTCCGCCGTATCTTCGCGGATTATCTGGCTGGTCAGTCATCGCGCACGATCGCGATGACGCTGAACCGGGAGGGTGTGTCCGGGCCGCAGGGAAGCGAATGGGGGCCGTCAACGATTCACGGCAATCCGAAACGCGGCGTGGGCATCCTCAACAATGAACTTTATGTCGGCAAGTTGGTCTGGAACCGGCTGCGCTACATCAAGGACCCTGACACAGGTAAGCGCGTTTCGCGGCTTAACCCGGAGGGCGAGTGGGTCATACAGGACGTCCCCGAACTGCGCGTTGCCCGAATATGGCGGAGGTCTATCACCAAAAGATCGCCGCCCTATACCGGGACCTACAGAGCGAGGAAACCAAGACCCAGGCTGCGGAGACCTTCCGGTCTCTGGTCAGCCGGGTGGACCTCGTTCCGGAAGGCGGAACGCTGGCAATCCTCCTGCGCGGCGACCTGGCGGCGATCCTCCGGTTTGTAGCGGGCAAGAAAAACCCCGACGTCCTTTCGGAAGCCGGGGTTTTGGACGACCTGCTATCGCAGGCATCGGTGGTTGCGGGGATAGGATTTGAACCTATGACCTTCAGGTTATGAGCCTGACGAGCTACCGGGCTGCTCCACCCCGCGTCAAGGTGTGACGGGCTTGTATGCGCCGCAGAACGCAAACGCAACCCCTTTTGTAACAGATTGATGTCATTCGGGATTTTGCCTGTCGGCGCGCGAGATAGGAATGCGAACCGCACATGCTCCGGGCCGGAGCAATCGCAGCAGAACGCGCATTCGGCGGCGGAACAAGGCGTGAACCGTCGTTCGAAACCGGGAAGGCGACGGACACAGTGCGGACACGAAACGGACTGCTCCGCTGATCAGGGTTTGAGCGATGGCGTCAGTGATCTGCTGGAGGAGAGCGCCAATATTGCAGCTGGCACCCGCGACTCCCGGGCAACGGCGGCGCCGTGAAACCGGAGCTTGACAGCCAGACTGTGAACGGCGTAAACAGTTTTTGTTTACATCGTTCACAGGCCAAACATGATCCCGGACGACGAACTGGTCGGCATCAATGAGATCGCCGAAATGGCAAAGACGTCGCGGCAAGCGGTCGCCAACTGGCGCACTCGCATGTCCGACTTTCCGAAGCCGATCGTCGATCTTGCCTCAGGGCCTGTTTTCCGCCGGTCGCACATCCGCGCCTGGCTAAGGAGAAGGAAGGTCCCAATGGCTCACGTATTTTCGACTATCAATCTGAAGGGTGGCGTCGGCAAGACGACTACGACGGTTGCCCTCGCCGAAACCCTTTCGGCGGAAAAGCGCAAGAAGGTGCTCGTGATCGATCTCGATCCGCAGACGAATGCAACCACGATGCTGATCGGCGAGGAGAAGTGGCGCGAGCTCAATGACAAGGGCTTCACGCTGGCTCAGCTCTTCAAGGATGCGCTCAACCCCGACAGCAAAAAATTCGATCTTAAGAAGACGCTGCAGAAGCGCGTTTCCGACGTTTCGTCGGCAACCACCATCGATCTCTTGCCATCCAGCCTCGACCTGATCGACGTTCAGGATGAGCTGATCAACACTCCTGTTGGCAAATATGGCGCCATTCGGCCATTCGACATTCTGTGGCGTGCGACGAAGGATCTGATCGAAGACTATGATGTAGTGATCATCGATTGCCCGCCTAACTTGGGGAAGATTACGCAGAACGGTCTTCGCATGTCTCACGGGTTCATCATTCCGACGATCCCGGATATTCTCTCGACCTATGGCATTCCCCAGATCGTTCGGCGAGTCCGCGAGTTCTCGGAGGAGATAGCCGAAGATATCGAACCGCTCGGCATTGTCGTGACCAAATTCCAGGCGAATTCGAACGTGCACGTCAACATGCTGAAGCAGCTTAAACTGAACCATACGGCCGATGCGAAGAATTGGCCGCCGGTGTTCGACACGCTCATTCCGCAGGCTAATCAGATTGCCGCCGCAGCAGAGCATTCGGGCTACTCAACCTTGAAACAAAAGTGGGGCTATCAGGGCCTGCATGATCGGTTCTCCGATTTGGCAACCGAGATTCTGACCAAACTGGGGGTTTGAGATGAATATGAAGAGAACCCTGAACGAACTGGTGCGCGCCGTGGTCGACGAGGCGGAGCGCAATCCTGAGTTCGCCCGCCGGATCGAAGAGGCGCTTGGTTTGCAAGAGAAGCCGAAAAAGCCCGTCTTATCTCGCGCGTCACATCGACGGGCGCCGGCAGCCCTTGATCCTGTCGAGCTTGCGCGCCGAGGCGAGTTGGAACTTCGGGCGCGCCTCGCGGAACTGAATCTTGAGCAATTGAAGGATGTCGTCGCTGACTATGGGATGGACCCCGGCAAACTGGTCCTGAAATGGAAGACGGCCGATCGGATCATTGACCGCATCGTCGAGGTGTCGATCGGCCGAGCCAGAAAGGGAGAAGGTTTCCTGTCATCCGGCTCCCCTCGCTCGGAATAGTCGCCGCAACGCGGCGGGCCATCACCCACCGCCGCGGAGACCAGCCCAATGCTGCGCGCACGTTGCGGTGAAACCCGCCCACGCACCGCCCCCGTGCTTTCCGCCCTGTTTGCGCCCCTTCCCGCCATTCTTAGTAAGACCCGCCGAGAGCATCTTGCTGACCGGAAATGACCGCGGCTGAGTGGCGCGGAAAGGGTCGAAAGCATGAAGGCGCATCTCACCGAACGCAACGTGAAGGGGCTTCAGCCGAAGCAGAAAAACATCATCGTCTATGACGAGGAGGTCGTCGGCTTCGGTGTCCGGATCACCAGCGGCGGCACGCGCGCCTTCATCCTGACCTACCGGATCGAAGCGCGGGAGCGCCGCCTCACCATCGGCGCATGGCCAGATTGGTCGGTCACCGCCGCCAGGGAAGAAGCAAAGCGGCTGAAGCGCGAGATCGACCAGGGCCGTGATCCGATGGCCGAACGGGACGAGGCCCGAGAGTCGCCCAACGTGCGACAACTGATCGACCGTTATCTCGAAGAACACGCCTCCAAGCTTGCGAAGCGGAACCGCGACGATCAGGCGTCGATGCTGCGCAAGCTGGTCGAACCCGCCTGGGGACCACGCAAGGCGGCGGAGATCCAGCCCGATGATGTCGATAGGCTTCTCTGCCAGATCGCCGGTGGCACGCTGGGAAAGCGAGGCCGCAAGCCCACGCCGGTCCGGGCGAACCGTGTCGGCGAAATCCTGCGCAAGATGTTCAACCTTGCGATCCGCTGGCGCATCCGCACCGACAACCCCGCCGCCGGTTTCGCTCGGAATGCCGAAGCGCCTCGGGACCGCTATCTCTCAACCGATGAAATCGGGCGGCTATCCGCCGCGCTCGATGCGCATCCGAACCGCCGCGCCGCCGATGCAGTGCGCCTGATCCTGCTGACCGGCGCGCGACGCGGCGAGGTGCTGGGCGCGCGTTGGGATCAATTCGATCTTGACGCCGCCGTCTGGATCAAACCCGCCGCCACCACGAAGCAGCGCCGCCTGCACCGCGCGCCGATCAGCGCGTCCGCCGCCGCGCTGCTGCGCACGATACGGCTGCGCGTGCCCAAAGATTGCGAATGGGTGTTTCCGGGCGATGCCGAAGGCAAGCCGCTTCAGGACATCAAGCGGTTCTGGGAAGATGTCCGGACGAAGGCCGAACTGCCCGCCGTCCGCACCCACGATCTGCGGCACACCTTCGCGTCCCTGCTCGTTTCGGGCGGCATGACGCTGCCGATGATCGGCAAGCTCCTCGGTCACACCCAAGTTCAGACCACGCAGCGCTATGCCCACCTGCTCGACGATCCCCTTCGCGCCGGGCTTGAACAGGTCGGCGATATGCTACGGGCTAAGCCGCGGTTGGTTCAGAATGTAGCGACAGCCTGACACATCTTCCCGAGCGGGTAATTCTGGCAATCTGCTCGACAGAATTGGGCGAATATTCCCGAGCGGGACTTTTCCATCGACATGCGTACCGATCAGTGCTTATTTGCCTGCTCGGGAAGAATGGCGAATCGCACCGTGACACCTACCGAAATCGGCGTGATCGTCCGAACTACTCGCAAGTCGCAGAAACTGCGGCAAGATCAGCTCGCAGGAGCTGCTGGCGTTGGCGTTCGGTTTATCGTCGATCTCGAAGCCGGCAAGCCAACCGCGCAAATTGGAAAGGCGCTCCTGATCCTTGCGGCGCTTGGCTGCAAGGTGACGATTGATCCGCCGCCTAGCCGCTCGTGAGTATGGCGCTTGCGATCCGGGGACGTTGCGTGGAGTGTAAAGTCACGCAGGCTTGGTACCGCGAGTAACGGTTTTCAAACTTGCGACGCAGTCATTTGTTCTGTATTTGTTCACGTCCCGTCGGGCGAGGCTTTAATCGGAAAGAGGGAGAAGGCATGCAACTGGAGCTCATATCACAGGACTTTGCTCAGCGCGCCGTCTCGCCCTTTCTGGAACTCGGTGCGTATGAGTCGCTGTGGGACGAGCAGAGCGCGAGCTTCAAATCCATCGCAGATCTCTTTTCGAAGCAGGAAGGCGCGGTGCCGTCAGATTTTGTGGAACGCTCGCGTGCGTCTTCATATGCAAACGATGTTCACGCTCGTCTGAAGGACGCTGGCATCAAGAGCTATGGCGTCCGCGTCCATGGTGCCGGTGACTACCCGGAGCGCCTGCGAGTCGCTGATCACCCGATTGAGCTTCTTTACTTCCAAGGCTGGTGGGAATTGGTGAACTCGCCGAGATCGGTTGCGGTCGTCGGGACGCGGAAGCCCTCCGCAGAGGGACTGGCCAGAACACGCAGGCTCGTGAAATCGCTTCTGCAAGACGATTTCACTATTGTGTCGGGCTTGGCCGCTGGCGTGGACACGGCGGCGCACACCGCCGCGATCGAACTGGGCGGGCGAACGATCGCCGTCCTCGGAACGCCGCTCTCCAAATCCTACCCTGCGTCGAATGCGAAACTGCAGCAACAAATTGCCGAGCATCACCTGCTGATCAGCCAGGTGCCCGTGAAGCGCTACAGCAATCAGAAGAATCCAACGTCCAACAACTTCTTCTTTCCGGAGCGCAATATCACAATGTCCGCGCTGACCGACGCGACAATCATCGTGGAAGCCGGAGAGACGTCGGGAACCTTGGTGCAAGCGCGCCATGCTCTGAAGCAAGGTCGAAAGGTCTTCATATTGGAGAGCAATTTCCGCAATCCGGAACTGAAATGGCCACACACATTTGAGGAGCGCGGGGCGATCCGCGTCGCCGACTATGACGACATCCGGCGACACATCGTTCCCGTCACGTCTCACTAAGATCGACGAGCTCACGCGCGGCGATCACACCTTCCTCGAAGCCGGGGACGAGTGCCTGTTTTTTGGGGACTATTCGGCACGCAAAGGCTTTTCCCACAGCGCCACAAACCAGCTCATCCTAAACTTTAAGAAGCCCGTTCGATTCCGTGGCACGGCGAGTTGGCGGTACAAGGCGCTGGCGATTAACGCTGCCGCGAACGCCTTCACGCGGAATCTGGGCGCGGCTTTGTCTCAGTTGACGCTTGTGCCGGTTCCGCCGTCAAAGCTCAAAACAGACCCGGAGTATGACGATCGCGTTATGGACATGCTGCGCGCCATAAGAGCGCCGGCAGGAGTAAATCCAGACGTTCGAGAACTTATTCGGCAAACACATCCGATGGCGGCGGCGCACGAGAGCGCTAATCGACCGCCGCCAGGCGACTGGGAAAGCGTCTATGCAATCGACGAAACGCTCGTGCAAAACGAACCCACATGGATCGGCATTGTTGACGATCTGTTGGTCACAGGATGTAGGTTCCGCGCGATGTCAAACGTACTGAAGCGGCGCTTTCCAGCGGCAAGGATCACAGGCCTATTTCTTGCTCGCCGCGTGCCAGAGGCAATCGACTTCTCCGAATTTTTCACAGACCTCGACCAGTAGTTTGACGGCTTAAGGGCCTTGCCGAACTATTGAGAAGCAAGCTCCTTCCAGATTGCCGAAACTTTCCGCCGCACCGTCCGTTCGTCGGGCGGCGGGAAATCCTCCCGGCCCGCGAACCAATCCATCATATCGCGCACCAACTCGCCCTGGCTGACCGGCATGCCATGATCGTGCACACGCCGAGCGATGGCGCCTGCGAAGGCGTCCCAATCGTGCTTGGGCGGCGCGCCCGGCCCGGCGGCGCGCTTGGCTTGTGTTGATGCCTTCGGGCCGCTCTCGGCCGCACCCGCGTCGAACAATCCCCAGGCGCGTTCGCAACGCTCAAACTCTTTGCGCAGGATGATCACGTCGGCGGAGGTGACGGCGACACCATCGACCGGGCGCGCAATCCACTCCCACTCCGTTTTCTTCGAACGACGGAAACGCCGCACCAGCGCCGGCTTGCGCGATGCGCCGTCACGCCGGAACAAGGCGACCACGTCCGCGCCGTCGATCTCCACGATCCCCGAGGCGATCTGCTTGTCGGCCGTCTCGACCGTCGGCAGCACGGCCGAAAGTGCGATCTCGCCGTCGATCGCCCAGCCCGCGATGTCGAGGGCGGGAACCTGCCAGCGGATCGCGGTGTCGGTAACGGTCAGAAAGGAACGGGGCGGCGCTGGCATCTCGAAACACTCGTTATTTGGTCATGGTCATCATTTGCTGGTGGAATTCCTTGCGTCGCGGCTGCGTCGATAGAGCGTCACAACGGCTTTGATATCGCCGCGAAGATCGGGCGGCAGGCGCCCGGCTTCGCAGAACAGATCGTCGAGCTTCACTTCAAGGATGGCGGCGACGCGCTCAACGAGATCGTCGCGCGGCGGGTTTTCCTGCTCGCGCTCGACGCGGCTCCAATAGGCAGGCGAGACGCCGAGACGCTCGGCGAACTCATTCAGGCCGAAGCCCTTTTGATTGCGGTGAAAGCGGACGGTTTGACCGAAGGCCATCAGAGCGTGCTCCCGGTTTCAAAGCGCCGACCGATGAAGCCGCCCTTCGCCAACCGCACCGACATGAAGGCGGCGGTCACGCCGAACGCTTCGGCGAGGTCATCGACCAGCAGGCCGAGTGTGCCCTCGCTCGGATCGAGATCGACGAAGGGAACGGAGCGACCATCGGGTGCAGCGCGCCAGTGGAAAGGCAGATCCAGGGCACTTGCGTGCTTCGGCAGCACGCGCGCGAGCTTGTCGGCCGGAACCAGAAACGCGCCCATGAACTCGTCGGCCCGCCATTCGACCCAATCGATCGGTGCCCCGGGCCTGGCGATGGCGGGCGCAACCGATGTTCGGAACGTCCGCCGGATGTTGCCGCCCATCGCCGCCGGCATGTCGAAGATGGCGTGCGCAAACTCGTGCGCGGCGGTTGAACGGATCACCTCCGGCTGATGAGCCAGCAGGCTGGCGTTGATGCTGATCATCACCGTGTCGGGCAGTTCGGGATCGTTCTCGCAAACGCCGAGCGCCTCGTGGCCGTTCTCGTCGTGGATCGGTCGATCGAGGCCCCAGGACAGGTTGATCGGCTTGCCGTTGACGACTAGGCGCGCGGTCTTCGCGATCAGCGCCGCCACATCGACCGGCCTTGGCTGAACCCCGAACAGGCGGGCGCGGATGTCGCTGGCGATGCTCGCGATCTTCTGAGCGCTCAAGCGATGGGGATCTCCCGCCGCAGTGCTTGGATATGCGATGGCCAGAACCATCTCCTCCTCCTTTCATAACCCGATTGGTCAACAGTCAGTTCTTGATATGTTCTTTCGCCTCTGGAGTCGAGTCGATTCTTCGACGGCAGCGCTTTCGCGTTGTGGATTGACGGCAAGGTACGCGCCGCCTCCGACGGTGGATTGAGGCGGCCAAAACACGCTTGCGCTTGTTTATGCCCGTGTTTCCGCCCGTATTCGGCCCGTCTTTATGCCCACGCCCTATTGTTTCCGCCCCGTTTGCGCCCGTTTCAACCCTGCCTGACGCCGGCCCGCCGTGGTCCCTTTGCGGTCATCGGAACCGCAAGGACACAAGGAAACGGGCATGGACGATCAAGTTAACGCGCAACGAAACGGAGCCGCTTCCGCGGAACTGATGCAAGGCTGGATGGGGCGGCGCGAGGTCGCCGAAGCGCTCGGAATCTCGACCGCGACCTTGCAACGCTGGCAGACCCGCCGGATCGGCCCGCCCTGCGTCCGGATCGGCCGCCGCGTCTTCTATCGCGCCGATGCCTTCCGCGAATGGATGATCTCCCAGGAACGCGGGCCGGTGGTCTCGAAGCGCACGGGGTCCGCCCGATGATCGCGCCCCTGATGATTGCCGAGCGGCTTGAAGCCCGCGCGCTCGCCGCCAATGCCGTCCGCTCCGCCTTCTATGAGCGCTTCGGCGAACATCCTTCCGCTGAAGATCGCCTGTGGCAGATCGATCCGATCGCCCGGCTGGATTTCGTCGGCGATGTCGAACTGAAACTCGGCGTGGCGTTCCGCGACGAGGATGTCGAATTCCTCGACACCCCGTCCGACCTGATCGAACGCGGCGCTGAGATCCTGATCCGTGGGGGCGTGCGATGAGCAACCCCTTCGAACGGCATGACATCGGCCATCTCTCCGCCTCGTCCCTCAATCTCTGGGCGGCCGAACCCGCGCTCTGGATCATGGAACGCCTGCTCGGGCGGCGATCGCCCTCCGGCATTCCCGCCGCACGCGGCAAGGCGGTCGAGGCCGGCGTCAATATCGGCCTTCACGATCCGGCGCTTCCCGTTGAGGCCTGCATAGCGGAAGCGGAAAGCGCCTTCGATCGCGAAACCGCGCTCAATCCCGATCCGCGCCGCGACGACGAACGCAAGAAACTGCCGGGCTATGTGCGCGGCGCGCTGGCCGAACTCCGGCAATACGGTCTGCCCGATGCCGACGGCTATCAAGGCAAGGTTGAAATCCGCCTGGACGATATCGCCGTTCCGGTGATCGGCTTCGTCGATTGGCGGTTCTCAGGCCACGGCCTGATCGTCGACCTAAAGACCACCGAACGACTGCCGTCAGTGATCGGCGCAAGCCACGGCCGGCAAGGCGCGGTCTATGCCACCGCCCACGGCAATTTCGGGATGCGCTTCGCCTACGCCAAGCCCGCTCCGGCCAAGGGCGATGGGCGGCAGGTCCAGGTTCTCGAAATGTCGGGCGATGACGTGCGCGCGCACCTCGCGGCACTTCGGCTTATCGCCCTCTCGCTCGGGCGCTTCCTCGCCCTCTCCCATGACGCCCGCGAGCTCGCGGGTCTCATCGTCCCGGACTTCGACAGTTTCTACTGGTCGGACCCATCCGTTCGCGCGGCGGGCCGGGATGTCTTCGGGTTCTGAACCCTCAACCGCTCAAGGCTCAACGCTCAAGGAGACGAACAATGGCACTCAATATCGGCGCTTCTGGCATAATCCGCCCCTACGTCAAATACAACGCCAAGTCGGACAAGTGGTTTATCCGCGCGGAGGGCGGCGGCGATCTGGAAATCGCCCGTCCCACCTTCCTGCTCGACCTCGCCAACATCCGCACCGGCTGGCTGCGCTTTCAGGAAGGCCAGGCGCCGGAACGGCTGATCGATCCGGCACTGGATAAGGTCGCGCCCACTCCCGGCGAGGGCTTCAAGCGCGGATTCGTCGTGATGGCCTTCTCGCCGAAGTTCTTCGGCGGCGCCGTCGAGATGGCCTCGGCCTCGATCCACGTATCGAACGCCATCCGCGATGTCTATGCGGTGTTCGAGGAACAGGCCGGGCGCACGGAGAACCGCGGCAAGGTGCCGGTGATCACCTGCACCGGCGCAGACGCCATGAAAGACAAGTATGGCACCAACTACCGGCCGAAGCTCGAACTGACGAAGTGGGTCGATCGTCCGGCTGATTTCCCGGACGCCTCGGCTGTCGAAGAGAGCGAGGTCTGGAAAGGCAACGCCGCCGCAGCGTCGAAGCCCGCGCCCGTCGCCCATGTGCCGCCGCCCGCCGCGAAGCCTGCGCCGCAGCCGATTTACGAAACCGACTTCTGACCTTCCGGCGCTCTCGGATCGCCGGGAGCGCCGCCTTTTCTTCCATCCGCCCTGATCCCTTCAACGCGCCGGAGCGCGAATGACGACGCACGCGCCAGAATCCGAGCCCGATCGCACCGCGATGCTCCGCCATGTCGAACTGGTATTCGGCGGCGGCTTCGACGGTGCGCTCGATGGGCTCGTCGAACTGGCGTGGACCGATCCGGCGACCGGCTCGCTTCGCAACGCGCAGATGTTCGGCACCGATCAGCTCGAAGAGCTGGTCGAGCGTGCCGCTGAACTGAACCGCACCGAACGCTGCAACGTCTATGTCGGCGCGGCGCTCCGCAAACCCGGCACCGCGCTGGCGAAGCGCACTGCTGATTCCGATTTCCATTCCGCGCCCTTCGCCTGGGCCGATATCGATGATGATTGCGTCGAAGCGGCCATCAAAGCGGCGAAGGCGGCAGGTGTTCCGGCGACCATGACCGTTGTCACCGGTCGCCATCCCCATATGCGCGCGCAATTCTGGTGGCGGCTTGTGGACGCCGAGCGGGACGCCGCGGCGATCAAGGCGTTGTGCTCGAGCATCGGCCTCGCGCTGGGCGGCGACAGCACCGTCTCGAACCCCGGCCGCGTGCTGCGCCTCGGCGGATCGATTGCCTGGCCGCTCAAGCCGGGCCGCGTTGTCGAATCTACCGAAGTCCATATCCCCGAAGATGATCGCCCGCCGGCCTATTGGGCGTCGGCGCTCACGCAGGCCTTCGCCGCGCCCGCGCCGCTCCTCCAGACTGCTCCGGCAGCGTCCGAGCCGTCGGCGCCCTCAATGGCGCCTTCGACGCCGAAGCCGCTCGAACTGCCTATCGGCAGTCTGTCGGTGGAGGCGACGCTGGCCGCGATCCAGCGCAACGACCACTGGCATCAGAACACCGTGCGGCTCGTCGGCAACTGGGTGGCGCGCGGATTGTCGAACGCCGAGATCCTGGCATTCGCGCCCGCCTTGACCATCGGCAACGGGCCGGACGGGCGAAGCTACACAGTCGACCAGACGTGCCTTCAACTCAACTCGATGATCACGGGCGCGCGGCGCAAGTGGAACCTGCCAAACCCGGTCGTGACGATCGAGGACAAGCTTCCGCCGCCTCCGATGGAGATCGAATGGGAGGATGGCGCAAGCGCCGCCATGATCCCGCGTCGCCGCTGGCTCGTCGGCTCATTCGCGATCCGCGGCCATCTGACCGTGCTGGTGGCACCTCCCGGTGCGGGCAAATCCACACTCGGCATTGCACTGGCAGTGGCCGGCGTCACGGGTCGCGGCGAGATCGTCGGCGAAACCGTTCATGAGACCATCAAGGCGTGGGTCTGGAACAACGAGGACGACCGCAACGAACTGCGCCGCCGCCTGGCTGCGATCATGCAGCAATGGAACGTCGCGCCCGCTGATCTGCGCGGCAAGCTCGGTCTTAACTCCGGCTCTGAGCGCCCGCTCGTCATCGCCAAGGCGACCAAGGACGGCGCGGTGGTGCGCCTGCCGGATATCGAAGCCATCATCGAACGGGTGCAGGCCGAAGGCATCGGCCTCCTGATCGTCGATCCCTTCGTCGAGACCCACGAGGTCGACGAAAACAACAACGCCCAGATCAAGGCCGTCGCCGCCATGTGGCGCGAAGTGGCCCGGCGCGGCGATTGCGCGGTCGTCATCGTCCACCACACCGGCAAGCCGCCATCGGCTTCGCCCGATGCGTGGACGGGATCGCTGTCGGCCTCGCGCGGTGCGTCGTCGCTCGGCGGTGTCGCTCGGATCATGCGCACGCTCTTCGCCATGTCGCAGAGCGACGCCGACAAGTTCGGCCTCGATGCGGATGAGCGCCGCCTGTGGGTGCGTCTCGATGATGCGAAGGCGAACCTGTCGCTAGCGTCCGGTTCGGCGCGCTGGTTCAAGCGAGTGTCGATCATCATCGCCAACGGCGAGGAAGTCGGCGCGCTGGTGCCCGGCGATCCGAACGAGCGCGCGCCGCAAGTGGATCGCGCCGCTGAAATCGAAAGCGCGCTGTTCGAAGCGATCCGAACCGCCTGGAACGCAGGCTCGCCGCTCTCCGAACAACCCCGGGCGAAGGATCGCTATGCGCCGGGGATCGTCGGCAAGGCAATGCGCATCGCGTCTGAAACCGTCGCGGATGTGTTGGCCCGCCTGATGGGCGGCGGTGCGATCGAACGGACGCGCTTCGACGCCAAAACCAAAACCTACGGCCTGCGGATCGTCCCTTTGGACGAGCGCGATATGCGCTCCGACCAGCGCCGAAATCATGAACCTGCGGAGGAGTTCGAATGACCGCAACATGCTGGCGGAGAAGCGGCGGAGACATCCGCCAAGTGTTTGATTTCATTGGAGGCGGAAACGTCGCGGAGACGCGGAAACGTCCCGCTAACCCGTTGATTTCAAAGCGGAGACGGAAACGGAGACAGGTCAGTATCCCCTACGGGGATACCGCGCGGGCGCGCACGCGAGGGCGTGCCGCGCCGCGCTTCCATCGGAGGGCGCAGGCATGACCGCCGCCCTGAACCCGATGCCCTCAGCCGATCTGGCGAAGGCCTCGCTCGATCGCCTCGATGCGGTGGCTTCGGCCATGGAACGCAAATGGGGAATTGATCGCCTTCCGAAGCTCGTCGATGCGCCGCTCGCCGTTCGGTTTCGGTCGCAAGCCGAACGTCTCGACGAGGCAATCCGTTCGGATATTTCGGCAGCGATCTCGGCCCAGGCCGAAGCCATGCTGCGGGCGTGGAATGCGCTCGACGCCGCCGCGATCACCGGAGGCTGGAAACCGCTCGCGCCGACGATCTGGGAAGCCGTGCTGCCCGAAACCGGCGAGGTGATCGCCATCGTGCGCGATTCCGACGAGGCCTTTGCGCTGGGACACGAACGCAAGGGCGCGGTCTGGACGCTGGCTGAAGTGGCGATTGCGATCGAAGCCTTCGGTGACACGGTGCGCGCGACGAAAGAGGCCTTCCCCGGCGCCGAAGTCACCGCGGTTCGGCCCGCAGGGACAACCGCCAAACTTGCGATCGGTTCTGCCGCGCCTGTCGTGGCCACAGAACGCGAGACGAAGCCTGCCCGCAAACTGCCAGCCCGCAATCGCCGAAACCGTTCTGCGGGCTTCGCAGGGCTTTACGCGCCGCTGCTCGATCCCCGTCCCGAAACACCATCCACCAAGCCGCCGATCGATTGGGAACGCGGCGACGACATCCCGTTCTAGCTCAGGAGGAACCCATGCTTGCCCTCGCCTTTGAAAACCCTGCTATCCCGCCGGCGCCCGCCGTGGCGCCGCCGGCGTCGCGAACGATCCTCGCGCTTGACCTTGGCACCCGAACCGGATGGGCCGTGCTGCCGCGCTCGGGCCGGATTGCCTCAGGCGTTACCGAATTTCGTCCCGGCCGCTTCGAAGGCGCGGGCATGGCGTTTCTGCGCTTCGAGAAATTCCTCGCCGATCTCAACCGCGACGCTGGCCCGTTCGACGCCGTGGTGTTCGAGGAAGTCCGCGCCCACGCCGGAACGCTTGCCGCGCAGGTCTATGGCGGCTTCCTCGCCCATCTCACCGCGTGGTGCGAGCGCAAGGCCGCGCCCTATCTCGGCGTGCCTGTGGCCACCATCAAGCGCCACGCCACCGGCAAAGGCAACGCGCCGAAGGAGGACGTGATCCGCGCCGTGCGGGCGCAAGGCTTCCTGCCGAAGGACGACAACGAGGCCGATGCTCTGGCCCTTCTCGCCTGGGCCATCGCCAATGAGATCGGAGGCGCGCAATGAGCAAGCGCCTGTCTGGACCGCTCTCGCCGAACGAGATCGAGGACCGCTTCGAGGAAGCGGCACGCACACTGCGCCGCCTGCCTGACGACAAGCCGCAGGGCTATTTCAACGTCTGGCCCGCCATTGTGCGAACGACATGGGAAATCATGGCCATGGAGCGCCAGCCCATGAAGGTCTGGGCGACGCCACAATCCATCGACCGCATGGAAGAATGCTTCGCCTGGCTGTTCTGGCTCGAACCCGAAGAGGCGCGCGTTGTGTGGCTGCGCGCCGAGGGCATGCGCTGGAAGCCGATCTGTCGAAGGCTCGGCGTGAGCAGGGCGACAGCCTGGCGCTGGTGGGCGACCGCGCTGATCAAGATCAGCCATCGCTTGCACGCCGACGACAAGCCGCGCATGTCGAAGCCGAGGAAACAGGCGTCATGAACCACGCCTCTTCGCGCGCGCGTAGGGACGACTTGAACGCGCATTCGACGACGTGGGGGCGGCTCTTGCCCGCGCTCAACAGGCGCGCATTGACGCCAGTTCGTCTAACTTCGAGCGAGACAAATTCAGAGGTTTTCGCGATATTTGTTGGCATGATCGCGAGAGGTGCAGGCATCAACACCACGATCCCGCGCACCCTCGCATTCGAACGCTTATCCCGACGACAACGCGCATGCGGCGCGAAACCGCCGATCCCCGCCCCTTTTAGGTTCTTCCAGGCCCTCAACGTATGCGGGCGGCGGCAGCGCGATCCTTTGCTAGCGGCAGGTTCGCGAACCGGGTTCGCACCCCGCCCTTGAGGTTCGCGGGTTCGCACCCCGGTTCGCATTCAACGGAGACACAATGCTCGCCATCGAGAGCCGCCCGATTGCGCGGCTGATCCCCTATGTCCGCAACGCACGGACGCATTCGGGCGATCAGATTGCGCAGATCGCGGGCTCGATTGCCGAGTTCGGCTTCGTGAACCCGGTGCTGATCGGCGCCGACGATGTGATCATCGCCGGCCACGGGCGCGTTCTCGCCGCCGAGAAGCTCGGTCTCGCCGAAGTGCCGGTCATCGTGCTTTCGCATCTTTCGGAATCGCAGCGCCGGGCGCTGGTGATCGCCGACAACCGGATCGCGGAAAATGCGGCCTGGGACGATGCGATGCTCAAGGCCGAAATCGCCGCCTTGCATGAAGACGCCTTCGATCTCGATCTTCTGGGCTTTGCCGAAGAGGAACTCGGCCGGTTGCTCGATGGCCTTGACGCCGATGCCGGCGGCGATGGCGCGGCGGATGGCGAGCCATCGTCCGATGCCTCGACCGAAACACAACGCGCGACCCTTGCCGAGCGCTTCGGCATTCCGCCCTTCTCGGTGCTCGATGCCCGCAAGGGCTGGTGGCAGGACCGCAAGCGCGCCTGGATCGATCTCGGCATTCGCTCGGAACTTGGACGCGGCGAAGGCGCGACCTATGGCGTCGCCGACGGCGTGACCGAGCCCGGTCTCAATCACTATCGCAACCGGAACAATGCAGCGCCCGGCGGATCACCCCGCCCGCTCGATCGCGGCTGGACCGGCAAGAAGGACAAACCCGCCCATGGCTAAGGGTCTCGCCCGCACGTTCGGTCAGGATCTGATGCGGGGCGAGCATGAGGTCGGCGCGACCACCAACGGCGGCGTGCTGATGCCGTCGCACACATCGGGCGATCCCGGCTTCTATTCGAAGAAGCGGGCTCGCGAGGCGGAGATCGGCCGCGAGCTGACGACAGAAGAATTCCTCGCCGACCACTACGAGGCGTCCGACGCGCCGACCGCTTCCGGCACGTCGATCTTCGATCCGGTCTTGTGCGAAATCGCCTATCGCTGGTTCTGCCCGCAAGGCGGAACCGTGCTCGATCCCTTTGCGGGCGGCTCGGTGCGCGGCATCGTCGCCTCGCGTCTGGGGCGTCGCTACGTCGGGATCGAACTTCGGCACGAGCAGGTCGAGGCGAACCGCGCGCAGGTCACAATCGCCGTCGAACCGTCGCCGGAATGGCGCGTCGGCGACGCGCGCGATCTTGGCGCTATTGCCGCGGATGTCGCGGCGGACCTGATCTTCTCCTGCCCACCCTATTGGAACCTCGAACGCTATTCCGACGATCCTGCCGATCTTTCGACGATGGGTGAGGCCGCGTTCTTCGAGGCGCAGGCCGCGATCATCGCCGCCGCCGTCGCCCGATTGAAGGACGATCGCTTCGCGGTCTGGGTTGTCGGCGATGTGCGCGACGACCGCGGTTTCTACGTCAACCTGCCAGGCCGAACGGTCGAAGCCTTCGAGGCGGCGGGCGCGCGCTTTTACAACGAGGCGATCCTCGTGACCGCCGTCGGATCACTGCCGATCCGAACCGGTCGCCAGTTCACCGCCGCGCGCAAACTAGGGCGCACCCACCAAAGCGTTCTGGTCTTCGTCAAAGGCGATCCCCGGCGCGCAACCGAAGCCTGCGGCGAAGTCGAATTCGGCGAGATCGAGGAGGCCTTGGCATGACGCCGCCGATTGTCCGTGAGCACGGCGGCGTATCAGTGATCCGCGACGATCTTTTCCCGGGCGGCACGAAAGCGCGGTTCATGCCGGTGCTGTTTGAAGGCGCGGAGGAAGCCGTCTACGCCAGCCCGGCTGAGGGCGGCGCGCAAACCGCGCTCGCGACCGTCGCGAAGGATCTCGGCAAGCGCGCGACGATCTTTGTCGCGGCGCGAGCCAAGCTCCATCCGCGAACGCTGGAAGCGGCAAGGCTCGGTGCGAAGGTGGTGCCGGTTCGGCCCGGCTATCTCTCGGTCGTGCAAGCTCGCGCGAAGGACTATGCAAAAACGAGCGGCGCGCGGCTTGTGCCCTTCGGCGTCGATCTGCCCGAAGCCATCACACGCCTTGCAGACGCCGCGCTGGCGACCGGGCTTGATCCCGATGAACTCTGGTGTGCGGCTGGCTCCGGCGTGCTGGCCCGGGCGCTGGATAAAGCTTGGCCTCGTGCCCGCCGCCATGTCGTTCAGGTTGGACGGGAACTTGCGCGCGAGGACGTGGCGAACGCCACGATCCACGTCTATCCGCGCCCATTCTCCGATGTCGCGAAAGCGATATCGCCGTTTCCGTCCGATCCGCACTACGACGCGAAGGCTTGGGAGACGATGACGGCCCGGAAGGGTCCGGGCCGCGTCGTGTTCTGGAATGTCGCTGGGCCTGCCCGGCCTTAATTGCATCAAGTGATCTTGATAGTCAGACATGAACATAAGCTGTCGGCACTTTGCAGTAGCCGACAATTTGCGGAGGGGGGTCGAGTGTGTAGTCGTGAATATCACTCACGTTGTTCTTCAACCCCTTCCGCTCAAGGGAATGATAGCGCACTGCAAGAATGCAGTACTCCCCTGACCGATCTTGGCGCATTTGCATAGCGTGGCCCAGAGCCATGGAGCTTTGCTTCGCGAAGGAAACTGAAGGTAGCCCATTGGTGCCTGTGGGGTCGGGAATTATGAAGCCATTCTTCAGTATCGGCTCCAAATTTGCGATTGGGGTCGCATGAAACAGCACCAGATCATCGCGCTCAAGCACATCAGGAAAGACGCAGTAACTGGTAGAGGACGGATCAGTCGGGAACGCGTATTCGATAGGGTTCATTTTGCTCCGCCCGATGTTTTCAAGACTCATGACGTTGTTTGATTCAAGCGACATTAGCGCTCCTGACCTCTTCTGCGAAGCGTTCCGTGTTCGCTGTCAGTTCGGCCCTCAGATCGCCGATTGCCTGCGACGCGCCTCGATGGCGATGAGCGCGAGATCGCGATAGCGCGCCATGGCCTTCGGGCTCGTTGAAACCGGATTGATCTCGATGGCCTTCAGGCCTTCGACATCGCTCGCTTCGACCAGCGTCACCAGCTTGGCGAGCTTCGCCCGAAACCGCGCATGTGTCGGCTTGGAGAAATCCGGCGCTGCCGGAAGCGCGCCCGCCTGCGCCTGCTCGATGATCGCCTTGCGCTTGCCGGGCTTTGGGCTGGTCGGCGACGTTGCCAGCTCGGACTCCGTGGTCTTGATCGGCGGCTGGCCATCGGTGTCTGTCGCCATTGCCCGCCAGCCGAACCGGCCATCGGGCGTCTTGAACACTTCGAACTCGCCGGGCTTCAACCCGGTGCGCTGCGCACCGCGCTGGGCGTTGAACTTCTTGTCGTAGGTCGTGGCTTCCGTGGTCATGGTCGTGCTCCTTCAGGATCGGGTTCAGTTCGAAGTGACAAGCGCCGAACGGCCTTCGGCGGTGACGCCGTAGATCAGCGGAAGGCGCTTGCCGAACGGTGTGGGGTTATCGGCGACGAGGCGCATCGCCTCAATCCGCGCATCTTCAAGGGTCGGCGCGCTCGCCCGGGCGTAGCGCCCGGTTCCGAGGAACAGGGCAACGTCATAGCGAACGGCGTTGGCGAGAACTGCAGCGTTGGCGGCGTCGGCGGGATGAACTTTGCGGCGCTTCATGAGCGATCTCCGTGGGTTAGGACGGGTCGCAGACAGCCTCGACACACAAATCGGAGCAACTCCTAAGTCGCTCTAATCGCTAATTATTTTCGATTGGGAGCGCAGCCCATGGGTCTGTCGCGGAGGGCCTATGCGCGCCATCGCGGCGTCTCCGACATGGCGGTTCGAAAGGCCATCGCCTCGGGCCGGATCGCCGTAGAGGACGACGGCACGATCGATCCCGAGAAAGCGGATCGCGCCTGGGGATCGAGCTCCGACCCCGCGCAAGTTCGCCCCGTGGCCAAATCGCCGCCACCGCCGCGCGGCACACCGCGTCCCGTGCCGATTGCGGCAGTCGAAGCGGTCCGCGAAACCTTGCGCGAAAGCGGTGAGCCCGCGCCCGCCGCCGGCAACATGACCTTCGTCCAGGCGCGCACCGCCAACGAGGTGATCAAGGCGCAGGAGCGCCGCATCCGTCTTGGCAAGCTCAAGGGCGATCTCGTCGATCGCTCGCGCGCGGTCTCAACGGTCTTTGCGCTCGCCAGGCGCGAACGCGACGCTTGGGTGCAATGGCCGGCGCGCGCCGCCGCCCTGATCGCCGCCGAACTGCAAATCGATCCTCACCGCTGCGAGCAGGTTCTCGAAGCCCATGTCCGACGCCATCTCGAAGAACTCAGCCAAATCGGCATCGAGCTTCGATGAAGGCTTCGACGGACGCGCGGAGATCATTACCGCCTGGAGCCGTGGCCTTGCGCCCGATCCGGCTCTGACGGTTTCGGCTTGGGCGGATCGTTATCGCTTTCTGTCCTCGCGCGCTTCGTCCGAGGCGGGCCGCTATCGAACCGACCGGACGCCCTATATGCGCGGCGTCATGGATGCGCTCTCGCCCGGCAGTTCGGCCCGGCGGATCGTGTTCATGAAAGCGGCGCAGGTCGGCGCGACCGAGGCCGGCAACAACTGGATCGGCTATTGCATCCATCAGGCGCCGGGTCCGTTCCTCGGCGTTCAGCCGACGACCGATCTCGCCAAACGCCTGTCACAACAGCGCATCGAGCCGCTGATCGATGAAAGCCCGGAACTTCGGGCGCTGATCCTGCCGTCGCGCTCGCGCGATAGCGGCAACACGGTACTCGCCAAGAAATTCGCAGGCGGGCAGCTTGTCTTGACCGGCGCCAACTCCGCCGTCGGCCTGCGCTCAATGCCCGCGCGCTATGTCTTCCTCGACGAGGTGGACGCCTATGAGGGCGATGTCGATGGCGAAGGCGATCCGGTCGCGCTCGCCATCGCCCGCACGCGCACCTTCGGCCACCGCGCCAAGGTGTTTCTTGTCTCGACGCCGACGATCAAGGGCCTGTCCCGGATCGAGCGGGAATTCGAAGCGAGCGATCAGCGCCGATTCTTCGTACCGTGCCCGCATTGCGGCCTCTCCCAATGGCTCAAGTTCGAACGCCTGAAATGGACGAGCGGCGAACCGGCGAGCGCTGCCTATCACTGCGAGGCTTGCGATCAGCCGATCGCCGAGCACCACAAGACCGCGATGCTGTCGGCGGGCGAATGGCGCGCCACCGCCACTCCGGCCGACCCGCATTGCGTCGGCTTTCACATCTCCGGGCTCTATTCGCCGGTGGGCTGGCTTGGCTGGGCCGATATCGCCCGCGAATGGGAAGCGGCCCAGGGTGATGATGCGGCGCTCAAAGCCGCAAAGAACACGCTGCTCGGCGAGACGTGGCAGGAACGCGGCGAAGCACCGGATTGGCAGCGCCTCTACGAGCGGCGGGAAGATTTCGCACCGCTGGTGCCAATGTGCGGCCTGATCCTCACGGCAGGCGCCGACGTTCAGCACGACCGGATCGAGGTCGATATCTGGGCGTGGGGCCGAAGGCTCACCAGCGCGCTCGTCGAACACATCGTGCTCGAAGGCGACACTTCGCGCGAGGAGGTTTGGGGAAAGCTAACGGCGTTGCTCGGCCAGACGTGGCGTCACGAGAACGGCGCGCGGATGCGGATCGCGCGGCTTGCGATCGGCCGCACGATCCGGCGTGGTGTGAAGCTCTGGAAGGTCTCGGTCGCAGTCTTCAAGTCGGAGACCTATCGCTTCCTGCGGCTTGACCGCCCGACGGACGAAGAACTCGCCGCAGACACGCCGTTTCCGGACGGCTTCATGCACCTGCCGAAGAGCGTCACCGCCGAATGGGTGAAGCAGCTTGTCGCCGAGCAGCTGGTGACGGTGCGCGACCGCCGCGGCTTCTCCAAACTCGAATGGCGGCAGATGCGCGAGCGCAATGAGGCGCTGGATTGCCGGGTCTATGCCCGCGCCGCCGCATGGCTGCTCGGGATCGACCGGTTCGACGACGCCAAGTTCGAAGCGCTCGAAGAAGAGCTTCGGGTCGCAGCCGAGGACGAAGCGCGGCCCGTCGATCAGCGCGGCGTCACGCCCACGACCGCGCCCGTGCGCCGCTCCGAATGGCTCGGGCGGCGCGACAAATGGTTCTAACCTATCGCGGGATTTCCGATGCCCTGGACGCAGACCGAACTCGATGCGCTAAAGCGCGCCTTCGCGGGCGGAACGTTGCGCGTCACCTATGATGGGAAGACCGTCGAGTATGGCTCGGCGGACGATCTCCTGAAGCGCATTCGCACCATCGAGACTGAGATTGCCAGCACATCTGGCAATCCGCGCCCCATAGCGGGATTTGCAAGCTTCGGCCGCGGTGATCGCTGATGGCCGCGAACTGGATCGATCGTGCTCTCGCCAGCGTCGCACCGGGTGCGGCCCGCAAGCGCCTTCTCGAACGCCAGGCGTTCGAGAAGCTGGCGCGCGCCTATGATGGCGCAGCGGTCGGACGGCGCACTGATGGCTGGCGATCGTCGTCCAGCTCCGCCGATGGCGAGATCGCTTCCGGCGCGTCGCGGCTGCGCGACCGCATGCGGGATCTGACGCGCAACAATCCGCATGCTGCGAAGGCCGTGGCGGTGCTGGTGAACAACATCGTCGGCGCCGGGATCAGGCCGCGCGCGGCGGCCGGAACCGACGCGCTCGACAACCGGATCAATGAACTATGGGAAGCCTGGGCGGCAAGATCAGATGCTGATGGCCTCGCCGATTTCCACGGACTCACCACGCTTGCCGTCCGCGAGATGATCGAAGGCGGCGACGTGTTTCTGCGCCGTCGCATCCGCCGCACCGAAGATAAGCTGCCCGTGCCCTTGCAGCTTCAGCTTCTCGAAGCCGATCATCTCGACGACACCAAGATCGCTGCGCTTCCCGACGGCGGACGGATCGTGCGCGGCATCGAATATGACGCCATCGGCCGACGCCGCGCCTATTGGCTGTTTCCCGATCATCCCGGCGACACCAGCGTGCCGCTGTCGCGCAGCCTCACCTCGGCGCGCGTGCCTGCAGATGGCATCGCCCACCTCTTCGAGCGCCAGCGCGTGCAGAGCCGCGGCGTGCCCTGGGGCGCGCCGGCCATGCGGGCGATGCGTGATCTTGATGATTGGACCAACGCAGAGCTTGTCCGCAAGAAAACCGAGGCCTGCCTCGTTGGCGTGGTGCTCGGCGCGGATGAGGCCGATCAGGGCGTGGCGCCGACCGTCGTCGATGCCGAAGGCAAGACCATCGAGCAATTCGAACCCGGCCTGATCGCCTATGCGCGCGGCGGCAAGGACATCAAGTTCAACCAGCCCGCTTCAACGGCTGGCGTCTCGGAATGGCTGCGGGCGCAGCTGCACATCATCGCCGCCGGATACCGCGTGCCTTACGAGTTGCTCACAGGCGATCTGTCTCAAGTCAACTATTCGAGCCTACGCGGCGGTCTCGTCGAGTTCCGGCGCATGGTCGATGCCCTGCAATGGCAATTGGTGATCCCGGGCTTTTGCGAACCGGTCTGGCGCTGGTTCACCGAGGCGGCTTGGGTTGCGGGTTTGATCCCGAACCCCGTGGTCAAGGTCGAATGGCAACCGCCGCGCTTTGATGCCGTCGATCCCTTGAAGGACGCGCAGGCCGATCTTCTGATGCTGCGCTCGGGCACCATGACTCTCGCCCAGGCCATCGCCCGGCAGGGTTACGATCCGGCTTCGCAACTTGGCGAAATCGCTGAAATGAACTCAGCTCTCGATCGGTTGAAGATCGTGCTCGATAGCGACCCGCGCATGATGACCAACGCCGGCACGGCGCAACCCGATCCGAACGATCCCGCCGGCGACACCGCAGACAACGAGCAGCCGGGCAAGTCGAAGCCCAAGCCCGGCGACTGATCTCCTTCGAGGACACCATGAAACCTGCTCAACCGCCTTCGCGCGGCGTAGCGCCTTTGGCGAATGCGCTGCCGATGCAGACCCGGCTTGCGCCGGTCGCCTCCATCGAGGCCGAGACCCGAACCGTCGAAGTCGTCTGGACCACCGGAGCGTCCGTGCGCCGACGTCGCTGGACCGGCTTTGATACCGCGATCGACTACGAGGAAATCCTAGTGGTCTCGCGCGATGCCGTCGATCTCTCGCGCCTTGATGCCGGCGCGCCGGTGCTCGACAGCCATTCGCAATGGACGACGCGGGCGATTATCGGCGTCGTCGAACGCGCCTGGATCGACAAGGGCGAAGGCCGCGCCGCCTTGCGCTTCCCGAAGCCTGGCGTCGATGAAGCCGCCGATCGCCTGTTCGCGCTCGTGACCGATGGGATCGTTCGCAACATCTCGGTCGGCTACCACATCGACAAGGTGCGGGTCGAACGGCCCAAACGAGTCGGCGAACCCGAACGCTGGTTCGTCGAACGCTGGACGCCGCACGAACTGTCCTTCGTCGCCGTCGGCGCCGATCCCGGCGCGCAAGTCCGCTCTGCGGAGGATGCGCCGACCTTTCCCTTCGAACTGATCGAACCCTTTTCTCGAACAATGGAGACTGCCGCCATGGACGAACCGGTCCAGACCCGCGAAGCCGCGCCGGAGGCTTCGCCTCCGAATGCCCATACTGACCGGGCGCCGCCCGCGCCTGCCGCGAACGAGCGCGCCACGCCGGCGCCGCCCAACCCGTCCATTGCCGCGGCCGATCTCGATCAAGTCCGGACCGAGGAGCGCGAGCGCGTCGGGGCGATCTTCGGCCTTGCCGATCGCTTCAAACTCGACCGCGCCTTCGCCGATGATCTGGTGACGCGCGGAGTCGCTATCGAGGAAGCCCGTCGCCTGATCCTCGACAAGCTTGCCCGCCGCGATGAACGCGGTGCCGGCCACACTGCCGTTTCCTTCCCGGCGGGCGGGCTCGACGCAACGGTCACGCGCCGTGAGGCGCTCGTCGAAGCGATCCTGCATCGCCTAGCGCCTGTCGCCTTCACCATGACCGACCGGGCGCGGGACTATCGCGGCATGTCGCTCGTTGATGTCGCCCGGGACAGCCTCGCCGTCGCCGGCCAGGCAACCCGCGGAATGACCGGCAACGAGATCGTCCACGCCGCCACCCGCGCCGCCGGCCTGCATTCCTCGTCGGACTTCCCGCTGATCCTCGCGGCCGTCGCCGGCAAGCGTCTGCGGCAGGCCTATCAGGTTACGCCGCGCACCTTCACCCGTTGGACGCGCGGGACCACAGCGCCCGACTTCAAGCCGATGTATCCCACCCAGATCGGCAACTTCCCGCCGCTCAAGCCGGTGATGGAAGGCGCCGAGTTCACCTATGGCACGATCGCGGAAGGCCGGGAGACCTACAAGCTCGCAACCTATGGCCGGATCGTTGCGCTAACCCGGCAGGCGATCGTCAACGACGATCTGCGCGCGTTCGACCGGGCGCTCAACACCGCCGGCCAGAAGGCTGCCGAACTGGAGAGCGCGCTCGTCTATAACGAGCTTCTGGCGAACGGCGTGCTGGCCGACGGCGTGGCCCTCTTCCACGCCACGCATGGCAACCTCGGCACGGCCGCGGCGATCTCCGAAGCCGCGCTCAGCCAGGCGTGGGAACTGATGGCCCAGCAAAAAGACATCAGCGGCGCGGACGCGGAATATATCTCCGTGATCCCGCGCTTCATCCTCGTGCCGCCGGGCACGCGCTCGATCGAGGCTCGCAAAATGATTGCCGCCGTGACGCCCGCCAAGGCGGCGGATGTGAACGCCTTCGCCAACAGCCTTGAGCCGATCGAAGAGCCGCGGCTCTACAAGCCTGGCGGTCCGCAGCCGTGGTGGCTTTGCGCCGATCCGAACGCGATCGACACCATCGAATACGCGCATCTCGAAGGCCAGACCGAGCCGTTCATGGACCAGCGCGTCGGCTTCGAGGTCGATGGCGTGGAATTCAAGATCAGGCACGACTTCGCGGCCAAGGCGCTCGATTTCCGCGGCCTCTTCTACAACCCGGGCGTCTGATCGCCTGAACCACCTTCGGAGAAAATCCAATGAAGAATTTCGATCAAGCGGGCGATGTCGTCACCGTGGCGGCGCCCTATGCCCTCACCTCCGGCCAGGGCGCGAAGACCGGGCAGCTTTTCGGTGTCGCCATCGGCGATGCGGCGAACGGCGCCGATGTCGCCCTCAAGACGTCCGGCGTCTTCGATCTCACCAAGATCGGCTCGCAGGCTTGGACCGCCGGCCAGCTCGTCTATTGGGACGACACCAACAAACGCTGCACCAGCGTCGCCACAGGCTCGCTGCTGATCGGCGTCGCGGTGGCGGCTGTCGCCGGCGGCGCCGGCAACACCGTCGGTCGCGTTCGGCTCAATGCATCCTTCCGGGCCAATGAACCGTGACGAATGCGTTCATCGCGGCGATTGATGCGCTCTTCGCCGATCCCAATATCGGTGAAGATGCGGTGTGGAAGGCGGGCGGCGTCGGTCCAGGCGTTGCGGTGCGGATCATCCGAAAATCGCCCGACCGTTTGGCGGAGTTCGGGGAAAGTCGCGCCGTGCTGCCCACGCTCACGCTCGATATACGGCGCTCGCAATCCGCAACGATCGCCGAGGGCGATCTGATCGTTATCGGCGCCGAGACGTTCAAGATCATCGGCGAGCCGATGGGCGATGCCCTCGCGCTAGTGGCCGCGTGCGAGGCGGTGAAGGTTTAGCACTTATTGGATGCGGAAGTAGGTTCGGCTTCCGATCGGTTCGCCGTTCTTCTCAAAACGACCGGACGACCAGCGTTCGGGGCGCTCCATGAAGACCTCCCAGACCATCAGCCCGAAGCAGCGGGCCGATGCACTGTAATCGCGACGTGCGGCCTTCTCGTAGATCGGCTGATAGACCGTGCCACCCCAGTTCGATCCGGGCATCCACCCCGCTGTCTGAATTTCGGTGCCCTCGATCATGGCATTCAGCTCGGACTTGATCGCCCTGATTTCCTCAGCGGTCATCCGGGACATAAATGCTCTGAATTCGCCCGCGTAAGGGACGCGCGTGATCGTCTTTCCCGACATCATATCAATGAGCACTGCGGACCTCCCTACTGAGCTTCGATTTCTTCTTGGGTAACACGCGAACGGAGCATCACGCCGATGTTCATGCGCTGTTGACCCGGGTTGAGGTGATCGTAGCGCTTCTCTATGCCATGCCGGCGGGCGACTTCGTAAAGGCGCTCAAGGTCAAGCTTGCCATCCGGCCCCTTCACATGCCGGTCGAGCCAAATATTGAACGGGCTCTTGGCCGTCCGTTCGAGCCAAGCTTGCCTTTGTTCCGGTGTGATCTTCATCGTCCGGTCGCGGTTGTGATCCTGCGGCTGATACCTCGCACCACTTGAGAACAGGCTTTCCCGTGTAATACGGAGCCCGGGTCGATCAATCTCGTAACCGACCGCCTCCATGATCTGACGCACCATGTGTCCGATCATTTGCTTGATGCGATCTTGGGCGATGTCGGGACCAAACTCGGCAACGAGCCCTGGGGCTAACGGTTCGACCGCTGCCCGCTCCAGAAAGCTCGCGGTTTCCATGCGGATCACGTTGTCAGGCCGAATGAGGAACTTCCACACACCCGTTCCGAGTTCAGTCTCGAACAGGTCACGGAAATTCTGCGGATCGTATTTGACGTCAATGTTTGGAAGCTGCGCCTTCATCATGCCCTCCTATTGGAACAGATGTTACATGTGCGCCTATTGTGGACACCTGTCAATAGTGCGCCTATGAGATTTGCTATCCAACGTCCCGATCTCGTCGAGGCACTCGCCGGTACCCAGAAGAATATCGAGCACGCCGTCACCGCCGGCATGCGGGACGCAAGCGAAGGGCTGAAGGCCGATCTGCGCGAGGATGTCGTCGCCGCCGGGCTCGGTGAACGGCTATCGCGAACGTGGCGGGGAAAGACCTTTCCCGAAGCCGGCGAAAGCGCCGAAGCCGCTGCCTATGTCTGGTCGCGTGCACCGAAGATCGTCGATGCCTTCGACCGTGGCGTCGTCATCCGCTCCGCGCGCGGCCTGTTCCTGGCAATCCCGACCGCTACGGCCGGCAAGACTGGCCGCGGCGCAGCGGGCAGACTTGAAAAGATTACGCCCGAGGGCTGGCAACGGCGCACGGGACTGAAGCTGCGGTTCGTCTATCGGCGCGGGCGCCCATCCTTGCTGGTCGCCGAGAATGCGCGGGTGAGCAAGAGGGGGCTTGCCGCCGCCAACCGGCGCAAGACCGGTCAAGCCAGCGTCATCGTGTTCGTCCTCGTGCCGCAAGTCGCACTGAAGAAGCGGCTCGATATCAGACAGGCGGCCAAACGGCAGGCCGCGCGTGTGCCCTCGCTGATCGCGCGGCACTGGTCGCAATCCTGAAGGCTTGGCACCCATGGCCTCGAAACGTGAAACCGTCCTTGCGGCGGTGAAAGCTCTTGTCGCCGCCGCCCTGCCGGGCGCGGAAGTGAAGCGCAATCTGGCGAAGGCCGAACGCATTCCGCCTGGCGGTCTCGTCGTGATCCGCGACGGCGATCCCGGCGAACCGGAAATCAGTCTCTCGCCACTGACCTATCTCTATTCGCATCGCATCCCGATCGAGATCGCCACCTATGAAAGCGCAACACTAACGCGCGAGCAGGTGCTCGACGCCATGACCGGCGCGATCGGCGCGGCGGTGAAGGCGAACCCGACGCTCGGCGGCCTCTGCGATTGGATCGAGGCGGAAGCGCCGGTGACGGACGATATCGAAGCGCTGGGCGCGCTGCCCGACCGCTTCGCCGATCTCGCCATCCTCGCCGCCTACGCGACGAGCGATCCGCTGAACTGAACTCTCAACCACAGGAGCAATCTCATGGCACGCGCACGCGGCGCCAACGCCGTCATGGCTGCGGCATTCGAGTCAACCTATGGCACGGCGCCGGTGAGCGGCTTCAAGAAGCTGCCCTTCGTGTCGGCAGCGCTCGGCGACGAGCAGGGACTGATCCCGAGCGATCTTCTCGGCTATGGCCGAGAACCGCTGCCGCCGAGCCGTGATGTCGTCAACAATGAGGGCGATGTCGTCGTCCCGGTCGATCTCCGCAATTTCGGGCAATGGCTCAAACTCGCGATGGGCGCGCCGTCCTCGGTCGAAGATACCGGCGTCTATACCCATACCTTCGTCTCCGGCGCGTTGACGCTGCCGTCGATGGCAGTCCAGATCGGCCTGCCGGAAGTGCCGAGCTACGGTGTCAACGTGGGCATCCGTGCCAACACGATGCAGATCCAGTTGCAGCGATCCGGCCTGCTGAATGCCACGATGGGCCTGATCGCCCAGGGCGAAACCAAATTCTCCACATCACAGGCCGGCACGCCGACTGAGGCTGTGATCGAACGCTTCAGCCACTTCCAGGGCGAGGTGAAGCGCGAAGGCACGGCACTCGGCAACGTGGTCTCCGCCGAACTGACCTATTCGAACGGGCTCGATAAGGTCGAGGTGATCCGCCCGGATGGCCGCATCGCCGATGCCGATCCCGGCATGGTCGCCGTCACCGGATCGATCGGCATTCGCTTCGCCGATATGACGCTGCTCGATCAGGCGAGTTCGGGCGAGCCTTGCGAACTGTCGTTCGGCTGGACGATCGATGCTGACCGCTCGCTCCTCTTCACACTGCACAGCGTGTTCCTGCCGCGGGCGAAACAGCCGGTTCAAGGCCCTGCCGGCGTGCAGGCAACGTTCGCCTGGCAGGCCGCCAAAGACCCGATCCTCGGCAAGACCTGCACCGTCGTTCTGGTGAACGATGTGGCGGCCTACTGATCGACCTCCCCCAAGAATCTCAAGCCCAAGAGGAGCCACCATGCTCAAGCTCGAACCTGTGTCCGTCGAACCCTTCTGGATCGATGTTCTGCCCGGCGTCCGCATCCAGTTCCGCCCGGTTTCGGTCGCCGCCATGTTGATCGCGCGAGGTGCGGCGGGTGAAGCGCTGAAGGCCGGGGGCGAACAGGCAACGATCGAAGCAGGCGCCGCCTTCACGCGCTCGCTCGCGCAGACCGGAATCATTGCCTGGGAGGGCATCGGCAATGCCAAGGGCAAGCCGGTCGATCCCGACAAGGCTGCAATTGATCAACTGCTCGAACTCTGGCCCGCCTTCGACGCCATCGACCGGCTCTATGTCGGCCCGGCGCTGACGAGGCTCGACGAAAAAAACGTCTGATCGCCCTCGCCGAATGGCACTTCGAAGGCGGCGAAAGCTATTGCGCCGCCTGCCCGAGCCATTGCGAGGGCTGTCCCTACGATACGCATCGCCTGGAAACGTCTGAGGGCCTGCTGGCCTGGGAAGTGATCCGCCGCTCGGCCGGGCAAGTGAGAGCGGTGATGGGCGGCGTCTATGCCCTCGATTTCGGGGCGATCCTTTTGCTTGCCCATAGCATGGGCGCGCTGAACCCGCTTGTCGTCGATGTCCTCTCGGAAATCGAAGCCGTCGTCGTCAACGCCTATCGCCGGAACGCTGATCCATCATGAGCGCCACCAACGTCTCCATTCGCCTCGGCATCGAGGGGAAGGCAGAGATCCGGCGCGCCTTCGAGGAAGTCGGGCAATCCGGGCAGGCTGCGTTTGGCGCCGTCGAGAAGGCGTTGAACCGGACGGGCGCGGCGACCGATCGCGAGGTCGCCCGCCTCAAGCGACTGGCGGAAGCCGCGCGGCTCGCAGCCGATGCCGAAGCCTCCCAGAAGCGGTTCAACGCGGTCCTCAACGTTGACCGTCCAATCCCTAAATCCGCGCGCGACTCCGCCTCGGTGTTCGAGGAAGCGGCGCGCGAAGCCGAAAGCTTCCAGGCGCGGGCGAATGCGCTGCGGGCAACGCTCGATCCCCTGGGCGCCGCGCAGGCCCGCCTCAACAGCGAACTTGCCGAATACGCAGCGCTCGCCAGGCGCGGCGTAATCACCTCGGCCGAACATGCCGCCGCGCAAGGTCTCGCCCGGCAAAGGTTCGATCAGACCGCCCGCGCGATCACCGGGGTCGGCGGTTCTTCCAAACTGACGCGCAACCAGCTGCTGACGCTGCAATACACGTTCAACGACGTGGTTGCGTCGATGTCGACCGGCATGTCGCCGATGACGATCCTCATGCAGCAGGGCGGTCAGGTGACGCAGGCCTTTGGCGGCCTGCGCGGTACGCTCACCGCCTTCGGCTCGGCGCTCGGTGTCGTGGGTGCGGTCGCAATCGGGGTTGCGGCGGCGGTCGTTGGCCTCACCGCCGCGTGGGTCGCCAACGACGCCTCTACGCGCTCGGTTACGACCGCGCTCATGGGGATCGGCCGCGCTTCCGGCACGACCGCCTCCGAACTCGAGCGCGTCGCGCAGTCTTCCGCCGAAGCCGGCAAGATCTCGGTCAGGTCGGCGCGCGAAATGGAAGTCGCGTTCCTGCGCACCGGCAAGATCGGCGCCGAGGAAATGGCGCGCGCGATCTCCATCGCCCGCAACTTCGCGGTCACGATGGGTGTCGAAACCAAAGCTGGGGCCGAGCAACTGGCGTCGGCGCTGACCGATCCTGTTCGCGGCGCCGATGAACTCAATTCCCGGCTGGCCTTCCTCGACGATCGAACCCGGCAGTATATCCGGACCCTTGTCGATCAGAACAACCGCACCGAAGCGCAGCGGGTTCTTCTGGCGGCGCTGGTTCCGACGCTCGCCGATGCCGAACAGGCCACCAATGCCTTCGGGCGCGCTTGGAATTTCGTGGCGCGTCAGGCCTCGAACGCTTTCGACGCGATCGGGAAGGCCGTGGACCGCGCCGTCGATGGTCGCACGCCGGCCGAAGAACTCGATCTTCTAAAGTGGCAGCGCGAACGGCTTCGCGAAAACGTCCGTGGCGATTTCGTGCCGCTGATGCTGCCGGTGGTCGAACGGCGCATCGCCGAAATTGAAGCCCAGCTTGCGGATGCGCAACGGCGCGCGGAGCAGCTTGCAGCCGACGCCCGCGCGAATGAACTCTCCGTGCGAGCCGGCGAAACGGCCCGGGACATCATCCCCGGCGCGCGTGAACTCGAACGGCTGCAACGTGAGCAGGCGGCCCTGAGGGCGGCGCTCAACGATCCGCTCACGCGATCGAAACTTGCCGATGTTGCAGCGGTGGAAGCGGCCTATGCCCGCGTTACCGCTGAACTCGCCCGCTACCGGCCGGCGGTCGATGCGGCCACGCAGGCGATCGTCACCCAGAACTCGGCGACCGAAATCTCGATCCGGGCGACGCTTGCACTGGCGAACGCCTATCTCGAAAGCGCCGAAGCCGCCGAACGGGCTGAAGCCGGCAAGCAGGGTCTGATCGATCAGGCGCGCGAGGGTATCGACGCCGAAGCCCGTGCCCGGCAGGTTCTGCGCGAACGGATCGCGGAAGCCGCCGCCCAAGCAGGCCGGCAGGTTGCCGATCTCACCGCTGAAGCGGCTGCGCAGAAGCGTGTCAATGATGCGGTCGCAGGCGGCGCGCTTGCCTCCGCCAAGGCCGCCCAGGCGATGCAGGTTGAGCAGGCGCTCCGCCCTTTGCTGATCGCGCAGGCCCTTGCCGAAGGCGAAACAAAGGAGACCCTCACCCGCATCATTGATCGGATGCGGGAAGCCTATGGCCGGCTCTTCGCCGAGCAGGAACGGGCGCAAGCCCTTTCGGCCAACGAGGACCGCCGCCGCGAGATCGAACTGCTCACGCGACAGGTCTCGCTGATCAACGCGACTGTCGCGGCGCGCGGTGATGCGCTCGCCGTCATGCGCGCCGAACAGGAACTTCAACGTCGCGGCGTCGATCTCGCGAGCGAGGAAGCGCGGGCCTATATCGAGTCTGCCCGGCAGATCGAGGGGCTGAACCGGACGCTGCGCGGCCAGGAACAGCTTCGCGATCAGCGCGACGAGATCACACTCCTTGAGCGTCAGGTGGCGCTGATTGGAGCGTCCGTCTCCAGGCGATCTGAAGAACTGGCGATCCTTCGCGCGATCCAGCAATTGCGCCAGCGCGGGATCGATGCGGCGAGCCCGGAAGGGCAAGCCGCGATCGGCAATGCGCGGCGGGTCGACGAACTCAACCGTCAACTCGCCGTCCGCCAGGCCCTCGAAGACCAGAAGGACGAAATCACCCTTCTGCAACGGCAGATAGGGTTGATCGGTCAAAGCTCTTCTGAACGCGCCGTTATCATCGCGCAGCTCCGAACCGAACAAGGCCTGCGGACGCGCGGGATCGACCTCGCCAGCGAAGAAGGGCGGATGATTGTCGAGAACGCCGGCAAGATTGAACGGCTGACGCAAGAATTGCAGCGGCAGGACGCCGCCTATCGCGCCATCGAGAATGCGGTCGGCTCGGCGCTCGACCGTTTCGCCGATGTGCTGGCGCAGGGAAAGCTCGATTGGAAATCGTGGGGCGATGCCGGCCGCGCCGCGCTGCAAGAACTTTCCCGCGAAATGATCAAGCTTGCCCTGCTCAATCCCCTGAAGAACCTGCTCTTCGGTTCGAACCTGCCGACGTTCAGCCAGGGCAGCGGGCTGTTGAGCGGCATCTTCTCGCGCCTCTTCCATGAGGGCGGACTGGTTGGCGCGGGAGGTGTCGGGCGCATGGTGCCGGTTGCCGCCTTTGCCTATGCGCCGCGCTTTCACGAGGGCGCATATCTGCGCGCTGACGAAGTGCCGGCGATCCTGCAACGCGGCGAGCGCGTGCTGAACCGGAAGGAGGCGCGCGCCTATGAGCGCGGCGACGACCGCGCCGGTGGCGCGATCGTCAACGTCACGATCCAGACGCCGAACCCAACCGCCTTTGACGCCAGCCGCACCCAGATCGCCGCGGGCCTTGCCCGCGCCGTTCGCTCCGGCATGCGGGGAATGTGATGCCGCAACCCTTTCTCGATATCGCCTTCCCCGGCTCGGTCGGGCGCGGCGCCACCGGCGGGCCCGGCTTTTCGACGCAGATCGTGACGCTTGCATCGGGTGCCGAGCAGCGAAACGTCAACTGGTCGAACAGCCGGGGTCGCTGGAATATCTCGACCGGCATCCGCAACCGCGCCGACATGGCGGCGGTGATCGCCCATTTCCATGTCGTGAAGGGCCGTGCTTATTCCTTCCGCTTCAAGGACTGGAACGACTATGACGCCGCCGATCAGGCGATGGTGCAGAACACACCGACGGTCTGGCAGATCGTCAAACGCTACAATCGCTCTGGCTACGAGCACGTCCGCACGATCACAAAGCCCGTCGCCGGATCGGTCGCGGTGAAGATCGCCGGAAGCCCGGTCACGCCTGCCGCGATCGATACGCTGACCGGCCGCATCACCTTCGCCTCGGCGCCCGGCTCGGCGCCGACCGCCTCCTTTCAGTTCGACGTTCCCGTCCGCTTCGACACCGACAGCCTGCCGGTTCAGGCGAACGCCTGGGACTTGCAGATCGTCAACAACATCGACCTCGTGGAAGTCCTCGAATGAAAACCCTTCCTCCTGCCCTTGCGAACCATGTCGCGGGCGGGCTCACGACGCTATGCCGCTGCTGGCGGGTGGATCGCCGCGACGGCGTGGTGATGGGCTTTACCGACTTCGACCGCGATCTCGTCTTCGATGCCGTCACCTTCAGGGCGGCGTCCGGGTTCACCGCGACCGCTATTGAAGGCCAGCTTGGCCTCGCCGTCTCGAACCTCGATGTGCAGGGCGCGCTGTCGTCCGACGCGCTCACCGAGGACGATCTCCACGGCGGGCGCTATGACGACGCGGCCGTCACGATCTATCTCGTCAACTGGGCCGATGTTGCCCAGCGCGTGATCCTTCGGGCCGGCAATCTCGGTCAGGTCTCGCGCGGCAAGCTTGCCTTTTCCGCCGAACTGCGTGGCCTTGCCGCGAAGCTCGATCAACCGGCGGGCCGCATTTTTCAGCGATCCTGCGCCTGGGATCTCGGCGACGCGCGCTGCGGCATCGATCTCGGCGCGTCTGGCAATCACGGAGCAGGCGCCGTCACGGACGTGCTCGATGCCTTCGAGTTCGTGGCCTCCGGCATGTCCGGTATCACCTCCGGCGCGCTGACACGCGGCAGGCTGGTTTGGACCTCCGGCGCCAATGATGGGCTCGCGGTCGAGATCAAGGCGCATTCGTCCAGCGCAGGCGTGTCGCGGCTGGCGATCTATCTGCCAATGGGCGCTCCGGTGACGATCGGCGATACCTTCGATGCGACCGCCGGCTGCGACCGCACCTTTGCGACCTGCCGGGATCGCTTCGCCAACACGGTCAATTTCGGCGGCTTCCCGCATATGCCCGGGACCGATTTCGCGATGTCCTATCCGAACCAGGGCGCGGGCAACGACGGCGGCAAGATCACATGAGCGTCCGCGATCATATCATCATCGAGGCCCGGTCCTGGATCGGCACGCCCTATCACCATCAGGCGGCGCTCAAAGGCGTCGGCTGCGATTGCCTCGGCCTCGTGCGCGGGGTCTGGCGTGCGGTCTATGGCGCCGACCCCGAGCACCCACCCGCCTATTCACGCGATTGGGCCGAGACGCTGCGCGAGGAGACACTGGCCGATGCCGCCAGCCGTCACATGATCCCGCTGGCGCTCGATGCCATCGAGCCCGGCGATCTGTTGCTCTTTGCGATCAACGAAACCGCGCCGGCCAAGCACTGCGCGATCCTCGTTGCTCCGAACCGCATGATCCACACGATCGAATCCCACCCGGTCGCAGAAGTCTCGTTCGTGCCGTGGTGGCGCAACCGACTGCGCTTTGCCTTCAGGTTTCCGAAAATCAGACGGCCGAACCGAAACAACGCATCGCGCCGCTAACGATAGCAAAAGCCGGCGGCACGTATCGCCTGAACACTCCGCTCAACGTCAAGATCGGCCTCCGGGCAGATGCGCGCAACCTCGGCTGCTACCTTCATCCAATGCCACGCCTCGGCACGATCCTGAACCGACCTCGCTCTCGCGACTTCAACCTGAGCCGCGTGGAAGGCCGTCGGCGGATTGATAGCAACCAACCGCTTCGCGTCTGCCTTCCATCGGGCGCGGCGGGCGCGCCAGCGCATGAAGAAATCGCCGAACATTAGAACAAACCTGAATTCGCGATCATCTATTTGAAGCTCAATTCTGTTTCACGATCAATCTCCCTACGAATACTTCGCCAAGAGGTAACGCTTCTCACATGGCCGTTCTTCTCCTCACCGCCGCGGCCTCCGCGCTGACGGCGGGCGCCTCGGCGTTTGTCCAGATCGCTGCGGCTGCCGTCGCCACAGCCGCGGGCGGGTATATCGATAACCTCCTGTTCGGGCCGAAGCTCGAAGACCAGCAGGGACCACGCCTCGATAGCTTGCAGGTTCAGGCCTCCACCGAAGGCGCGCCGATCCCCGAAATTGCGGGGCGGGTCCGGATCGCCGGGCAGATCATCTGGGCAACAAACTTCAAGGAGGTCGCGACCACCGAGAAGCAAGGCGGCAAAGGCGGTGGCGGTGGATCGGTCAAGACGACCACCTATGCCTATTTCGCGAATTTCGCAGTGGGCTTGTGCGAAGGCCCGATCGATCGGATCGGTCGCATCTGGGCGGATGGCAAGCCGCTTTCGATGGCCGGCATCACCATGCGGGTCTATCGCGGCACCGCAAGCCAAGCGCCCGATCCGCTGATTGAGGGCGTCGAAGCTGCGGACAACGCGCCGGCCTATCGCGGCACGGCTTATGTCGTGTTCGACAACCTCGCGCTGGAAAAGTTCGGCAATCGCCTTCCGCAGCTGACCTTCGAGGTGTTCCGGCGCGTGTCGTCGTCCGACGGCGATAGCGTTGAGACGATGGTGCGCGCCGTCACCATGATCCCAGGCGCCGGCGAGCGCGCCTATGACCCCAAAGTTCAGAAACGCAATCTTGGTGGCGGTGCGACCACGCCCGAAAACGACAGCGCCGGACGATCGACCTCGGACTGGTCGGTGGCTCTCGATGATCTCAAGGCCTCGCTGCCAAATGTCGATACGGTTTTTCTGGTGGTGGGCTGGTTCGGCGACGATCTGCGCTGCGGCTCCTGCACGATCCGCCCGAAGGTCGAAGTCGCCGACAAGGTAACGACGCCGGATTCCTGGATGGTGCATGGCGTCGCGCGATACGGCGCGGCGGTGATCTCGCTCAACGCCGGTCGCCCGTCCTATGGCGGCACGCCTTCGGATGATACCGTCGTTCGTGCCATCCGCGATCTCAAGGCGCGCGGCTATGCCGTCGTGTTCTATCCTTTCGTGTTCATGGATGTTCCCGTCGGCAATGCCCTGCCCAACCCCTATGGCGGAACGGGCCAGCCAGCCTATCCCTGGCGCGGGCGGATCACCTGCCATCCGGCGGCAGGCCAGCCTGGCACGGTGGACAAGACCGCGACGGCCGGGACGCAGGTCGCCTCGTTCTTCGGTTCCTGCCTGCCCAGCCATGTTTCGGTGTCGGTCAACGGCAGCACCGACGCCGTCGCGACCAGCTATTCCGGCCCGGCCGAATGGAGCTTTCGGCGCTTCATTTTTCACTACGCCAGGCTCTGCGCGGCGGTGAATGCGATCGACACCGGCGCCGTCGATGCTTTCCTGATCGGCTCGGAAATGCGCGCGCTGGTTTCCGTGCGCGATAGCGCCACGAACTTCCCCGCGGTGGCGCGCTTGATGACGCTTGCCGCCGATGTGAAGGGCATTGTCGGCGGCGGCGTGAAGGTGAGTTACGCGGCCGACTGGTCCGACTACAATGGCTATCGGCCCACCGATGGATCGAATGATGTCTTCTTCCATCTCGATCCGCTATGGGCCGACAGCAATATCGATTTCGTGGGGATCGACTGGTATGCGCCTCTCGCTGATTGGCGCGATGGCTCCGGCCATCTCGATCGGCAGGCGGGCGCGTCCTCGATCTATGATCGTGCCTATCTCCAATCGAACATCGAAGGAGGCGAATTCTTCGATTGGTTCTATGCCTCAGACGCTGCCCGCAACGCCCAGACGCGCACAACCATCACCGACGGCGCCTATGGCAAGCCCTGGGTGTTCCGTTCCAAGGATCTCCGGAACTGGTGGCTGAACCGGCACTACGATCGCCCGGGTGGTGTTGAAAACGGATCGCCGACTGCCTGGCTTGCCGAAATGAAGCCGATCTGGCTCTGCGAACTCGGCGTGCCCTCGGTCGACAAGGGCGCGAACCAGCCCAACGTCTTCTACGATCCGAAATCGTCCGAAAGCTTCTTCCCGTATTTCTCGAAGGGCACGCGCGATGATCTGATCCAGCGCCGCGCCATCGAGGCAGTGATCGGCTGGTGGGAGATGGCCGCGGGCCACAACCCCATCTCCGGCGTCTATGGCGGGCGGATGATCGGAACGATCGGCGTCTGGACTTGGGACGCACGGCCCTATCCCGCCTGGCCGGGTCGCGCCGATCTGTGGTCGGATGGCGATCTCTATCCGCTCGGCCACTGGCTGAACGGCAAGGTCGGGCTTGCCGATCTTGCCGCGCTCGTCGCAGAACGCTGCAGGCGCGTTGGCTTCACCGCCTATGACGTGTCGACGCTGGTCGGTGTCGTCACCGGCTATCTGCGCGACCGGCCGATGAGCCCGCGCGCCGAAATCGAGGCGCTCGCCTCGGCCTTCGCCTTCGACGCGGTGGAAACCGATGGGCTGATCCGCTTCATCCCGCGCGGGCGCAATTCCGTTGCGACGCTCACCCTGCCGGAACTGGCAATACCCGATCAGGGCGAGCGCGAAGAAATCACGCTCACGCGCGGGCAGGAAACCGAACTGCCGAACGAGGTCGCGATCGGCTTCACCGACGCGATCGACGACTACAAGCCCGGCGCGGTCTCGGCGAACCGGCTTGCCGGCTATTCCGAACGCAAGAGCGACATCCGGCTGGCCCTCGTACTCGATCAGGTTCAGGCGCAATCAATCGCCGATCGTGCCTTGGTCGAAGCCTGGATCGAACGCGAAACGGCGGGCTTTGCTTTGCCGCCCGCGCGGATCGCACTCGATCCAGGCGACGTTGTCGATCTCGTCATCAACGGCAGGCCGCGGGCCTTTCGGCTGAAGCGCGTCACCGAGCGTGGCGCGCGCGATGTGGAAGCTGTGCGTGCCGAAGCGGCGATCTACACGCCGCCGCTCAACGGTATCGCCCCGCCGACGCTGACGCCGCCGCCGATTTATGGCGCTGCGGTCTTGCGCCTGATGGACCTGCCGCTGCTTCGCGACAGCGATGATGGCTTCTCGCCCTATGCTGCCGCGTCGGCGGCGCCCTGGGGCGGCGTGGTGGTTATGGATAGCGCCACCGGCTCGGATTTCACGCTCGATACCACGCTCGCTGTTCGCGCCACGCTCGGCGAAACGATCCAACCCTTCCCGGCCGGGCCGACTGAGTATTGGGACGAAGCCTCAGTCCTCGAAGTGAAGCTCTATGCCGGGGAACTGGCGAGCGCGATGCCAGAAGCGATCCTGACCGGCAGCACGAACAGCCTCGCGATCGGCACGCCCGATGGTGATTGGGAGATCGTTCAGTTCGCAGACGCCGTGCTAACGGCTCCGCAGACCTATCGGTTGACCAAGCTGCTGCGCGGGCGGCTTGGAACCGAGCATGCCATGCGGCCGCCGCTCGCCCTCGGCGCGCCGGTGGTTCTGCTCAACGAGGCCGTCTTGAAGATCGACGGCAAGCCCGCCGAACGGCTCGCTGCCCGCTTCTATCGCTGGGGACCGCCTGCGCTCGATATCGCCGATCCCGCCTGGCAGCAGACGACCTACGCCACGAAAGCCGCCGGCCGCATGCCGTGGTCACCGGTCCAGATTACGGGCGCGCGCAATGGGGGCGGCGATCTCGCCATCACCTGGGTTCGACGCACGCGCTTCGGCGGCGTCTGGGCGGATGGCGTCGATGTTCCGCTCAATGAAGAAAGTGAGCGCTACGAGGTCGATGTGATGAACGGCGCGAACGTCGTCCGCACCATCGCCGTGATCACACCAACTGCCACTGCCGGATACACCGCCGCCCAGCAGGTCGCGGATTTCGGCTCGGCGCAAAGTAGCATCACCATCCGCGTCTATCAGCTCTCCGCCGTCGTCGGTCGCGGCTGGCCGGGCGTTGCAACACTCTGAAGGACTGATCCATGGCGACGCCGAACCTCGGCCTGCCCGTGCTCGCGCAAGGGCAGGCGCAGAAGGAGATTACCCATAACGATGCACTACTCCGCCTCGATGCGCTCGTTCAAACCAGCATCAAGAGCCGCGCGCTGGCGACGCCGCCGGGAAGCCCGGCGAATGGCGAGCGATGGATCGTGCCCTCCGGCGCGACCGGCGCCTGGGCTGGTCAAACCGACAAGATTGCCTTCTGGCGCGAGGGAGCTTGGGCATTCTTTGCGCCGGGCGTCGGATGGCGCGTCCACGTCGAGGACGAACGCCTCACCGTCGTCTGGACCGATGGCGCTTGGCGCGACCGGATCGTCGGCACCGCGAATGGTGGTGCGATCCGGCTCGTCGCGCTTGAAGAGGAATTGACGCTCACCGGCGCTTTTGTCGATGCGGCAACCGCGGTGATCGCCGACCGCATGATCGTGCTGGCGGTTGCCTCGCTCACTACGCAGGCGATCACCGGCGCGACCTCCTATGGCGTCGGGGTTGCGGGCAACAATAGCCAGTTCGGCGGCTCGCTCGGGATTGCGCTGGGTTCAACCAACATCGGCGTGATCGGCCCCACCGCCTTCTATTCCAACACGCCCATTCGCGTCACCGCGGCCGGCAGCAATTTCACCGGCGGCAAGGTGCGTGTTGTCCTCTACGCGCTTGCCTTCACCGCCCCATCGTCGTGATCGGAGAACTCTATGCAGCCGTCAATCGCCATCGCGCCTGAGGCGCTCACGATCACCTGGGTGGTCGTCGGCAGCATCATCCTCGAACTGTTCGTGCTGATCGTCTTCCTCGTGCGCGTGTCCTGGTGGCTGTCGCATCGCTTCACCACGATCGATGCGAACTTCCTCACCGTCGGCAAGGATGTGGCGCAACTCAAGGCCGATATCAGCAACGACATTGCCGGTCGGCGCGTGGTCGCCGAGACCCGCAACGATATTACCGAGCTCAAGACGGGCTTCAAGGATATCCGCGAGCGCGTTGGCCGCCTCGAAGAACACGAGGACGAGCGGCGAACATTCGCGCCCGCCGCTGTACCCGACTGATCCGCCGTCAAACCCATCGCAATCCGACCGAAAGCCCGCCCTCCGGCGGGCTTCGTCGTTTCTGGAGGTCCGCAATGCTGCCTGCCCAATACCGCTGGCTCGAAGCCGAACCCGGCCCGCGCATGATCGTCGAGGCGCTGAAGGAATACGGCACGCTTGAAGCACCCGGTGCCGCCGACAATCCGAAGATCATCGGCTGGCAAACCGAACTCGAAGCCGCCGGCCTCGGCCGCGTCTACGCCGGCGTCTATCGGCACGACGCAATCCCCTGGTGCGGCCTATTCATGGCGATCATCGCGCATCGGGCGAACGCCGAGCGCCGGGCCGAACGCAATCCGCCACGGCTCTATCTCGCGGCGCTGCAATGGGCCTCTTTCGGCAAAACGGTTCCGAAGGGCGGTGGGGCGCTGGGCGACGTGCTCGTCTTCAAGCGCAAGGGCGGCGGGCATGTCGGCCTCTATGTCGGCCACGACGCCAGCGCCTTCCATGTCCTCGGCGGCAATCAATCCGATCGCGTCTCGATCACGCGGCTGTCGCGCAACCGGCTCGTGGCGGTGCGCCGTCCGGCCTATCGCGTCCAGCCCGCCAACGTCCGCGCCGTCCCTCTCGCCCAGAGCGGCAGCCTCTCCGTCAACGAGGCGTGATCCAACCCACAACAGGAGTTTTCCATGAACGCCGTACTTCAGTTCGGTGCGGGCTATCGCACCTACATCATTGCCGCCGTGCTCGTTCTCGTCGTGGTCGTCGAAAAGGGTCTCGGCATCGACGTGCCGGGTGTCGATGTCGGTTCCGACTGGCTGAGCCACGTCCTCGCCGCGCTCGGCCTCGGCACCCTGCGAGCGGGGATCACGAAGTGATCGGCTGGATCGCGCTGGTTCTGATCGTCGCGGTGGCCGTCGCCATCGCGACGGTCTTCGCCGCCGGCCGCAAGGCAGGCGCCGCCGCCGAAGCGGCAAAGGCCCGCGAGGCCGAACTCAAATCCCAGAAGGAAGCCTCCGATGCCAAGGACCGGATGCTCGAAGCAGGCGCTGCCGCTCCTCGTGATCGCGATGCTCTCGCTAAGCGCCTGCGCGACGGCACCTTCTAGGCCGTCCGTCGTCTGCCTGACGGTTGCGGCCTACGACCGTGCCTTCCAGGCTCGGCTTGCCGACGAAATCCAACGCCTGCCGCCCGGCGCGGCGCTCGAACAGGCGATGCTGGATTATGCGCGGCTGCGCGTCCAGGCGCGGGCCTGCGCCGTTCAAACTAGATAGAACCAACGGAACGAACGGCACCGATCAGACGCCGAAATCCCTCGTCGCTACTACTGCCCTTCCATCGGTTCGCGAAACGACAAACAACTTGCAGGTTTCCAGCCTCGTAGTGCCCTTCACTGTCAATTCTGTCGAGGGAGCAGAGCATCTCGGCATCTTCGTGTTCCCCATCGTATTGAAGCGTAAGCCCGGTGATCGCACAGAGACCCTCCTGTAAATCAAGGAGGTCGATCAGATATCGTTCGAGCTCTTGCGGCGATGCGAATTTCAATTCCTTGTTCTTCAATGTTCGCAGAACTTGCTGCCCGTTTGCACCGGCAACAGTATCGCGCGCCGTCATTGCCATACGGGCGGCCGCTCGCTGCTTCGCGTTGAAGATCGTCACAACGCCACGTTTCTCGCGCGCCTTCTCCGCCTTTGCCTTCCAAGCAGGCAGAGAATGCCAAGACGATAGGTCCGCTCCCTCGATTAAAGCGAGGGCATACTCAGCGTTGTCGTCGCCCAGCTGTTGAAGAGTGCCCTCGGTGAACAGGAACTCACGCGCCTTCGGATGTAGGCCATTCCAATCGAGTCGATTGCCATTTCGGTTCTTGTCAGACCACGGATTGCAAGGTTTGTGGCAGACGATGACGTTTCGCTTGTCGCCGACCGGCTCAACCTTGGGCTCGAACATTGGCGGATCGGCGCGTGAAGTGGTCCACCAGAACTGGTCTTTTTCTCGGTGAATCCAGATATCTCCGCTGGATTGAGCAATGATGCTCATCAGATTGAACCAACGCGAAGCGACCGGCTTCGTCGGCGTTATACCAGCCGCCGTCTTCCCCTTCATACGCGATAGAATGTAGCCCTCGCGGTCGCCGGACTCCCAATAGGCTTGGGCCGAAACCTCATTCATGGTCGCGATGGTGCCGCGCGTCTGGCAGACCGGCCATTCATAGTTCTCGCGGCCAAAATTGGCGATAAACACCTTCATTTTCGATCAAATCTTTCTGGCACGCGCGACGAAGTAGTCCGCTGTGACTATCGCAATCGCATAGCGAAACACGGCAGAATCGCCGTCGCTTGCGCCCGTGTGTGCGCCGTCAGAGCCTAAAAGTTCGGCCAGTGCTTGCACGAACTTACCTTCATAGGATTTCTTCGAGTCCCGAGCATCTGGCTTGAAAAAGCCAACGTCCTGCAGCCGGGCTCTTGCGGCGCCTTCTTTCAAGCCTTGATCGCGCGTCTGTGGATGGCGTTCAGCAATCGTGTCGAATACGGCGTTCAGAAATCCGCGGACATCGCTATTTGCCGATTCCCAATGCCCTTCATCTAGGCCCTTTTCCAACTGATCCAGGCGCCGCAATGCTTCGGTCGCGGAACTATCCTGAAGGACCTGCCGCAACCGAGAACGGGGCTCGACAATAGGGACCGCCGTGTGGGGCATTAACTGGCGCTGCTCCACCCCCCAACCGTCAACAGCTAAGGAATTCAGAAAGGCGGCAACCGGCGTGGAAAACGTCGGTGGCTCGTTATTCCAAGGCGTCACCGATTCTGGCGCAGGAACATAGGACGCTGCTTCACGAACCACACGATCTGTAAGGGGCGAACCCTCCGTGTCCATTCGCTGCGGCTCTTCTCGACACGCTCGCGAGATCAAATTTCTGAGTTTCGGTGTTGTTCGCTCGGCCGACGAGAGCCTGTCAACTTCTGGCCCGCAGCCGATCTCCTCAATGAACGAAATCGCCCTTGCGTTCGTGAACTCTGCGACAAGCAAATCCAGCGCGCGCTGCACAGTCACCCAGCGGAAACGGGATTGAGTCATCGGCGCCTCATCAGGGATTATCGATTGACGTTTGCGGCCATAATGGCCACAAATGAGCAACCTGAAAAGAGGCATGTCGGTGAAATCAGTCTCCGCTCGCGAAGCGAAGTATGGCTTCGGAAAGCTGATCGACACGGCGCGGGCAGAGCCCGTAACGGTCGAAAAGCACGGCCGGGCTGTCGTCGTGGTTCTGGCGGTGGAGGAATATGAGCGACTGAAGGCAATTGAATCGGAGCAGAGCGCGAAAGCGCCACGCTCCGGCGAAAAGAAACGAGGCGGGGCGGAATGGCTGAACAGGCGCAGAAAGACAAGTTCGTAGCGGCGTTTGTCCGCCGTCAGGGCTCTTGAGACAGTTTAGGGGTTTTCGGGAAGGGAGGATTTCTGGATCATCGCAGCCAATTTGGAGCGCAGATGAGACAGAAATCCGGGCCGGAGAAAGCACCGGCAGAGCAGGTCGTGAAGGACATCCGCCGGGCAACGCGCCGGCAGTTCTCGGCTGAAGAGAAGATCCGCATCGTGCTGGAAGGCGTGCGCGGCGAGGAGAGCATCGCCGAGCTGTGTCGGCGCGAGGGGATCGCCTCGTCGATGTATTACGGCTGGTCGAAGGAGTTCCTCGACGCCGGCAAGCGCCGTCTCGCTGGTGACACGGCCCGCGCCGCGACGTCGGACGAGGTGAAAGAGCTGCGCCGTGAGGCGCAGGCCCTGAAGGAGGCCGTGGCCGATCTCACCCTGGAAAACCGCCTGCTGAAAAAAAGCATGCTCGCGGATGGGGAGGACGACACATGAGGTATCCTGCATCCGAAAAGGCCGAGATCATTCGCCTGGTCGAGGCCTAGCATCTGCCGGCACGGCGAACCCTGGACAAGCTCGGCATCCCGCGCGCCACGTTCTATCGCTGGTACGATCGCTATCTCACCGGTGGGATCGAGGCTCTGGCCGATCATCGCTCGCGGCCGGATCGTGTCTGGAACCGGATTCCTGACCCAATCCGGGCCGAGATCGTCGAGCTGGCGCTGCGCGAAACGGAGCTGAGCCCGCGCGAGCTGGCGGTGCGCTTCACCGACGAGAAGCGCTACTTTGTCTCGGAGGCGTCGGTATATCGGCTGCTGAAGGCTCATGATCTCATCACCAGCCCAGCCTATATCGTCATCAAGGCGGCGTCTGAGTTCAAGGACAAGACGACAGCGCCCAACCAGCTCTGGCAAACCGACTTCACCTACCTGAAGATCACGGGTTGGGGCTGGTATTATCTCTCGACCGTGCTCGACGACTTCTCCCGCTTCATCGTCGCCTGGAAGCTCTGCGCCACGATGCGGGCGGATGACGTCACCGCCACGCTCGATCTGGCTCTGGCGGCATCGGGGCTCGACCAGATCACGGTCGCGCATCGGCCGAGGCTGTTGAGCGACAACGGCGCCTCATACATCTCGGCCGAACTCGCTACCTGGCTCGACGGCAAGGGCATGAAACACGTTCGCGGCGCGCCGTATCATCCCCAGACGCAGGGCAAGATCGAGCGCTGGCATCAGACCCTGAAGAACCGCATCCTGCTGGAAAACTACTATCTGCCCGGCGACCTTGAACGGCAGGTCGCGGCCTTCGTCGAGCACTACAATCACGGCCGCTATCACGAGAGCATCGATAATCTCACGCCCGCTGACGTCTACTTCGGCCGCGGGCAGACCATCCTCACCGAACGCGAAAGGATCAAACGCCAGACCATCCACCAAAGACGCTTGCAGCATCACCTGCAGGCCGCCTAACCTCAAACCCAGATGAGCCAGAACCTCCGTTCCCGTGACCCCGGAACAGTCTCAATTCATCTGACGACGGACACACCCCGCGTTAAGCTTATGTTCGCCTTTCAGATCATGCTCGGCAGCGAACAGTCGACACTTAAGCGCCGATCAATTCTCGTCCCGTGAATGACTGAGAGGACAACTCGGGTGAACACCCTACTACAAAGCAGTATGTACCAATCCACCTTCGCTTTGGAAAGGGCTGCGCCTCACATTTCCTGATTTTTATGAGTGCAGAAGCCAACTCATCTCCAATTCGATTGGCCTTCCTCGGATGATATGAATTCAGCACGCATTCCTGCGCGGAATAGAAGTCGCTTTAGAGAACAACAGAATACCTTTCACCCTTGCCCCTCTTGGGATGCGATACTAAGCCTCGCCTCAACTCCACAAACTTCAAACCAAAGCCCTATCGGTACTGATTTGACATAGGTGACTGTAAGCCACACGCGACGATCGGGTTTAATGGTGGGTCTCTCGCATAAATAGAGAGGTAAACCATCGTCACTGGAGCGCCACGACGACAGAAGCCAGATCCGTCAAGCGATACAACATAGTCAAGAGAGCCTGAAGACTTTGGCAAGGCGCTACGGCATCGACCACAAGACTATGGCGAAGTGGACGAAGCGCGCGGCTCAATTGCCGATCTGCCGACCAGATCGAAGGAGCCGCATTCGTCGTCGCTTTCGGATCGAGCGGAGGCGACCATCGTCGCCTTCCGCAAGTACACACTACCCTGCTGCCGCTCGACGACTGCCTCTATGCGCTTCAGCCGAAGATCCCGCATTCGACTTGCTCGTCACTGCATTGCTGTCTACAGCGTCGTCGCATATCCCGACTGTTCGAACGTGGAGTGCGACAAGGCGCCGGGGCGGAAGTTCGAGCGCTATCCGATCGGCTACGTCCACTTCAACAACTCTCAAACACTTCCAATACCAGGGCCCCGCTCAACTAACTGCAACGGTTTCTTCGACGACCATTGACACCTAAAATTCGGGCGCCGTCTCAAGGGCCTCAAGTCCTATGAGTTCATTTGCAACCAAAGGACGTAAGAGCCAGATCGACTCATCAACAATCCAATCCATCAAATGCCGAAACTAAACACCTCATTGGTCCTCAGCGAGAACTGGGTGCAGGAATCAGATTGCCAGCGAGCTTCTTGACGAGACCAATGAAAGCTGCCGTCCAAGCCAACAGAGCCACATAGACGAACACATCCGCGATCGGACGTAGAAACTCCAATCGCATGGCTCCGGCCATCTCATAAGTGCAGACGGTATACATTCCCAATGGAAAAACCGCACTCCAATAGGCCGGATCGTACCTTAGGGGAAATCGCCGATAAAAATGACGCCAGACGAACAAGATTATAAGAAGCGGTATCCACCACGTCCCAGCAGCCCAGAAGAAGATCGTAAACCCCTTGAGAAAGGGAAGCAGTTCTTCAAGAAACCATGCGTCCGCCGCATTCTCAATCAAGAGAGACCCGGCAAGCGTTGAAATTGCCATCGCACCCATGTTGATCCAGTACGAGGGAACAAAGTCGGCTGGCGAAAACTTAAAAAACATATAGCGATAGAAAATCAACGAAATGATCGAGATATACAACATGCCGCCCCACAGCAGCATCGAAAGCGCAAGAAAATTGACGTCCAGCCGGAGGGGTTGATGGATATGCCGCGCGAGAAGTGCGCTCAGGAGAGAGATCGACTGGGTCGAGACAACTGCAAGTAACCAAGCCCCGGTGATCCCCTGATCGATGGTCGGCTTGGCTTCCATGATCGTCAGGTTAGCGAAAATTGTATAAGTTAGGATGACCCAAAGGAGGATACCGAAGATCCAAAGTCCTAGGGCAATGTCCAATGCGCCCGCAAGTATGAACTGGTTTGCCATCACGCCAGTAGCGGCTACCGCAGAAAGGAATCCTGGCGCCGATCGGTGGTCTGTCAAATCAACAATCAGAGCTCGTCGGTAGCGTATAAGTCGCCACGACGTGAGAATCCAAAGGACCACAAACTGCGTCGCGTTCAACCATAGAAGCGCAACGGCAATCGCATGAAAACCCGCTTTCTCTGAGGCGATCGAAACAATCCCAGTAGCCATCACCAATGCAAAATAAGCTGGTGAAAGACGCCGAGCTCCGGGCATGCTAAGCCGGAAGCGACGTTTAGATGAGTCGATCGGCTGCACGAGACCTACTAATCCCTACGCTCTGCACCGCAATATGTCACCACCCTCATTAGGGGCGGTGACAATGCTCAATCTGACGATCAAATGTCCGAGACCTGACGGCAATCAATGAGCAGGTACGGCTTCAGCTACTGGAGCGCCAATGGGCTTGACATCTCTAAAGCCCACTCGAGAGAACGACACATAAAAAGCTGCCATGTTCATTAATGCCCAGACGATAAAACCGAGCGTGTATCCCCCCACCAGGAAATTGCTAGCAGCTAGCACAGCGGTCATCGTGAAACCACAAGCAGCACCAGCCGCCTTCGCCAACCCGCTAACCGCACCAACGTGCTCAAAATAGATCGGGATCAGCTTGATCACCGCAGCCGCAGCGGCACCTGACAACAACGCCAACCCGTAGATCGCTACAAGCTCCAAGCTGAAAGACAATTGCAACGCCATCAGCACCGCGAGAACCGACATAGCGCCAAACATCCAACTTAGAAGCGTCAGCACGTCGTATCGGTCAGCTGCCCAGCCACCGAGCGGTCGGGTAACTGCTACGCAAACCACCAACACGGGGGTGTAAAACGCCACCGCCGAGGTAGCGTCAACGTGCCAATGATCGACCAAATAAGTCGGCATCGTAGACGCAAAGAAAACCAAAGTACCAAAAGCCACCCAATAGAGACCTGGCACCAGCCATACAACGACACCCGACCGATAGACAGCCCAAATTTCTCGCGTCGACGTATTCTTAAGCTTCCTGTTTGGCGGATCAGAAGTAAAGAACATATAGATCGCCGCCATAAACAACGTGGGAATGGCAAAGATCGGAAATATAATACGCCAACCTTCAGGGTCGCTCTGGTCAGCAACGCTTGTAATGACGAAGGTGACAGCCATCATGCCAAAGGTAATCCCTATATTACCCAAGGCAAACAACCCCAAGGCAGTACCCTGCTTAGACTTCGGATACCACGAGGAAACATGCGCGTTACCTACCACGAAGGTTGCTCCACCGAGCCCCAGCATCGACCCAAGGAACAAGAAGGAATAATAACCCTCTGCAAAAGTTCCCAAGATTAAAACCACTGAAAGCAAAACCAGCAGAATCGTAAACACCGTTCGTCCGCCGAACTTGTCCGTCCAAATACCGAGTGGAATGCTGATTGCAGCTGCAAAAAGCGGCTCCATAGCGGCCAACACAAGCACCTGCGTACTTGTAAAATGGTACCACTCTATCAGAAACGGTGCGAGGGCCGAGAACATTCCCCATATAGCGAACCCTAGCGAAAACGCTATGGTCGATATCCACAGCACGCGCGCGTTGCCCTGCGGTTCGCCCGACGTCTCGACCTTGCCAGCTGATTGTTCCACCGGTAGCTCCTACGAAGAAAATAGCTATTTAGCTTGCGTTACTTCTAAGAAAACAGGTTATCTACCTAGATTGTCGACCTAGCAAGACTACCAGCCGCTATGGACAACTCTACAGTTGCGCTCGTCCGATCATTCTCGACCCGCGCGTTAACTACTTATAATTCTCGCCGGCGAGTGCAACTCGCCGGCGAGAATAACACCTTAACAATTCCTCACTACTTCGCCAAGTAGCTAATGCGCGGACCTCACAGTATTTCTGATCTGGATCTGATAGGGGCGCCACAGGTACCAGAACGGGAACATGATCAAATGCACCAACCGAGAAAATGGGAACAGTGCAATTACAAGGAACCCCGTGAGCATGTGCGCCTTAACTGGAAAGGGCAAAGCTGACACATAATGGGTCTGTGGGTTTAGCGACACCAAAGAAATCAACCAAGGCACAGCCGTATCGATATACCAGTCAGCACCCCACCTGTAAGCCAGCGAAACCCAAAAACCAAGCGCAACCTGAACGAGCAACGCAACTAGCAGTATGCCATCCATCGGGCTGGTTACAGCAAGAATTCGCTCAGTCGTAAATCGACGCACTATCAACACGCATAGGCCTATCAAGGCAGCAAAACCAAATGCAAAACCTATCAACTCAACCGTGTAAAGTGCCGTGGGAGTCGATGTCAGGGCGGACCACATACCGGGAACAAGGAACCCGATCATATGGGCTAACAAGACAACCACAATACCGTAATGCCAAGGTACAGATCCCCAGAACAAACGGCGATTCTCCAAGAGCTGCGAAGACAACGTCGAATACGAGAAGCGATTCGTCCGATACCGATGAACACCACCCAGAACCGCCACCACGATCGCCAAGTATGGCAGAACCGCGAACAGGAATACGTCATACATAGAATTTGCCTCCGTCACACATGGGACATTCCTCTCACGCTCGCCAATCCAGCAGGTCGTCTGCTGCGACCTCCGCAAGTGGCTTATACACCTTGAAATGCTGTCGGCCAGATTGTGTCCAGAACACGACATGCGTCTCCACTGGGGGACAACCAGGATCAGAACAAGGAAGCTCAGACACCATGATCGTCTCGTCTTCGTCGAGATTAAAACGCTCACGCGTCCAGCTAAGAACACGTTCCTGCTCAACTGATCGGTCGGCACGCTTCTTCGTCATGCCTTCATTCAGCAAAAGCCGTAAAGCATCTAGCACCTGATGGTAAGGATGCGCACGCTTTTCCGCCTCCTCGACATCGTAATCCTCACTCATGGCCAAGAGAAATCCACCTTCCAAAACATCACCCTGGCCTTGTCCTTTGAGTTGCTGGCGATCGTCTCCTTGACTCTGCCCCTCCAGCAACTTCCGCGCTTCTCGTTGCTGGGCCTTTAGTTGCTTTCGCAGATCACGATCGTCCAACTTCGCACGTTCTATACCGGTATCTCCATCAATGTCAGCCGGCCCATGCTGATGACTCTCAGTTTCCGGCTTCGTCGTCATCCGTTCGAGCCCTGGCAGCACCCCCTTGTTCAATAACGCATCAATGTCGTCTCCCTCGTTCTGGGCAGAAAACCTCAGTACGACCGACAGACGATCCGGCATCTCTGTGGGATCAGGCTCAAACCCATTCGCGCGATAGCTCTTCTTAAGCTCCACCAGAAAAACACTACGTTTATAGTTCTCACCAAAAAGCTGATAGCCAACATATGGATGGCATATAGAATTCAAATCAAAGAAACCGCTATAAACCTCTTGTAGTTTTCCTACCGGCGTCTCTTCAGCGAAAACTCGAAAACTTTCTAGCAACGCTGCGGCTTGTGGTTGCACTGATTTTATCAATGCCACACATTCAGAGGCTTTCTCCCCCAAGCCTGGAACAGGATAATCCAGAATATCAGCAAATAATCCCAAAACCCTGGAGCGGTTCGAATACAAGACCTCTGCACGATGAGAAAAACGACTCATGATCTTTTGCTTCGAGCCTTAGAACTGAGGTGCCGATAGTTCATAAGGACAGTCTACTTCCAGACTACCCTGCGCGAGACAGGTCCGGATGCATGATCCGAAAACTGTCTCGCGTCTTGTCATACAGCAAGGGGTCTATGGTCCTCTTGCCGGATCGGTGTGGAAGCCGACGCCGACCTCGCCTTTGCGGATCGGATAGTTATGAGAGACCGGATCAAGCTGCGGGAACAGGGCGTCGACCGCCGTCTCACGCTCCATCGGCGGAACCACGAAGCGCTCCTCGAAGGTCGGCATCGATGTCAGACGCCAGATCGCCTCGACTTCCGCCGCGGTGGTCTTGCCTTCCGACAGCGCCCGCTGCACCTCCTCGTCCGGAATGTCCTTGACCTTCCGCGAACGCATGTAGACGCGCACCGCAACCAGCTTCTTGTAGACGTCGCGGATAATCTCCTCATTGCCGCCCGCGAGGAGACTCGCCATGTAACGAAGCGGAATACGTGATCGCTCGAGCGAACTCATCAACGGTCCAAGCCGCGCTTCGTTGGCAACGTTGTCGTATACGCCGTTCTCCACCTTGGCCAGAACCGGCCCCAGCGGCGGCACATAGAACAGCATCGGCAACGTGCGGAACTCCGGATGCAACGGCAGCGCGATGCCCCACTTCTTCACGAACTGAAATACCGGAGATTTCTGCGCCGCTTCGATCTTCGAGTCCGGAATCCCGTTCGCTCGCGCGGCGGCGATGATCTCCGGATCGAACGGATCCTTGATGATGTTGCGCTGGGCCATCACCAGCTGATCCTGCGGCGACTTCGCCGTCTCCTCGATCGCGTCCGCATCGTAAAGCACGAGGCCGATATAGCGGATGCGTCCCACGCAGGAGTGGAAGCACGCCGGCGGCTGGCCGCTCTCAAGACGCGGATAGCACAGGATGCACTTCTCGGCCTTGCCGGTCGACCAGTTGAAGTAGGTCTTCTTGTAGGGGCAGCCCGAGACACACATGCGCCAGGCCCGGCAGCGTTCCTGGCTCACCAGCACGACGCCGTCCTCACCACGCTTGTAGAGCGCGCCCTGCGGGCAGGCCGCAACGCATCCCGGATTGAGGCAATGGTTGCAGATGCGCGGCAGATAGAAGAACACCGTGCTGTTGATCTCGTTGATCTGGCGCATTTCCTCGTCGGAGGCGCCGTCGAAGTTCGGGTCGTTGTTGGCGTAAACCTGCGAACCGCCGAGGTCGTCGTCCCAGTTCGGACCCGCCTCAATCGTGTCCATGTACTTGCCGGTCACCATCGAAATCGCCCGCGCGGTCGGCTGCTCGTCAGCCAGAGGCGCAGTGATCAGGTTCTGGTAATCGTAGGTCCACGGCTCGAAATAGTCGTCGAGCGTCGGCAGATAGGGGTTGTAGAAGATGTTCGTCAGCGTTCCCCACTTGCCCTGCAGCCGAAGCCGAAGGCTCTTCTGCCTTTGACCGTCAACCACCCAGCCGCCGCGATACTTGGTCTGGTCTTCCCAACGTGTCGGGTAACCCGTACCCGGCTTGGTCTCCACGTTGTTCCAGTACATGTACTCGGTGCCCTTGCGATCGGTCCAGATGTTCTTGCACGCGATGCTGCAGGTGTGGCAACCGATGCACTTGTCCAGGTGAAAGACCATCGAAACTTGAGCTCGGATGTCCATGTGTCTACTCCTTCGTTCCTATGGCTCGTTCTTATGACTTCATTCTCGAGTGTCGTCGCGCACTTATGCGCCACCATTCTCATCGATGGGATCAGGCGCAGGTGACTTAGAAGGTTCATCACTTCGCTTGCGACGTGAATCCACTGTTGCTTGCGCCGCAGCCAATGCAAGCCCATCACCCATGCTGGCCATCAGCGGATCGATATGCTGGTGTCCCGCCGGGGTTGGTGTATCCCGTACTGCCACGATGCTACCCTCAAACTCTAACGTCATACCCGCAAGCGGGTGATTCGTATCAACTACGACGTACCCGTTATCCTCATCGACCTCGGTAACAATCACGTTCTCTACTCGGCGCTCATCATCGCTGTGCGCAAGAAAACACATTCCCGGCTCAATCTGATCTACACCGCCAAACGTTTCAGCCGGCACTCGTTGCTGCAACGCCTTATCCCGTTCCCCATAAGCATCTTCGGGCGGTAACGTCACTTCAAATCGATCGCCAGCAACCCTCCCCTCGAGCGCTCGCTCGAGGGCGGGCAGCAGCCGTCCACTTCCATGCTGGTACTCCAACGGTTCATCGCCCCATACAGCTGAACGAATGTGACGAATCTGACCGTTAGTTCTCAGAGTGTAGTTGATGGTCACGTATTTCCCGACGCTAACCCGCTCGGGCGCACCGAAGTGCGCCGGAGCCGATTCATGATTGTGATCATGATGGTCGTTATCATGATCATGATCATGCGTCGCGATCTCACCTACCATTCCAATTTCTCCATCTTGCGCACGACGACATGGGTGTCGCGTGTGAAGATACCAGTCGGACCCCAGTAGTTAAAGCCGTAAGTGAACTGGGCATAGCCACCGGCCAGGAACAACGGGTTGATGCGAGTACGCGTCAGACTGTTGTGCCCTCCGCCACGCCACTTCCGTTCCTGGGACTTCGGAATGTACACCGTGCGCTCGACCGCGTGGTAATACATGCAGGTGCCAGGCTGGATTCGACGGCTGACGTTGGCTCGGGTCACGACCACGCCGTTGTCGTTGTAGACCTCGACCCAATCGTTGTCCTCGATACCGACCTTTTCCGCATCCCGGTCATTGATCCACACCGGATCCATGCCGCGAGACAGCATCAGCATACGATGGTTGTCTTTATAGGTGGAGTGAATATTCCACTTGCCATGCGGCGTGATGTAGTTCAGCACCAGCGAGCGGTCATCCACCCGGCTCTTCACGATGTCGCCGGTCTTGCGCGGGTTGAGGCGCGGCTTGTAGGTCGGGATGTGCTCGCCGAAGTCCAGATACCACTGATGATCGAGATACAGCGACTGCCGGCCCGTCAGCGTACGCCACGGCACCAAGCGCTCGACGTTCATACACCAGGCGGAGTATGCGCGACCATCGTTCGTCAGACCCGTCCAGCAGGGGCTCGTCAGGATCCGGCGCGGTTGACGCGTCAGATCGTAGAATGTCGACGAGACACCTCGTGTCGGTTCAGCGATATCAACAAGCGGCAGACCAACGTGATGTTCTTCGTTATGGAAGCCCTGGTAGCAGACTTCACCATTTGCCTCCGGCGCGCACATCAGCAACGTGTTGCACGCGTCGAGAACATCCTCGAGGCTCGGGTAACGCTTGCCGCCCCACTCCACACACCGCATATGCCTCGCATCCGGCATCGGCATGATGGGGTTATCAAGCATCTGGTCGTACTGCTTCTTGATCGGAATGTTCACGCCGACCGCAGAGACACCATCTTCACGCGCCTTTGGTCCGAACGAAATGAACTTGTTATACAAGTTCGCATAGTCGCGTTCGACCACCCGCACATGCGGGAAGGACTTGCCCGGCACCGGCTTGCACTCGCCCTCGGCCCAGTCGAGAATCTCGGGCTGAGCGAGTTCGTCAGGGGTGTCGTGCATCAGCGGCTGAACGACCACGTCACGCACCGGCTTGGAGAACGCCAGCGGAGACAGCTCGCTGACTTTCTTGGAGATCAGCTTGAAGATCTCCCAGTCCGTCTTGGACTCCCAAACCGGCGGAACCGCCTGCCCCAGCACGTGCAGGAACGAGTGCAGATCCGTCGTGTTGAGATCGTTCTTCTCGTACCAGAACGCGGTCGGCAACACGATGTCAGAGTAAAGCGATGTCGTGTTCATGCGGAAGTTCAAGTCGACTACCAAGTCGTACTTTCCGCGCGGCGCCGTATCACGATACTTCACCCTTTGCGTCTTACCTTTGGCACGATCCTCGGCAATCGAGTTATCGTGAGCACCAAGATAGTGACGCAGGAAGAACTCATGGCCCTTGGCGCTCGACTGGATCGCGTTACCGCGCCAGATGAACCACATCCGAGGCCAACTTTCTTCGGCATCCGGATCATCGATAGCAAAATTCACCTTCTTGCTAGCGACCTGATCGACCACGTGAGTCACGATGTCCGCGGTGCTCTTCGCACCAGCACGCTCAGCCTCAGCAGCCAATTCAATCGGGTTACGATTAAAGTGCGGAGTGAACGGCATCCAGCCACAACGAACCGACTTCGCCTCGAGATCGATCGCATGACCCTTGGCCCACCGCGGGTTCGGAGCCGTCAGGCCATACTCGGTGAACTCCTGCTCGTAGCGCCACTGACAGCTATGGGCATAGTGCCAGGTCGACGACTGCACGACGCGCGGCGGCTTGGTCCAGTCCAGAGCCATCGCAATGGTGTTCCACGGAGCAACCGGCGCCAGCTTTTCCTGGCCGACATAGTGGTTGATGCCGCCGCCGTTGACGCCACAGCAGCCGCACAGGATCAGGGCGACCGTCGCCGACCGGTAGCAGAGGTTGTTGTAGTACCAGTGGTTGGCGCTGGCGCCCACGATCACCATCGACTTGCCGTTGGTGAGCTCGGCGTTGGTCGCGAATTCACGCGCGAACCTGATCGCGGTCTCACGGCCGATGCCGGTGTGACGCTCCTGCCATGCCGGCGTGTAGGGCGCGTCCTCATCGTCATAGCTGGTCGCGAACGAGCCTTCCAGGCCGCGGCTGTGACCGAACTGGGACATCATGATGTCGAAGCCGGTCGTGACCAGAACCTCGCCCTTGTCGGTCGCGATGCGCTTCACCGGAACGCCGCGCGAAACGACGCTGCCGTTCACGAAGTCGTCGAACCCGACCTGCACCACGCCGTCCGACTGATCGATGAAGCTCAGCACCGGATCGATCGGGCTGTTGTCGAGCGTGTCTTCCGCCGACAGATTCCACTTGCCGTGCGTGGAGCCCCAGCGATCGCCGACCTGGCCCTTGAACGCGCGCGGCTCGCCGGTGGCGGTGTCGAGCACCAACATCTTCCACTCACCGTTCTCGACGTCCTTGTAACGCGCGACGCGATTGGACCGCAGCAGCCGGCCGGTCTTGTAGGTGTTGCCGTTGGGCTCGAGCTCGACAAGGAACGGAAGGTCGGTATAGCGCTTCACATAGTCGATGAAGTACGGCACCTGACGATCGATGTAGTACTCCTTGAGAATGACGTGGTTGGCCGCCATCCACAGAGCCGTGTCCTGACCCGCCTGGATCGGAATCCACTCGTCGCAGTACTTCGCGATCTGGCTGAAGTCCGGCGAGAGAACCACGAACTTGGTGCCCTCGGTGCGCGCTTCCGAGATGAAGTGCACGTCGGGCGTGCGCGTCATGTTCATGTTCGCAGCCATCGAAACGATGAACTTCGAATTGTACCAGTCGGCGCTTTCGCACACGTCGGTCTGGTCGCCCCAGATCTCCGGGAACGACGTCGGCAGGTCGGCGTACCAGTCGTAGAAGCTCATGTTCACGCCGCCGAAGAGCTGCAGGAAGCGAGAGCCCGCAGCGTAGGACAGCATCGACATCGCCGGAATGGGCGAGAAGCCCATCACCCGGTCCGGCCCGTACTTACGGGCCGTATACAGGGCAGCCGCAGCAATCAGCTCGACCAACTCTTCCCACTTGGCGCGGCGGAAACCACCTTTGCCGCGCGCCTTCTGGATGCGAGATCGCTTCTGTTCGTCTCCAACCAGCGAAGCCCAGGCCTGCACCGGATCCGGATGGGAAGCCTTCGCCTCCTTCCATAGATCATAAAGCGGACCACGAACGTACGGATACTTCACCCGGATCGGGCTGTAGACGTACCACGAAGCGGAGATGCCACGCTGGCAGCCACGCGGCTCATAGGGCGGAAGGCTGCGCTCAAGCAGCGGATAGTCGGTCTGCTGCATCTCCCAGGTGATGATGCCGTCCTTGACGTAGATCGCCCAGGAGCAACCACCAGTACAGTTCACGCCGTGCGTGCTGCGGAAGACGTTATCGTGGGACCAGCGATTGCGGTAGAACTCTTCCCACTTGCGCTCCCGGGGATTAACGAGGTCAAGTATCCAGCTCATCAGTGTCTCCTCGGTGCGTTCGTCCGGCCGCGAGGCCTATTGCTATTGCCGTCAGTACCCTTAAACCTTCCGATCCAGCCGTCGGAATACGTACCCGTAAACCAACCACCGTTATACGGTCCGGTGCTTCGTCCGGTAGTAGGCGTAGCCATCATCGGGCGCCGCACGCCGAACTTCAATCGGTTCCGCCACCTGAAGCCCGCGATCAGCAAAAGAACCACAGCACCCAACCCTGTCAGGCCCGCAAGCTGCCAAATCGCAGAGGCCGAACGGACGGCCAACCCCTCCTGGGACAGGAAGGCAGCAACGTCTGCACGCTCCTGCGGAGTCGGCGGCTGCTTCGTCCAGACCGCCTTCATGGTCGGAGTGGGCAAACCAGCCAACCAGGAGGACAGACCGCTCGCACCACCAAGTCGCTTTGCAGCAGTGGTCAAATCAGGACCAAGCGCACCACCGCCGAACGCACCGAGACCGCCACTACTATGACAAGCCATGCACGGCGGCCCACCATTGGCGAACTTCTCATTACCCGTGAACAGGTTCTTGCCGTTCTCAGCATCACCCTTAAGGGCCGGCGCCGCAGCAGCCGAGGATGCACCCGCACCCCCACCTTCGAGGAATGCAATGATATTATCGACCTCAGCAGAGGTGAGCCCCATATTCGGCATTTCCATGCCGTTATACTTGCCGAGGAGCTCGACCGCGACCGGATCCTTCTTGGCAATCATTGCGTCAGGCTTCATGATCCACTCATGCAGCCATTCACGAGGACGCTCTTTCGTGACATTCTTCAGGTCGGGACCGACAAGATCCCCCCCGCCTATGCTGTGACATGCACTGCACGTCTTATCATCGAATAATTTCTTACCTGCCGCTGCATCGGCTGCGTTAGCCATTGTCGGCAACGCTGCCCATATGGCTGTCGTAGCTAGCGCAACAACGGGCATAAATCGCCACGACGCTAGGGGCTTTTTGCTCATGATCCCTCGTCCTCAGATCCATATGATCGGGCGGGCATTAAGTTTATGTTAGACAACAGACGTTTCCCGCTCGTGACCCGTCGTTCTCAGACCCACATGATCGGCGACGGTAGGCTTATGCTAGACTAGAATCGTTAGAAAACGCAAGGGCGTTAATCCGCTAAACGAGCATTTTTTTCGTCACAAAGAAGCACCATTAGAGAACAACGGCTGACTTAGCGTTTGTTTCCGATCGAATTGCGTAATTCAGTCAGGCAACTCCCAGATTATGCTTCCTCGTTCAGCTCGTTAGTCCTCTATAGTAGGCGCCCTCTAATAAGTAATGTAATGTACAAACCGCTAAAATCACGCGGCAGGCCCGACATTCGAGGCTGAATGAACGGCGAGCGGACCGAACAACCATCGCGGTTTTGTAGTGTTGTTTCTTCAATGATCGAGCGAGCGCCTGCGACGCCGGTTCATTGTGATGGACGGTTGCAACTGGCGAGATCGGGGGTGGTTTCCTGGAAAAGCTCCCAACGCCACATCATCGTCTCGCCGAGTCCATACGAGGACCGTACGGATGCGCCCTGGTTAGGCGTCGCGGGCCGGCCGACAATTCAGTTTTAATCCCGAATTCCATTGAAGCCCGGCACGAAATCCCCGATCATGCGCCGCAAATTCCCTCCCACGGCCTAGGAGACTAACATGGCTAAGTCGCGCTTGCCTGCGTTCCTGCTGGACCATCCCGGTCTGGGCAGTCTTGGCAACGTGGAAGTGCCGCGACTGAAGCTGCTTCAGGCTTCATCGCCCGAACTTGCCCAATTCGAGAACGCCAGGGAAGGCGAGTTCTGGCACAGCCTGCTGGGTCGGAGCATCGGAGCATCCATCCGCATCTGCCCGGTTTTCATCAACTGGTGCTTCATCTTATGGCGTCCGCGGGAAGCCGGCGGCGGAATTCTGGCGCGTGCGGACGACAGCAAGCATTGGATTCCGGCCGATACCGAGTTTACGGTCAAGCTCAAGAGCGGCGACGAGGTCACCTGGAGGACGGGCCGGACGGTGACGGCATCAGGGTTGAATAAACGAGGCAGCTATAATCCGAACGACCCCAATTCCCCGCCTGCCGCCACGCGCCTGTATTCGGTCGTATGCTCATTTCCGGATCATCAGAACTGGCCGCCGGCGGTGATCACGTTGCAGCGGAGGTCGGAGAAGGCCGCATCCAAGCTGATCGATCAATTGAAGGTTCTGCGCGCGCCGTCTTTCGGCGTGATTTTAGAACTGTCCTCGTTCAAGGACGAGTCGCCGTCCGGCGAGTTCAATAACTACGCCTTTGAACTCTACGGGCCGGTCGAGGATAAGCCGTTCTACGAAGAGAATTCCAGACAGTACCGTTTTTTCATCGAGCATGGCCTCAAGGTGAAGGACCTTGAGAGCGCGCAGGAGGATTGATCGACCCGACGAGATTCCGCCGAGTGCGGTGACGCCTCCGTCCACAGAGAAGTCGGATCAGTTCCACGCTGTTTGCAGCCTCGTTCGCAGCCTCACGGCAACCGCCCACCCCTGACATGAGTTCCAGAAGGAACACAATGCGCCTGGACAAAGCCAGCGGGCGTTCGGCTGCCGGTCAATTGTGGGACAAGGTTTTCGTCCCCGGCGCATGGCTTCTTGCGAAATTTTCCGATTTAGACAGGTCACGATGGCCCATTTTATGGGTCATCGGTCTCTTCTGGATTCAGGCCATACCCGCCACGATCATCCGCGCATCCAATCTTGAGGAGGGCAGGATCATCGCCATGGCGCGAGGCGCGGTCGAGGATGGCCATTGGCTGACCCCCTTCGTCTATGGCGAGAGATTTGCCGAGCGGCCGGTTCTACTATCCTGGCTAGCTGCCTTCTTCGGTGAAGCAACAGGGAGCGTCACGCTATGGTCGCTGCGCATCCCCCACCTTTGCTTCTTCCTTGCGGGAGCGCTGCTGATCTACAGTCTGCTCAGATCCATGACCGGCAAGAGCGCTGCGATTTTCGGCGCGCTTTGCTGGATCAGCATGCCCGTCGTCGCGCCCAAATTCATCAATGCCGAACCTGACATCGTCCTTTCGGTCCTGCTGTTCAGCGCATTCTGCATCTGGTGGCATGGAACGCGTGACAAGGGCATAACACCCGGACGATGGCTCTGTATCAGCGTTTTGATCGCCCTCGCCGGCCTGACCAAGGGACCGCAGGAGGTCGCATACTTCACGCTCGGCGTTGGCGCTTACATCCTCTTGAGACAGCGTGATCAGATTCCAGGATTCATCGCGGCGCATATCGGCGCCGGACTCGTCATCGGCGGCTGGTATGGCCTTGTTTATCAGACGGGCGACGCCGATACCTGGAAAGCTCACTCCCGTCTGACACAGACGACCGACGTCCTGGCGACGGTTCTTGGACATCTTGATTTCGTCAAGAGCCTGGCTGTGGAATTTCTGCCGGGCTCCATCCTGATAGGTCCCGCAATCATGATCGCTATCGACAGATGGCGAGATGGCCGACGCGATATGCGAGATGACCTGCTGCTTGCCGCGATCCTTTACTCTGTCGCCTGCACCCTCGTTCTGCTGTTCTGGCCGGGCAAAGTGGCGGCGCGTTATGCTATGCCGGGAACCATGACGCTAGCAGTGATCTGCGGGCTGCTGTTTGAGAACTGGCGTCACAGCCACCCCCGTGTCATCGCGCCCGCCCTGGTCGTGACTTGCATGATCTTTGGCGGCCTGCTCGTCCGAGGCTGGATAGTGATGCCCGTCGTTCCGCACCTGTTCCAGGAAAGCCGCCTGGCCGGCCAGGCCATCGATGCCATCCTCAAGGGAGATTCGAAGCCGCTCTACGTCGCAGGCGGAGATTCGACCGATTTCAACATGCTGGTTTACGTGCGGGGACCGATAAGCACGATCGCGTTGGATGAACTGGCTGAACTGAACGTCCCGGCCATCGCGGTTCTGCGTCCCGAACATCAGCGTGCCGTGCTTCAAACCAGGCCCGAACTGCACTTGATCGAAAAGGATAGCATCGTCTCGGGCAAGACTCATTACAACATCATCAAGATCATCCCTCCGGGGTGAAACGGGCAGATTTCGAGCGATGTCAGGCCCGGGTCCGAGCGATTGCGGCGGCGCTGCCCGCGATTTCAATTGACCCCGCAACCCTACCCGGTACTCTTGCACGACTGGCGTATGCGCCGTCTGATTTGTCGCCGATCGCGCTGCGGCCCTCCCCGTTCGAAGACCAATTGATATGCTCGGTAAGCTGACGATCGACGCCCTGCCTTTTTACAGCGGCATCGCCATGGCAGGAGCGCTGACCGTCGTATGCGGCGGGCTGGGCGTGGCCGTGCTCATCACATGGCTCGGTCGATGGCGCTATTTGTGGTCCGAATGGCTCTTGAGCCTCGACCACAAGAAGATCGGCATCATGTACGTGATCCTGGCGCTGATCATGTTGGTGCGCGGCGTCGTCGACGCTCTGATGATACGCACCCAGCAGGCCTTTGCATTCGAACCGCACGGCTATCTGCCACCGGACCATTTCGATCAGATCTTCACGTCTCATGCCACCATCATGATGTTCTTCGTGGCGATGCCGTTCGTGCTCGGTCTGTTCAGCATCATCATTCCGCAGCAGATCGGTGCGCGCCAGGTCGCATTTCCGTTCATGAACGCGGCGGGCCTGTGGCTGACCGTGTCGGGCGCGGCACTGGTGATGATATCGCTTGTCGTCGGCCGCTTCTCGGCCGCCTACTGGACCGCCTACCCGCCTCAATCGGGAATTCAGTTCAGCCCGGACGTCGGCGTCGATTACTGGATCTGGGCGGTCCTGCTCAGCAGCATCGGCGCCATACTGGCGGGAATCAGTTTTCTCGTCACGATCGTCAAGCGGCGCGCGCCCGGCATGAAGTTGATGGCGATGCCGCTGTTTACCTGGACGGCGCTTTGCACCAGCATCCTGATCATCACTGCCTATCCTGCCTTGATCGTTGCCGCGACGCTGCTTGGTCTCGACCGTCATCTCGGCATGCAGTTTTTTGCGGGCAGTAACGGCGTCGCGAACTATGTCAGCCTGTTCTGGATCTGGGGGCATCCGCACGTCTACATCCTGATCTTGCCGGCTTGCGGCATCTATTCGGAAGTCGTGGCGACATTCTCGGGACGGCGGTTGTTCGGCTATGCGGCTCTCGTCTACTCCATGATCGCGATCACCGTGCTGTCACTGGTCGTCTGGCTGCACCATTTTCTGACCATCGGCTCGGCTGCCGACGTGAGCGCCTTCTTTGGCCGTGCAGCTCCGCTCATCGCCGTGCCGACCATCGTGACAATCGTTTGCTGGTCGCTCACGATCTATCGTGGCGAGGTGCGATTCTCGGTCCCGATGCTGTTCACGCTCGGGTATATCGTCACGTTCCTCATAGGCGGCATTACGGGCTTCTTGTTCGCGGTGGTGCCGGCCGGCATCCACGACACAACTTTCCGGGTGGCGCATTTCCACAATTTGCTGATCCCCGGCGCGCTGTTCGGCTATTTCGCGGGCTATCAGTATTGGTTTCCGAAGGCATTCGGTTTTCGACTGGAGGAAAAATGGGGTCGACGTGCCTTCTGGTGCTGGCTCGTCGGCTTCGGTCTGGCCTTCATGCCGCTGTACATCCTCGGCCTCATGGGCATGCCGCAGCGCCTCAATCGCAGTGATGTCGCCGAGTGGCAGCCCTATCTCATCGCCGCGCAGGCCGGCGTCCTCCTCATCGTATGCGGCGTCGCTTTTCTGGCCATCCAGATCGCCGTCAGCATCCGCGACCGCAAAGCGCTTGCGGCCTCAAGCAACGATCCATGGAATGGCCGGACACTCGAATGGGCGACGGCCTCCCCGCCGGCGGCCTATAACTTCGCCGCCGTGCCGCCGGTGCAGGGCATCGATCCGTGGTGGACCATGAAGCAGGCGGGAACAGCGGATCAAGGACCCGCACGCTTCCATGACATCATCATGCCCGGCAAGAGCAGCGCCGGCGTCATGCTGGGTGCGATGTCCTTCGTATTCGCCTTTGCAATGATCTGGCACATCTGGTGGCTGGCGGCTGTCGGCGGGTTAGGCATGTTCGCCGCGGTGCTCTCGCAGACGTTTCATGATCATGCCGGCCAGCGCCTCCCCGCAAGCGACGTCGAAGCGATCGAAAGCCGCCGCCTCATCTCGCCAGCGCTTGGCCGCGAGGCGCCGACGTGACAGATGCCCTCATCACCGCCGATCATGGCGATGAAGCCGATGCTGAAACAGCCCGGCGCGCAATCGAGGAGAAAGCCTACGGTTTCCGGCTCTGCCTGGTAAGCGATGCGATCATCTTCGCGCTGCTGTTCGCCATTTTCATCGCGATGACGCGAGATGCCGCGGACGTATCGACCGAACGCCCTCTGCTCCGGCTGCCCCGCATCTTCCCCGAAACCATGTTGCTGCTGGCCAGCAGCGCAACCCTCGGCTTCGCCAGCATCGCGGCGGCAGCCAGGCAACGTTGGCGCGCGATCATCTGGCTGGGGCTGACCTTCGTGCTCGGGCTTGGCTTTGTCGTCACGGAAATTTTGGAGCTTTATGGCATGGCCGCCGCCCATGCCGGCCCGTGGCAAAGCGGCTTTCTTTCCGCTTTCTTCACGCTGATCGGCGCCCACGGGGCTCACGTCAGCCTCGGCCTCATCTGGATCGCGTTGCTGGGAGGCGAACTCGCATGGCGCGGGCCCGCCCTGGATCACGATGGTTTTGGATCGAATCGATCCAAAACCATGAGCGTAATCGATTCTAGTATTTTGGAGCGGGATGCGGGCGGAAAACCGCTACACACTCATCCCGCTCCAGGCGCGGTCTCGCGCCTGCACCGGCTAAGCCTGTTCTGGCATTTCCTCGTGATCGTCTGGATAAGCATCTTCGCGTTAGTTTACCTGCCGGGGCTTCTGTAACTCGCAGCGGCGCCGCAATCTCGGAAGGATCTACCCTCCGCGCATGCTACGTCGCGCGGCGTTGGCTGCGCCACCAAAAGCCGAACGTAACAAGCACGGCCGCGGCAAGACCGAACCAGGTGATGGCATACTGGATGTGATCATCCTTCAAATGCACATCGAGCGGTCCGGGCTTCGGAACGCCGCTCGCAGGCACCGGCTTCTCAAGATCGATATAGAAAGGTGCAACGTTTCCCCAGCCGAGGGCCTGCGCCATCGCGCCGATGTCGCGCGAGAACCACAGCCGCTTGTCGAGACTGGAGGACGGAGTCAACGCGCCAGATTTTTCCGGGAAGCGGAGATAACCGGTCATCGCGACAGGCTGGCCAGTCACCAATGGTTTCACGGCGATATCCTGCTGGCTGCGATCCTGCATGGTGTTCTGTACGAAGCCCGTATTGACAACGATCGTGCTACCGTTGCTCAGTCGAGCGGCTAGGAATGCCCATGTGCCCAGCCCGACGTCCGAGCGCAATCCGGAGCCAGAACTGTAAACCATCGCGTCGGGCCCCTGGTAGATCGCCGAAAAACTCACCCGACGAAATTCGTCCCTGGCCGGCGAGAATGTCGCCCAGTCCGCAGGTTCAGGCAAAGTGACAGGCTCAGCGGCCAATCGCTCGGTGAGTCCTGCAATCAGCGCATGCTTCTCCGTGCCACGCTGCAACTGCCAGACACCGAGACCAACGAGCACAGCAACCATAGCCATCATAACGAGGCCGAGACCGAAACCGGCGCTGTGGCGGCGTGTGGCGGCGCTCATGCGTGACGACGTGGGACCGCACGCCCTTCGGCGGCCTTGTGATGGAACTGGAGACTGATCAAAAGCGATTTCATCGCGCGTAACGGCCACAGGGTGACAGCAAGAACAAGAGGTATCCAAAGCACCGCGTGGATCCAGAGTGCCGGCTGATACTTGACTTCCACGACGAGGGCGGCTGCGACGACGATAAATCCTGCGATCAGGATGATGAATACGGCGGGTCCGTCGCCGGCATCGATGAAGGAATAATCCTGCTCGCAGCGATCGCAGGCGGGCCGCAGCGTCAGGAACCCGGAGAAGAGCTTCCCCTTACCGCAACGCGGACATTTGCAGGCAATTCCGCGCAGGATGGTCTGGGATAATGTCGGCCGAACGAGAAAATTAGACATCGTATGCTCCGAAAAGAGAAAGGGCGGCCTTATGGCCGCCCTTGATTATTGTTGTTTTTGCCGGGTTGGCGGTCAGTGTGCGGCGTGGGCCATGGCGGCGGCACCGTTGCCCCAGATATAGATGCAGACGAACAGGAACAGCCACACCACGTCGACGAAGTGCCAGTACCAGGCGGCGAACTCGAAGCCGAGGTGCTGGGAGGGGGTGAAGTGTCCCGCGTTGGCGCGGAACAGGCAGACGATCAGGAAGATGGTTCCGACCAGCACGTGGAAGCCGTGGAATCCGGTCGCCATGAAGAAGGTGGCGCCGTAGACGTTGCCGGCGAAGCTGAAGGCGGCGTGCTGATACTCATAAGCCTGGACGCAGGTGAAGATGGCGCCGAGCGCGATGGTCAGGATCAGGCCCCACTTCAGTCCCTTGCGGTCGCCGTTGAGCAGGGCGTGGTGCGCCCACGTCACGGTGGTTCCCGAGGTCAGCAGGATCAGGGTGTTGAGCAGCGGCAGGTGCCAGGGATCGAAGGTCTGGATGCCCTTGGGCGGCCAGACGCCGCCGAACAGGGCCTCGCGCGTCACATGCACGGGGTCGCCCGGGAACAGCGCGGAGTTGAAGAAGGCCCAGAACCAGGCGACGAAGAACATCACCTCGGAGGTGATGAACAGGATCATGCCATAGCGATGGCTGATCTGCACCACGCGGGTGTGATCGCCCTTGTGCTCGGCTTCGCGGATCACATCCGCCCACCAGCTCGCCATGGTGTAGAGCACGCCGACCACGCCGATGCCGAAGATGATCGGCGCGGCCGCGGTCATATGATGCATCCACAGGATCGCGCCCACGGCCATGATGAAAGCCGCGGTCGCGCCTACGATCGGCCACGGACTCGGGTCGACCAGGTGGTAATCGTGCTTGACTTGCGCCGTAGCCATTTGCGGTCTCTCTCCCTTAGCGGTGCCGGCGGTATTGGGCACCTATTGGTCTCACAACAAAACGCGTCGGTAACTAAACGCGTCGGCCCTCGAAGCTCAGATGCTTCCCCCTGGCCTGTCCGGCTCGTTTGCCGCCACCGGCCTGGGCGCGGCATTCTTCACCGGGAAGAAGGTATAGGACAGGGTGATGGTGTTGACGCCGTCGTACTCTTTGTCGGCGGCGAAGGCCTGATCGACATAGAAGACGACGGCCATCTCCCGCTTCTCGCCGGGCGCCAGGGTTTGCTCGGTGAAACAGAAGCAGTTGATCTTGGTGAAGTATGATCCGACCGCCAGCGGCGTGACGTTATAGGCGGCCTGTCCGGTCGTGGGCGACGCCGACTCGTTGGTGATGGCGTAATGCACGGTGGTGACCTCGCCGACCCGCACCTCTATCGCGGTCTGTTCCGCCTCGAACTTCCAGGGCAGCCCGCCGGAGACGTTGGAGTCGAAACGCACCGTCACCGTGCGCGCCAGCGGCTCCGCCTGCGGCGCGCTCCCTGCCACCTGCGTGGTTCCGTTGAACCCGGTGACGCGGCAGAACCAGTCGTAGAACGGCACCGACGCATAGGCCGCTCCGAGCATCAATGCGACCACCAGGCCGCAGGCGGCGCCGACCTTCACGTCGCGGCCGATGCGCGGCGCGGCCTTCGGCAAGGCCGGGGCCGCGGATTGCTGGTGTTGCGACGCGTCCGTCATTCTCAATCACACCGGACGGACGAGAACGCCCGGCCCTTTGATGAAGGTGACCGCGAAGAACAGCAGGACCAGGACGCCGAGCGCGCAGGCGATCGCGATCGAGCGTTCGCGCCGGCGCTTCTTCTGAGCTTCGGTGAGAACGATCCGGTCTCCGGCCGGCTTGTCGTTGCTGTCCATCGGTTCATGCGCCCCTCTACCAGATCAACGGCGCGACGGCCTTCGCGACCACATCGAGCAGCAGAACGGCGAACAGCGCGAACAGATAGAGAATCGAGAAGGCGAACAGCCGCCGCGTGGCGCGCAGCGCCTGGCTTCCGGTCCGGTGGCGATAGACCTCGATCGCGAGCACCAGCATGCCGGCGCCGAGGATCAGCGAGGTGACGCCATAGACCCAGTCGAAGTAGCCGAGCGGCCAGGGCGCGGCGGCGATCGCCACCAGCACGATGGTGTAGAGCAGGATCTGCAGCCGCGTCGCGTCGGGACCGGCGACCACCGGCAGCATCGGCACCCCGGCGCGGGCGTAATCGTCGGAGCGGAACAGCGCCAGCGCCCAGAAATGCGGCGGCGTCCAGAAGAAGATGATCAAGAACAGAAGCAGCGGCTCAACCGACAACGACCCCGTCGCGGCCGCCCACGCCACCACCGGCGGCAGCGCGCCGGCGGCGCCGCCGATCACGATGTTCTGCGCGGTCCGCCGCTTCAGCCCCATCGTGTAGATCACCACGTAAAAGAAGATCGTGAAGGCGAGCAGCCCCCCGGCGTACCAGTTGACCAGCGCGCCGAGCGTCATCACCGAGAAGAACGACAGCGTGAGGCCGAACCCCATCGCCTCGCCGCGGGTGATGCGGCCGCGCGGGATCGGCCGGTTGGCCGTGCGCGACATCAGCACGTCGATATCGCCTTCCAGCGCCATGTTCAGCGCGCCGGAGGCGCCGGCTCCGACCGCGATGCACAGGATCGCGATGAAGCCCAGCACCGGGTGAATATGGCCCGGCGCAATCATCAGCCCGACCAGCGCGGTGAAGATCACGAGCGACATCACTCGTGGCTTCAGCAGCGCGAAGTAATCGGCGACACCCGCCTCCGAGATCCGGGGCGGCAGCTCAACGGCTTTTTGATCGACAACCGACACGATACTACCCGCTTTGTTGGGTGCGCGGCGCGTGAGCGCGCCGCGCACATTCACATGACTGCTTACTGCACCTTCGGCAGGGTGGAGAACTGGTGGAACGGAGGCGGTGAGGACAGCGTCCATTCCAGCGTCGTCGCGCCTTCACCCCACGGATTGTCGGCCGCCTGCTGCTTGCGCGCGAAGGCGTCGACCAGGCCGTAGAGGAAGATGATGACGCCGAAGCCCGTGATGAAGGCGCCGTAGGACGAGATCTCGTTCCAGCCGGCGAACGCATCCGGATAGTCCACCATGCGCCGCATCATGCCCTGCAAGCCGAGGAAGTGCTGCGGGAAGAACAGGATGTTGGCGCCGATGAACATCACCCAGAAGTGCAGCTTGCCGATGGTCTCGTTGTACATGTAGCCCGACATCTTCGGGAACCAGTAGTACCAGCCCGAGAAGATCGCGAACACCGCGGCAATGCCCATCACGTAGTGGAAGTGCGCGATGACGTAGTAGGTCTCCTGCATCACGCGATCAACGCCCGCATTGGCCAGCACAACGCCGGTCACGCCGCCGACCGTGAACAGGAAGATGAAGCCGATCGCAAACAGCATCGGCGTCTTGAACTCGATCGAGCCGCCCCACATCGTGGCGATCCACGAGAACACCTTCACGCCCGTCGGCACCGCGATCACCATGGTCGCCGCGACGAAGTAAGCCTGCGCCGAGGACACCATGCCGACCGTGTACATGTGGTGCGCCCACACCACGAAGCCGATGCCGCCGATCGCCACCATGGCGTAGGCCATGCCCAGATATCCGAAGATCGGCTTCTTCGAGAACGTCGAGATCACATGGCTGATCATGCCGAAGCCCGGCAGAATCAGGATGTACACCTCGGGATGGCCGAAGAACCAGAACAGATGCTGGAACAGCACCGGATCGCCGCCACCATCGGCCGCGAAGAACGTGGTGCCGAAGTTACGGTCGGTCAGCAGCATCGTGATCGCGCCCGCCAGAACCGGCAGCGACAGCAGCAGCAGGAACACGGTGACCAGGATCGACCAGACGAACAGCGGCATCTTGTGCATGGTCATGCCAGGCGCGCGCATGTTGAAGATCGTGGTGATGAAGTTGATCGCCCCGAGGATCGAGGAGGCGCCCGCAAGGTGGATCGACAGGATGCTGAAGTCCACCGCCGGACCCGGATGACCGCTCGTCGACAGCGGCGCATACAGCGTCCAGCCCGTGCCCGCTCCGGTCGCGCCCGGCTCGCCCTCCATGAATGAGGAGATCAGCAGCAGCGCAAACGCCGCCGGCAGCAGCCAGAACGAGATGTTGTTCATGCGCGGGAACGCCATGTCGGGCGCGCCGATCATCAGCGGCACGAACCAGTTGCCGAAGCCGCCGATCATCGCCGGCATCACCATGAAGAAGATCATGATCAGGCCGTGATTGGTCGCAAACACGTTGTAGGTATGCGCGGGATCAAAAACCTGTATCCCGGGGTACATCAGTTCCGCCCGGATGCCCATCGACATCAGGCCGCCGATGATCCCCGCAACGATGGCGAACACCAGGTACATGGTCCCGATGTCCTTGTGATTGGTCGAATACGCAAAGCGCTTCCACCCTGTCGGGTGGTGCGCATGGTCGCCATGATCGTCATGGGCATGGTCGTGAGCAGATGCTGTTGCCATTGTCTAATCCTGTCTTTCGTCCCTTGAAGTCCTTCGAACCCTGGCGGGCGACCCCTTCGCAGGCGCCGCCCCTCGTCGTCGAAATCGCCCGACGCGACGCCTATTGCATCACGCCGGCAGCCGACGCCACCGCGTTCGCCGGGTTCGAGGCAAACTTCTTCTTCGCGACTTCAACCCACGCCGCAAATTCCTGCTCGCTCACCACGCGAACCGCAATCGGCATGAAGGCATGGTCCCGGCCGCACAGCTCAGAGCACTGGCCGTAGAAAATGCCCGTCTTCGTGGCCTTGAACCAGGTCTCGTTGAGACGACCCGGAATCGCGTCCACCTTCATGCCGAACGACGGAACTCCAAAGGAATGAATGACATCAGCCCCGATCACCTGAACCCGGACCACCTTGTTCACCGGAACAACCAGCTCGTTGTCCACCGCAAGCAGACGCGGCTTCTTGTCCTGCGCCAGCAGCGAGTCAAACTCGAACTTGCCGTTGTCCGGATAGGTGTAGGTCCAGTACCACTGCTTGCCGGTCGCCTTCACCGTCAGGTCAGCCTTCGGAAGGTCAAGCTGCTCAAACAAAAGACGGAATGAGGGAACCGCAATGCCGACCAGGATCAGAACCGGGATGATCGTCCACGCAACCTCGATCATCGTGTTGTGCGTCGTCTTCGACGGAACCGGATTGGAGCGCGCGTTGAACCGCACCATCGCAACAACCAGCAAGGCCGTCACAAACAGCGTGATCAGCGTGATCACCACCAGAAGCCCGTTATGCATCCGCGCAATGCTCTCCATCACAGGCGTCACGCCCTGCTGAAGATCAAAGCCCCACGCATGCGGCTGACCTATCTCATCCGCCGCAAATGCCGCGCCACCTGCGGCAAAAGCCGCTCCTCCAAACGCCAATCCCAGAAACCGGCGGCCAAACCGGCGGCCATATTGGCCCATCGACATCTTCATGCCGCTCGCGCTCCTTGTCATAAATCCGCACCAGCACCTGACGGCCTTTGATACGGGCCCAACAAGCGCGTTACATACCGGCCGATTTCTTAAAGGAGTATATTTTAAGATGCAAGCGCCGTTCATGCTGCTCTGCGGCAACCCTGAACGCAATTCACTCGCGCGAGTTGATTGGATCTTTGCGCTGTATCAAACAGCTCGCCGCGGTTCTTTCGTCGATACGTCATCTCGATCGCGCGATCAGCGGCCGCAATCTTCTTACTCTTTCTTGACCACTTCTTGACCACGTACCAAGTTCCGGTCATTGGCGATAAACTTGAAGGCCGTGAATATCTTCCGCAACGTTCACAGCGAGGCTTCGACCGCGCCTGCTACCTACGCAGCATCTTCGCGAGGGCAAGATGCGGATACAGAGAACGGCATCTCTTGATCTTGACCTCCCTTGCCTTGACTCTCGTCTTGCCGTGACGCTCGATCCTGGCGCAATGTTTAAGGGCGGCGGCGACAGCAGATCATAAACCGCCAACGTCTCTGGCCGGATAACAGATCCGGTTCACCCATCCGCACCGGTAACCACACATGACGATTTCCATGCGATCCATAGCGACCGTGCGCAGCCGTTTCACGAACGAGGTGCGAGTATCGCGCCGAGATATCGTCGCGGAAATCATCGTGCGCGAGGATCTTGCGGCGGCTCTGACCGGCCTTGAGGAATGGTCGCACCTGATCGTCCTGTTCTGGATGGATCAGATCGCCGGCAAGCCTGTCCCCTTGACCACGCATCCCCGGCATCGCACCGACCTGCCGGAAGTGGGCGTATTCTCCGCCCGCGGACGGGAACGACCCAATCCGATCGGGCTGGCCGTCGTGGAGTTGCTGAAGCGGGAGAAAAACATTCTGACGGTCAAGGCTCTGGACGCCTATGACGGCACGCCCGTGCTCGACATCAAACCCTATGACGCATTTGACGCCGTCACCGAGCTTCGGGCGCCGCAATGGTGGATGACCGCGACGGGCCGATCATCGCCATAACCCACACCGGCGCGATCAACGCGACCGCCCTCGCGTTGGGCCCGACTGGCGCCATTGTCGCGACAGGCTGATCAGCCGGTCTCGGGAAATCGTCCCACCGTGATAGACGGCGCGCGACACGGCGTTCGCCCCGAGCACGGCATCTCCGAATTCATGCCTTCGCAGGAAGGGATGATGCGGCAGATAGGTTTGGACCATCGCCCTGTATTTTCCCATATCGGAGGCCGAAAGCCTGACACGGCCGGCGCCCTCGAGCGGCTTCGATTGGATGTATTGCGCAAGGAGCGTCAGTTGCTCCTCTATATCGTAAACGGAGTTCGGCACCGCGGATTCGCATTGATCGCTTAACCGGTCCCGCAACTTGTCCTGTTCGCGGCACAATATCTCGTACAGGACCGCCTCGACGACTCCCCACGCCTCGCGACCCCGGTTGGCCCTGAGGTTTTTGGCGACGTTGTCGAAATCATCGATCACAGCCAGGATGGACCCCACCGCCGCAAGCAGCGGCGCGTAGCCCGCGAAGACCTTGCCTCGTCCATCGTCCCACAACTCGCCCGCCGACAAGCCGAGCGCGGCTTCAATGGCGTCAAAGAATGTCGTTATGAAATCCTCGGCGAGATCCGGGTGGTTCAAATAGTGCGAGCCGGGCCGGGCGGCCGCCCTGGCGTAAGCGTGAATCAGTTGCCGGGCGCCCTCTTTGTCGTAGAATTCGACGTTGGCCGTGACGTGCTTCACTTCAGGCGCGGCGCGTCCAAATTGCTGTCGCGCCAGTTCGATCGACTCGAACCTTCCCAGCATGACCAGTTTGGGCTTCGAGGCCACTCGCCGGTCGCTTTGCAACAATTCGGCGCTTGATCCGAGAAACTGCTCGATGCCGGTCTCGTTCGACAGCAATCTCCCTTCGTCAAGCGCGTCGACAATGAGGGGAAGCCGACCCTCGTGAAATGCCGCCATTGGGTCGCTCTTATCAGCGGCCTCCAGACCGGCCAGCAGGGCATGGAGCGATCCTCCGGCGACGGGCACCCTCGCCAGGTCGAGAACCGGGATCTTGAGCGTTGCTGACAACTGGCTGGCCAATGTGCTCTTGCCCGCCGCCGCAGATGCCTCGATGAGGATGATCTCCTTCTCCAGGCTGCCCCCATCTCCGTCTGCCGTTTCGAATCTCGGCGCCACGAACGGGGTCGGTGGCTCAGCGATGACGAGAGATCCGGCCTGATCAGGCTTCGGGACATGGACAGGCCGGCTCAAGACATCAACGAGTGCGCTCAACGCGGTTTCCGGCATCAGATGACCTTTCGGATGAAGGCTGCACGTTTACAATCGCAACACGGCGGGTTCAATGGCTATGGCGTTTTCAAGAGAGGCACGGCTTGAGCGCGCTGATGAAGGCTGGCCACGCCACGGGCTGCATCAGGGTTGTGGAACGAACCCGACGGGATATGTACGCGGGCACAAATCCATGTCATACTGAGCCATGATCAAAGGTTGGAAAATCAGCACCGTGAGGCCCGGTAGAGGCGCCAGCGGAGCGCCTCGCCGGGAATTCATCCTTGTCGCCATCGCCGACCAGGACGCGGCTGTCCGCGCGGTCAAGGAAACTCTCCCTGACGCGGAGGTCAAGGTCGATTCGGAAGCTACTCCGGAGCTTATTGCCGAGTATCAGGTCATTGACGGCGAAATGGTTGTGCTCGCCGACTGATCTGGAAAAGCACACATCCATCCCGGTTTACGATCGGCTGCAACGAAATTGCAGAAGCCTGACGGTGCGCGGTGACGATAGCTTCGCGATCATCGCTGGTACTTAATAGCCTTGCCGGCGCTGTCGGATGGGTCAGCGGTCCGCAGGTCAGGCTTTGTATCAGGCGTTTGCGATAGTAGAGCCTTTTCGCTTCTGATGTAATCAGAAGCGAGGCTCTATAACCTTGTTTTGACGCGTTTTCTTCACGCGAACCGGTATCCACTTCGCCGGAAAATGCTCTAAATTTACCGCTTATCGCGAAGCCGGTCTGAATAAGGTTCCTGATCACTAATAAGGTTCCTGATCACTAAAGGCTTCGCGGCAGCAGAGCCCTCCTCACTCAACGGCGCGCCGGCGAGGACCACGCGGCCGGATTGGCAACGACAGGCGCCGGCGGGTATTTGAAGATACGAACATCCCGAGTGACGGGAGCCGATCGATCGCCCTCATGGACAAGCCGTGCTCGCCTGTGATTAAGGCTGATATCGAAGCCGCAGAACACACTCGTCTCAAGGAGAGAACCGATGCGATACCGCACCAGCCAGGGGCTGCTGATCGAGGCCGAAACGTCGTTTGATGCAATCCGCCGCCTGCGCGAGTCGAGCTGGAACGAACAGAACCTCAGCGATCGCGAATACATGGAAGCGGTTGCCGATCGCATGTTCCAGGAGGGTGTTCACGTTTCAACGGTGAGCCCGGACATCTTTATTGCCGGTCTGTTGCGCGCGGGACTCCTCACGCGCGAACCTGATGACGCGCAGCCGAACGCTGAGAACCCGACGAAGCAGGAGGTCGATCGCAAGTAGGTCAAAAAGAGCCCGGAACTTGATAGCTTCACCCTTTGCTCGGCAGCGCGCAAAACCCGAACCTGGCGTAGCGCGCGATCCGGCGGCCGCGCAAGATCGGCATCAGTGCGCGATGCGGGCGACGGCTCACCAGAACAGCGCCGAGACACGATCCCCTCGCGATGATTGATGCAAAGAGGCTGGGTGCCTATATAGGCGAACCAGCGGAGGAACAAAATGACTGACAAAATCCCGGTCACCGTGCTGACCGGCTATCTTGGCGCCGGCAAGACCACACTGCTCAACCGAATCCTTTCGGAGGAGCACGGCCGAAAATACGCCGTTATCGTCAATGAGTTCGGAGAAATCGGCATCGACAACGACCTCGTCGTCGGCGCTGACGAGGAAGTGTTCGAAATGAACAACGGTTGCATCTGCTGCACCGTGCGCGGTGACCTCATGCGCATCCTGGCCGACCTGATGAAGCGGAACGGCAAGTTCGACGCCATTATCGTCGAGACCACCGGCCTCGCCGATCCGGCGCCGGTGGCGCAGACCTTTTTCGTCGATGAGAATGTTGGGAAGAAGACCAAGCTCGACGCCGTCGTCACCGTGACCGATGCCAAATGGCTGAATGACCGGCTCAAGGACGCCCCGGAAGCCAAGAACCAGATCGCCTTCGCCGACGTGATCCTGATCAACAAGACCGATCTGGTCTCACCCGAAGAGCTCAGCGAAATCGAGGCGCGCATCCGCGGCATCAATCCTTACGCGAAGCTGCACAGAACCCAACGGGCGCAGATCGCGCTCAGCGAGATTCTGGAACGCAACGCCTTCGACCTCGACCGCATTCTCGATATCGAACCGGCATTCCTCGAACGCAAGGACCACGATCACGACCATCATCACGATCATGGCCACGATCACCATCACGACCATGATCATCATGATCATGACCACAAGCACGATGACCATCATGGCGGGGTCAAGCACTACCACGACGAGGAAATGCAGTCGATTTCACTCAAAACCGACAAGCCGCTCGACGCGGACAAATTTTTCCCGTGGGTCGAGGATCTCGTGCAGAAGGAAGGCCCGAACATCCTGCGCAGCAAGGGCATTCTTTCCTTCAAGGACGAGGATCGGCGCTTCGTCTTCCAGGGCGTGCATATGATTCTCGACGGCGACCATCAACGGCCCTGGAAGGACGACGAAAAGCGTCAAAGCCGCATCGTTTTCATCGGCCGCAATCTGCCGGAACAGTTGATCACCGAAGGGTTCGAGGGCTGCATCGCCTAGATCACGATGGCTTTGGATCGATTCGGTCCAAAACCATAAACGTGATCGATTCTAGTATTTTGAGACGCGGGATGCGGGCGGAAAACCGCACCACACTTTTCCTCATCCCGCCCTATAGCGTTTTCGAGCGAAGTGGAAACCGGTTCGCGTGAAGAAAACGCGTCAAAATAATATCATATAGCCCCGCTTCTGATTCAATCAGAAGCGGAAAGGCTCTAGGCGAGCCCGACCGCCCGGCGACGCACTGAAGCATGGTTCGACCAGGTTGGAACGGACCATTCTTGGAAGCTCATGCTTGGAAACTATTGTCCGGTCGTCTTTCCTGCGGCGAGGCGCATACCGATTCGCGCGAAACCAACCCCCGACCAACAATAATCCAGAGAGCTCCACTCCTGATTCAATCAGAAGCGAGATGCTCTCTGGCGTTCAGCGCGTCGGAACCGGCTTTTCGCCGCGGTAGTCGTAGAAGCCGCGCTGGCTCTTGCGTCCGAGCCAGCCGGCCTCGACGTATTTTACCAGCAGCGGACAAGGCCGGTATTTGGAGTCCGCAAGCCCCTCATGCAGCACCTGCATGATCGACAGACAGGTGTCGAGCCCGATGAAATCGGCGAGTTCAAGCGGCCCCATCGGGTGATGCGCACCGAGCCGCATGGCGGCATCGATCGCCTCGACGTTCCCCACGCCTTCGTACAGCGTGTAGATGGCCTCGTTGATCATCGGCAACAGAATGCGGTTGACGATGAAGGCAGGAAAGTCCTCGGAGACGGCGATCTGCTTGCCGAGCTTGGCGACGAATTCCTTGGCCGCATCGAAGGTCGCATCGCCGGTCGCGATGCCCCGGATGAGTTCGACCAACTCCATCAGCGGCACCGGATTCATGAAATGAATGCCGATGAACTTTTCCGGCCGATCGGTCGAGGCGGCCAGCCGCGTGATCGAGATCGATGACGTGTTGGACGCGACGATGGCCTCGGGCTTGAGCACGGCGCACAGATCATGAAAAATCTTGCGCTTCACGTCCTCTTTCTCGACGGCGGTTTCGATCACGAGATCGCAATCCGCCAACCCGTCGAGAGTTTCGGTTTGCGAAATCCGCGTAAGCGCCTTTTCGCGATCACCGTCGGTAATGATCTTCTTCGCGACCTGGCGGGACAGGTTTGCGTTGATCGTCGCTATCGCCGCATTGAGCTGATCGGCGGAAACATCGTTCAGCACGACGTCGAACCCTGCGAGGGCGGTCACATGCGCAATGCCGTTGCCCATCTGGCCCGAGCCGATCACGCCGACTTTTCTGATCATTGCCGCCATCTCGTCATCTCACCGGTCCCGAGCCGCGCAGACCGCGGCGCACTCCATTCTTGCACAACCACCGGCGGGAGTCCGTTGCGCCGACAGCACTCCTCCGGATCATCGTCAGCGGTCCAGCTTTCCAAGTTCTTCCGTGAGTTCAGGAACCGCCTGATACAGGTCCGCCACCAGGCCGTAATCCGCGACCTGGAAAATAGGCGCATCAGCGTCCTTGTTGATCGCCACGATCACCTTGGAATCCTTCATTCCGGCGAGATGCTGGATCGCGCCGGAAATGCCGACAGCGATGTAGAGATCCGGCGCCACCACCTTGCCCGTCTGCCCGACCTGCCAGTCATTCGGCGCGAAACCCGCATCCACCGCGGCGCGCGACGCACCGACGCCGGCGCCGAGCTTGTCCGCCAGCGGCTCGATGTACTTGGTGAAGTTCGCGCTGCTTCGCATACCGCGGCCTCCGGAGACGATGATCCTCGCTGAAGCCAGTTCCGGGCGGTTGTTCCTGGCGACCCGCTCGCCGACGAAACTCGACAATCCTGGATCGGCCGTTGCGGCGATAGTCTCCACCGGAGCGTTGCCGCCCTCCCCGGCCGCGGCAAAGGTCGAGGTGCGCACCGTGATGACCCGTCTGGCGTCCCTGGACCTGACCGTCTGGATCGCATTGCCCGCGTAGATCGGCCGTTCAAAGGTATCGGCCGCGACCACCTTGATGATTTCCGAGATCTGCATCACGTCGAGCAGCGCCGCGACGCGCGGCATCACATTCTTGAAACGGGAGGTCGCCGGCGCGACCAACGCATCGTAACCCGACGCCAGCGAGCGGATCAGCGCGGCGAGCGGCTCGGCGAGGTCGTGGGCATAGGCCGGGTCATCCGCGAGCAGCACTTTGGCGACGCCTTGCAGTTTCGCCGCGCTCTCGGCAGCGCCCCTGGCATTCTCGCCCGCGACAAGGACCTCGACCGGCGAGCCGAGTTGAATGGCGGCGGTCAGCGCCTTGCCCGTCACATCCTTAAGAGAAGCGTTGTCGTGTTCGGCGATCAGCAGTGTGGTCATCAGATTACCCCGGCCTCGTTCCTGAGCCTGGACACCAATTCGGCGACATCCTTGACCTTGACGCCCGCCTTGCGGCCCGGAGGTTCGGTGGTTTTGAGGATTTCGAGCCTAGGCGCGAGATCAACGCCGTAAAGGTTGGCGGCCCTCACCACGATCGGCTTCTTCTTCGCCTTCATGATGTTCGGAAGACTGGCATAGCGCGGCTCGTTGAGCCGCAGGTCCGTCGTGACGATCGCCGGCCTTTTCAGCCTGATCGTCTGCAATCCGCCATCCACTTCACGCGTCACATTGAAATGGGCCTCATCGACCTCGATCTTTGACGCAAAGGTCGCCTGCGCCCATCCGAGCAGCCCCGCCAGCATCTGGCCGGTCTGGTTTGAATCGTCATCAATGGCCTGCTTGCCGAGAATGATCAGTCCTGGCCCCTCCTCCTCGACGACCGCCTTGAGGAGCTTGGCGACCGCCAGCGGCTCAACGGGCGCTTCGGACTGGATCAGGAGCCCCCGGTCCGCGCCCATGGAGAGACCGGTGCGGATCGTTTCCGCGGCTTCAGCGGGACCGATCGACACCAGCACGACTTCGGTGGCCTTGCCGGCCTCCTGAAGGCGCAAGGCTTCCTCGACCGCGATCTCGTCGAACGGATTCATCGACATCTTGACGTTGGCAAGCTCGACGCCCGACCCGTCGCCCTTGAGACGAATCTTCACATTGAAATCGACAACCCGCTTGACCGGCACCAGAATCTTCATCGACATCTCTCGAACCGAGCGTTGCTTGGATCAACCGCGAGTGTGAACTTCGGCGCGGAACCTAAAGGTCCCGTTTCCGGTGGTCAACGCGGGAAGGCCAAAAAACGCGGTCCTCGTTCCTCACGCATCCAGGACGCCACCGGCGGGCGGGTCATCTGTTTTGACCGGGCACCCAGAGCACATCGCCCGCGCCCATGGCGTTCATAAAACGGCTGGCGACGAACAGAAAATCGGACAGCCGGTTCATGTATCTCACGGCGGCCTCGCTGACCGGCTCGCCCGGCCGCGCAGCGAGTTCCACCATCATGCGTTCGGCGCGGCGGCAAATGGTTCGGGCCAGATGAAGATACGCCGCGGCGGGCGTCCCTCCCGGCAGCACGAATGATGTCAGATCAGGGAGCCCCGCATTGAGGCTGTCGATCTCATTCTCCAGGCGCGCGACCTGGCTGGTCAGCACGCGAAGCCGTTCGGCCTTGCCCTCGCGCTGAGGCACCGCAAGGTCAGCGCCAAGATCGAACAGATCATTCTGGATGCGGCCCAACATTCCATCAAGGTCGGGCGCGCCGGAAAGATGCAGCCGGACCACGCCGATAGCGGCGTTGGTCTCATCAACGGTCCCGTAGGCGCCGACGCGGAGATCGTATTTCGGGCGGCGCTCACCGGTGCCGAGCGCGGTCGTGCCGTCGTCACCGGTTCGCGTGTAGATTCGGTTGAGAACGACCATCGATCCTCCGACGCCAGGCCATCAGTCCGTCACTGACCCAGCATCCAGATCGTGACCATCGCGATGATGATCGCAACGAACTGCAGGAATACCCGCCATCGCATGAGCTTCTGCGATAGGTTGGGACTACCGCCGCGCATCATGTTGACCAGACCCATCATCAGGACGGCAGCGACCGAGGCCACCGCGACGGGAACCAAAATCATGCTCAGAAATACTGTCATGGTGGATACATATCACCGCAACCGCGACAGCGCCATTGTCGGCGACGAGATTCAGCCCCGCGCGTTGATCTTGGCTTTTATGTATTGATATCAGATAGTAAACGTCGCCGATGAGGCGCCGCTCGACGTCGCCGAGGTGGAAACGTGAGACAAATCCGAGACCTCTATACGATCGGAACGGACGCCTTCTACACGTTTCTTGCCGATGACGGCTGGGCGATCGCCAGCCATATCGCGCTGTCGGCGCTGATGGCGCTATTCCCGTTTCTGATCGTCCTGACGGCTTTGGCGGGCTTCTTCGGCTCCAAGGAACTCGCCGATCAGGCGGCGGACCTGATGCTGCAGATCTGGCCGGATCAGGTCGCCAATACGCTGTCGCGAGAAATCCACGACGTGCTGACGACGTCGCGCGGCGATGCGCTGACAGTCGGTCTCGTGCTCGCGGTCTACTTCGCCTCGAACGGCGTCGAAAGCCTGCGGGTCGCCCTGAACCGCGCCTATGCGGTGATCGAGCCGCGCCGCTGGTACTGGCTGCGACTGGAATCGATCGGATATACGCTGGTTGCCGCGGTGACGACGCTGGCGATGGCGTTCCTGATCGTGCTCGGTCCGTTGATCATCGCCGCCGCGAGACGCCATGTCCCGCTGATCGTCGAATCGAACGAAAGCCTGCTCAACATCGCCCGCTACGGCATCACCATCCTTGCGATGTTCACCGCGCTCGTGATCCTGCACGCGTGGCTGCCGGCGGGCCGGCGATCCTTCGTGCAGATCATTCCCGGCATCATCTTCACCATGCTGGCCTCGCTGATATCAGGCGTCGGCTTCGGCCTTTATCTTGCTCGCTTCGCCAACAATTACGTCACGATGTATGCCGGCCTCGCATCGGTCATCATCGCGCTGGTGTTCCTCTATTTCATCGCCGCGATCTTCGTTTTCGGCGGCGAACTGAACGCGGCGATCATCAAGTCGCGGTTGCCGCGCGGTGTTTCGCTTCAAGCAGCGCAGTCGCTAGAGCCCGGGGAGAAACAGGCTTGACCAGAAACGCATCGCCGCCGGCGGCCCGCGATGCCGCCTCATCGTCGCTCCTGCCGGACACGCCGATAATCGCAACGCGCCCCCCCGGCGCATCAAGCGCCCGGATACGCCCGATCGCCTCGATGCCGGTGATTCCAGGCAGCACCATATCCATCAGCACCGCATCGAACCCTCCTTGCGCGATGCGCTGAACCGCATCCTCGCCCCGTCCGACGAACTCCGCCTGATGGCCGAGTTCGGTAAGGATCGTGTTGAGCACGACGCGCCCAAACGGATTATCTTCAACACTGAGAATCCGGAGCGCACCGGAAACATCCGACGGCCTGTGGAGATCGTCGCCGGACTGAATCGCCACCGGTCCCTCGGCTGGCGTCAGCAGAACGGTGAACGTGAACGTGGTGCCGCCGCCGCGCCGCTGCGTCGCCGTGACATCTCCCCCCATCGCGCGCGCCAGTTGCTTCACCGAGGAGAGCCCGAGACCGGCGCCGCCGAAGCGCGATGCGATCGAGACATTGGCCTGCGAATACGGCCGGAACAGCCGCCTGATCTCGGTGAGCGACAGGCCGATCCCGCTATCGGAGATCACGAAGGTCACGCCTGTTTTTCCTTCTGACGGTCGCGACGCCGTAACCTTGAGGATGACGTCACCCTGCTCGGTAAACTTGACCGCATTGTCGATGAGATTCTCCAGCGCCGCACGCAGGCGGACGGCATCGCCGGTCACGAACGCGGGCAACCCGTCTGAAATTTCAACAGTGGAGCGCAGGCCCTTGGCGGTTGCGCGGCCGGCCAGTGAATCGCCGGCGTTGCGCGCCAGCGCTCGCAGATCGAAGAAATCCTGCCGTCCGCCCGGCGCCGAACGGCGGCTTCGCGCCGCATCGACGAACAGCGTCGCCAGGCTGGCGAGATGATCGGCGCCGGCCTTGATGGTCTCGACCCAGCGCCGCTCGCGCTCGCCGAGATCGGAGGTGGCGAGCAGATCACTGACGGCGAGAATTCCGGTGAGCGGCGTCCGCACTTCATGCGCAAACGCGGCGAGCGCGTCCTCGACGACGCCGGACGTTGACTGCGAACGCGGCCGCCCCGCCTTTGCAGGCTTCGCCGGCGTCTTCGGAACATGCTTCTTCGCCGGTCGCCTCGTAGGCTTCCGCGGCTTGCGCAACCCGCGCGATGTCGGCGCCATGATCTTGCTTTCCCCACCCCACGCCAGCATGCCACGGCTCGAACGCGCGAGTCACGTCGTGGATGGGTTTGTCATGCGAAGATGCTTTACGGCTAACCAACGCAGCCGCGTTGCGGCGGTTTCAAGGTAGGCCGACAAGGCTGCGAAGCTCCGCGGTTGTCATTCCGCCGCTCCGCAACTCCCGCAACCCAATCGCTCTTGACGACTTGGACAACTTCTTCCCCTCGGCATCGCGGATCAGATCATGGTGACGGTAAACCGGCTGAGGCAGGTCCAGGATTTCTTGCAGCAGCCGGTGCACGGCGGTCGACCTGAACAGATCCTGCCCGCGCGTCACTTCGGTCACCCCCTGGAGCGCATCGTCGATCACGACCGACAAATGGTAACTGGTCGGGATATCCTTGCGGGCGAGAATGACGTCACCCCAGGCTTCCGGGCGCGCGAGAATTTCGCCCGTCTCCCCGTCCGGCCCGGAGCCCCGCTCTATCCAGGTAAGATCGCCCGCGAGCCGACGCGCCGCCTCCATATCCAGACGCAGGGCGAAGGGCGCGCCGGACCGCAGCCGCCGTTCGCGTTCGGTCGCCGCGAGCGATTTCGCCGTTCCCGGATAGAGCGGAGCGCCGTCGGGGTCGCGTGGCCAGCCTCCATCCATCTCACGCGCGTTCACCAGGGCCGCGATCTCGGCGCGGCTCTCGAAACTCGGATAGAGCAACCCCAACGCGGCCAGCCGGTCGAGCGCCGCGCGATAGTCGGCAAGGTGCTCCGACTGCCGCCGCACCGGCGTCTCCCACGACAGGCCAAGCCAGGCGAGATCTTGATAGATCGCCGCTTCGAACTCGGGACGGCACCGGGCTGCATCAATGTCCTCGATCCGCAGCAGGAAACGCCCTTGCCCCCGCCGGGCGGATTCAAAATTCATGAGCGCCGAAAAAGCGTGGCCGAGATGCAGAAAGCCGTTCGGCGACGGCGCGAAACGGAAAACGGGTGGCGGCATTGATCCTTGCTTGCATAATCGGCCGTGACGGCTGAAGTCCTAACGAATGACGGTTCGCCTGGAAACCCAATCCGATCTCGACGACGCGGTCGGCGCGCTGGTGAAGCAGGATTCGCGCCTGAAACCCATCCTCGCGCGCACCGGCCTTCCCGCCCTGCGCCGGCGCGAGCCTGGTTTCGAAGGTCTCGCCGCCATCGTCTGCGGCCAGCAATTGTCCACCGCAAGCGCGGGCGCGATCTGGGGACGGCTCAGCGCCGCCTTCGCGCCGTTCCATCACGATGCGATCCGCAAGGCGCGCGTCGACCGGCTGGCCCGGCTGGGATTGTCGGCGGCGAAGATCGCCACGCTGAAGCTCCTCGCGCGCGAGATCTCGGCGAGCCGGCTCAACCTGGACGTGCTTACCGAGGAGGATGCCGACGCCGCCCATGCAACGCTGGTCCGGTATCGGGGCATCGGACCGTGGACCGCCGACGTTTATCTGCTGTTCTGCCTTGGCCATGGCGACGCCTGGCCCGCAGGCGACGTGGCGCTTCAGGAGGCAATCAGGGCCGGATTCGGGCTGAAGACCCGGCCCACGCCGAAACAGATGATGCCGCTGGCGGAGCCGTGGCGACCGCTGCGGGGCGCAGCGGCGCATCTTTGGTGGGCATACTACAGGGCCATCAAACGCAGAGAAGGTATCGTACCCCAAACGAAATAGACGATAGGTGCAGTGTCGGCAAAGTTAGGGACGCCGCGCCTGGTCCAGAATTGGAACTTATCGATTGTATGACGATTATACTGACGGGCTGTGGGACCAAGCACCGCGAAATGTCAAAAAATCACAAGAACAACAAGAGCCTGTTCGATAGCAAACATCGCGTTCTTGTTCAGGGGGTTATCGACTACGCGATCTTCATGCTTGATCCCACGGGAACCGTCATCAACTGGAACGCAGGTGCTGAACGCATCAAGGGATATCGGCCCGACGAAATCATCGGCCAGCATTTCTCGCTTTTTTACACCGACCCGGACCGCGCAGCCGGCCGGCCCGCCCGGGCGCTGAAAATCGCGAGCACGACCGGCCGATACGACGAAGAGGGCTGGCGGGTTCGCAAGGACGGCTCCTTTTTCTGGGCCAGCGTCGTGATCGACGCCATTCGCGACGACTTCGGAAACCTCATCGGCTTTGCCAAGGTCACGCGGGACATCACAGAACGCCGTGAGGCCCAGCAGAAGCTCGAGCGGGTGCAACGGCAGCTTGCGGAATCGCAAAAAATGGACGCGCTCGGCCAGCTTACCGGCGGAGTCGCTCACGACTTCAACAATCTGCTGATGATCGTCAGCGGCAATATCCAGACCCTGAAAAAAAATCGTCGAGAACGATCCGAGAGCACTGCGGGCGGTTCACGCCATCGAGACGGCGACGAAACGCGGGGCCACGCTCACCAAGCAACTGCTGACGTTCTCCCGCCGGCAAAGCCTCAATCCCTTGCCGACCGATATCTCCAGACGCATCCGTTCGATTGCCCAGGTTCTTCAGAGCGGTCTCGGCAATGCGATCACTCTGCATATCGACACCACCCACGACTTGTGGCCGGTCACGATCGATGCAACCGAATTCGAGACGGCGCTGCTCAACCTGGTCATCAATGCGCGCGACGCCATGAGCGACGGCGGGCGCGTTATCGTGAAGGCGCAGAACACGACCAATAAGGACGAAGCCGAAGAATGCTGTGTCGCCATTTCAGTCGAGGATACCGGTGACGGTATTCCAAAGGATGTTCTTGCAAAGGTGTTCGACCCGTTCTTCACGACGAAACCCGCCGGAAAAGGAACGGGGCTCGGATTATCACAGGTGCACGGCTTCGCGCATCAAGCCGGCGGACATGTCGCGATCGAGAGCGAGCTCGGACGTGGCACCACAGTCACGCTCTATCTTCCGCGCGCCGAAATGCTTTGCATAGAGAGCAACGGATCGAGCCGCCGCGGGGCAAAAGGCGGCACGGTCCTGCTCGTCGAAGATAATCCGGATGTCGCGGAGGCGAGCGCGGGATTGCTTGAGCAGCTGGGCTATCGCGTACGGATTTCCAGCAATGCAGAGGCCGCCTTGCTGGAAATCGAACGCAACGGAATCGATCTCGTCTTCACCGACATCGTCATGCCGGGAAAAATGGATGGTCTCGGTCTGGCGAAGATGCTCCGCACGACGCATCCGCAACTGCCGGTGTTGCTGGCCACCGGCTATAGCGAAACGCTTGCCGGGCACCCGCTGGATTTTCACGTTCTGCGCAAGCCCTACGCGATTCATGAGTTGAGCCAGGCCCTCGCCAGGCTGTCTCCACAGCCGGCGCCTCCGTAACTGCAATCAATCAAGGTAGCGGTTTCCACTTCGCGTCGCGCGGAGGCTATTAGAGAATGTAAGAGATGGAATGGGCAAGCGCGCTTCGATCCGGCGGCAGTCCCCCATGCCCACTTGCGAGCGTGGTCCACCCGAAAAGCAGAGCTTGCGCTCTTCACAATCCCGTCACGCTGCCTGTAGTATGTCGTCCTGGGCCGTCTCTGGGTCGATGCGGCCGGAATATGGAACTGGGGGTGCTCCGCAAAGTGCCGGTTTTGCGGTCAGAGTTCATTCAGGCATAAGTATAAATATAGATGCATTTTCCGCGGCGAACCGGCGTGTGACTTTGCCAGGAAAGTGCTCTGGAGGCGCTATTTGAACGCGCATGTCTCACAGGGCGGCTGGCCGGTGCTGGTCCTGAACGCAGACTTCCGGCCGCTGAGTTACTACCCGCTGTCTCTTTGGTCGTGGCAGGACGCGATCAAGGCAGTGTTCCTTGATCGCGTGAACATTGTCGAACGCTACGATCGCGCGGTGCGCAGCCCATCATTCGAAATCCAGCTTCCGAGCGTGGTGTCGTTAAAATCCTTCGTGAAGCCATCGACCCACCCCGCCTTCACCCGCTTCAACGTATTCCTGCGCGACAGGTTCATGTGCCAGTATTGCACGGCCGTCGAGGATCTCACCTTCGACCACATCATTCCGCGCAGCAAGGGTGGTCAAACCACCTGGGACAACGTCGTCGCGGCCTGCTCGCCCTGCAATCTGCGCAAGGGCAGCCTGACGCCGCAACAGGCCGGAATGTTTCCACGCCAGGCGCCGTTCGCGCCGACCGTGCATCAATTGCACCGGAACGGCAGGCTGTTCCCGCCGAACTATCTGCACGATAGCTGGTTGGACTATCTGTATTGGGACACCGAACTCGATCCCTGAAGCGAGAAGGGAAAAGCATGGTGTGGTTTTCTGCCGGCATCCCGCTTTCTCAATAAGCGACGAGTGTGATTCAACATGGTTGAATCGGATTCAACGTGGTTGAATCAGACTCTGGCATACGCACCGCCACGGAGTACCCGGATGGCCTCATTGACGCAATGGAAGGTGCCAAGCTCCGCTCAGCCGCGTCCGGAGGACTATCGTTTCGATCTGGACCGCACGCTGTCCGCCGTCGTCGGGCTGCATTCCTTCGTTCCGCCCGATGCCCTCACGGCGGACACCCTCGGCACCGAGCGGGCCGGGAACGGCGTCGTGATCGACGACGGCCTCGTTCTGACGATTGGCTACGTCATCACCGAGGCGGAAACCGTATGGCTGCATCTCGCGGACGGCCGCGTGGTTCAGGCGGACACGGTCGGCGTCGATCGGGAAAGCGGCTTCGGCCTGGTGCAGGCACTCGGTGATCTCGATCTCGAACCGCTGCCGCTGGGTTCGTCGGCCGCCGCCAGCGTCAATGACCCGGTCGTGGTCGCCGGAGTCGGCGGACGCTCCCGTTCGCTCGCCGCCCGGATCATCTCAAGGGAGGAGTTCGCCGGCTACTGGGAATACCTCATCGATCAAGCCATCTTCACCCGCCCCGCGCACCCCAACTGGGGCGGCACCGGCTTGATCTCGGCCTCGGGCGATCTGATCGGAATCGGCTCGCTGCAACTCGAGCGGGAGGAAGGCGGCCGCAGCGAACATCTCAACATGAACGTGCCGATCGATCTGCTGAAGCCCGTCCTCGACGACCTGCGGAAGTTTGGAAAGGTCAACAGGCCCGCCCGCCCCTGGCTCGGGATCTACGTCGCCGAGGTCGAAAACAGGGTGACCGCCGTCGGCATCGTACCGAAAGGACCGGCAGATCGCGCCGAACTGCGCGCCGGCGACGCGATCCTCGCGCTGAAGGGAGAAAAAGTAACGGACGCGGCCCAGCTCTATCGCAAATTGTGGGCGCTGGGCCCCGCGGGCGTCGACGTGCCGTTGACGCTTCATCGCGAAGGAGACACATTCGACGTGGTGGTGACATCCACCGACCGCGCGCGGATGCTGAAGAAGCCGAGACTCCACTGAGCACAACCTGGCTTTTAGAGCGTTTTCAAGCGAAGTGGATACCGGTTCGCATGAAGAAAACGCGTCAAAACAACAATATGGAGCCTCGCTTCTGATTACATCAGAAGCGAAAAGGCTCTATTGCGTCGACGCGGTCGGAGAGATGCCGAGCAGATTCGAAAGGCGGCCGCTGGGGACCACGAGATCGGCCAGCGTATATCCTTCCAGCACATCCATGAAAGCCTGCTGCGCGCGCTCCATCGCGCGCTTGAGCACGCAACAGGGATTGATCTTGCAGGGCGCGTTCAGCGGCTTCAGGCACGACACGACCGCCATATCCGGCTCGGTCATGCGAATGACTTCCGCCAGCCCGATCGCCTCGACGGGCCTGGCGAGACGCAGTCCGCCGCCGCGACCGCGCACGGTTTCGATATATCCCGCCACCCCCAGCTGATGAACCACCTTCATCAGGTGAGCCTCGGAAACGTTATAGCTTCCGGCGATCTCGGCGATGGTCGACAGCCCATCGGACTTGAGCGCGAGATACATCAGCACCCGCAACGCGTAGTCCGAATAGGTGGTGAGGCGCATGCATACTTCCCCGCGAGATGGTCACGTAAAAGCTATATTCAAGATATTGCTTTTGTGCAACCGCCGATGTATAGAAACACCGGCTTTTGTAGAGGAGCTTTTCATGAGCAAGAGCGCCACGGTCAGCGGCATCGTCGCGAAGCGTTTGCTGCTGCCGGGGACAGCCGTCTGCAACGCTCTCGGAACTCGCAATAACTCCGGGGACTATTCCCATCTGGTCCATATGCCGGTTAACTCGTTGATCTGGACAGTGGCCGGCGTCATCGCAATGGCGTTTCTCGTATGACACTCGTGTCCGACAAAATGGATGATGTAACCGAGGACGGCATCCGCCGGCTCGTCGACGCCTTTTATACGAAGGTGCGCGCCGACGCCGAGCTGGGCCCGGTCTTCGAGAACAAGATCAAGGATAACTGGCCGCACCATCTTGAGAAGATGTACGCGTTCTGGTCCTCGGTGATGCTGACCACCGGCCGCTACAAGGGCAATCCCATGATGAAGCACATGGCGATACCGGGCATGAGGCCGGATCTGTTCACCCAATGGCTCGCGCTCTTCGACGAAACCTGCCGCGAACTGTGCGACGAGCCGATCCGCGCGGCCTTCATGGAAAAGGCCGAACGCATCGCTGAAAGCCTGAAGATCGCGGTGTTCTACCGGCCTGACCGGCCGTGGCCGCCGCAGGCTTCCACGAACGCGACGTGAGCCTGCTGACCTGACGTCCGCGCCGGTCCGTATGCTTTCACCTGGTCTTCGCGGCGACGGCCTTGCGCGCGTCCGCGATGGCCTGGACGAATTGCGCCGTGGTCAGTACGCCGGGCACGCGGAACTTCCCGATAATGAATGAAGGCGTCCCGTTGAATCCGAAGGCCGCCGCCTGATCGTTGTTGCGCTTCAGAACGGCGTCGATCGCGCCGGCGTTGGCGGCCATGTCCTTGATCGCGCGATCTACATCGATCTTCGCATCAGCCATCAATGCGCGAACACGCGGTTCGGTCAGACGTGAACGCGTATTGATCAGGGCTTCGTGCGCGACGACGAACTTGTCCTGATACCTGGACGCCAGCGCCAGACGCGACGCATAGACCGAGACGGGGCCGAGGATCGGCCAATCCTTGAAGATCAGCCGGACCTTGCCGTCGTCGCGCACCACCTGAGCGAGTCCCGGCGCGAGCTTGCGGCAGTAGGAGCAGTTGAAATCGAGATATTCGACGATCGTGATGTCGCCCTGCGCATTGCCCGCCGCCGGAATTTCCGGGTCGCGCAACACGCGGGCTTCCGTCAGAATATTGTCAGGCGTCTCGGCCAGTGTCGGCGCGTGCGTCAGACCCGCCGTCACCATTCCCAGGCCGAAGGCTCGCAGCAGCCCGCGCCTTGTCGGGGCGCCGAACGGGTCCCGCGATTCCGGCATGATCGATCAGGCGCCCTTCAGCCGCTTGGTGCACTCGCTATAGTAGCCGCCGCCCTTCATGATCCATTTCATCCCGCCATTGGCGTTGCTGGACTTGTTGGCCTTGTATTGATCGAGGCAGGTATGCCTGCGCGCCTTGCCAGCGGATTCACCGGCATATTTCGACGACACCGCAGATGGGAAAACCGCGTTGTCGGCTGACGTGGCCGAAGGAGCTGCTGCGGTCGTCGGCGCGGACGCTTCGGCCGCCTCCGGGGCCGTCGCCGCCGCTCCGCAATGAGCCTTGCGGAAATCGTTCCATTTCTGGCCGTCGAGGGTGCCCGCTGATTTCGCGGCCTGATACTTGGCGCTGCACTCCTGCGCCGTCAGCGCGTCGGCGGGCAACGCCGAAAGCCCAAGCAGACCTGACGCCGTCACGGCGCCAAGCAGTTTTAGATAACCTGTCATGACTCTATCTTTCCGGGGCCTGAAGGATGGTGGATCGATCCTATCGCGTTTCGGGCGAAGTGGAAATCGGTTCGCGTGAAGGAAGCGCTTCAAAACAGCAATCCGCTCGCCGCCGTTCACCCACCGTTCAGCCCGGCTCCGCGATGGTGCGGCCGTCATCAACCTGAGGGATTTCCCATGACCATGTTTCCCCGCGTCATAGCGGTCGTCGCGGCATCGCTGCTGCTTGGCGCAACGGCATTCGCCCAAGCCCCCGCAACCGAAGCGCCCGCGGCGGCTTCAAAGGCGGCGTCCACCGCAAAGAAGGCTCACAAGACCCAGAAGGCCCAGAAGGCGAATTCCACAGCTTCGCTCGAATGCACGAAGGAAGCCGACGCCAAGGGCCTGCGCGGCAAGGAACGCAAGAAATTCCGCGCCGAATGCAAGGCCAAGGCGGCCCAGCCGAACTGATCCCGCTCATTAGATTAATCACGATGATTGTGGATCAAATCGATCCTCAATCATCGTGTGATCGATTCCAGTATTTTTGCGAGCGGATGCGGGCGGCAAACCGCGCCGCTTTGTTCTTCCGCCAGCGAAGTCCGTCAATCAGGACCGCCAGTCCCAAGACCGTCTACACAGAGTCCCAAACTCTGGCTTACCGAACCTTGCCCGCCAAAGCCGCGATCCCCCATCCCGCGATTGCCGCCATCAGCAGAGAGATCAGCGCGTTGTAGCCGGCCAGCGACAGGCCGAGGAAGCGCCACTGCACTTCGTCGCAACGCACGACCTTCACTCTGTCGAGATTTTCAAGCAGGCTTCCCTTGCCCAGATCGAGCACCGATCCGCTGCATTCGGCAGGCCCCGGCCAGAAGCCCCACTCCACTCCGGCATGATAGGCGCCGAACCCGGCGTTGCCCAGCGCGGCCAGCGCGAGAACGGCGAGAGGCGGTATGATGAGGCAGCGTGGCGCGCCCTTCGCGATGGCAAAGGCCAAAAGCAGGGCGAAAGGGATCGCAAAGTAGTAAGCATAGCGCTGCTGAAGGCAGAGCGGACACGGCAGGATCTCCAGCACAAGCTGAAAGAACCATGCGCCTGCGAGGGTCGCCGCAGCGATGAAGGCGACGGCCAGCGCCGCAGCGAAAGCGGTTTTTCTGTTGCCGGCTGCGGAGGCGGGTTTCACGATGGGCGCTCTATCATTTGGTCTGACGCGTTGTCTTCACGAACCAGATTCCGCTTAGCCGGGAGATGCTCTATAGCCCGCGAGCCTTGCCGCTGTCGAGCCGGCAGCCCGCCGCCTTCCGCGGTCCTTCGGACCAAGCCCCCCCTGACGCAACATCACACCTAGCGCGGCCGGGTTGACCGGCAAGGATCGGCCGCTATAGTCCGCTCCGCTTCGTAAGGTCATGGCCGCATTCGGATGTGACTCGCGAATGCCCCTGTGGCGGAACTGGTAGACGCGCTCGACTCAAAATCGAGTTCCGCAAGGAGTGCTGGTTCGATTCCGGCCAGGGGCACCATCTCTTTTTCATTCATTTCAGCACCTCCTATGAGTTTGAATGGCATGGAGAATTGGGCGGTTCGATAACCCTCCCCGCGCACGTAGATCAGACGCTCGGCGAAGGCCAGCTTGAGCACGGCGCGGCGATCCTCGATCTTCTCCGAGTGCCAGAGTTTGCAAGGGTTTGCGAGAAAGTCGAAGGCGGTTCGATAAGCTTCGGAAAAGCTGGTGAGCGGCCTACCGCAATTCGCGATACGATCCCGCATCAGAGCCTTCTGCGTTTCGAGATCACGGATGCGCTTCTCATAGGCTCTGACGATGGAATCACTGTCCGCGTCCACGATCCGGTCTAGCAACGCATCGACCTTGCGCTCGATCAGGGCGATTTCCTTCTTAAGCGTACCGCCCTGAGAATGCTGGCTCGCGAGCTTCGCTTCCCAGAGATCGCGGAACATCGCGAAGGCGACATTGAACAATCCCTCAGTCGGTTTGAGCGAGGTCAGCAGCGTCTCGAACTCGCCCTCGATCGCGTCGCGGCGGATCGACTTGCGTGATTCCGGGCAGCCCCGCGTATCGCAGAGATAGTAGGGATAGCGGGCGCTGCGGCCCTTCGACCAGCAAGCGGTCAGCGGCTTGCCGCAGCAGCCGCAGGAGACGAAGCCGCGCAGCGGGAAGTCTTCGCTGATATCGGCCCGCGCCGGAGCCTTTGCCGTGCCGGAACGCCGATCCTGCACAGCCTGCCATGTGGCGAGACTGACCAGCTGCTTATGCTTGCCGGGAACCAACCGAAGGCCCCAGTCCTCGATGGTGATATGACCTGCGTAGACCGGGCGCGAGAAAATCTCCGAGATTCGCTCGATGTGAACCTCGTCATTACTGTTGCGCGGGAACGCGGGCTGGGATTCCAGAAATCGCTTCACTTCCGTCAATCCCTCGAAGCGGCCCGAGGCGTAGCCTTCGAGAGCCTCCCCGATGATCGACGCCAATGGTTCTTGCGGCACCAGCATCTTGCCGTGTCCGGCAACGCGCTCGTAGCGGTAGCCCATCGGAGCCTGAAACACCCAATAGCCATTCATCGCCCGTGCGCGCATGCGGTTGCGGGTCTGCTCTGCATTCTTCTGGCGCTGATGCTGCGAAACCGAGGCCAGCAGGTTCTCACGCAGGATGCTATCCGCATCCTCGCCGAACTCGATGGAAGGGCTTTCCAGCTTCCCGCCCGCCTCGCGTAGCAGATCGCGCAAGTCCCAATGCCAGCGCACGTCACGGGCAAAGCGGTCGATGTGGTCGATGATGACGACGCAACCATCCTTGCGGTGCGCCTTGAGGTGTTTCACCACGGCGGAGAGCCCCAGGCGCTTCTTCTTGCTGCCGGTCACGCTGTCGCAGAAAACACCGACGATCTCATAGCCTTTATAGGCCGCATATTCGCGGCAGCGGGTTTCCTGGCTGCGCAGGCCGTCACCTTCACGGACTTGCTTCTTACTGGACACGCGACAATAGATGACGGCCTTCTGGGACGTGGTGGCTTTCATGAATCAGACGTTCTCCTTTCGCGTTGCCCTGTCTGCGCGTTGCGTGAACGCATCCGTCTGGGCTTTGTCTTCTGTGCTGTTGTGATCCTCCAAGGGTACCACAGCGGAGGAATCAGCTTCACGCTCAATTCGGATTTCATCCCCATCCCTGCGGGCGAGCTGGACGGGATCGTCACCGAAGGCGCGATCCACGAAGGAGCGCATCATTACTTGCAGCACGCGCAACATCTCGATCTTGGCCTCCAGCGGCAGGTCGAGGTGCACCAGATGATGAAGGTAGGGAGAAAAGTCATCGTCGCTCATGCCTGCCTCCTTTCTGCCGTCACAGGACGAGCAGAAGCATACAGAACAAAAAGGGAACTTGTCAAGGAATATATTCCTTTGCGAAGTTGTCGAAGCCATCAGCGATCATGGAAATTATGTGAACTACCCGGCTTCGATCTATCCTGCGGCAAGCCTATCCTTGCCCTCGCAAGGGTGTCGAACCTCTCAGCAAGGAAAGGGCGAGGAAGGGCGCTTTCGGGGAGCCGCCAAGTGCCTGGAGCAACACCAAAAAACCGCCGTTACCGGAACGCGAAAATTTCCGAACACCGGCTGAAGCGCGTGGTGGAATGCTTCGCCCGCGACCTAACGGCGGCGGAGACGGTGAAGGCGACAAAGCTCAGCGCCCCGACCGTCAATCTCATCTTCCATCGGCTGCGAGAGCGGATGCGCGACCATGGACTGTTCATACCGCAGTTCGGCGACGAACCGCACCCGCTGAAGGAGGTATTCAACCCGAAACATCGCGGCGTGCCGGAGCATCTACACGACCTGCACGCCATCGAGCGGATTCACCGCATCCTGTGCGCCCAGCATCTCAAGGGTTTTGAGCGGCTGCCCGCATCAGAGCCGAAGAATGTCGAGAAGGCGATCCGGCTGTTGCGCTTCAACGGGATGCAGCCGAAGCGGCGCTACCAGATATGGGAGGCACTCAAACAGGCAGAGGTCGATACCGGAGCGTCCACAACACGGCCCTTCGATCCGCGCCACATCCACAAGGACAGCGACATTCTCATCAACGAACTGCACATTAACCCACAGGATGCGTTCTTTGCCTATCTGTGGGCGCTACTACTGCGGCAGCCATTCTAAGGACAGGCTGGAAAATTTTGAGGAAAGGCCAACGCCTCTGTCAGCAAGGTCATACACGGGCTCGGGATGTAGATAGGGCCGGTAGGGCTGCATCCGAATTGTCTTAATTGCAGCTCCCGTCACATGCATAGTATCGCGTCGGCGTCGTCCCGCTTCCACCTGGGAAGCAACCGTACCCACTCCCCGATCCCTGAATGCATATCCACCCCCACAGTGAGCCAAAATTCACGGCCCATTGCCCATCAACAGCGCAATCGCCACAAGCTGTCACACATTCATTCCTACAAGAATACCCGCAAACCTGCCCCGCGTACGGAACGCAGGCAAGCGTGCAACTTGCATATTGGTAGCTGCCCGATCCGCTCAGCGTGCCGTTGTTGCAAGTCCGGGTCTGACTCACGCCTGCACAGTTCGAATGGGATGTGGCCGCGTAGAAGGTGCGGGACGCACCGTGCGCGACCGTCACCCCGCCGAGCGTGCAGTTTGCAGGCGCGTTGCAATTTGCATACTGGTAGCTGCCCGATCCGCTAAGCGTGCCGTTGTTGCAAGTCCGGCTCAAACTCACGCTCGCGCAGTTCGTGTGGATCGTGGCGGAGTAGAAGGTGCGGGACGCACCGTGCGCGACCGTCACCCCGTTGAGCGTACAGTTTGCAAGCGTGTCGCAGCTTGCATACTGGTAGCTGCCCGATCCGCTGAGCACGCCGCTGTTGCAGGTCCGGGTCTGACTCACGCTTGCACAGTCCGTGTGGGCTGTGGCGGAGTAGAAGGTACTGGACGCACCGTGCGCGACCGTCACCCCGGCAAGCGTGCAGTTAAAGCCGTTTGCCGTTCCCGACAATGTCGCTGTCGCATTCGCCGATGCGCCGTCCGTTACGGTCAGCGTGCCGGATGGGATTGCTTCGCCCGACGATTTCGCCCTGATATCGACAGTGCATTGCGCCGCGCTTTTCGCGTATGGTTCCAACGTCACGCCCCCACAATCATCGCCATCGCCTGAAAACTCGTAATTCGAGAGGGGCACCAGCTGCGCCGCCTGTAAAACGCCCGTCGCCTGTTCGCCCGTATTGCGCACGACAAAGCCGGTAAGATCGCTATAAGCCGGATTGCCGGGGCCGGTGACATTTATGGCCGCCGCGTTCGGCGTGATCGACAGGCTTGGCGGATAGGCCGCCCGTGTTTCGATCTTCCATTCTTTTCTGATGCCGCTCATCATGATCGAGAACGTGGACGTTTCACCGGGGTTGCCTGGCGCATCGGCCCGCAGCTCGATTGTATCGCCGTCCGATACGGCGGCGGGCGCGGTGACGGGATTGCCGTTTATCAAAAGGACTGCCGCGCCCTGCACGGTCAGGGGCCGCGTTCCGCGAAAGCCGCTGAAAGAAATCGTCCCCGACAGGTGTTCCGTACTTGCAGGCTCGGCCCCCGTGATGTCGATAAAGTCCCCCGCCGACTCGACGGACACGTCGTCGATCTCCACCCAGCCGTCTGCAAGGCAAATTTGCGCGGTCCCCAAAAACAGCCGCATGATGCCAATCGTGTTTTCATTGCAGGCTCCATCGGGCAGTTCCTGCAAGCGGGCATTGGTCGTGCTGGCGGGCACCATCATCTGCGCATAGGGAATGATGCGCCACATATCGTCGCTGCCCGAAACCTTGTTCACAACGGGCGTATCGTTGTCGATCCAGTCTTCGCAGGCGGTTTGAAATATCTTGTCCGGCCCCGCCGACATCACGGCGATGGCGGCGGCCTCTTGCGTATTGCCCCCGCCGCTGCGCATGGCGTCCGCGCCGCCGCATGAATCGTCCAGAACCTTTCCGCCATGATCCCAGACGCAATAGCCGTAATCCGTGCCCCACGGATCGCGGCGGTTGACGGCGGTGCTGAAGGGAAGAAGCCCGCCGCCGGAAGGTGCAGGCGCGGCTTCTGCATCGCGGAACGGCAAAGGTTCGATAAAGCCGTCATCGTCGCAATCCGCGTCCGGCGCGACGAACGACGCCTGCGTGATCACGGCCACCGCCGCCTGCATATCGTTTTGCGCGATATTGGCGCGCGTTACCTTCGATACGGATGTAATCGGACCCTGCATGAGGTTTGTCAGCGCCACGCCGAGTAATGCAACCATGCCCACAGCCGCGAAGATGGCGAAAAAGACGTTTCCGGCTTCGCTTCTGCCCGCAGATACCTTTTGTGGGGGAGTCGCTTTCGATTTCCGCGTCTGCCGGAGATGATAAAGGCACGCGCCAACGACGCCGCCGATTATAAACATGAACGCCAGCGCGGCGTTGACGAGAAAAAGGGTATCGAGGCAGGTAGGCGAGGCAAAAGGCAGCAGTCGAAAGCAAAGTTCTGAAAAATACCCCTGATCCACTGAACCCCCGAAAACAAAAAAAATCACCAGAGGTAGTCCCTGGTGACCGGGTGTTCAAAACCGTTAGATCAGAAACGGCACAATGGCCTTTAGACCCGAGGGCCACTGGACATACGCCACTGCCACCCGGTCTTGAGACCGAGCAGCATCAACGATGCTCATCCAAATACAGTTCAGGAAAAGCACCATATAACGGCTGATGCCAGCCGCTGATCTAAAAGAGGTTTTGAAGCCCCGATGCAGGCGGACTACCCGCACACATCAATATAATTGTAAGACAATTATCCGGTTCTTGGAAGAATAATCGGAATATATTCCATAAGTTGCTGATTGATAGGACTTTAGTCTAATAACCGCCTCCGCCTCATGTAGCCGGGCCGAGGGTACGGTCACGTCTTCTCACACAGGTAAGTCTTGCTTGCCGTGCAATGCCCGGCCTGCTTCATCGGGCTGCATCTCCCGGTATGAACCTGTCACCACTGGCGCTTCAGGAGGGTTCTGATAATCGCAAGATGTGCGGTGTAGTACCGCAATCTTGGCAAGGGGGCCGCTGCGCGCCCCCGTTGCATCCCCCAGGCCGTGGTGTTTCCAAGGCATCGAGCCTCTACAACACCATTCAACCGTATCGCCGGTTGAGCACTCGCACCGTTTGGCCGTTGCATCACCAGTCGGGGAGCCTTCGTGCTGCCCCAACACCCCATGACAAGGAAGGCATCGGCCTTCCCTTGACCCTTGCGACCAAAGAGCCTTCGAGCCCCTTGGAACCCTGACGAGGGCTTTCGCGCCCCTCGACCCACGACCGCCATTCCGCTTGCGGCATCCGGCACGGGAAGATTGCGCTCTCCCGTGACCCCATCGCTCGTTTCTTCATTGCACCGTTTCAACCTGCCGCCGGAGAGAACGGCTCAACGTCCATTGCGGCACGTCCATCTCGCGCGCGACGCTGGCAGTCGTCTTGCCGCCGACCTCTATGCGCCAGCGCGCCTCCTGCAATTGTTCATCCGTTAGAACGCGCGGCCTGCCGATAACGGCCGCATGCGCGACGAACTGCTCAACGAGACGCTGTTCCACAGCCTCGCCCACGCGCGGGTCGAGATCGCGGCCTGGGTCGAGGATTACAACCGGGAGAGACCGCACTCATCGCTCGGATACGCGACACCGGCGGCGTTCGCTGCCGAACTGGATAAGCAATGGCCTGCTTCGCTACGCCCTACGGGCTCCGCTACGCAGCCCATTGCTTCAACCGCGCTCATGCGCAAAACAACCACCCGGCTCTAATCCCAGATGGAGGAAAGCTGGGGGTCAGGTCATCGGGCGTTGAGGCGAAATCAAGGGCACCCGCGAACTCATGATTTCCGCACGCCCTATATCGTCGCGTATCGAGTGACGGCTATCGCCTCGGCGGCAGCGCTGGCAGTGCGCGCGATGCTGATGGCCATCTTTGCCTATGGCTACCTGGGGCTACTCCTGCCCATCGGCACGGGCCTTATCGCGAGTCGGGGAGTGCGGCGCCATGCATGGTAGCTAGCCTATACCAGTGCTATTCTGGATTGCGCTGGCATCCGCGCTTAAGATGCCGCCGATTGCGAGGCGTTGAAAGCACAAGAGGCCCTGGCAAATGCCAGAGCCTCCAGTATTTTCACACAGCCTAAAAATTGCCGGCCTTTTCACACCAGCATGTAATGAGATCAGTATCCGGGTGCATACGGGGCAGCGGCCGGAGCACCAAGGTTGAAGCGATAGTTCAGTCCAACCTTGACGGTATGGGTGTCCAGATTGATGTTGGTACCTGCAATTCTGCCAAAATCAAAATACTGGTACTCAACCTTACCGGCCCAGTTCTGGGTGAACATATATTCGAGACCAGCGCCGACGGTGTAGCCGTCAAGACCGATGTTTGGGTTGATCCCGAAGATAGCGTTATTACCCCGCAAAACGGCTGTACCATAGCCGCCCTTCACGTAAAATAGAGCTGGCCCCCCCCACGTGTAGCCTAGCCGTGCGGTAGCCGAACCAAGGCCGAGATTGGCACCGGCTATCCCGGAATCGAGAAAGCTGTAACTGCCTTCGAGGCCGAAGACCCAATTCGGTGCGAACTGGAGATCCCATCCGCTCTGCACACCACCCAGGAACACGCCGTCCCTTCCGTTTGAGAACGCACCGCCAATGTGGCCACCGAGGTAGAAGCCGGTCCAGTTGTAGATCGGAGCGGGCACATAGGGCGGAGCCTTGGTATAAGGACGCGGCGCGAGATCAGCGGCAGAAGCAGCCGGTACACTGACCAACACAGCTGCGGTGATCAGAAGAATCTTTTTCATGGGAACCTCGAAGTTAGAATCGATGGTTTCTAATCAAAAGCAAAAGCTCAGATAGTGCTGTAGCGAGTCTGCCACACTGGGTTAAAATGTTAACGTTTAGCACTTAAAAAAAAGCCCCGCCTAGGTGGCGGGGCCAAGGAAATTCCTGGACCGGAAAGTTCCGGCTCAGACAAATAGACACAAGCTTGTTTGATTTCCAAGCAAAATTGCGTCGCCCTTGTCCTCCAGTGAACAGATACATTACTGCGCTCTCGGATCGAACCGTGAACAGAATTATCTTGACCATTGGTGGCATATTTGACACCATAGGGGCAGATGATTACATTCCGCGAAACAAGGCCGATCTCATGGATGAAGGCTGCCCGAAAGACCTTTGAGGATTTCCCGCAAGGAGCGCAGGACGACATTCTGGCGGCTCTCACCGTTGCGGCGGACGGCAGCTTTCCGGGCAATGTAAAGCCGATGAAGGGCCTTGGTTCCGGCGTTTACGAAGTAGCTTTGCGCCATCGTACCGACGCATATCGGGCCGTCTATACGTTGCAGTTCAAGGATGCCTTGTGGGTGGTTCACGCCTTCCAGAAGAAATCCAAGAGCGGCATCAAAACCCCGAAGCAGGAGACCGACCTGATCCTGGAGCGGATCAAAAGATTGAAGGAGATGCTGAAATGAGTATCAAAAACGACGACACGGAACTGGTCCATGGCAGCGGCAACGTCTTCCGCGATTTTGGCCGCGACGACGCTGATCTGTTGCAAGCCAAGGCGCTGATGGCATCTGAGATCATCAAGATTCTCGATGACCGCCACTGGACAACCCGGAAGGCGGAAGACGCAACCGGAATCAGCCACGCGGACTTTTCCCGTATCCGCCGCGTCAATCTAGGGCGGTTCACGCTTGACCGGCTTATGACGATCCTGACTCTGCTGGGACAGGAGGTCGAGGTGGCCGTAAGCGTTCGACCGCGCCTACCGCTGGGCCAACCCGTTCCGACCAACGTTTAGTGCGGGAAGCATTAGAAAGAGAATTCTACGCGAGCCACGCATATTTATCGGGCTTCTCGCGTACATCGCGCAGCATCCCGCTCATTTCAGGCCGCTCCCAGAAATTCGGCATATCGACCGTGAAATACCCCTGATCGCGGGATTCGAGCAGCGCGCTTTCACCGCCGGTCGCAAGGCGGATGTCTTCCACCTGGAGCAGCGGCCTCGATTGTTCGGAGAGATTGTCGCCGGAGCCGTTCACCTGGTTCTGGTTGACGTTGAATCCGCGCACCATGACCGAGGTGCGGCCCGAGCGGTGCTCGATGTCTTTGAGCGTTTCGGTATCTGGCAAGCCCCGATAGAGCGTATGCGCGACCGCCTTGCGCCAGATGCGGGCCAGTTCGCGCCCGTAGCGGTTTTCGATCTGGGCTGCAGCGTTCTGGAAGACGCCGAGGAAATTGATCCCGCCCTGCCGGTAGAGGGTGAGGATTTCAGGGAAGTTGCTGACATAGAGTTGCCCCCATTCTTCGCCGACGACCAGCGCCCGCAGCGTGCCATGCGCATCCGCGAAACGCTCGATGACCGCCGCCGCCATCGCACCCACGAAATTCCGGCTCGTGTCCGAGCGGGCCGACCCAATAATAAAGAGAGCCGTCTTCTCCCGTTTCATGTCGGCGGGATCGAAGCTGTTGCGTTCGGTCACGGTTCGCGCCGCCGATCCCGGCTGGAAACCTTGCAGCCGCTCCACCACCGTCGAGGAATAGGCGTTCCATTGATCGGTCGAAGCGGTCAGGCCCGCGACCAGGCGGCACATGCCCCAGTCTTCCTCCATGCGGGAATCAGACGCCCACACCAGTAGATCGTCCGCAATCTCATCCGGCGCGCGCCCGAAGAAATCCCAAAGCCCGCCAACCGTGCAGGGCCAACGTTCGGAAGGATAAAGCGCCGTGATCTTGTTGTAGAGCGCGAAGGCCGTGCGCACGCCCTGGCCGATCCATTTGTGATGGGGGTTCGGATCGACTGGCACGAGATAGCTCGCGGCATCGTACGCGGCCTCCCCCACCAGAGTTCGCAGCGCTGGGATCGAGGCGATTTCCAGAAGCCGCGTGTTGAAATTATAGCTTTCGGAAGGATAACCGTAGAGCCTGCCCGCATTGATAAAGCGCACATGATAGCCTTGCCGCTCAAGCGTTTTCCACGATACCCATGCAAGTTCGGCATCCTTCGGATCGGTGATGATCTTGCTCAGATGCGCCGTGCGCGGCGACACCAGATTGACGCCGAGAAACCGTGTGAGCTTGCCTTTTCCGGCCTGGGCGTCGATGGCGACCGGCTCGGTACCGTCATAGATCAGCGGCCTGCCGCGAAAGAAGCCGAGTTCGATCCCCTGGCGGATATGGGCGTAGGATCGTGCAAGGCCGTTCATAGCAGTCCCGCCTCACGCAGCGCCCTTTCGTCGTTCAATCTGGAATGGCCGAGCTGGCCGCTGGGGTTTGCGTCCAGCATGGCGCGAAGCTGGGCCTCGGCCTGCGCTTCCGCTCGTGCGCGGGCGATGCGCGCCTGCGCGGCGTCTTCCCACGCAAGGCGCTGTTGATGATGGGATTCAAGCATCCAGACGAACTGATAGACCTGCACCAGCCTGTTCATGATGCGCGCTCCTCATCATCCCAGCTCGCAAACCGGAATGGCTCTGGCTCCGGTTCCGGCGCGGGCCGGGGCTCCCGTGCAGGAGGAAGCAGCACTTCCTGCCGGGGCGGCTGGTAGTCCGGCGGCAGTATCTCGATCAGGGGCTGGCCGTTTTCGTCATGCGTGGGGATACATTCCACGCCGAGCGATCCCATCGCATAACCGATGAAGAGGTACACCCACAGATAATCCCAGTTCACCCGCAGACTCGTAAAACACTCCAGCAGCGCAAGCGCGAACGGAAACATCCAGAGTCCGTGCAGGCCCTGTTTGATGAAGCGCCGTGCTTCCTCAGGTGTAATAACCTGGCCGAAAGCCCGAACCGGGCGGTTCCAGGCGATCAGCGACAGGATCGTGAAGCCGATAGTCACAACGGCAACGCCGAGGATGATGAGAAAGCCGACAGCCAGGATGGCGGCATAAACCATCCCGCCGATCAGCGCGAACACCATGACGATTCCGGTCATCTCGTCGTTGTTCTTCGAAGACATGGGCGATCTCCTTTTTACCGTTGGAGTCTGAGGCTGGAGCCTCTGCGTCTGGAAAGCGCGGCACTGTCCGCACGGGCGCGCGCCATGCGCAGGTAGCGCCCGATGTCTTTGCGTAATTCGAGAAGAAGCGCGGCCTGCTGTGACCGCAATTCCCTGAACTGTTTTTGCAATAGAGAGCGCTCATCGCGCTGGCGGTCGATCAGGGTCTGACGCTCACCCGTATGTCGCTCCTGCGTGCGTTGCGCCTCCCGCTCATTCTCAGACCGGACTTGCTGGTATTTTCCCGTTATCCGATGCCAGAGGCCGCGCAGCCCTTTGGGAAGGCGCTCCGCTCGCGCACGGGTTTCCCGTTGCCATTCGGTTTCCTGCGTTGCCTTGAGCTGCGCGCGCTCGGCCCGCTGGCGGTGCGTCATCTCCATCCTGCGCTGGCCGAGCGTGGCGGATCGCTTCTGAAACCGCGCCCTGGATTCTTCGACGTGGCGGCGGAGGGCGGGGGTCATGCGCGCGCCGACCGATGCCTTTGCGACCTCGACGCTCGGCAAGGCGGCGGCATCGCCGAGGCGTGCCGCAACCTCTTTGCTCTTCAGGTCGAGGCAGCGTGCCAGCGACCAGACCTCGCCATTATGGTCGAGGACGACGAAGCTCCGCCGGTCGCCGCGCGCGAGAAAGAAGCCATGCTCTTCGAGGCTGCGCACGAATGACCGTTCGTTATCGGAGCGCGCCCAGCAATGTTGCAGCGTCGTCTTGAGCCAGCGCGGATCGATATCCTGCCGTTTGGCCTGCTGCCATTCTGCAAGGCTGAAGTTCGTGGGATTGCGTTCCGCCGCGTTTTCCAGCCCACGCGGCATTTTCCATCCGTTTTCCAGATAGAGGTCTCGCGAGACGCCCATCAGCTTTTGCTTGAAGAACGACATCTGGCGCGCCGTCATCGTTTCGGCGTCGATGCGCGACCACACGCAATGGGCGTGACGCCTGCCTTCCTTCTCATGGAAGACGATGGCGCGCGGCTGGCCTTCAAGCTTGAGCTTTCCTTCGATCCGCTCGATGGCGTCCTCGAAGACGGTGATGGGGACGTTTTCCGCTTCCGGCGGATTCAGGCTGAGCGAGAACAGATACTGGCGGCATTTCGTGCCATGGCTGACGGCTTCCGCTTCCTTGAACGCACCATGCAGATCGTCCGAGGCAAAGCCGCGCAGATCATGGACGAGCACATGCTCGTTATCATCGGTGCGCATCAGATGGGCGGCGAGGTTCTGGCCGCTGCCGCGCTGCGAGGCTTTCAGGATCATGACCGCCCCTCCGGCCTGAATCCCAGGGCGGTCAGCAGCAGGCGGCGCAATTCCCGGACATCGGCGAGCGCGGCCCGCAGATCGGCTTCGGTTTCCGGCGTCACCAGCAGCGAGCCGATGTTCGCGGCGTAGGCGAGCTGATTGAGATTGCTGGACAGATGAGAACGGCCCAACAGCGCCAGAGCCTGCGCAAGCGCCTCCCTGTCCTTTATGGTGAGGACTTTCCGGCGCTTGCGCTCCACCGGCACCGTGCCCAGCACCCTGGCCTTGATGTACGCGCCCAGCGGAGCGCCCGCAGCCTCAACAGCCAGGCGGGCGCGTTCCTCCGGGCTCAGGCGGATGCTGAACGGTGGAAGGCGCTTTTTGGGCGGCGACCGTACGGCATTCTGACGACCGCCTTCGGCGGCCAGGATGGCCACCCGGTCGAAATCGGCGCTGAGGGGCATAGCGACAATCCCTACAGCGATGGCGGCGCAGGTCGCGCGAGCGACGTATCCTTAAGGACTTGCTCCCATTGGGCTAATTCAGCGAATATCTGGTTCGATTCGTCGCCGGATAGGCGCACCACAAGACCGATTGAGATGAGCGCGTAGCCGGTTTCTCAACGAGACGAGTCTTGCGGTTCCCCCAGGCCATTCACGGCCAGGACACCGTCGCCGTCTTCATCGTGATCGCTTCCAATATTTTGAGACGCGAGATGCGGGCGGAAAACCGCTACACACTTTTCTTCATCCCGCTCTAGAAGCTTCAGCGCCCGTAACGCTCAGCGCGTCTGGAGACAGGACCGGCTCCAGTCCTCACGGCGCAGACAGGGATGCACCATGTCGTCCTGGGCCAAGGCCGCACGATCGCCATCCGCGCGATGTGTTGGACAATACGCTTCGGCGTGCCGCTCTTTCAGGAGCAGGTCATTTTCGGGAGCAGACCTCGCGCGTCGCCATCGAATCGCGGAATTCATACTCAGCGAAGCCGACCTGCTCCGGGAATCTATCGCCGCCTACAAACATACTTCGGTTGCTGCGGCGAGCCGGCGTCGCCGCCGCAAACACTGTCCGCTACCAGCGATAGCTCACCCTGCCGAGCACGGTGCGCACGCGTCCGACGTTACACTGGCCGATATACCCGCACCCCGCGACATACTGCGTATCGAACAGGTTGGTGACGTTGAGGGAAAAGCGCCAGCTGTCGATGTCGTAACGGGCCATCGCATCCACCACCGTATAGGCGGGCGCATAGAACGTATTCATGAAATCGCCTGCGCTCGCCCCCACATACCGCACGCCTCCGCCAAGGGTAAGACCGTTCAGCGCGCCGTCGTGGATGGTGTAATTGGCCCAGACCGATGCAAGATGTTGCGGAGTTCGGATCGGGCGCATACCCAGATTGGCGTCATTGCTCTCGGTCACCCTGGCGTCATTATAGGCGTAAGCGCCCGTAAGGCTCAGGCCACTGGTCAGGCTGGTCACGGCCTCGAATTCGAAACCCCGCGCGGTGACCTCGCCGGTCTGGATGCTGAAGAACGGGTGCGCCGGATCCCGTGTCGTAACGTTCTTGCGCCTCAGATCATAAATGGCGGCCGTAATCCGCAGGTTCATATCATGCGGCTGGTATTTGACGCCTGCCTCGTACTGCGTTCCGGTTTCGGCCTGAACGGCACCTGGTCAAACGTCGTTCCAGAAACGGGCATGAAGGACTCGGAATAGCTGACGTAAGGGACCACTCCGCTATCGAATTCGTAGCCAAGCCCGGCCCGCCTAGTGAAGGCCCGATCGTTCTGATTGGTGACTGCAGCACTAAAGGCATTGACGGTCTTGGATTCCGCCCAATCGTGGCGTCCGCCGAAAGTCAGGATCCAGCGGTCGAGCTTGATCTGATCCTGAAGGTAGATGCCGGGGAAATTTTGAGTTTGACGAGATCCATAATTGTCAGCCGAAATGAGAACGGGTTGGCCATAGACAGGCGCAAAAACATCGATCGGAGAAGCAACTCCTCCCCATAAGCCAAGAGAATTGTATCGTCGCCATCGATAGTCCACACCGAACAGCACGGTGTGGTGCAGGACGCCGGTCGTAGTCTTCAGTTCAGCCTGGTTGTCAATCGCAAAAGTGTCCCAACTCGCACGCAGGGTTTCGTAGCTACGGTCGAGCGTACGAAGGTCGGCTTGAAGACCGATCGGCGTGGCGTTGCGATAGTCCCAGTTTTCCCGCGCGTACTGAAGATTCTGCCTGAAGGTGAGGCTCTCGGTGGCGCGATGTTGAAGGTTGTATCCGACGACGGCCCGTTCCGTTACATTGTAGTCAAGGTCAGGCTCACCGATGAAGCGCGTAACCGGGATTCGCCCGTTCGGATTCGGCAGCGCCGTTCCCTGCGCCGGGAGGCCGTAATTCCATCTGCCTTTGTCTTTCTGAAAGAGGCTGAACGCCGTGAGTTCTGTCGCGTCCGTGGGGCGCCACGTCACCGCGCCTGAAACGAACGCGCGTTGATCGTTTGAGAAATCAATGCCGTTACCGCCTTCCCGCAACAGGCCGGTGAAGCGATAGAGCAGCGTTCTGTCCTCAGTCACCGGACCGCCGAAGTCGAAAGCGCCACTCTTCTGGCCGAAACTGCCGCCCCGCAACTGGACTTCATGAACGGGTCCTTCCGTCGGGCGCTTGGTGACGAGAGCGATCACGCCGCTGGGCTGGTTCTGCCCGTAGAGAACCGATGCCGGGCCGCGCATTACTTCGATACGCTCCAATCCGAAAGGCTCGATATCGCCGTTATTGATCGTGCGCAACCCGTTCAGGAATATCGGCCCGTCCGCGGGAACGGCGCTGAAACCTCGTATCTGAAACGTCGGCCCACTGTGCTGCATGCCGCTCGACTCGGCAAAAACACCCGGCGTGTATTGCAGCGTCTCGTTCAGGGTCTGGTTTCTCCGTATCTCGATCTGATCTCGCGTCACCACCGAAATCGACTGCGGCACCTCGATGATCGGCGTATCGGTCTTGGTGGCGGTGGCGCTGCGGCTGGCGACGAAACCGTTCGCCGGCCCCCACGCGGTCTCGCCCTGCACGTCGATGGTGTCGAGCGAGATCGCGCCTGACGGAGCCGCGCCGCTGACGCCGCCCGCCGCGGAAGGGTTGACGATCTGCACCGTGCGCGCATTGGTGAATCGCGCCGACAGACCGGTGCCCGCAAGCAACCGGTTGACGCCGTCGCGCACCGTGAACGTTCCAGAGACGCCTGACGTGCGCGCGCCGCGCGGCACCGCGCCGTCAAAAACGAGATCGATTCCGGCCGCGCGCGAGAACGCCACGATGCCGCTCGACAAGGACTGCGGCGGAATGGCGAAGGTGATCGACTGTTGAAGCGCGCCCGCCGATGGCGCTGATGACGGCGCGGTTTGCGCGAATGCGGCTTGAGACGGCAACAACAAGGCGGCGAACGATATCGACGCCAGCAACCTTGCCATCCTGATCGCCGCAACTCCTGAAACACTCCGCCCCGCCATCGCCCCCGCTCCCCTGAACAAATGAGCGTCGGCCTTAATTCCGCGCTCCTCACTCGTTCAGACGAAGCGATCCCGCCGGTATCAGATGGACCGGAGAAAAAATCTGCTCATGCCGCGAACAACAGCGTCAAATAGGGGGTGACGTTGACGACCCGGATCGGGAGCGTGTCTTCGAGAGTGGCGAGAATATTCCCCGATTTCTGAAGATCGACGATCAGGGTGACCGGGCGGACCGCCAACGCCGATTCCATCACCATCAGCCTGCCCTGCCGCCAGCGATTGAGCGACGCGACGACCCGCCCGAACGGCTGCGAGATGAAAATCAGGCGGCCGTCGCGCCAGCCAAGCTCCGAAGCCGGATCGATCGCCTGAGGCGGGCCGATGCTTTCGCGGCCGTAGGTCAGTTGCGATCCGGCATCCAGCCGCGCCCCCTCCGCGGCGACGCGGATATCGACAGCATGCTGGGCAACGGTGACGCGCACGTCGTCATCGGAAACATAGTCGACGTTGAACGCGGTTCCGGCGGCCATCGTGCGGCCCGCCGCCGCCTCGACCACGAACGGGCGAGACGTATCCGGCGCAACCGAGAAATAAGCCTCTCCCCGATGCAGCGTGACAAGACGCAGTTTGGAACTGAAATCGACGGACAACGCCGTCGCGCCAGCCATGTCCACGCTTGAATCGTCGGCGAGCCTGACCGTCCTGCGCTCGCCGGCACTGGTGCGGTAGTCCGCGAACGGATGCTGCTGATACGCCACCCAGCCGCCGCCGCCGGCCATGGCGGCGAGCATGCCCGCGCCGAACGTTCGCCGCGTGACGGCGATCCGCTTCTCGCGGCGACGCGATTTGACGACCGGAAGTTCGGAAGCTCCCGACCAAAGACGTTCGATATCCGCATAGGCCACGCGATGACGCTCGTCCCGTCGAAGCCAGGCGCGAAAGGCAAGCTGATCGGATTTCGCGACCTGATCGGCGTGCATGATTGCGAACCACGCCACGGCTTCCCGCGATATCTTGTCGAGGTTGTGCCGCCGAAATCCTCGTCGTCGCTCCAATCGGGATCGGCCACCATCAGGCAGACTCCTCTCGCGGACGGCCATGGATACGATCCGGAGCCGGCCAAATCCTAGAGCGTTTTCAAGCGAAGTGGACACCGGTTCGCGTGAAGAAAACGCGTTAAATCAAAATCATAGAGCCGTTTCTGATTCTGTCAGAAGCGGAAAGGCGGTTGAGAACGTCGTCGCTGTTATCGACCAGCGGCATCAACCGCTGTCGGCGCGCGAGGTCGATCGACAGGTTGTTGGCGGTACGAAAAATATAAGCCTGCACGTTATCGACCGGCGCGGTAGGCTTCGCGGTCAGGAGCTTCAGGAAGGTCTCCTGCATCAGATCGGCGGCGGTATCGGCAGAGCGCCCCGGCGGCGCAGAAAGCGTTTCAGCTCCTGGCTATGCCTCCGAAACAGATCCTGGACATCGAACGCCACGAATAAGAGCCTCCGGCCTAAAGGAGACGCCGGCGCGCCTTCCTGCTTGCTACCGCGGGCCTATCCTTATGAGAGCGTTAATTCCCATGCAATGTCATGTGTTTAGACTCCCTCTAAGGTTGGAATGACCTGTGGGGATCCGTGGGACGCCAAGGTCGCATTCGAGCGCCTGCCGGTCCCACCCGGCCAGATCCGCCGCCGCTTCGTAGGTCGATTGCAGGAACCTCGTGAGTTCGCCTTCAGGATCGGCGCTGGCCCGCACCGCCTCATAGGGCAGCACGAACTCTCCGAGCTTCCGGTCGAAGCGGGCCGCCGCCGGCTCGACGGGGCGGTCGGCGAAGCCATCGGGCGCCGGATAGGCGTAGGAGTAGAACATCGCCTCATCCACCCCGCCGCCGCCGGGCCAAAACCCGGCCGAGGATACTTCGTGACTATAGGCTTCCTGCGTGATCGGATCGGGAAGCGCCGGAATTCCGCCCGGATGACGCGGGGCCTTGCGGCCCGAGAAACGCGTCACAGCCAGATCGAACGAGCCCCAGAACAGATGCACCGGCGACACCTTGCCAAGATAGCCGGTGCGGAAGCGCGCGAACACGCGATCGATCTGCACCAGCGCCCGATGAAACCGCTCGACCGCCTTGCGGTCGTAGGGCCGCGACGCGGTGTCCTGCGCGAAGGGTGTCGCATCGGCGATCTCATTCGGAGCGCCATGAATATCCATCCGCCCGCCAAGCCGTTCGACCAGCGTGCTCGTCCGGCGCAGAAAGTCGGCTACGCTCATTGCCTCCAGCGGAAAGCTCTCACGCGCGTCGGCCGTTTCGCCGATCAGCGCATGATCGTGGAAGTCCAAGGTTAAGGTGATGGCCGACCTGCCGTCGGGCACCATTCCCGTCGTCAGACCGCGCGGCGTCACGTAAAGCGTGGCGTGCCAGGAGTGATTGACCCAGGGTGTATGCGCGAGCCGATACTTGCCGACGATCTGAGTCCACAGATGGAGGGCGGAGCATGTTTCGGCCCAATCGCCATAGGGCAGAGCGGGCCAGTCCGACTCGTCCTCGTTCATCCGATCGGCTCCATGGCTTGCCGCGCAAGGGCTTGTTTCACGCCCTCGTCCGCTTCCATGCACGCGCGGAACGCTTTCAGCGCCGGATAATCGCCAATCGAAAGCGGCGTCTTCTCGATCCAGCGCGTCAGCACATAAAGGAAAGTGTCGGCGAAAGAGCGCTGGCCGAGATACCATTCGCCGCCATTCTCGCTCAGGACGCCATTCAACCGCTCATAGTGACCGGCGAGTTTCTCATAGGTCTTGCGCTTGACCTCTTCCTGCGCCGCCGCGCTCTCGGCAAACTTCTGGGTGTTAAAGTGACCGCCATAAGCCGCATGAACTTCCGACGTCATGTAGGCCAGCGCTTCGGCTTCTTTGCGGCCGAGCCGGCTACCGGGAGCGTGGCTTTCCTTACCATGGGTCGCGCCAAGCCAGGCGAGGATCGCCGCCGCCTCGGTCAGTACGTCCCCGTCTTCGAAGCGCAGCGCCGGCACCTGTCCCCGAGAATTGATGGCCAGGTAGTATTCCTTTTTCTGGTCGCCATAAGGAATGTTGTGAATCTCGACCGGAGCGTCGAGCCACGCGACGGCGATGTTCGGCGAGAGCGAGCAAGTGCCAGGCATCGTGTAGAGGGTCGGCATCTGAGATTCTCCTTCAGTGCTGGGGTTTTCGGATGCGCGAGCTACGCCAGTCGCGTCATATGCGGCGTCTCAAAATCCGGACAAGGCCACGACCGCGACGGTGACGGTGACGGTGACGCTGACCACCGCCGCGAATATAGCGTTTTCGAGCGAAGTGGATACAGGTTCACGTGAAGAAACGCGTCAGAACAACAATCGAGAGCTTCGCTTTTGATTCAATCAGAAGCGATAATGCTCAAACACCGCATCCATGTGAAAGAAAGATGGCCACATCTGAAAAGGTGACGAATGAGACGCTGGGGCTTCTGTACCCTGTACACCACCGATCCGAGAGGCAAGTAACAAGAATGGGACAGTACAAACTGTTCAGTTCCGGTTTTCGTCAGGGAGTGACTCTGCCGTCATTGGCAACTGTCGGAGGCAGTGCCGGACTGTTCGGCGCACGCGGTGAACATGGTCTTTGCCTGCCAAACACCACCGACCAGTCACCAGACGCCTCCGGCAGGTCGCTTCGCGTCAGGCGGTCATGCTGACGAGCGCGTCCGAGGAGATCAGGAGCTTTCCACCCTCCACCTTCAGCGCGAAGGTGCGTACAGACCCCTCATCAGCGCCCTGCGCCTTGCCTGTCTCCAACGAGATCACCCAGCCATGCAGCGGACAGGTGACCTGAGCACCATGCACGATGCCCTGGCTCAGAGGACCTCCCTTGTGCGGGCAGCGGTCCTCGATAGCGAAGAAGCGATTCTCGACAGTGCGGAATACCGCAATCCGCCCTAGAGGCGTCGCCACGCAGCGCGCGCCGCGAAGCGGAATATCCTCCGTCCCGCCAATCGCAATCCAGCTCATAATGCTTCCTCCGCCGCCACCGGAAAACCGATGGTCGCCATCGGCCGGAATTCGTGCTTGTCCTTGCCGGACACGCGTTCAGACCAAGGATCGACCTGCGCGAACTTGCGGCTGAAGGCGAAGCGATCGAAATAAGCCTTGCGCTTCTGCGGATCGTCCAAAATCTGGCGGCGGATCTCGTCGAGGCCGACGCGCTTCGCCCATTTGTAGATGCGCTCAAGATAGTGGGCCTGCTCGCGGTACATCTGGACGAGCGCCACGATATGTTCCAGCGCGTCATCTTCCGTTTTGACAAGTCCCAGAACTTCCGTGCCCCTGATATCGAGGCCCGCCGCGCCGGCGAAATGGATCTCATAACCGGAGTCGACGCAGATCACGCCGACGTCCTTGCAGGTCGCCTCGGCGCAGTTGCGCGGACAACCCGAGACCGCCATCTTGACCTTGGCCGGCGTCCACGCACCCCACATGAATTTCTCGATACGAATGCCGAGCCCGGTCGAATCCTGCGTGCCGAAGCGGCACCAGTCCGACCCGACGCAGGTCTTCACCGTGCGCAGGCCCTTGGCATAGGCATGACCCGAGATGAAGCCGGCCCTGCCGAGATCGGCCCATACCGCAGGCAGGTCTTCCTTCCTGACGCCCAGCATGTCGATACGCTGGCCGCCCGTGACCTTCACGGAGGGAATGTGAAATTTATCGACCACGTCGGCGATGGCGCGCAATTCCTTCGCGCTGGTGACGCCGCCCCACATGCGCGGCACGACCGAATAGGTGCCGTCCTTTTGAATGTTGGCATGAACACGCTCGTTAACGAAACGCGACTGGTAGTCGTCGGCATATTCGTCCGGCCAGTCGCAGACGAGATAGTAGTTGAGCGCCGGCCGGCACTTCGCGCAGCCGCATGAGGTCTTCCATTCCAGTTCCTGCATCACGGCGGGAATGGTCTTTAGACGCTTCGCCTTGATCAGCCGCCGGACATCGCCATGTCCGAGCGTGGTGCAGCCACACACCGGCTGGACGGCGTCGGGATTGTACTTGTCCCCGAGCGTCAGTGTCATGAGCTGCTCGACGAGACCCGTGCAGGACCCACAGGAGGCGGACGCCTTGGTGTGGGCACGTACGTCGTCGAGCGATGTCAGATCCCTGGCGATGATGGCCGAGACGATCGCGCCCTTGCAAACGCCGTTGCAGCCGCAGATCTCCGCATCATCCGGCAAGGCCGCGACCGCCGCCATCGGGTCGAGGGACGCGTTTCCCTGACGGGATTGACCGAAGATCAGCGTCTCGCGCAACTCCGAGACATCCGTCCCCTTGCGCAGCATATCGAAGTACCAGGCGCCGTCCGTGGTATCGCCGTAAAGGACCACGCCGACAATGCGGTTGTCCTTCAGCACGAGCCGCTTGTAGATTCCCGCGCCGGAATTCCGCAGCACGATATCTTCGCGGTCAGGCGCGTCGGCGAAGTCGCCCGCCGAGTAAAGGCTCACGCCGGTCACCTTCAACTGGGTCGCTGTGTCGACGCTGCGGAACGTCGCTTCAACTCCTGTCAAGGTCTTCGCCGCGACCTTGGCCATATCATAGAGCGGCGCGACGAGGCCGTAGCAGATGTTGTTGTGCTCGCAGCATTCTCCGAGGGCGAGAATGTCCGGATCGGACGTCAGCATCCGGTCGTCCACGACGATGCCGCGCTCGACATGGAGACCCGCATCGGTCGCGATCCGCGCTTCGGGACGAATGCCAACCGCCATCACCACGATATCGGCGGGATAGAGGGTGCCGTCATCGAGCAGAACCGCTTCGGTGCGCCCGCGTCCGAGGATCGCACTGGTCTGCGCCTTGCAATGAATCTTGATGCCGCGGCTCTCCAGCTCCTTCTGCAGGAGATAGCCCGCCGCCGCATCCAGCTGACGCTCCATCAGGTGGCCCATCAGATGCAGAACCACCACCTCCATGCCATGCAGCCTGAGCGCCGCCGCGGCCTCCAGTCCGAGAAGGCCGCCGCCGATGACGACAGCCTTGGCGTCTTTTTTCCCGGCGGCGGCGACCATCGCCTGAACATCGTCATAGTCCCGAAACGCCATGACGCCCGGCAAGTCCCGCCCGGCGACGGGGATCATGAAGGGAGCGGATCCGGTCGCGATCACAAGCTTGTCGTAAGGAGCTTCGCTTCCCGCCGAGTGCACCACCTTCGCGGCGCGATCGATGCGCGTCACCGTCTCGCCGAAGCGGCATTCGACCTGATGGGCGTCGTACCAGGCCGCGTCATGCGTGACGATCTGATCGAACGACTTCTCGCCCGCCAGCACCGGCGACAGCATGATGCGATTGTAATTTCCGCGCGGCTCCGCGCCGAAAAGCGTAACATCGAAACGTTCAGGGTCAGCCTCGAACAGATGCTCGAGCATGCGGCCGGAGGCCATGCCCGCGCCGACGATGACGAGCTTCTCTTTCTTGTTCATCTCGATCTTGCTCCGTCCTCAGATAGCGAGAGCCGTCACGGACGATTACGCAAGACCTGTGCCAGACCTGAAAATACGGCACGCCGCTATCAGAACGCCGCCACATCAACCATTCGTAGGAATGAGCGCGCACGATCGCTCGCTATGGAAGCAGGCGGTGCCGAAAGTTTGTGCAACGCAGCAGCGAAGGCTACCCACAATCCTCAGTCAGGAAACCCGAGCGCTTTCGATCGCAAGCGAAAAAGTTTTAGGAACCAATCCAGAACGGAACCCATTGACCCTGGCAACCCCAAGGAGACTTCAATGACGAATCCGAATGAGAAGAATCAGGACGACCAGCGCAACCAGGGCAAGAAGCCGGGCGAACAGGGCGAAAGCACCCGCAAGTCCGAGATCAAAAAGGCGGTCAAGGAAGATATGCCCGACAAGAATCCTCAAGGTCAGGAAAAAACCGGATACAGCGGCGGCACCTGATTGGACCGCTTCAGCCGGCAATAGGCCGCCCTTGGGGCGGCCTATTTATTTTAGAAAGTTCGCGTCAATCTGAAATTCAAGAACGAGACTCAACGGAATATCGCGCGCGAAGCGCCGACGCGATGATTTGTCCGGCCGATTGCGTAACCTCCGTCCCATAGCAACGAACTTCGCTCCCGATTCAATCGGGAGCGAAAGGCTGTAGCTATTTCGCCGGGCAACTTCCGGGCAGTCTCGGATAGAAGCACTCCGTCTCGACTCCGTCCCGCGCATGGCTTGCGTTGTCGGGAACGATTTTAGTGTTGAGGAACCGCGTCGCGAATTCGCCGGTCGTGGGGAAGGCGGCCGGCGTCGGGCGTGCCGCCTGCCCCTGGTCTTGCGCCTTGAAATTGGCTGGGAGCGTAAACGCGAACCCGAAACATCCGGCTGCCGGGCAATCGAGGTCCTTGACCGCCCAGGTCCGGCAAACGGCGTCCGCCTCCTTGCCCAGTGCCGGATCGGCGAGAAGCAATGGCTCCTTGCCTGGATCGGCGCTCGCCAGCTTCGAGCCGCAGCTTCCGTCCGCCTTCCAGCCGCAGAATGTCGCCGGGCCGCAAAGGCCGTTCTTCTGCTGCCGCGGATCAAGCTCGGATTGAGCCGCGAAATTGGTCTCGATCGTGAGCACGCCTTTGGAGACGCCCTTCACGGTGAACCACTTCCCCGCATTGGGCGCGGAGTCCGGGCTGAACTTGATCGGCGCGGTCGCCAGGCTTCCGCGCACGGGCTTCACTGTTCCCGTATCAAAGCCCTCGCCGACATAGATCTGGTAGGTCTGGGCCGTGCTCGGCTTCGCATAGAGGAAGAACATGTAATAGGTCTGGCCGGGAGCGAAGACATTCACGTCCCGCGTCTGCGGCATTTTCGTATAATTCTCCGTGTTCTGAGTGGTCTTGGAGACGGACGTGTCGACATAGTAGACACCGTTGTTCACGGTCAGCGTTTCGCGCTGATACATGTTCTGGCCGCCCATCCGCATGAAAGGCCAGCGGCACGCGGGCGTATTGGCGTTGGCGGCGCAGCCGTTCGTCTGCCAATGGCCCAGTTCGGTCGTGGTCAGGTACTGACGGTAAAGCGGAACGCCGTAGCAGGCCCCGTTGGAGCACTCGCTCGACCAGTCTCCGCCCTGACCGAGATCGGGCGTGTCTCCGCAGCGGCCATAGGGTTTCGACGGATCGGGCGGGGACTTCTCCGAGCACCCCGGTGCAATCGCCGTGGCCACGTAATCATAGGGACTCGTCTTCGCGGTCGACGGCGTCGACGCGGGCGGCAGCGGCTTCTGCGGACATACCAGCGACGGGCTGACCCTCAGGTTCGATTTACACTCGGAGGTTTCAAGCTTGGCCGTGAAGAACTGATCCTCGTTGATCGACACCGTCTCACCGCCGGGCTTCGAACTGATGAGTCCCGTGAGCGTCCCGTCGTCATCGGTAAGCTCGGTCTGGCGGTCAATGCCGCTCCAGCCGTCGAACATGTTGTCCGTCGAGGTGCAATAGAAGTTCGACACCGCGTTCGGGCCGGAGGTCGCCGTGAGATAGGTGCCGCCCTGACCGAAATCCTGTTTTTCCGCCACGCCGTCAGGCGCCTTGAACAGGGGATCGAATACGAAATGACGGATGTCGACATTGCTGAAAAACAGATTCGCCGAGTGAAAAGCCGGCGGATAGAAAAAGCCGTTGTTCTGTTTCCAGCCGATGGCGGCGTTCGGCAGATAGCATTGCCCGTTCAGCGGATCCTTGGTGACGCCCAGGACCACGCCTGAGCCATACATGCAGCCCGGATCGGTCTTCGATCCGGTCACGGGACAGTCTGATTTGGTGATGTCGAGGTAGGCGTTGGAATCCTGATAGGCGGGACCATCGTAGATGTTGAACAGGCGCTGACCCGAGTCGAAATTGATCAGCGGAATTGAGACGCCTTCCTTCGCGCTGAGGCAATAATTGCTCGGCGAAAGACCCGCCACCTGCCAGTCGCAACGCAGCTTCGAACGCGCGTTGAAGGGCCCCGCGTCCAGCGCGAAGGCGTGGGCGTCGTCCTGCGGCTGGGAATGGCCGATGAAAACGCTCTTGCGCGCGAGCGCCCAATAGCCGCGGATCACCGACGCATGGGTATAATCGCCGCCGGTGATGAAAGTCAGGCCGCCGTTCTGAACATCCGACAGCACGCTGTTGACGACGAGATACCATTGATTGCGCAGCCAGATCGCCGCGACATTGTGCTGGGCCCAGTGAAACATCGACGTGAACTTGTCGATGACGGTCACCGCGCAATTTTCAGGATGGCCCGGATCGCAAAACTTGATGCCCTCGCAATCGTAGGTGCCGTCGTCCTTCCTATTGCAGGCCGTCGCGTGCCGGTTTCCGCCGACCGCATGCGGATAATAGTGATCGTCAGCCTCGTTGTCGTTCGGATCCGGCGCAAGGCTGCGAACCGCGACCAGAGCATTGGTGGCAGCGCCGCCCTGCGCGGCATCCGCCGTCTTATCCTGCGCCGCACGGGACGCAGGCTTGAGGACGCCCGAACACTCCGGCGCGTCGCCCGTGGTCTGGAACGACATCATCGTCGACGTGGCGAAATTTCCGACGAACGCCTTGAGCGGCGTCGAGCCTCGATAAGCGCCGTCTTTTTGCAGACCGGCATAACCCGACCACTTCATATGCCGCTGATCAAGGCTGTTATTCGGGGTCATCACGTCCGGCCTGTCGCTGTTCCAAACCGGGACGAACCAGTAGGCCGATCCACAGGCCGTTGCGCCGGCCGCCATGTTGCCGATGAACTCATTCCAGCCGTTCGTGATCCAGAACACCGACGGATAGGCCGAGTCGGTCAGGAACGGAAATTTCGGGACGGGTTTTTTGTCTTCGTTGGCGGCGAGGATGCCCGGGATCGATCGCGGATTTTGTTCATTGGCGACAGCGGCACGCGCAAGAATGCCGAGGTTGCCGTAAAACATATTGTCGGTCTCTGTGCCGTCCTCAAGATAAAAGCCATGGCCGATGGACTTGTAGCCGACGTTGCCGGCAATCATGACGCCTTGCGTGGAATGAAGGACGATCCAGCGGGTCATCGATTCATTGATCGACGAATCCTGCACGTAGGTTCCTTCCGGCGTCTGGCGAGCCATATGGAAATGGACGGGATAATGTGCCATCCGCCCGCCCTGCCCTAGCTCCTTGAATTCGACTCCCTTGACGTGCACCGCCTTGAATCCCTGCCGGAACACGACATGACCGCCGAGCGAATAGCACGGCCCTTTGCCATCCTGGGCGACGCAGGGCTTCTCGGGTGTCGAGTCCGGAAACTCCTCGCCCGGCCGGTCTCCTCCGGATACGATCCGGATGCTGCGATTGAGGATAGCGACAGCGGCGCGGGTCTCGACGCCGTTCTTGACGAGATCGGGATCGAGATCGAGGCGTCCCTGCGACGGCGCCAGCTTGTCGGTGAGTGCGTAGCGTTCGCCGTTGTGGGGCCATGCCGCGCCATGATCGACACGGATCTTCGTGAGCCACCGCCCCCTCCCGTTATCTCCCGTGTGAGCATCCTTGACGACGAAGGTTTCGGAATGACCGGGCAGGTAGTCCGTCGTCGTGACGACGATCTGATCTCCGGCCTGGACATGGAGGTTTTCCGGCCGCAGGTTGCTCGCGCCGGCGACGACGAGCGGATCGTTCGGCCCTGCGCCGCCGCCTGCCGCGAGCGAGCGGTCCAGCCGTGTCCAGCTCGGATGAAGTTGCGGATTGGAGCAGCCCATCGAATTGCAGGAGCCTTTCGCGCCCCAGAGTTCGAGGCTTCCGCCATAGGAGACGGCTAGAACCTTATAGCCAAAATACCCAACCTGCTTGTCTTGACTGTCATCGCACGGCGATGTGCTCGACCAGACCGATCCGTCGGAGCACTTGCCGTCGCCGTGCAGCGGTCCGTAACGGTAAAAGAAATCCGAGACGCCGCCGGGCAGAGCAAGCTTGGTCTTTCCGTTGTCACGCCAGGCAGAAGTTGGGATACCGCAAGGGCCCGTATCGGTGTTCTGCGCGGTCCGGCAAAGCGCGCCGAGCGCGGGACCGCTGGCGTTGCGGTCCGCACCGTAAAGGTGGATTGTCAGGACGCCACCGTAATTTCCGTAGGGCTGCCTCTGCGACCCGGCGACGACCGTACCTCCGTTCTCGATCACCATCGATTGAGCCCAGAAGTGGGTGGCCGTGGGCTTGATCGTCTTGTCAAGCTCGTCGAACACGAGCTGGCCTTTGTCCAGCACGTTGACGTTCTCGAAGTAGTAAGTCTGATCGGGTTTGACGTGGCACTCGCCGTTGACCACAAGGTCAGGCGGACTATTCGTTGATCCCGCGGCCGGCAGAAATCCGCTTGAGCATGTGACCGTGGTGTTTTGCTGCGCGGCCGCTTTGGTTTTGGCTGATAAAGCCGGTGAGGTTGAAAGTCCGAAAAACAGAAGGACGCCGCAGGAGCCGGCGATGCGCAGGCCGGCGGTCATGCGTGAGCGAACGGCGATGCGTGAGCCAACCCGATTGCCTTCGTGGTCGATATGCATGGAGCACCCCCTGCCATGAATAATCTGATCGCAGTCAATCCGAGCGATAATCAAGTCGTAAGTATTCTCTCGCCTCTGGGGAGGCGTATCACTTCGTAGGGGCACAGGTTGTTACGCGGAGGGGCTTTGAGCCGCCATGCGCATCAATCATTGGAAACCGAAAACAGAAATATCCATTAAGAGAAACGCAAACGACAAAGCAACCGGATTGTATGACATAACCACCAAGACATGTTCGTATCTTCGACAACATGCCTTTGAAAATAGCCGCTCACGGCTTTCTGCAGGTGCGGGCCGCTTCCATAGGTATTGTCCGCAGGCTTCGCTTTCACGATGGCGACGCCATCACGCGCTTCCGTGCGTTCCCGTGGGGCGAATCATATTTGAGAGCCGAACGCATCGGCTCCTATGCAACGCGCGCTTGTTTGATCAGAAGCGAAGGCACTTCGAGCAGCCTGGCTTCTGATTGAATCAGAAGCAAGGCTCCGGATCGCTGTTCTGACGTGTTCTGTTCGTGCGAACAGGTCATCCGCTCCGCCGGAAAGCGCTTTAGGAGCCCACCGCCGCGTTGATCAGCTTGATGGCGTCTTCGCTGTCCCATTCAGCCGGTCCGGCCATATTGCCGAGTTCGCAACCCTGGCCGTCGATCAGCACCGAGGTCGGCATGCCGACCGCCATGCCAACGCTTTTAAGCTCCTGGAAAACGGACGCCTTCTCGTCATGGAAATTGCCGAGGTGAGTCAGGTTGGCGTCTTTCAGGAAAGCCTTCGGCTTATCGGAGTCGCGGGTGTCGATATTGATGGCGACCACGGCGAACTTATCGCCGCCGAGCTTGCCCTGAAGCCGGTCCAGAGCCGGCATTTCGGTTCTGCAAGGCACACACCATGTCGCCCAGAGGTTCAGGAGAACGGTTTTCCCCTTCCAGTCCGAGAGCTTCATGGGTTGGCCCTCGCCATCCAGAAAGGCCAGGTCAGGCATCCGACGCGGCTTCGACGCCATGGTCAGGGAGGCCACCTCGCCCGTGGCCTGCGGGGCGAGCTTCCTGGACAGTTCCATGGCCGGACCGCAGGGCGCCAGCGCATTAACGGCGGATTTCGCGTGCCTGAGATGCCCGATTCCCAGAAGCGCCACCGTGGCCCCCACGACAATGGCGACTGCGACCAGCGGGCCTATGGGAAACCTGCTTTCGGCGCGATGAGGCGGCGTAGGGGTATCGGTCATAACGTTTGTCATCCTGTATCAGATACGGGTATGCAGGCGTCGGCTTCGACGGCTACACCCACCGGAGCGGATCGGCCGTCCGGCAGGCATGATGAAAGTGGCGAGCACGGCATGAGCGGCAAGACATGAGCAACAGGACATGAGCAACAAGATGTGGGGTGGACGGTTCGGCGAAGGACCTGACGCGATCATGGAGGAGATCAACGTCTCGATCGACGTCGATCGCCACCTCTACGCCCAGGACATTGCCGCGTCAAAGGTCCATGCCGAGATGCTTGCCGCTCAAGGCATCATCGCGGCAAATGATGCGAAAAAAATAGGCAAGGGTCTAGACACGATTTTGTCAGAAATCCGCGACGATTCCTTCGACTTCAAGCGGGCGCTTGAGGACATTCACATGAATGTGGAGAGCCGGCTCGGAGAGCTGATCGGTCCCTCGGCGGGACGACTGCATACCGCGCGGTCGCGCAATGATCAGGTTGCGACCGATTTCCGCCTCTATGTCCGCGACATCATCGACGAGACCGATAACGCGCTCGCAACCTTCCAGCATACTCTCGCGACCCGCGCACTGGAATTCGCCGGAACGGTAATGCCGGGCTTCACGCACCTGCAAACCGCTCAGCCGGTGACCTTCGGCCATCACTTGCTGGCGTATGTCGAAATGGCGGCCCGCGATCGCGGACGCTTCGCCGATGCGCGCAGGCGCCTGAACGAGAGCCCGCTTGGAGCGGCTGCCCTGGCGGGCACGTCCTTTCCGATCGATCGCCATGCCACCGCGAAGGGACTCGGCTTCGATCGCCCGATGGCGAACTCGCTCGACGCGGTTTCGGATCGCGATTTCGTGCTGGAGACGCTGTCAGCCGCGGCGATCGCCTCGACCCACCTGTCGCGCTTCGCGGAGGAGATGGTGATCTGGACCTCGCCGCTGGTCGGCCTGGTGCGACTTTCCGACAAGTTCACCACGGGCTCGTCGATCATGCCGCAGAAACGCAACCCGGACGCCGCCGAGCTGGTGCGCGCCAAGACCGGCCGCGTCGTGGGAGCGCTCACGGGACTGCTGGTGGTGATGAAGGGATTGCCGCTGGCCTATCAAAAGGACATGCAGGAAGACAAGCAGGGCGCGATGGAGGCGTTCAGCGCGCTCTCGCTGGCGATCCGCGCCATGACCGGCATGGTCGCCGACCTCGTGCCTGACGAAGCGCGAATGAAGGCGGCTGCCGGCGATGGCTATGCGACCGCGACCGATCTCGCGGACTGGCTGGTCAGGACGCTGAAGATGCCGTTCCGCGACGCGCACCATGTCACCGGGCGTATCGTCGCGGCCGCATCGAAGCAGGGCGTCGCCCTGCATGAACTGCCGCTGTCCGCGATGCAGGCGGTGGAGCCGCGCATCACCCGCGACGCGCTTGCGGTGCTGTCCGTGGAAGCCTCGGTGAAGAGCCGGACGAGCTATGGCGGGACCGCGCCGAAGAACGTCCGCGCGCAAGCCAAGGCCTGGCTCAGGCGGCTGGAGAAAAAGCGAACACCGGACTGACCCGAACGCCAGTCTTGAATTTCTGACCTTCCGGGCCTCGCCAGAACAGGGCATTCTTTGTATGGTGCCGCCGATTGGGGATATCGCCGTGAACAGCACTTCAAGCTCCATCTCGATGAGATGGGCCCTGTTTCTTCTGACCGCCGCCGCGCTGGCGCTGGCCGGCTGCGGGCGCAAGGGCGGCCTCGATGTGCCGCCGACCGCATCAAACCAGCCGCCTGCCGCCGCCGCGGCGGATGACCATGACCGCGCCAATGCGCCCAAGGACAACCTGTTCGATCCGTCTTTCGGAATCAACAGCGACCCGGCGGCGTCCAGAGGCGCCAGGAAATCCTTCATCCTCGACCCGCTGCTCGACAGCCACTGAAATGCGGGCGTGATGCGGGCGTGGCCCCTCGGAAGTTTCGCTTGCTGTTTCCGCGCACCCTTGCCGAACGCTCTTGGGCTATTGTGTGAGACGCTGAGTTGGTGAAGCGGATTTCGGATTCGGGACACTAGAGCCATGCATCACTTCGATTACCGCGACGGCGTACTCCACGCCGAGGACGTCGATCTTTCAACGCTGGCCGAAGCCGTCGGCACGCCGTTCTATTGTTATTCGACGGCGACGCTGGAACGGCACTACCGCGTATTCGCCGAAGCTTTCGCGGGAACCGACCATCTGATCTGCTACGCCGTGAAGGCGAACTCCAATCAGTCGGTGCTGCGCACCATGGCGAGGCTCGGAGCGGGAGCAGACGTGGTGTCGGGCGGAGAACTCAAGCGTGCGCTCGCCGCGAACATTCCGGCGAGCAAGATTCTGTTCTCGGGCGTCGGCAAGACCGAATCCGAACTGCGCGCGGCGCTCGCCGCGGACGTTCTATGCATCAACGTCGAATCGGAACCGGAACTCGACCTGCTGTCCCGCGTCGCGGTTGAAACAGGCCGCACCGCGCGCATCTCGGTGCGCGTCAATCCTGACGTCGATTCCGGCACTCACGCCAAGATTTCAACCGGCCGGCTGGAGAACAAGTTCGGCATTCCGATCACGCAGGCGCGCGCGGTCTATGCCCGGGCGGCAAAACTGCCCGGCATCAAGGTCACCGGCGCCGATATGCATATCGGCAGCCAGATCACCGATCTCGGTCCGATGGAAACAGCCTTCCGTCTGCTCGCGGATTTCGTCGGCACGCTGCGCGCCGATGGTCACGTCATCAGCCACGTCGATTTCGGCGGCGGCCTCGGCATTCCCTATTACGAGGACCGATCGGCGCCGCCGGAGCCGCTTGCCTATGCCGAGATGGTCAGACGCGTGACCCGCGATCTCGACTGCACGCTGATGTTCGAGCCCGGCCGCATGATCGTCGGCAATGCCGGCGTTCTGGTGACGCGCGTGATTTACGTGAAGCACGGCAACGCCCGCAATTTCGTCATCATCGATGCGGCCATGAACGACCTCATCCGTCCCACGCTGTATGAAGCCTACCATCAGATCATGCCGGTGCGCGCGGCGCCCAGGGATGCCGCGGTGATGGTCGCCGATGTGGTCGGCCCGGTGTGCGAGACCGGAGATTATCTGGCGCTCGGGCGCAATCTGCCGGAGCCGCAAGCCGGAGATCTTCTGGCGATCATGACCGCAGGCGCTTACGGGGCCGTGCAGTCAGGGACCTATAACACCCGCGCGCTGGTCCCGGAGGTGCTGGTCAGGGGCAACCAGTATGCGACGGTCCGCCCGCGCATCGAAGTCGACCAACTCATCGCGATGGATAAACTCGCGCCCTGGCTGTGATCGCCATCGCCACGAGCACCCGCCTCCGACCACGTCGCATGAGCGATGTGAACCGGGGCTGGCAAGAAACTAAAAGATCCATGACGCCCGTCAAAAGCCGCATTCGCAGTGCAAAATTCGGGGCCGTTCAACGCCGGGCTGAACCGTTGCGCGACAAACTTCTATTTGATATGGGTGTGCCCGCCGCTCCCTTTAGGCACGCAAAACGGGCCGGGGTGGAGTTGTTTCGCGATTGATGAGCCGGGGGGTGCCGCTGCCATCGATCTTTCAGTTCGTCCGGGATATCCCGGGTTTCTTTGGCTCCTTCATACCGCTGGGAGTACTTCAGTAATGAGCTCTGGGAGTGATACAGTGCATTCGAACCGGACCAACGCCATTATGGGCGCGCTGCTCGGAACATTGTTGTTTGTTCAAACAGTACGCATCATCGACGAGTCGTTCAGCGCGCCGGAGAAGCCGCACGCTGAAGCCAGCCACAAGACCGAGGCCAAGGAAGCCGCAGCCGCGCCGAGCGCTGCTGACGCCGAGTCGTTCAACAAGGCGCTGGCCAGCGCCTCCGCAGAACGTGGCGCTGGGCTTGTCAAGCCGTGCCTGGCCTGTCACACCACCGAGGAAGGCGGGGCCAAGAAGGTCGGCCCGAATCTTTACGGTATCGTCAACCGGCCGATCGCTTCGGAGCAAGGCTTCAACTACTCCGCGGCTCTGAAGAGCAAGGCTGGCGGCAAGTGGACCTTCGCCGATCTCAGCAGTTGGCTGGATGACCCGAAAGCCTACGCCAAGGGCACGTCCATGGGCTACCCTGGACTGAAAAGCGAAAGCAAGCGCGCTGACCTGATTGCCTATCTCAATACGCTCTCCAAGGATCCGGCGCCGCTGCCGAAGTAAGTTCCTGGTTACGAGCCATTACGAAACAGCCTGGAGCCTCGCTTCCGATTCCATCGGAAGCGAGGCTCCAACGTTTTGAGCCCAGAGCGTTTTCAAGCCAGGCGAGCACCGGTTGCGTGAAGAAAACGCGTCGAATCAAAACCATAGAGCAATTTCCAATTCTATCGGTAGCGGAAAGGCTCCAGGTCTTTCACGCCAACCAGCGTCCCTCCACGGGGTCGAACCTTGACGGCATGCTTCACCGGACAACACCATAGAAGGCCGCGCCGTAAAACCTCCCCGGAGAAGGACGGATCAATAGCGGGCCTGCGGGTAAATATCACTCAGTGAACATAGCTCGGCCTTTGCCGGCAGGTCGCGCGAGCATCAAGTCAACGCCGGTTCCCGCGGTCCATCACCACATGTTCAGGACCGTGCGCGCCTCGTCTGACATGCGGCTCGGATCCCACGTCGGTTCCCAGACGATGGCGACCTTGGCATCGTGCACACCGGAGACCCCTTTAACCGCTCGTTCGATCTGACCGGGCAATTCTGCCGCTGACGGGCAATTCGGCGAGGTCAATGTCATCTCGATATTGACCTTGCGTTCGTCGTCTATTGCGATCTTGTAGATCAGACCAAGCTCGTAGAGGTCTGCCGGAATTTCAGGATCATAGACCGTTTTGAGCGCGGCGATGATTTCCTCACCCATTCGCGCCATCTCGTCAGGCGGGGTATTCGCGGCGTGATCAGTCCCGCTATCCGTGCGAGCCTCGACCAGGCAGGCGCTTTCGGCTCCAGCTACGTTCGCCTCATCCGTCATGTCAAAACTCCTGCGCTTTGGCGAAATCCTCACGCCAAGCCTCAACCCCGGGTCGACTAGAACCGCTCGGTAGGCTCGGATTCGGAGGCCCCTTCCGTACGTCTTTTTTCTTGGAGACGCGAAGTTGCTCCCAACCGCAGTCCCTGGCCCAGAGCTGTCCTTACATAGCGCAGTTGCCCGCTGTCTCCAAGCGGCAAGCAGCGAACCGCGCCGGCTCCCGCGGCACATCGACATTCTACATGCCGGGCGCCGCGCGGCTTCTAAGGCGGACTCGTGTGTCGCTCGGGAGTCATCGCAAGAATCTGTTTCACTCGGGTAGCGCTCGAAGCATCGGGACACGAAGGATTTGGAATCCAGTTACCGTGCGACTGCAACTTGAAATCAGGCCGAGACGATGTTCTGGAGCAATTCCAGCCGCGTCCTGGCTTCTGCCTGTGGGTTTTGGCGGGTATCGGGCCGCTTCGCGGGCGGCGCACCACTGAATTCAAAGCATAATTGTTCCTTTGGCCACTGGGGCCGACTGGGGAAATTAAGTTGACGTGAACGGCGTTAACATGGTACATTTTGGACCGTACCAATTTAGCATGGTTGGATCGTCGGACTTTAAAACGCAGCCGCCAGTGGTATGAAATGGGCGGAACGAGTTCGCATCGAGGGTGTTGTATCGATGTGGGGTAATGCGTAGTCCCAACCAGAGGAGCCCTTCATGTGCGACTACAGTCTGCATCACGTCTCTTCGCGGCCTGCCAAGGTCGCCGATAAGCTGGTTACTATGGAGCTCGCGAAATCTAACGTGCGCGGCTTTGCCGCCGTCGGCGAGCTCGGCCCCAAGCTTGTAATTCATGACAGCCCGCCTGAATTGGCGGTCTGCTTGCTGCCTGGAACAGAGCTCGCATTCGATGAGAATGTTCAGTACGAGCAGCCCCGCAGTTTTCTTGGCATAAAGTTCTCAGGCAAGGCTCGTGTCGATCACAAGGTCGCGAGCTTCCGCAAAGTCGATGAGGACAATCCGTACGTTCAGCATGACGCCCTGGAGTTTCCGAATGGGCAGGTTCTGAAGATTGCTCAACTGGTCGCAGGGCAGACGGCTACGGTCCTGCAGTTGCCGGTCAATGCGCAGGAGGACGACCACGATCACGAGCACGCCATACGTCGTCGTGCGCGCGAGTCGCGCCTGGCCCTTAACCGATCCACCAGGCAGGGAATGTTTGTCCCTAACCAGGGTGCGGTAATGCTGTGGGATTCGGTCTGTGGCCGAGCCGCTGACTTTTCGAGCGCTCTGACCGAGTCTTTCCAGCGTCTGACCGCTCCGAAGCAGCCTTCGATCCTTGAGGGTGAAATGGCGGCAGGTATGGGCGCCGAAGTCAGCTTCGAGAATGGCGTACCCACCGTCACTTCGACGGCGGCTTCTCAGAAGCCAGAGAAGAAGGTCAGGGCTGGTTCCGCTGTTTAGCGAATCTGACGGCCATTTGATCGCTTTCTAGACGCCGAATGTCTTTTAATAAAAATGGCGCCCGTGCATAACGGGCGCCATTTTTATTGAGAAGCATCACATCGGTCAGAGGCTAGTGCAACTGTCGGTAGATCAACCTACGGGGGAACTTATCAGTGGCGTTGTGCGGGTATCCTAGGCCTGCCAGTTGGTTGATGTCTGATGCCCTCCTGGGAGGGTTCTTAACGCTCTCCACCACGATTAATTCGTTGCCAAGCAGGCGGTGGTTTCGTCGCAAATATGGGCCAGAGCAACATAGGTACGCGCCAAAACGATGCTGACCACCGTCGATGCACCATGGCTTGATGACTCGCATTCATTCAAACTGATCGACCCGGCAATCCCTACAGAGTCGACATTACTTTTGAGCGCATTCGGATATGAATTCCATCTCATGTGATTAAAGGATTGAAGCAATTAAACACTCTCAAGCAGGCTCCTCCACAGGACAGAGAATTCCTATCGTAAATGGAGTTGAAGCGAAGACCGAGGCCGCTTAATATACGGCATACTTGCTTCTTCGTCTCATTCAACAATCCGGGATAGCGCCTCAGAATGCATGCTCTATTGAGAATCGTTGGAGTTATCACCCTGATCGCCGGATTGGGCTTCATGGGGCAGGGTTTCCGTTTTTACAGCTATCCCGCCGATAGTATTCTGGTCCGGCACACCGAATGGGTCTACTACGGTGCCGCGATGGCTGTGGTCGGGTTTTTGCTCATCATCTTTTCAAGGCCTTCCGAAGAGCCTTGACAGCGCTGAAGGGGATGACCTGCAGGCAACACCCCTCCCGCCTTCAGATGTTATTCTCTTACAGGCGTGTAGCCTATGAGCGGTGCGATGAGGAGCCGGTGTCCCTTCAAGGAGCCGGCATCCTTTTTAGTTCGGCCTAGCTGGTCTGCTCGGCCCATCCTTATAGTCCCGACTTCACCCTGATCGAAAACGCTTCCGCAATATCCACGGCATGCGACTGCCCACGGCAGTTGAATAGTCCCTCGATGCCTTTGCGGACACGCTCGGCATCCTGATCCGGCCTCCTCTCGTCACACAGCGAGCCAACTTCTTCGCCGTGCTCCGGAATGAACGCGGATTAATAAGGATCCGATTCAGCGGGGGTGCTATTGCTGGTAGCGAAAAACCGATCGCCTGCTAAACGCATGTCGTCGATTAACGATCGCGACCGATCTTTGCGAGGGTGATCGCCAGCATCACCCAAAGAGACGGTGCAGCGACCTTCGATGAAACGCCGTTGCGAACTCCGTCCTTTTGCAAACACCAGCTTTTCTCGGACGAAAGAGTACCAGCTCGCGCAAAGAAAACGCCTCAGAATGAAGATCATGGAACCCGCTCCTGATTCCGTCAGAAGCGATAAGCCATGCTCCGGAGATTATTTGTTCTGGTCGCATCTCTTGCGGCGAATAGGTCATGCACCTCGCCATAAACGCTCTAACTGCGCCTAGAGCGGGATGGGTTTATTTTGAATCGATTGAGATTCCCAAATCAGAATTCATCTGATTCAACATGCTGACTGGGAAGGAGGCCAGCATGGATGGGACGAGCCTATTCGAACGACCTTCGTGAGCGGGTAGTGCGTGCTGTCGTTAAAGGCGGCCTGTCGCGGCATCAGGCTGCGGCCCAGTTTGGGGTGGGCATCAGCACGGCGATCAACTGGGTACAACGCTTCCACGAGACCGGCAGCGTCGCGCCAAGCCAGATCGGCGGCTATAGGCCAAAGAAGATTGCGGGGCCGCACCGCGAATGGCTGCTGCAACGGTGCCGAAAGGACTTTACCGTGCGCGGGCTGGTGGCCGAACTTGCCGAGCGTGGCCTTAAGGTCGATTACCGCACGATGTGGGAGTTCGTTCACGCTGTGAAGCTCAGTTACAAAAAAAGACGCTGATTGCTGCAGAGCAGGATCGTCCCGATGTCGCCCGTCGGCGAGCGCAATGGACCAAGTATCGAGATCGGATTGATCCCACTCGGCTGGTGTTCATCGATGAGACCTGGACCAAAACCAATATGGCGCCGCTGCGGGGCTGGGCGCCGCGCGGTCAACGCATCAGAGCCAAGGTGCCGCATGGCCGCTGGCAGACCATGACCTTTATGGCCGCTCTGCGCCACGATCGCATCACCGCGCCGTGGTTCATCGAGGGGCCGATCAACGGCGAAGCCTTCCTTCTCTACATCGAGAAGGTTCTGGTCCCGACCCTGCGGCACGGCGACATCGTCATTATGGACAACCTCGGCTCGCACAAGGCCAGCGCCGTGCGTCGCGTCATCCGTGCCGCCGGTGCCCGGCTCTTCTACCTGCCGAAATACTCGCCTGATCTGAACCCGATCGAGCAGTTCTTTGCCAAGTTCAAACACTGGCTACGCAAAGCCGCGCAGCGGACCACCGAGGCCGTCTACAATGCTATCGCTCCGATCCTCGAAACCGTTGCACCGGCTGAATGCGCCAACTACTTCGTCAATGCAGGATACAACCAAATCTAAACTCATCATGCTCTAAAACAGCGGGAGCGTCGATCAGTGATCAACACTGAGGCGCGCCGCCGCGCCCGATTCATGAAGGCATCCAGCAGCGATAAACGATCCATGAAGGCCGCACCGCGACGCCAGCACCCAGCCCGACCGCGTTGTGAACGATCGTTCCTTGATAGTCTCGGGGGCCGGTCGCGCCGCAATTCGGCTACCCGTCGTAGATGGACGGGCCAAATTATGAGGGAGGAGTCGTTTTATTTCGCGAGTTCTGTCACCCGCGCCAGCGCGGCGGCGAAGCCGTTCAGCGAGACGCTGAAGGTGACGGGCTCGTTGCTGGAGAGGTTGAGGGAAGCGACCACGAGTTTCGTGCCCTTCCGCATGGCGTCCGTGGCCGTGGCCGGAAAGCTCACCGGCAACAGGCAGCCCTGCGGCACGCAAGTGGAGAAGCGCAGCCCCTTGCCAAGGTCCTTGTCGTCGAGCTTGAGCACCGCGCCGGCATCGAGATTGAGCCCGAACGGCATCAGGATCGTACCCTCGATCTTGCCGCCTGCGGGAGGCGTCAGTTCGATAGCGTAAACGCGCCTGCCGGTTTCCTTGTTGCCCTGCACCTGCGACAGCAGACATTGCTTCCGCCGATCGACGAGCCGGCAGTCCACCGTCCAGTCGCCGTAGGTCTCGCTCACCGAGGCGGCCCCGTTCGGCAGCGTAGACGCCGCCGGCGTGGCCGGTTGCTGCGCATGAGCCGCAGTCATGGCAACGGTCGTGATTGCGGCGGCAAGGGTGAGCAGGCACGTTCTCATAAAGCGGGCTGACATTATCTGTTGAACCTGATTGGGACGGCGAGTGTGATGGAGCCGCCGCCGACGTTGGAGGGAGGGGCTGGGACGGGGCTGGCGCGGCGCGGCAGCGACACCGCCTCGGCGTCGAGCGAGGAATCGCCGGCCGAGCGCACCAGGCGCGCCGACAGCACCCGGCCCGAGCGGTCGATCGTGAACGCGACCGAGGCCACGCCCATGCCCGCGCCCGGCGGGAAGCGCTTGTGGCGGTTGAGATGCGCCATCAGCGCGGCGCGCCAGGTCGCCGGCGACATCGACGACGCCATGCCTTCGGCCGGCGCGGCCGCGCGATCGGCGCGCTGCGCCTGCGAACTCTGCGGCGCGGTGGTGCGCGGCGCCTTCTTCTGCTTTTTCTTCTTCGGCTTCGGCTTCGGCGGCTCGACCTTGGCCGGCAGCACAACCTCCGCCTTCTCCACCTTCGGCGTTTCCGGCAGCTTGACCTCGGCCTCCTTCACCTCCGGAGGCGTCGGCTCGGGATCAGGCTTCTCCTCGATCGGCTTGTCCGGATCGACCTGCTCCTCGGCCTCCACCATCTCCGGCCCCGGCGCGACGTCCTGCTGCGGCGCCTCGGGCGCGACAGCCATCGGCGCCAGCTCCATCATGATCGCCGCCGGCGGATCGCCCGGCGCCTCCGCCGCCGCCGGCCAGTGCAGCGCCATCCAGATGCCGCCGGCATGCAGCGCCACCACCGCAAGCCCGGCCGCGGTCCAGCGCAGCGCCGCCGCCCGGTTCACATCATCGCCGGCCCGGCCGTCCGGGTCGCGCCAGTCGATTTTCATCATGGCGCAGGCGCCGCCGCCGGCGCGGCTCCGCCCGCCGCCACCGCCTGCCCGGTATCCTCAAGCCCCACCAGCGCGATCTTGAGATAGCCGGCCTCGCGCAGCAGGTTCATCACCTTCATCAGCTCGGTATAGGCCACCGTCCCGTCGGCGCGCAGGAACACCCGCTGCTCGCGGTCATTCTCGGTCTGCTGGTCCAGCGTCGCCTGCAGCGTGTTGCGCGGCACGTCGTCATTGCCGAGCGCCAGCGTCAGGTCCTGCTTCACCGTCAGGAACACCGGCTTGTCGGGACGCGGTTGCGGCTGCGCGTTCGACACCGGCAGGTCGACCGCGACATCCACCGTCGACAGCGGCGCCGCCACCATGAAGATGATCAAAAGCACCAGCATCACGTCGATGAACGGCGTGACGTTGATCTCGCTCAGCTCGTCGATGCCGCCATCCTGCGGGTTCTTCAGCGATACCCCCATGGCGCATCACTCAGCCGCAGCGCGGCCGCGCGACAGCGCCACCACGGACGGGCCGAGCCCCCGCTCCTGCCGCTCCAGATCGCGCGAGATGTGCTGAATGATCTCGCCGGAGGCGTCCGACAGCAGCGCCCGGTAGCTCGAAAGCGCGCGAGCGAACACGTTGTAGATGATCACCGCCGGGATCGCGGCGACAAGCCCGAGCGCGGTCGCAAGCAGCGCCTCGGCAATGCCCGGCGCCACCACCGCGAGGTTGGTGGTCTTGGTCTGCGAGATGCCGATGAAGGCGTTCATGATGCCCCACACCGTGCCGAACAGGCCGACGAACGGCGCGGTCGCCCCGATGGTCGCCAGCAGGCCGGTGCCGCGGGCGATGTCGCGCCCCGCCTTGGCCTCGATGCGCGACAGCGCGATCGCCAGCCGCTCCTTGATGCCCTCGGACGACAGATCGCCCGAGCGCTGCAGCTCGCGCTCCGCCGCCCCCATCAGATCCGCCACTGTGCCCTCACAGGTCCAGCCCTCGGCGATCTCGGAGCGCGCGGCATCGAGGCTGTCGGCGCGCTCCAGCTTGCGCACGCAGCTCTGCGCCCGCCGCCGCGACGCCGCGAGCTCGATCCCCTTGGCCAGCCAGACCGTCCACGTTACCAATGATGCGAACGCCAAACCGATCATTACCGCTTTCACGACGATGTCCGCCTGCATGAACATGCCCCACGGCGACAGGTCCTGCGGAAGCGTCGACGACGAGCCCTCCGGCGCAGGCGACGGCGCGGCGGAATCCGGCGCGGCGGATTGATCCGACGGCGCGGCCGCGTCCGACGATGCACCCGCAGACGCATCAGATGAAGCAGACCCCTCCCCGGACGACGCATCAGACGCCCCCTCGGGAGACGTCGACGCCGACGGCTGCGATGACGCAGCCCCAGCCGACCCGTCAGTGGCCGACGGAGCAGAACTCGCCGGCCCCGGCGATGCAGACGCAGCCGAAGCCGCCCCCGCAGAGCCGTTCACCGAAGAAGCAGAAGGAGTTGCCGCCGCCCCCCCCCCGGACGATGTCGTCGACGGGGACGACGCCCGGTGCTGGGCAAAAACCGTAGCCGATGGAACGAGGACAGCCAATAACGCTGCAAACGTCAGATGGATCGTCGCCTTCGCAAGTCTCACAATCATGCTCTTTGTTCCGGATATCTGTTGGCTTGCCAGCGCTATCATTTCGCCCCTTAAACAGCTGCCCAAAGGTCGAGCAGAAACCACACGGCATTTCTTGGCAGCGCAGCCGGGAGCTTTTCAATAGCCGCTCAAGGATGAAGGCATTCGAAGAAGAGTCACTCCATACCGCGCAATATGAAAGCCTCGAAAGTGGTTTGTCTGAGTAAGCGACAGTCCCCGCTCAAATCGGCTGAAACAGCCCGCTCATATTATTGGCGGCCGCACTCCATTGTCCCTGGTCGTTATAGCGGCAATCATCCGATCCAAGCCCACGCCCGACAGTCGATGATCCTCGAACCACCAACCGGTTACTTTCGATGAGAAGCGAGAGCAACAAAGGATAAAGCCGTGACGAATCTACCGATCGTCCTCAGGAGACAGAAATGATAAGGACACCTCTTACTGCTTTAGTCCCTCTCCAATATCCAATACGGCGGCATTTCGCTACGTTGAGCACTTAAGAATCCTTCTAGATTGTTGCGTGCCCTCGCCGGCACGATCGTTATAGCGATCGGAACTGAGCGATTATCCAGATGATCCATCGGGTGTGAGACGTTCGTTCGGAGGACGCGCTGAAAATGAAAGCGAACTTTTGAACCAACCCACTACGTACGCAGTCCTGCTTGCCGGATTGACGCCGGAGAAATCGCACGGATATCCCGGCAGCCGGTGAGCACCATGGTCGCTTCCAACTCGGCATGCAGGATGCGCAGCACATGGGCAACGCCTACCGCGCCCGCCGCGGCCAACCCATGAACGAAGGCACGGCCGACCAGCACCGCACTGGCGCCGAGCGCCAGCGCCTTGAAGACATCGCCGCCGCGCCGGATCCCGCCGTCGAGCAGGATCGGTACGCGGCCGGATACGGCGGCCGCGATCTCCGGAAGCACCTCGATGGTCGCGGGTTGACCATCAAGCACCCGCCCTCCGTGGTTGGAGACGATGAGACCATCGACGCCGGCCGCAAGAGCCTGCTCGGCGTCCTCCGCCGTCATGATGCCCTTGAGCACCAGCGGTAGCTTGGTCGCTTCGCGCAGATTCTCGATGTCGCGCCAGGTCGCGGCCCTGGTTATCAGCGGACTATCGAACAGCGTCTCGCCGGCGGCTCGCGGCGAGGGCGTCAGGCCGCGCAGATTGACCGGCTCGATGCCGCCCGGAAAAGCGAAGCCCATGCGCTGCTCGCGGTTACGCAGGCCGCTGATCGGCGCATCGACGCTCACCACCAGCGCGCGAATGCCGGCGGATTCCGCGCGGCGCACGAGACGAAGCGTGAAGTCGCGGTCGTGCTGGATGTAGAGTTGAAACCACAGCGGCGTCTGCGCTTCCCGCGCGATCTCCTCCAGAGCGACGCTCGCCTGCGTGCTGACCACCATCGCCATCCGCATCGCCGAAGCGCCGAGCACGGTGGCGAGTTCGCCATCCGGATATGCGAGCTTCTGGTAGGCGACAGGTGCGAGCAGGATCGGCGCACGCAGCCGCGTGCCAAACAACTCGCAAGCCGTGTTTCCGCTGGAGAGATCGCGCAAAACCCGTGTGCGCAAGTGCAGACGAGCGAACGCCGCGCGATTTTCCCGCGCGGTCACCTCGTCCGCCGCGCCGCCGTCGAGATAGGCCCAGGCTCCAGGCGACACACGCTCACGCGCCAGCACCTCGTAGTCGGCAACCGCCGCGACCGTCGGCGGAATCTGCGTGAGCTTGGCAAGCGGCGTGGTCATCGTGGTGTTATAGCGTTTTCGAACGAAGTGGATACCGGTTTGCGTGAAGAAAGCGCGTCAAATCAAAATCATAGAGCCCGCTTCTGATTTGACCGGAAGCGGAGAGGCTCCAGAGCATGATCCCTTCAGGTTGAATCGGCCATGCTCTGGAAATTATTCTCTGCTCACATTTTCTTGCGGCGAACTGGTATCCACTTCGCCGGAAAATGCTCAGGTCTCGCTCCATTCGCGCAACAGGTTGTGATAGAGCCCCGTCAGGCGGGCGACCGCCGGCTGCTCGGGATTGTCCTGCGCCAGCGCCTGAATGGTATTGTCGAGTTCGAACAGCAGCGCGCGGCGCGAGTGTTCGCGCACCAGGCTCTGCGTCCAGAAGAACGCCGCGAGCCGCGCGCCCCGGGTGACCGGAGTAACCTGATGAAAGGTGCTGGCAGGATAGAGGATCATCTGTCCCGCGGGCAGCTTGAACTGGTGCCGGGCGAACTCGCCCTGGATAATCAGTTCACCGCCGTCATAATCGCCGGGTTCGCTGAGGAACAACGTGGCGGAAAGGTCACCGCGGATACGCACGCCGGCGCCCGGCACGGAAAAGATCGCGTTGTCGATGTGATCACCGTAGCTGCCGCCGCCGGTGTAGCGGTTGAAACGTGGCGGCAGTACCTTCAGCGGCAGCGCCGCGGCGATAAAATGGCTGATCTTGCCGAGGCGCTCCAGCAGAAACTCGGACAACTGCTGCCCCAGCGAATCCTCGTGCGACAACTGCTCATTGGCCTTGGCGCGGACCGCGACATGGCCCGCGGTGGCGCGGCCGTCCTGCCATTGCGCCTGCCCGAGCAACTCGCGGAAACGTTTCAGCTCGTCCGGAGTCAGCACGTCCGAAATAACCTGGATCATCGCCTGTATCCTTTTCGCGGCAGCCTCGCCCCCGTCTTACCCTTCTGATTGAAGCTGAAAAGCACTCAAGCGGGATGAGGAAAAATGTGTAGCGGTTTTCCGCCCGCATCCCGCGTCTCAAAATATTAGAATCGATCACGTTCATGGTTTTGGATCGATTCGATCCGAAACCATGAACGTGATCTAGAACATTATCGCTTCTGGTTGAATCAGCAGCGAAGTAGTCCCGCATTGCGTCCTTACCATAGCGCCGGCCGAGACCATGTAAGCTTGGAGCCTCTCGCAACGGGCGGCACGATCGTTGGCTCGCGCAAAGAAAAACACCCCGGCGCGACGACGCCGGAGTGTTCAGGGAATTTATCCGTCGGGCCCAGCCCATCAGAACCTGAAGCTGGTGCTCACGCGGTAATTACGCGACGGTCCAAGCAGGGCACGGACGCCGGACCAGTTGGTCGACATCGCGTACCGGTTGTCCGCCACATTATCGATGTTGAACCGAACGATGACATCCTTGTGGAGTTCATACGACGCCATCAAATCGACCACGGTATAAGCCGGCAATTGGCCGAACCTGCCATTGGGTATGATCCGGCTCGCAGTGTCCGGCCGGCCCAGATAGGACGTGCCCACATACCGGATACCACCGCCGATCGTGAGGTTGGTCGCAGGAACATGATAGGTGGTCCACAGATTGGCGGTAGCGCGCGGCGTGAAAGCCAGCGCGTCGCCGTTGGTCGAGGTCCACGGACCGTTGCCCGCATTTGCGGTGAAATCGCCTGGATTCGCGGTGCGGCGAACGAGGTCAAGATAAGCGCTGTGCTCGCGTCTGCTATCCATGAAAGCGGCGCCGCCGAACACGTTCCAGTTTTCGGTGAGGGCCCCGGTCACGCTCAGTTCGACACCCTGCACGATCTGCTTGCCGTAACCCTTCAGCCCCACGACATCTCCGGGGATGGATGGGTCGATGCCCGTGATCGGCGCGTTGACTTTCTCCGTGCGGAACAAAGCGGCGGCGACCATCAACCGCTTGTTGAAGAAGTCAACTTTACTGCCCAGTTCATAGTTGTGGAAGCGCACTGGATCGGCACCCTGAACGAGGCCGGGGAAGGCATTGTCGCCCGTACGGGAAATATCCTCGTTGGAAAGATAGGAACCCGGCGGCAGATGCGAAACGCCGAATGAACCATAGATGCTGGCGTTCCTCACCGGCTTGTAGACCAGGCCGACCTTACCGTTCAGCGTGGTTCGGGTGTCGTTGAAATTTCCGAGGCCGGTCGGCGCGCCGGCGACGGTGCGGCTGTTGATATCGACCTTGTAGTGTTCAGCGCGCAAGCCGCCGGTGATCTGCCACTGCTCGGAGAGCTTGATGGTGTCGTAGAAGTAAGCTGCGGCGGTGGATACGCTGGCGCGGTTGTTTTCCGTCGGGTTGAAAGGCGCAGGTCCGGCACGATCCGGATTCGGATCGAACAGGTTGGCAAGCAGCGCCGGATTGGTCGTCGAGCTGATCGAACCGAACCGATTGGCGTCGGACGTTTCATGGTTGAACTCGAGGCCCGTCGCGATCTTATGATTGAAAGGACCGGTGTCCACATCGATGGTCATGTTGGTGATGTTGCTGACCGTCTGGTTGCGCCTGCCGTAGAAAGTCGTGCTGGTCGCGGCGGTGGCCGGCGCAGTGAATCCGGTCGGCTGGGTAAAGCGCGTCGTGCGGTCGACCTGCGCCCAGACCGTCTGGTTGCTGATCGTGATGCGCCGGGTGATGTCGTATTCGAAACGACCGAGCACGCGGTCGGCGTCCACATTGTCGAAGTCCGAGCGCAGGCCGTAGAACGCGTTGCGGCGAACACCCATCGTTGCTGGATTATAGGTTACGAGACCTGGAACGGTCGCCCCCGGCACACCCCAATCCGGACGATCCCGCCTCGACAGATGCTCGAAAGCCAGGAACGTACGGAAATCGGTGCCGAGACCCAGGGCGACCGACGGCGCAACGCCCCACGCCTTGTTTTCGGCCAGATCGCGGCCGGGAATGCCACTCTGTTCCAGCAAGGCGTTGAAACGCACGGCCGTGTTGGGCGCGACGATGTAGTTGAGATCGACGGTGCCGCGCTTCTGCGGCTGGTTTCCGTATTCAGAGAAGCCGGAGAAGGTATCGAACTGAGTGAAGTTCTGCAGCGACGGCAGCTTGGTGACCATGTTGATATAGCCGCCGGCATTCCCGCGGCCATTATCCGCCGCGGCCCCCTTGAACACCTCGACGCGGTCCACATTGAATATGTCGCGCGTGTAGCTGCCGTTCGAGCGCACGTTGTCGATGAAAAGGCTGCCGCTGGCGTCGAAGCCGCGCATTTGGAAGGTGTTGCTCGAGGTGCCGAAACCGTTCTCGCCGCCTTCGAAGGAAATGCCAGGCGTGGTGCGCAACACTTCGGTGAGGTTGCGTGCGCCGGTCTGGCGAATAACCGCCTGCGGCACGACCGTCACGGTTTGCGGCGTATCGAGCAACGGCGCGGTCTGCCGCGGTGAAGAGGCCATCGTAACATTGTATGCGCCTTCACCGCTGCTCGGGGCCCCGCCCTCCCCTTGGACGTTGATGGTATCAAGGGCAATAGCGCTCGATGTTTGAGATGATTGCGCCGACGCCGGCTGAGCGATCGCGGCCAGCGACACCGCAAGTCCGGCTGACAAAGCCAGATGAGAAATCGACGAATAAAGCTGCACCTCAAGCTTCTTGGTCATAACCCTAGAGCCCCCAAATCAATCAGTTCCTATGTATGGGTGCGCTTCTACATGAAACGACAAAGTCTTTATTATAGAATTCATCTAAACCCGTGAGGTAATCTTCACATCAATCTGCATAGATGCTTTTTTGCACCACCTCGCAAACGCCGGAGCCACGCGAAAGATCTCATTTTTTAGGGCCATAGTTTCAGACTGACGCCGCGGCGCTACCTATCGTCGCATGTGTCACTCAGGGGAGGTTCGCAACACCGATAAAGCGACGCTTCGCTATCCTCTCGCGGCCCCGTATTGGGGCCGGTCACGAATCGCCCACCATCAATCAGATTCGATTCTGCGTTCCCGCCATCCTGTCCCCGGCAACCCTTCGCATGAGAGGCTGACCCGCCTTAAGTCGCGCCGATTCCACCACATTGTCGCAGAAATCGAATTCATCCGACGCCAGCACAATGATCGTCGATCCGTGCTCGAACCAGCCGAGTTCGTCGCCTTTTCGAGCGCTCGCATCGCAGGAAAAAACCGTCGGTCCCCTGGTTCGAGCGTTGAGGGTGGCATCGATGAAGTGCAGCCGAATGCTCGCGACCAGAATCGCCGCCACCGGCACCAGGGTCAGCGTCTCGCCGGTTATCAGCCGCGCCTGAAGCACCGCCCGCTCGTTCTTGCAGAACAGCCGCTCGACCCGCTTCAATGCGATCGGGTTCACGTTCCATACGTCGCCGTGAATGAACGTGACCCGATCGATCCGGCAATCGTGCGGCGCATGAAAGCGATGGTACATGCTCGACGTCAGCCGCAGGGTGATGAAGCGGCCATTCCGGTGGGCCTCGACCAGCGCCGGATCGCCGAGCAGGTCCGGTAGCGAATAAGGCGCGCCCTTGATCTGAAAAAGCTCCGTATCCGCCACCTTCCCGAACGCCCCGACGATGGCGTCGCAGGGGCTGACCACAATCGCGGGATCAGGATCCGGCAGGCGCGAACCCGGAAGCAACTCCCGCGTAAAACAATCATGCAGGCTCTTGAAGCTGGATTTGCGTGCTTCGCTCAGGTCGAGATCGGAGAACAGACGCCAGCACGCGATCGAGAGATCCCGGATCAGGGGCTGCTCGATCTTGCCGAACCATCCCATAAACCGGGTCAGCATGGCCCGCGGAATCCGGTTGGTCAGCAGGAAATTCATATCCTCCTGCTCGGTCAGGGCCGAGATCAGCTTTCTCATTGTCATGAACCTGTCAGAGGGGTTGGATAGCGCTGGCGGCATGGACCTGCCTTTTCCGATTCTGGCCCTGTCCGCCGCCGCGATTGGCGGCGCAGCAGCGGCCCTTCCCAAACTGAACGCCCGGCTGGCGCTTTCGCGGGCCAAGCACCGCTCGCTGACCGGCCATTCCAGATTGTCCAGGACGGTTGCCCGGCTGCTGCCGTTCTATGAGTTCGATCACGACGGCTTCTTCGGCTCCGACGGCGCGCCGCCGGAAGTCGTCAAGCAACGAAGCGACGCTTTCTTCCGGCTCGCCCGCCTGTATGAGGAACGCTACGCCAAGGGCCGCCGGATGACCGCGGAGGTTTCGAGCCGGATCTCCGACCTGCAGTTCACCGAGACCTATCGGGTGCCCTTTCAGTACAGCCGGATGGTGCGCGAGCATCTTTCGACCGGCGCCTTCATGCGGTCCTCGTGCGGCGTCACCGTCACCGACGTCGACGGCAATGTTTCTTACGACCTGGCCGGCTCCTACGGCGTCAACATCTTCGGCAACGATTTCTACAAGGATTGCATCACGGCGGCGGAAAAACGCGCGCATGATCTGGGTCCCGTGCTTGGACCCTATCACCCCGTGATCGCGAACAATGTTCGCCGGCTCTGCGAAATCTCCGGTCTTGACGAAGTCTCGTTTCACATGTCCGGCACCGAAGCCGTGATGCAGGCGGTACGGCTCGCCCGCTATCATACCCGCCGAACGCATCTGGTTCGCTTTGCCGGATCCTATCATGGCTGGTGGGGTGACGTTCAGCCTGGAGTGGGCAACCCGATGCCGCCGCACGAGACTTATACTCTTGCCGACATGTCGGAACGGACGCTCCATGTCCTGAAGACGAGGCGCGACATCGCCTGCGTTCTGGTGAACCCCTTGCAGGCGCTTCATCCCAACGCTAGCGCGCCGGCTGATTCCGCGCTGGTCGACAGTTCCCGCAAAAGCCGGTTCGACCGCGCCGCCTACAGCGAATGGCTGAGACGGCTGCGCGAGATCTGCACCGAGCGCAGCATCGTGCTGATTTTCGACGAAGTTTTCGTCGGCTTCCGTCTCGCCGCCGGCGGCGCGCAGGAATACTTCGGCGTCCGCGCCGACATGGTAACCTACGGCAAGAGCCTTGCCGGCGGCCTTCCTGTCGGCGCGGTCTGCGGCCGTAAGGACCTGATGCGACGCTTCCGCGACGATCGGCCCGCCGATGTCTGCTTCGCCCGCGGTACCTTCAATTCGCATCCCTACGTCATGGCGGCGATGGACGAATTCCTGAGCCGGCTCGCCGCTCCGGGCTTCCAGGCGATCTATGACGGTCTTGACGAGACCTGGAACGGACGCGCGAAACAGTTGAACGACCTGCTGAGCGCACGGGACCTTCCGGTGCAGGTGGGCAATCTGTCGTCGATCTGGACGGTGCACTACACCGAGCCGTCCCGCTACAACTGGATGCTTCAGTATTATCTGCGAGCCGAAGGTCTCGCCTTGAGCTGGATCGGTACCGGCCGCCTGATCTTCAGCCTGAACTACACCGACGCCGACTTTGCCGCGGTCGCGGAACGCTTCGTGACAGCGGCCGAAAATATGAAACGGGATGGCTGGTGGCGGCGCGATCCCTCGCTCACCAACAAAAGCGTGCGCCGGCAAATCCTGAAGGAGATGATCACGCGAAGACGGCCGCGGTGAGCCGGCGACCGTCTTGCGGAGCATTTCAGTTCGAGCGCGCTTTGCGTGTCTGAACCTGTCCAAGGCCCGGATCGATCAACTCGCCCTTCATCAGATACAGCGGCGCCTTGTAGTATAGTTTGAGATCGTGGAAAGGATCGGTCAGGATCTTGGTCATCCAGACGAGGCCGGTCTCAACATCGCGAATGAAGAACAGATGAACCGTTCGGAACAGCACGCCGCCGATTCCGATCGCCAGCCATACCTTGGCGACCTGACGCATGAAGTCAGCCGGCGAAGCCCACGGCGTGAAGACACCGAACAGTGTCGGATCGAGGAAGAGAACCAGCGGTGACAGCGCCCAGATGGCCATGAGCACGATCTTCCGGTTCAGATTATAGCCGACCTTGATTTCCTCCTTGTGATCATGGGTGGCATGATTGCCATGATCATAGCCTTTCGGCTCGAAGAAGAAATGACCCGCCTGCCTTGTGGTCATGGAGAACAGCCAGCCGATCAGTGCGGCGGCAACCGGGTCGACGAACAACAACGCATACGCAACGAGAAAGCTGAAGGCGCTGACAAAATGCAGGCTCTGGTTAATGCGGCTGTGATGATAGTAGCGATGATCATCCCACCGTTGAGTGCGCAATTGCTCTCGAAAGCTCATCATTCATTCCCTGCCCAGAATAAGGTTCATTCGGTTTACAAGGATTCGATGTACGCAAGATGACACTATGCAAATGTCACAAGGAGCGCCGCGACGAGGCGCTCGCGCGGACTTCGACGCCTTGTAGCTTTTCGAGCGAAGCATGTCCTCGGGCTTGACCCGAGGATGGAATCCGGTTCGCGTCAAGAAACGCGTCGGATCAAAAATCTCGGGTCTTTCATCGCTTCGGTGAAGCGGGAAAGACTCGAGGTCAGGCGGCAGCCGCGATCGCGGTTTTCCGAATCCGGAGCAGCGAGAAGTGGCCGAGCGGCGGTATCGGCCGGTTCTCCACCAATCCCATCGCGCCTGTCGTTGCCAGCCATTGCGCATAACGCGACCAGGTGAACTCGGCTGTCCGAAAGCCGAGCGGACGCACCACCGGCTGCAACCGGCGCTCGATGAAACGGCGCAGGCCGGCATCGGCGCTGATCCGGGTCAGGATGATCAGTTCACCGCCCGGCCGCAGGACGCGACTGAACTCATCAAGCGCCGCTTCCGGATTCGGCACCGCCGTCACGACATACTGCGCCATCACCACATCGAACGAATTGTCCGGAAACTCGAGCTTCTCCGCGTCCATGACAGCAAGATCCTCGACGTTCTTCAGGCCGAGAGCCTTGACCCTGCGTTTCGCCTTCCGCAACATCGCTTCCGAAATGTCGGTACCGAAGATGCGAAGATGCGGTGCATATTGCGGCAACGAGATTCCCGTGCCGACGCCGACCTCGAGCACGCGCCCGCCGACCCTGCCGGTGGCCTGAATAGCCGCCTTGCGGCCCTTGCTGAACACGCCGCCAAACACGAAGTCGTAAACCGGAGCCCAGCGGTCATAGGCCTGCTCGACCGTCGCGCGGTCGAAGTCCAGTTGCTCGCCATCATCCAGCTTGAGGATTTCCGTCATGGTAACTTCACTCTTCCTTTTTCGTGCGGGTTAACCTTGCGCAACGCCTTGCGTCATCAGGCCACCGCGAAGCGGCGATGAACGGCTCGGCTGCAACGCGCTGAGGTTGCCGATGAACTGCCTTGCGCAACTCTCCCATGAGTATTGCAAGGCAAAACTCCTGCAGGCTTCACGTGATATGCTGAGCGCGCGGATGCAGGCGCTTCTCAGGTTCATGTCCAATGCACCGACCGGATGATCGGCAATCACATCGAGAGGACCGGTAACCGGGAACGCGGCGACGGGCGTGCCGCATGCCAACGCTTCGAGCTGCACGATGCCGAACGTGTCCGTGAGGCTTGGAAAAACAAAGACGTCAGCCGCCGCCAGATGCGCGCTGAGTTCGCGGCCGGTCTTCTCGCCCAGAAACCTGGCTTTCGGATACCGGCTTTCCAGTTCCGCCTTTTGCGGTCCGTCGCCAATCACCACCTTGGATCCCGGCAGGTTCAGCGAAAGGAACGCCTCCAGGTTCTTCTCGACCGCGACACGGCCTACCGTCATGAAAACCGGTCTCGGCAGATCAAGCTCGAACGCATGATCGGGCGTGAACAGTTCGGTATCGACCCCTCGTGTCCAGGACCCGAGCCTTTTGAAGCCTCTCGCGCTCAGCTCCTGCCTGAGCGAGGATGTGGCGACCATCGTCATGGCCCCGGCCGCATGAAATCGCCGAAGCACCGCGTAGCTCACCGACATCGGGATGATCGAACGCGTCGACATCGGGATGATCGACCTTGTCGACATCGGGATGATCGATCGCGCGGCGATGTATTCCGGGAAGCGTGTTGTATAGGATGTTGTAAAGGGCAGCTTTCGACGGCGGCAATACCCGCGCACCATCCACCCGACCGGTCCCTCGGTCGCGATGTGAATGGCATCGGGTGACGCCGCTTCGATCCTGCGGGCGATCTCGCCGCGGTTTGGAAAGGATATTCTCAACCCCGGATAGGTCGGGAGAGCCATTGAGGGAAATCCTTCCGGGGTCAGAAACTCGATCCTGGCGCCAAGCGCCGAGGCGCTGCGAGCCAGGGACGTCAATGTGCGGACCACGCCGTTGACCTGCGGATGCCAGGCATCGGTCGCAACCAGAACTCGCATCAGGCTCCTCACATTTTCTGATTCTCAATTCCACGACGTTGGTCCACCGATATTTCAGGCGTATGACGCGGCGATGAATGGCGGCCTCGTTCCAGGGGACTGCCTGAGCCTCGCCGCCATCGGCCTTCTGCGCTCAGGCGCGGCGGTGTGAGCACAGCGCCTCTCACCAGCAACACTTTCCGCATAACCTTCGTCTGATTGACGACCCTCAAAGGGTGAGGAGGTAAGCCACCAGCGCATCCTTGTCCTGCTGGTTCAGTTTGGTGCCCAGGACGAGGTTGAAAAACTCCACGGTGTCGGCAAGCGTCAAAAGGCGGCCGTCATGAAGATAGGGCGGAGAATCCTTGATGCCGCGCAATGTGAAGGTCTTGATCGGGCCATCGGGGATGGCGACCATGCCATTGATGGTCTGGCCGGCCTTGTAGAAGCGTTCGAGCTTCAGATCGTGCATGTTGTTGTCCGTGAAGGACATTGCCGGGATGTGGCATTCAGCGCAGCGGCCTTTTCCCAGGAACACCTGCTCGCCCCGCAACTCCTGTTCGGTGGCTTTCTTCGGATCAAGACGCCCCGAGGGATCGAGCTTCGGGGCGGGCGGAAAATCGATGATGTTCTGCATCTGCGCCATCATCGCGACCTGATTGGCGCGATCCGGCAGATGCATGCCTTTTCGCGCCGCGCTGACGTGATCGCCGTTGAAGTATGCGGTGTGCTGTTCAAACTGGGTGAAATCCTCAATCGAACGAAGCGATCGCTTCGAGCCGTGGATCTGCTGGTTGTACATGCCGCGCAGGCTGGTGGTATCGAGCCGGAAACGTTCCGCCTGCGGGCGGATATCCGGAGTCAGGTGAAACGCAGCGTTGGTGTGGAAGTTCGCGTGACAATCCAGGCAGGTGACGCCAAGGCTCGGCTGCGCGACTTTCCGATCTTCGGTCTGGTTGAACTCTTCCTGCGGAAAAGGCGTGAGCAGCAGGCGAAGACCTTCCATCTGAACCGGCGTAATGATGCCGTTCAGATACTCGTAGAAATTCCTGATCGTCAAAAGATCGCCGCGCGATACGTCGCCGAGTTCCGGATGCGTCGTGAGAAAGATCGGCGGCGGGAACTCCGGCGTCAGGTGGCCGGGCAGGTCGAAATCAATGTCGAAGCGCTTAAGGTCGCGCTGTTCGTCATGGGCAATCTTGCGAATCTGATCGTCCGGGAAGACCTGCCCCCCGGTGGCCTGCTTTACGTGAGGCAGCGGCATAAATCCCTTCGGCAGCAGATCCTTGTCTCGAATCTCGTTCGGTTCCTTTGCCGCAAGGCTGTCCCATGTAACGCCTTGGGGAAGCTTGACCCGCACGCCCTGCTGAACCGCCTTTCGGCCGCCTGACATCATGACGCCCGCGACAGGCCGGTTCGCCAGATCGTATCGCTGCTCCATCAGCGTTCGCTGCCGCTCCATCACCGCCGGCTTCTGCGCCTCGTCGTCCTCCTTCACCTTTGAGAAAGGCTGGGTCGGCAAGGGGCGATAGGTCGATTCGGGCGGCAATGGATCGGAGGTGGCGGCAAATGCAGAAGCCAAAGCGGCGGCGATCACTGTGGTCAGTCCGATTGCGGTTTTCATGGGCATGGCCGTTTCCCGAGAAGTTTGAAACCTCACAACTCGCGATGCAGTACTTGGTTGCAACGGGAACGCCGCCCGGTTGCGGAGTTGATGGCTGGAGGCGGAAGCATGCCGGCAGGAGCGGCCTATAACAGCTTGCTGATACATGCAGGTCGCCGGCCGGTTCACGCAACGCTGACGTTAGCGGCTAACCGCACCGCCACTTGATCCCTCAAGAGGCTGGCTTCAACTGTGGGGCGTCAATCGGCCGAGCGTCCCATCGGCGTCTTCTATGCGCGCTGATCTCGCAAGGTCAGCACCGCAACCCACCCAAAGGCTGATGGCTGGAAGAACGGCACGGCGCAACAGCTGGTGCTGACCGAAATGCCGCTGAGAACAGCAACAGTCCCATGGATGAAATCCGCCACAACCGATCTATGGGTGACACGGTTTCCCTCCTTCCTGCCTTACACTTTTCATCTTGCCGCCTTGCTGATGCCAAACGGGCAGCTTCTTTCTCGGCACGAAGACGCAGCCAGAACCGGCCCGTGCAACACGCAACCTGGAACTCCGATGTTATTCAGATCGCAACCCGCGGGTTCTCAGGCCGATCCACATGAGGCTATAGTCGCGCAGCTTCGCGACCTGGCGCCACGGATCAAACAGGAGCCGTTTCAGCTTGAAGAGACGCCTTTATCCACGGAATCCTTCCTGCCGATGGGAGAGCCGTCGTTCCAGGCCGCGCCGTCGAACGACAACGCCGCCGCGCTCCAAGATGCAATCCCCCGCGCCCGGTCCCGTCGCGGCGTCGTAACCGTTCTGTTGGCTATCTGTATAGGCATTGGCGGAGCTGCGGCGTGGCATTCCTATGGTGAACAGGCCAAACAGGGTCTTGCGCAACTTGTCCCGCAGCTTCTGATGGAGGCTCCTGCTCCTCCACAAAACGCACACGCGGCTGAAGCGGAGGACACGGCGGCAACTCAAGCAGCCATGCCTCAGCCTCAACCCACCGCCGAAGCGGCCCCCCCACCGGAGGCCGCGACGATCGGACCGGAGGCGCCGCCACCGCCCACCGATTTTATCACGACAGCGCCGCAGGCTCCGCCAGCTCAAGCCGCGCTTCCGGCCGAACTTGCTCAATCGCTTGAGACGATGGCGAACGATATCGCCGCGCTGAAAAGCGCGATCGAAGATTTGAAAGCCGGCCAGCAGCAACTGCGCCGAGAGATCGCAGCAGCCGCGGAGCGTGAAGCTCACCCCAAGCCCGCGCCACAACGAGCGAAGCCTGCTTCGTCACAGCGGCAACGCACCTCGCCTCAAGCGGCGGTTCCGCCCCCTCCTTCTCGTCCGTCCCCTCCGCCGCCGGAGGCGACCGAAAGGCAACTACCGCCCCCGCAACGTGACGCCTACATTGCCTCGCAAGCGCCCGTACCCGCCCGGCTTCCGCCGCGGCCGGGCGATGACAATGCTCCACGGCCGCCGATGCCGTTGCGGTAAATGCGCAAAAGCCGCGGCGCGGGAGCCACATGACGCCCCTGGTGAATGCACCCGATAGCTCTCCTCCCCGACCGTGCGCATATAGCCGGGCTGCGGAACCCACCGCACAGCAGCGCGTTACAGACAGCCAGCCCGTCGATGCCTTGGTATCGATGCCCTTGGTATCTGACGCTTGGTATCGATGCAGGACCTCTGGGCAAGTTCAATCCTGAAAAGCTCACCCTTAAGGGAGAACGAGATGAAGTGGCATCCACCGAGGTTTGCGGAAGTCAGCTGCGGCATGGAGATCAATAGCTACGCTCCGGCTGACGGGCGCGCGCCGGTTCGGCTCTGAGACCCCAGGACGGCGCGGAAGTCGGCGCGGGAGATCGACAACCCATGCGTTTTGTCGTGCTTGGCGCCGCCGCCGGCGGAGGCCTGCCGCAGTGGAATTGCGGCTGCCGGAACTGCGCGATGGCGCGCTCCTCAGGCCTGCGCCCTCAGACACAATCATCACTGGCGGTCAGCCTGGGTGGGTTGAACTGGGCGATTCTGAATGCCTCACCCGATATCCGCCAGCAGATCAACGACAATACGCAGCTTCATCCGCGTGGCCCGCGCGATACGCCGATCATGAGCGTGGTCCTCACCAATGGCGACCTCGACCATATCGTCGGCCTGTTGACGTTGCGTGAAAGGCAGCCATTTCAGATATTCCTGACCGGGGCGATTGCCGGCATCCTCGATTCCAATCCCGTCTTCCGTGTGCTCGATCCGAACACCGTGCAGCGCAATCTGGTTGTTCCGAATAAGAGCTTTCCGCTGCTGCCGGGGCTGGATGCGTCGTTGTTCGCGGTGCCCGGCAAGGTGGCGCTTTTCATGGAGGACGAGGATGCGACAATCGGTGCTGAAAGTGAGCATGTGACAGGTGTTGCGCTGTCCGCTGGCGGCCTGAGAGCTTTCTACATTCCGGGATGCGCTCACCTCACGGAATCGCTGGCAACCAGGATTCGCGGTGCGGACATCGTCTTTTTCGACGGCACGCTCTTCACCGACGACGAAATGATCCGCACCCGGACCGGGACGAAGACCGGGCGGCGCATGGGGCACATGCCCATCAGCGGCGAAGGCGGCAGCCTCAAGGTTCTGGCGCGACTCGATATCGGGCGGATCGTCTACATTCACATCAACAACACCAATCCCATCTGGCGGGACGGACCGGAGCGCGACCTCGTTCTGCGGCATGGTTTCGAAGTCGGCTGCGACGGCGCCGAGATTTCCCTTGCACCCCGCTCCTGACAGAAACGCGTTCGAAGCCCGCCTCAGGGCGATCGGCGCCGAGCGCTATCACGACAAGCACGTATTTCACCGGATGCTGCATGGTGGGCAATGCACCCTGACCCAGGCGCGCGCCTGGGTGATCAACCGCTACTATTATCAGAGCCGAATCCCGATGAAGGATGCAGCTTTCATGTCGCGGGTGGATGATCCCGGACTGCGCCGCGCCTGGCGCAGGCGCATCGAGGAACATGACGGCGGCCTTCAGGAAGGCGGAGGACTGAGGCGTTGGCTGAAACTGGCGGAAGCCACAGGACTCGATCCCGATTACGTCGCTTCGACCCGAGGCGTTCTTCCCGGGACGCGCTTCGCGGTCGATGCCTATGTGTCTTTCGTCCGGGAGAAGCCGATGCTTGAGGCTGTCGCCTCATCGCTGACGGAGATGTTCGCGAGGGCCATCCATGAGGATCGCATCGCCGGTCTTCTGGAGCATTACGCCTTTGCCAACGACAATGCCCTGTCCTACTTCCGTCAACGTCTGAAAGAAGCGCCGCGCGAGGTTGAATTCGGTCTGTCCTATGTTCTCGACAATGCCGACACGATGGAGAAGCAGGATGCAGCCGCCGCGGCGTTGATCTTCAAAACCGATGTGCTGTGGTCCCAGCTCGACGCTCTCCATTTCGCCTATGTCGCGCCGGGGTTCATCCCTCCGGGCGCGTGGAACGGCCGCGACGGCGTCGGCGCGGATGAAGGCGAGATCGCCCAGGCCGAAAGGACTTCAGGTCATGATACCGAACACTGCGAGGCCGGAGATTGACGGCGGCACCGTCGTGCATCTGGCGCGAGGCGTCCGGCTGCGGAAGGATACGGTTCGAAACCAGACCGTGCTTCTGGCGCCGGAGCGCGCGATCGCGCTCGATGAGATCGCAGTCGCGATCATAAAGGAGATCGATGGTCATCGGAATCTGGATCGGATCGCCGATGATCTCTCTCGCCGGTTCGAGGCGCCGAAGGAACAGGTTCTCCGGGACATCATTCCCTTCATCCGCGAGTTCATCAACCGGCGGACGCTGGAGGTCGTCGGATGACCGTCACCGCAGAAGGGACGGGACAGGTCGCGGCTCCGCCTCCGATCGCGATGCTTGCCGAACTCACCCATCGCTGTCCGCTCGCTTGTCCCTACTGTTCCAACCCTCTGGAACTTGCACGGGCGAACGAGGAATTGTCGACGAGCGAGTGGATCGAGACCTTTCGGCAGGCCGCCGCTCTTGGCGTTCTTCATCTGCATCTGTCCGGTGGAGAGCCGGCCTCGCGGCGCGACCTGATCGATCTGACGAAGGCTGCCGTATCCTTGGGACTCTACACCAACCTGATAACGTCCGGCCTTGGTTTGACGGAAGCGCGCGTCGACAAGCTCTCGGCCGCGGGACTGGATCACGTGCAACTGTCAATTCAGGGAACGAGAGCGCCCGGCGCCGATCATGTCGCCGGTTACGACGGTGGCCATGCGCGCAAAATGGCCGTCGCCGGCTGGCTGCGCAACGCCGGCATTCCACTGACCCTCAATGCGGTCTGTCATCGCCGGAACATGGGAGAGATCGAAGATATCATATCTCTCGCAGTCGAACTCGGCGCGCGCCGGGTCGAAATCGCGACGGTCCAATTCCACGGATGGGCTATGCTCAATCAGAAGGCTTTGATGCCGACGATGGATCAGGTCGCCAAGGCTACGAGCATCGTGGAGACGATGCGCGCGCGGCTCGAAGGCGCGCTTGTGATCGACTACATTCCGGCCGATTACTACGCGACATATCCGAAGGCTTGCATGGGCGGCTGGGGCCGCGCCGGATTCAATGTCACGCCTTCGGGTCGGGTCTTACCATGCCACGCCGCCGAAACCATCAAGCATCTCGCCTTTGATAACGTCCGGGCGCGCCCCCTCGGCGAGATCTGGTACAATGGCGGCGCCTTCAACGCCTTTCGTGGCGACGGCTGGATGCCGGAGCCTTGCAGAAGCTGCGAGCGCAAGGACATCGACTTCGGCGGATGCAGGTGTCAGGCCATGGCGCTTGCCGGCGATGCTTCCGCGACCGATCCGGTTTGCCGCAAGTCGCCGCACCGGAAGGCTGTCGACCGACGCATCATCGATAACACCGAGGTCAATGACACTGAGGTCCGTGACATCGAAGTCAGTGACATCGAGACGCCGCTCCCGCCGTTCCGCTATCGCGGAAACGGGACTCTCCGATCTTGATCTGGTTACGCGTCAGCCCCGCCGTGCCTTCTCGATCGCGGCGACGTCGATTTTCTTCATGGTCATCATCGCACTGAATGCGCGTTTTGCTTCGTCGCCGCCGGCAGCCATCGCCTCGGTCAAAACGCGCGGCGTGATCTGCCAGGAGATGCCCCATTTATCCTTGCACCAGCCGCACGCGCTTTCCTGGCCGCCATTGCCGACGATGGCGTTCCAATAGCGGTCAGTCTCTTCCTGATCGTCGGTGGCAATCTGGAATGAGAAGGCCTCATTGTGCTTGAACGCGGGACCGCCATTGAGACCGAGACAGGGTATGCCGGCGACGGTGAACTCGACCGTCAGCACGTCGCCCGCCTTGCCGGACGGATAGTCGGTGGGGGCATGATGAACGGCGCTCACCGAGCTGTCAGGAAAGGTCGCGGCGTAGAAGCGAGCCGCCGCCTCGGCATCCCTGTCATACCACAGGCAGATCGTGTTCTTCGCGGTTGCCATCTGCTCGTCCTCTAGCTGTTGGTCGGCCAGTTCCGCTCGTGAAACCAGGTCCGGTACTTCGACGACATCTTCTCGCGCTGCGCCTGCGGCGCGTGCCGCTTGCACGTGGATGCCTCCTCAGAGCCTTCCGACGCACCCCACCTCACCTCGGCGCAGTCGTTCGGATTATAAGCCATCTCGAAGCGCGGCGCTCGCTCGACGACCTCCTTGAGCGAAAGCGTCCATTGCGAGCCGTCACTGCGCATATAGGATATTTTTCGCGAAGCAAGCTCGGAGGCAAGCACGCCTTGCAGTTCGCTTTTCACCTCCGCGATGCTCTTGCCGCCCGGCATCGCGTAACGCGTCGCCCGTCGGATGACACGATCGGGAAATCCCCGCACGACATCGATCGCGATCAGCAAACGGAAATCGCGCGCCGGAGTGGAGTAATCCTCCCAGGCTCCGGTCGTGCCGAAGATCGCGGAGCCGTTGGGCATAGCTACCTCTCCAGCATGCTTGTTCTGATACTGTCGTCCGTTCTCGACCGCGGTCACCCGCGTCTTCACCTGCTCGTTCAGGCTTTCGATAGCGTCTGTCATCGCTTTCACGGGATCGAGCGGTTCCGGCGACATCACGTCGTCCATGCGATCGTAAAAATCCTCGGCGCTCATCTCCGATTGATCGAGCGAAAAATCAGCATACTGGGTATTGCTGGTGATTTCGGCGTTGACCAGCCGCCGCAACGCACCGCCTTTCCCACGCACGACCGGCCGAAAGCGCTTGAAGCCGGGGCTTCCCAGCGCGGGGTCGTGCGCGAACAGGAAGTTGCCGCGCCAGAAACGCTTTCGTGTGATCGAGCCGTCCGGCTCCGCATCGACGGCGAGGAAGACGCCCGGCTTGCCGTTCTTTTCCGGCACGCGATGCACAAGCATCAGCACATGGCCGTAGGGATCGGCGTACACCGTGCCGGGACGAAGCGCTTCCTGGGTCAGCGCGACAGTGTAGAAATCGGTGTTATCGTCGCTCGCGGCGGCGCGAACGGCGCCCGTATGCACGACGTCCCCGACATCCCGCAGATATTCGTTGAACGTCGTCGGCCGTTTCGGCCGCGCCTTCGGCGGAGCCACGAGTGTCTCGGCCGGGGCCGGCTGCAACGAGGCAAAGGGCTGCAGAAGCGCAGGCGCTTGTCCGGGCGGCATGGCGCCGGGGGCCGCAGCCGACGCGGTTTCCTGTTCTGAAGGCGGTTGCGGGCGCGTCTTCTCGGGGTGCTCCATGTCGAACCACTGGTAGCACCTGGGCGCCTTGCCGCGGGCCCCACGCGAGCAATTGGAATAGCCGAAGGGTAATCCCATCTTGTAGGCAAAATAGGCGCGCAGGAAATACACGAAATCAGCACAGTCGGGACGAAGGCCCGTCCGCTTGTCATCTTCCCCGCGACCTAAATAGTTGAACAGGAAATTGCGCGATCGGTTGTGCAGGACTTCATGCCATGCTTTCCATGAAAGATCCTGATCGGGAGGCGCGTCGAATAGCTTCTCAATCCACGCGGAAAACAGGGACTCGGTCGTGTGATCCCAGCTATTGCGCACCTGCCAGAACGCACCCGATGGAATGGGTGGAGGGTTTGGCTTGCGCGCGCTCACGGAGATGTCGCGCGTAATTGTGCTGCAATCCGCCATTGCGCTGTCGAGCGTCAAGGTGGCGCGCCACACGCCTGCCGTAGGCTGAGCGGCCTCGGCGAACCAGGAGTACGGCGCACTGCCGTGCCGGTCGGACGATCTGGCCACGACTCTGCCATCCGGCGCGACCAGCGAGATCACGCCCTGGAGCGGCTTTTCGGTGGTGATCATGACGCGCAGCGGCGCCCCCTTCCAAGGCGCAACCGGCGAGGGCAGGACCGAGAACCCGACCGCCTGCTCGCACGGCCTTGCCGCCGCTTCGGCCGGCGGGCCTATCGCCGCAAGAATGAACGCAGCCACTAGTCCCGCAGCAAACCGGCTTGTGAGGCGCATCCCGGTAACCTTTCCATAGCGTTCTCGAGCGAAGTATGTCCTCGGGCTTGAGCCCTAAGGACGGCACCGTTTCGCGTAAGGAAAACACGACAGAACAGCGATCTCAATCCTCTCTTCTCTCACTTCTCATCATTCAATCAGAAGCGGAGCTTGATAGGAACCGGGAACTGTTCGCGTCCTGCCCGATCCCTGCCGTGAATCGGCAGCCTTACAGGCCTCAAACGGTCATCGTCTCCACATTTGGATTAGCTGCCGGCCATTTTTTCTGCGCCAGCGCAACGCTGGTCGAGCGCCATGAAATCCGGCGCAAGCGGGACGCAGGAGGTCGCGGAGAACGCCGGGGCCAGAAAAGCCGCGGCGCTCGGCAGCGGGGCGGATAGCCTCTGCCGTGGTTTTCCTCGTCGTCTCGCTTTATGGCGCCGCCGCCGCGTTCTTTGCTCCGCAATCGTGTGGGCCCTGACTGCAATCGGCTTATGGTACGCGAGATGGAGATTGAAACATTTGTTGCGGCGGCTCAGTCCGCAATCTGGAATGAGTTGCAGAATCTTGGATTGGCGGCCGGCGCAGTGATATACAACCAAATCTCCATCACTTCGCTGCCGGCAGGGAACTCTACAAAGGAGCTTCTTTTATCTGGCTATCCGGCGCGTGAGATTGGCTCTCGATCCTCACTCATCCGAGGCATGAACGGTCGGTAAAGGACCACCAGCGGTTCGCGATATGCCACTGATTCGTTCAATTGCAAGGTAATCGCCTCGCCAATAGGCGAGTGATGAGTCTCCTTCCGAGGCCGCCAGATGAACAACACGGCCAAGCGCGATAACGTGAGAATGCCGCTCGATGGTTTCTTCCAGCTCGCAGGTGATGGCAACCAGCGCATCCTTGAGCAGCGGCACGCCAAACGCACCCGTTGTCCAGGAACTGCCGGCAAAGCGTGCCGCTCCCTTATGCCCATCCTTGCCGGTGAATCGTTCAGCAATACCGGCCTGGCCGCCAGTCAGAATATTGACGCCAAAGGCGCCATATCGCAGGAGCAACGGCAATGTTGACGCTTTTCGGTTGATCGCGACGGTCAAGGTTGCAGGCTCGATTGCCAGCGAGGCGACTGACGTAACCGTCATACCCGAAATATCGTCGCCGCGTCCGGCCGTAATGACGCTGACGCCGCCGGCCAGATGGCGCATGGCGTTGCGGAACTCGCCTGACCCGATCTCGCGTCCCCGCGAAATGTCTCGAACAGCTAGATTCATGATGGCCTCAAATTAAAGAATGATCCGTCCCGTTCATCAAGCATCGGTCGACCGATCCTCTTTCAACAGTTCCTGCAGGATCGATCCCTCGATCGCGGCGAGATCGGCGGAGCCGCGTCGGCGCGGACGCGCAATGCCGCGTCGGCGCGGACGCGCAATATTGATCTCGACATCGTGGGCGATCCGCCCCTGCTCGATCACAAGCACCCGATCAGCCAGCGCGACCGCCTCCGAGACATCGTGCGTAACGAGAATCGCGGTAAAAGCCTGATCGCTCCAAACTCGCTCAAGCAGGCGCTGCATCGATGCGCGTCAAGGCATCGAGCGCACCGAGCGGCTCGTCGAGCGCCAGCACGCGCGGACGGCTGACCAGGGCGCGGGCCAGCGCGACACGCTGCTTCTGCCCGCCCGACAGGATCCTGGGCCATTGCCCGCGTTTGTCGTGCAGCCCGACCTCGGTCAACGCCTGCTCGGCGCGTGCCCTCGCATCATGCCGCGCGCGCTCGCGACCCAAGCCGACCTCGACGTTTGCCGCAACCTTCGTCCACGGCAGCAAGCGCGGTTCCTGGAACATCACGCGGACATCTTCCGCGCGGATGTTTTCACCAAAGCCGATCGAGCCTGCGGTTGCCGTCTCAAGACCGGCGATCAGCCGCAGCAAGGTGCTCTTGCCGCAACCGCTGCGCCCGACGATCGCGACAAACTGGCCCGCCGGAATATGAAGATCGATCCCGCGCAGCACATCGTTCTCACCAAACGATTTTCGCAAGCCCCGAATGGTGAGGGCAAGTCCGCCAGGCCCGGGTTCGAGTTTCGGATCGGCCGCGCGTCACGCTTTCCGCGCCTGCTCGATGAGCTTGGCCGGGGGCACGAAGTCAACGTCCGAGGGTAGCGCACGAAGGGATAGTTGCATGGTCGCTCTCAATGTTTTTGAAATGCGGGATGCCACGACAAGGTGATCCGCTCGAGAAAACGCGAGGCGCTGTCGGCCACCTTTCCAAGCAGCGCATAGATCAGGATGCTGAGCACGACGACGTCGATCAGCATGAACTCCCGTGCCTGCATCGCCATGTAGCCAAGTCCCGATGAGGACGCGATGGTCTCCGCCACGATCAAGGTCAGCCACATGATGCCAAGCGAGAATCGAACGCCGACAAAGATCGAGGGCAGCGCGCCCGGGAAGATGACGCGGCGGAACAGCTCGCCGCTATTCATGCCGTAGACGCGCCCCATCTCGATCAGTTGCGGATCGACGGTGCGGATGCCGTGCAGCGTGTTCAGGTAGACCGGAAAGAATACGCCGAGCGCTACCAGGAACAGTTTCGCCGCCTCCTCGATGCCGAACCACAGAATGACGAGCGGGATCAGCGCCAGATGCGGCACGTTGCGGATCATCTGCAACGTGGTGTCGGTCAGCTTGTCGCTGAATGGCGACAGCCCGTTGGCAAGGCCGAACGCAAAGCCGATGCCGCCGCCGATCAGGAAACCCACGACCGCGCGCCAGAAGCTGACCCAGATGTTTTGAACCAGCTCGCCCGACTGCAGCGACTTCCAGCCCGCCAGCACGACCTCGGTCGGCGCCGGCAGCACACGCGCCGGCACATAGCCCGTGCTGCAGGCGACCTGCCAGACAAGCAGGATAGCGGCCGGCAGAAGCCACTGAACGACTCCGTCAAGACGCGGCAACCGCCACTTGCGATCGCCTGAAAGCGCCCCCGCCATGCTCATGAACGGACGGTCTCCCGCTGCAGCGGCCGCGCCTCCGTGGGGCGGCTTTCATTGGCGATGGTCTCGCCGAATGGTCCGGTATTGAGTCGGATGGTGTCGACCTTGTCGCGAGCCGGCTGCGACAGCAGCGGAAACACAAGCTCGGCAAACCGGTAGGCTTCCTCAAGATGCGGATAGCCGGACAGGATGAAAGTATCGATGCCGATATCCTGATATTCCCTGATCCTGGCCGCGACCGTATCGGGATCTCCGACCAGCGCAGTCCCAGCGCCACCGCGGACCAGCCCGACCCCGCCCCACAGATTCGGACTGATTTCGAGTTTGTCGCGGCGCCCGCCGTGCAACTGCGCCATGCGCTGCTGACCGACGGAGTCCATGCGCGAGAAGATCTTCTGCGCAGCCGCGATGGTGTCGTCGGTGACGTAGGAAATCAGTTCATCCGCCGCTCGCCATGCCTCGGCATTGGTCTCGCGCACAATGACGTGCAGCCGGATTCCAAAACTGAGCTGTCGCCCGCGCGTCGCGGCCAGCGCGCGAACGCGGTTGACCTTGTCCGCGACCTGCGCCGGAGGCTCTCCCCAGGTCAGATACTTGTCGACGGTATCGACCGCGACATCGATGCCCGCATCCGATGACCCGCCAAAATAAAGCGGCGGATACGGCTGCTGTACCGGCTGAAACAGCAGGCGGCCGTCCTCGATGCGGATATGCCTGCCGTCGACGTTCACGCTCTCGCCCGCCAGCAAGCTCCGATACACGTTCAGAAACTCCCGGGTCACGACATAGCGCTCGTCGTGATCGAGATAGACGCCGTCGCCCTTGTTCTCGACGGGGTCACCGCCGGTCACGACGTTGATCAGCAGCCTGCCATTGGACACCCGATCAAGCGTCGCGGTCATTCGAGCCGCGACGGTCGGCGATTGCAGACCGGGCCGCACCGCCACCAGATAACGCAGGCGCTCTGTCCACGGCGCGACAGCCGAAGCGGTCACCCACGAATCCTCGCAACTCCGACCCGTCGGCAGCAGCACCCCGTAATAGCCGAGTTGATCGGCGGCCTGCGCGATCTGACGCAGATAGCTGAAGTTCACCTCGCGGCCGCCGGTGGTTGTACCGAGATAGCGGCCATCGCCGTGAGTCGGCAGAAACCAGAGCAGCTTCACTTTTGCAGCCGGAGCAACGGTCATAATCCGGCCTTTCTGACGATCGAAGAGACGACCAGCGGTTTCGGCAGAAGCCCCAATGCATGGAAGGTGTCGGCAATGCTCTGCTGGCTGGCGACCACCTTGTCATCCAGCGGCCGGATGCCATAGGTCTGACGCTTGAGCGCGATCTCCAGCACTGGAGCAGGAATGCCGATGCCGGCGCTAAGTTCCTCGGCAACCGCCGCCTCCTTGCCATCGGCCCAACGATCAATATCGGCGAGCGCATCGATCACCGCATCGACAATCTGCGGGTAGGCTGAGGTGAATTTCTGGCTGGCGAGATAGAACTGGTGATTGGGCGCAAGCCCCGTCCCGTCGGCAAGGGTGCGGGCGCCCGTCGCGACTTCCGCGGAAGCCTGATACGGATCCCATCACCCAGGCGTCAACGGAGCCACGCTCGAAAGCGGCGCGCGCATCAGCCGGCGCGAGAAACACCGGTTCGATGTCAGCGTATTTCAGGCTCGCCTTCTCCAGCGCCTTTACCAGCAGATAGTGAACGTTGGATCCCTTGTTGAAGGCGACCTTCTTGCCCTTGAGGTCCGCAACCTGCGTGATCGGTGACGTCTTTGGCACCAGGATCGCCTCCCCTTTCGGCGCTGGCGGCTCATGCCCAACATAAAGAAACTGCGCGCCCGCCGCCTGACCAAAGATCGGCGGCGACTCACCGGCGTGTCCGAAATCGATCGCATCAACGTTCAGCGCTTCGAGCAGCGGCGGACCCGATGGAAACTCCTTCCATTCGACTTTGAAGCCCAAAGGAGCGAGCTTCTGCTCAAGGGTTCCCTTGCCCTTGAGCAGAATGAGATTTCCGTACTTCTGGTAGCCGACGCGAACCACCTTGTCATGAGCATAGGATACGCCCATGGAGACGGCGAATACGCTTATCGACAAGATTGCGGCCATCATCAATCGTTCGAGCGAACGCATGTTGAAATCTCCGATAGAGTTATAATGACTGAGAGCGTCAGGCTCGCCCGGCCATCAACGCTGTCGCGACGACGACGCCGTGAAAATCAAGCCTGACCATCACGCCTATCGATGACACCTTGTCAGGCTACGACGGCTGCCAGCGGCCAGCTTCTTTTCAACGGCGATGCTCGTGTCGCAACAATGACGGCCTTTGCGACCATCAAAATCGCTGCGATTCAATTAAGTCTCCCATCCGGCTCCTGCTCGCGCGATCCAGATTCCGGATCAGAGCGAACCATGACGACAAGATGATGCGCAGCAGAACGGCGAATGTCGATACGTGAAAGAAAATAACAATGCTATCGCTGTTATTTCCGAAAGCGCGCCACGTTTGTTTTGAATGAGAGAAAGTCACGCATCGTTTTATCTCTCATAGTTTATGGCCATTCGCTCGGTACGCGCGCATTCTCCACTTGCAGCTCGCAAAAGCAATTTATTGCGCGCGTCGCCCGTCGGATCAGCCGTACAAGACGACTGCAATAACGATTGGAGCGAGAATGCAGCCGACCAACGTCGAACTCGTTGAAGGCGCCACGGTGCTGGCACTGACCTGGCATGATTGCGGCGTCCGGCGTCTTGAAGCGGAACGGCTCCGCCGCGCCAGCCGCGCGGCCACGGAAATTCGCCGCCAGGCCGATGGCGTCGAGCTTTATCTTCCGCCCGATCTACATGTGACCTCCATCGAAGCGATCGGGAATTACGCCTTGCGTCTTTCGTTCTCGGATGGACATGATCGTGGAATCTATCCGTGGTGCTATCTGCGCGAACTCGCCGGCCAGACTCCAAACTGAGAGGGCGACTGCGATGGACGAGATCAGGGAGGGTTCAACTGAAGTATCGTGCGACGTTCTGGTGATCGGTGGCGGGACGGCCGGGCCGATGGCGGCCTATCGAGCGAAGCGCCGCCACCCGAACATGCGCGTGATACTTCTCGAGAAAGCGAACGTGAAACGTTCAGGGGCGATTGCCATGGGCATGGATGGCCTCAACAACGCGGTCATCCCCGGTTATGCGACGCCGGAGCAGTACACCAAGGAAATCACCATCGCGAATGATGGCATATGCGATCAGGCTCCGGTCTATAAGTATGCGTCGCGATGCTTCGAGATGATTCAGGAGCTCGACAGGTTCGGCATCAAGTTCCAGAAGACTGAGAATGGTGATTTCGACGTCAAGAAAGTCCATCATCTGGGTTCATACGTTTTGCCGATGCCTAATGGCGATACTGTCAAGAAGGCGCTCTATCGGCAGTTGCGCCGCGAGAAGGTTCTTATTTCCAACCGTTACATGGCGACCCGATTATTGACCGGCCGCGACGGTCAGGTTGCCGGCGCCATCGCCGTCAATACGCGTGACGCGGAATTCCTGGTGATACGCGCCAAGACCGTGATCCTTTGCGCGGGCGCTGCCGGCCGGCTCGGCCTGCCGCAATCCGGATACCTCTGGGGGACATACGAGAACGCCGCCAATTCCGGTGACGGCTACGCGATGGCGTATCACGCCGGCGCGGGGTTCGCGAACCTCGAGTGCTACCAGATCAATCCGCTGATCAAGGATTACAATGGTCCTGCCTGCGCCTATGTAGCCGGTCCCTTCGGTGGCTACACCACCAATAACAACGGCAATCGCTTCATCGAATGTGATTATTGGTCCGGGCAGATGATGCAGGAGTTCTATAACGAGCTGCAGTCCGGAAAGGGTCCTGTCTTTCTAAAACTCGACCATCTCCATGGCGACACGATCAGTGAGATCGAGGCGGTTCTCCACAATGTCGAGCGGCCGTCACGGGGGCGCTTCCATCAGAATCGCGGCACGGATTATCGCGAGCGGATGATCGAAATGCACATCTCCGAGATCGGATTCTGCTCCGGTCACAGCGCGTCAGGCGTGTTTGTCGATGAATTCGCGCGGACCACGGTGACGGGACTTTACGCCGCCGGAGATATGGCCAGCGTCCCGCACAACTATATGCTCGGGGCGTTCACGAACGGCGCGGTCGCCGGTGAACATGCAGCCGGTTTTGCCGAGGAGATCGATCTTTCCGACTATGACCTCAGCGAGGTCGAGCGCGAGAAGGCCCGTGTCCTGGCGCCTACGAAACGTGAGGACGGCATTCCTCCAAACCAGATTGAGTACAAGACTCGCCGTCTAGTGAACGATTATCTTCAGCCGCCCAAGGTGACGGCCAAGATGAAGCTTGGCCGGATGCGGCTAGCGGAAGTGCGCGAGGATCTCGAGAACCGCATGGTGGCACGCGACGCGCACGAGCTGATGCGTTCGTTGGAAGCCGCCTCGATTATCGACTGCGCGGACATGGCGGCGGCGGCGTCACTGTTTCGCACGGAGAGCCGCTGGGGGTTCTATCATCATCGGGTCGACTTTCCGGAGAAGAACAATGACGAGTGGTTCTGCCACAGCATCCTTCGCAAGCAGGATGGGCGGATGATCGTGGAGAAACGGCCGGTCGCCGCCTATATCGTTCCGATCGAGGAATCGGAGCGATCCGCCTATGATCGCCAACGCATCCGTAAGTCTGCTTGACGAGGATACCATGCCTATTGCTCATACGCCAACGACGGTGCCGGTCGTTGTGGACGAGGCCAAGTGTATCGCTGACAAGGGATGCACGGTGTGTGTGGACGTCTGTCCGCTCGATGTGTTGCGGATCAGTGATCTCACGGGCAAGGCCTATATGAAATACGACGAGTGCTGGTACTGCATGCCGTGCGAAACCGATTGTCCGACCGGCGCCGTGACCGTCAACATTCCATACCTGTTGCGCTGAGATGCGGCATCCTGAACCATTCGAGGATTTCGGCGACGTGGACGAGATCGCCCGGGGGCTTTCGAGTTCGGATGCCTCCGTTCGGCGTCTCGCGGTCATCGAGCTCGCCGAAACGTCGAACAGCGCGGCGGTTTCATTTTTGTCGCGGGCGACTGCCGATTCGTCGTCGGATGTCCGGTTGCAGGCGGCGCGCGCGCTCGGCGAGTTCGATGGCTCGGACGTGGCCGAAGCCCTGGTGCAAGCCGTGACCGACCCGGTTCCGGATGTGGCTCGGGCAGCGGCGGACAGCCTGGCGGAACTTCGCGATCCGGAAGTAAGCGAGGTTCTGCTTCCTTTTGTGTCACACGGCTCGTCTTTCGTGCGGGCGGCGATTTTTCGCGCGCTGAAAGCGCTGCAGGTGAACGCATCCTTGAGCTCCGCCGTTGTGGCCCTCGCAGACAGCGACGCCGCGGTACGGGCTCAAGCCGTCGGCGTGATCGGATATCTCAAACGCCTTGATACGCTGCCCTCGCTTATTCACGCATCGAAGGATGCCAGCGCCAGCGTGCGGTTAGCCGCCATCAGCGCCTTATCTTTCGCGCGAAACGAATTGGCCGCCCAGGCGTCGGCCGATGCGCTTGCGGACGATGACTGGCAGGTGCGGGCCGCAGCGGCGGAAACGATCGGGCGCGTGGGTTCGCCGTCGACGTCAGAAACGCTCATACGCTCGCTCGACGACAGCTACTGGCAGGTGCGGCAGAAGATCTTGCAGAGTCTGGGCAGGCTAGGCACGCCCGACGCCGTTCCCGCGATCGTGCCGCTTCTTGCCGATGACGTTCCGTCCGTTCGCAAGGAGGCTGCCGCGGCGCTAGGCGAGATTTCCGAACCAAGCGCGCGTGAGGCGCTGGAAGAACATGCTCTTGATCCGGATCCGGATGTTCGCAAGACGGTGCTCTGGGCTCTCAACAGGCTCGGCCCGGATTGACTATTCCCGAAACAGAATTTTCTTGAGCATATCGAGACGCTTGATCCGCATAATGTTGCCATCTATGGCGATGATCTGCTCATTCTGAAATCGCTTCAGCATCATGGTGACCCACTGGCGGGTCGATCCGACCATCGCGGCGATCTGATCATGGGTGACCTTGCGATTAATGATGATCGCGTCGCCGCCGTCGATTCCATATAGCTCGGACAAGTTCACCAGATACTGCGCAAGCCTTTCGATGACGGACCGCGTTCCCAGCATCTGCGCCATCGACGAATAGCATTCTCCTTTGGCGATCAATCCGTCGATCATCGCCAGCGCGAAGTCCGGCATCTGAAGCAGAAGTTTCCGCAGCACGGCGCTTGGCAGCATCGTAATCGCGCAATCTTCAATGGCAACGCCAGACCACATGTACACGCCGCCGCCGGATACGCCCGGACCTCCGATAAAATGCCCCGGCGTCCAATAGGCAAGGGTAATCTCGCGGCCGGACGGCGCGGAGTAATAGACCCGTACCTGACCGCGGTCGATGATGAATATCCCATCGTGATGCTCGCCCTGGCTGAAGACGGGATCTCCTTGCCGCACGACGAGGCCGCGGCCGGCTGCGCGAACTTGCGCGCGCTGCTCGACGGACAGGCGGTCGAGAAACCGCGCGCCGACATTCAGGCTCTCAATGGTTTCGCTCATGAACAGCGCGGAGCGAGCGGCGGCATTCACAAGTTCGCTCGAACCCGTCGAAGTCCTCTCTTCGTCAGGCCCATGCAGGCGAGCGATGACGCGCGACTGTCCCAAGAATCTGGAAGGCGCGATCGCAGTAACGTGCTTGACGGTCGTCATATGCCGCTTGCCTGTTGATTTCGAGCGCAACCTAAAATCGATACTGCGGCAAAGTCTACCCGCTTGATCGATCCGAACCGAAATTAAGTAAGGTTCACACGTGGATCTATCCCGGTCGAACTGATTCATCCTCCAATCCGCCGATCGTGAGAAAATCTTTGACCTGTCGCTTGATGCGGTACGACGACGTCGTCGATCCGGTCGATCGGGAGCGCAAGTAATTGCTTCAGCTCCCTCCCGTTCGACTCGATGGTTCGATGGTCGAATTTGATATCGCGAGACAACTCCATGATCTCTTTCAGAGTTGCTAACATGACTGCTGGCATCGCGACTGCGATGATCAGCATGCTAGGTGCGACGAACATCGTCCACGCCGAAGCCATTACGATAGGCATCGGTCATCAGAGCATGTGCACCGATACCTATGCCGCCGGGATCATCGTCAAGGAGCTGAAGCTTCTCGAAAAGCACCTGCCACGCAGCGGAAAGTATGTCGACGTCACCTATAATCTCAAGTGGGATGATTATGCGTCGGGCGGACCCATTACCAACCAGATGCTGGCTGGAAAGCTCGACATCGGCGTGATGGGAGATTACCCCGTCATCGTGAATGGCGCCAAGTTCCAGGCCACGAAAAGCTTGAACACAAGTCTGGTGTCGAGCACGGGTTACAACCTTCGCGGAGCGGGTAACGCCATCGTCGTTCCCGCGTCATCGAATGTCTATTCTCTTGCGCAACTGAAGGGCCGTTCCATCTCAACCCCGTACGGGAGCGCCGCCTGGGGGATGCTCATCAAGGCCCTCGAAGATGCGCATATTTCCTTGAGCGATGTGGATCTGAAGAATCAGGCTCCATCGGTCGGCGCCGCGAATATCGCCACGGGGAAAATCGACGCGCATGCGGATTTCTGCCCGTGGTCGGAGATCATGGAATACCGCGGCACCGGACGAAAAATTTATGACGGAAGCCAAACAGGTGTCCCCTATCTGCATGGTGTCGTTGTTCGAAAGGATTTCGTCGACAAGTATCCTGAGATCATCGTGGCCTTCATCAAGGCGATTCACGATGCCGGTGAATGGCTGAAAAAGGATCCGGCTCTGGCGGCTGCGCAAATGGAGAAATGGACCGGCGTCGAAAAGGAGGTGCTGTATCTCTATTATTCGCGGGGCGGGCATCTCACGGTCGATCCCACGCTGAAGCCGCAGTGGATCGAAACCCTTGAATTTGATCATGGAGTTCTTGCGCGCGCCGACCTTTCGCCGCCGCTCGATTTCAAGGAATGGGTCGACGACCGATACGTCAAGAAAGCCTATGCCGAGCTTGGGCTTGATTATGCCGCTCAGAGTAAGGAGATCGTTGACCCGCTCATCGCCAATCGGGACCTGCCGAACGAGATCTGGCACGCGAAGGACGGCATCCTTTCCTACCCGACGACGGCGGCTTTCCTGAAGGCCGCGGCCGATTTTCAGGCGACGGGCGTGAAGATCAATGCCGCCTATGTCTATGATCACGACACCGGACTTAAGCTGTTCGGAACGACAGCCTTCTATGTCCGCAACAAGGATGGAAGCTATACCGCTTTTCTTCGCAAGGATCCGGCGGAGACCTATGCGGCGAAGACAGGCGGAGAGGTTTCAACGTTCACGGAAGCGATCGCGAGGCAGGCGATCTAGGTCATGTCCAATGAAATCGCGTCCGTGAGTGATGGCATGTTGACGGATGCGCCGGCTGAGCCCCGGCGTATCGTCAGCCTTCCCAACGGATTCAGGTCGGCGGCTTTGAGCGTGTTGATCGCCGCTGCCTCGCTGTCCGCGGGACTTCTCTTCTGGTACTGGGCGACGCTAACGAGCCTCGACTTCTACGTCCGTTTCGACAATGTGCCGACCCCGATTCAGGTTGCAAATGCCTTTTGGCACGAACTCGGGGACAAGCGTTTCTATTTCCATATTCTGTATAGCCTGCGTCGCATCGCGATCGCTTACGCGCTCGCGTCTGCGCTCGGCATCGGGCTGGGATTAGCGGTCGGCCGCTCGCGTTTGGCGCGCGCGGTCATACTGCCTTATGTCGAGATTATCCGGCCGATTCCCGCCGTGGCGTGGATTCCACTCGCCATCCTGATGTGGCCGACTGAAGAATCCTCCATCATCTACATCACCGCGCTCGGCGCCATGTTTCCGATTCTGCTGAATACGATTCACGGCGTCGAGCAAACACCGGAGATTCTGGTACGAGCGGCGCAATCCCTCGGAGCTTCGCGTCTGGCCATTTTCCAGCACGTCGTACTGCCTTCCGCTTTGCCGCATATCGTCACGGGGCTCGCCATCGGCATGGGCGTGTCCTGGTTCTCGCTGCTCGCCGGCGAGATCATCAGCGGACAGTACGGCATCGGCTATTTCACCTGGAATGCTTATTCGCTGATCCTTTATCCGGAGATCGTTGTCGGCATGATCGTCATCGGCCTGCTGGGGACGGCTTCGACCCATGCGGTTCGTTTGCTGACGAGACCTCTGCTCGCCTGGCAAAGGAACCCGCGATGACAGGATTCAAGGTGATCGCGCAGACCGTCCGCGCGCATTGGAGCCTCCTGGTTTTGACAAGCGCGGGACTTGTCGTCGTGTACTATGGAGCGCAGATCGCGGTTCTCTATTTTCGTCTCGGTCATTTGCCGAACTACATCACCGCATACGACTATCCGGCCAATGTAGCGCGGATCATCCGCTCGACCCCGGCTGTGTCAGATATGATCCCCATCATTCTCAATGAATGGATCTTCGAGATCGGCTACATGGACTATGATTACGGTCACGGCATTGCCGAATGGACAATGGGAATTCCGCCGTCAAAGCTTCTTATGATCGCGATCGCCTCTGTGCTCATCAGCGTGAATGCGCTGCTCTGGAGGACGGCGCGTCACTCCTGCTTTCATCTTGAAAGGCGGAGTCTTGTCGGGATGACCGGCCTCGGAGCCGTGACGGTCGGCCTAGTCAGCATCTCCCTCAGTTGGGTTGTATGCTGCGGAACGCCGACCTGGATCGTTGGACTTGCTCTTCTTGGACTGGATGTCGGCCTGGCGTTCGCACTTGAGCCGTTTGGAGTTTGGATCGTATCCGTGGGCTTTATTATTCTTGCCATGTCGACGTTACGGTTCGCAAGTCATAACCTCACCGTTCAATCCGCGGTGCGGCGGACAGGATTGCTTCCGGAGATCGCGTGAACAGTACTCTCGCTCAGCCGGCCGAAACCGGGATCCGCCGGCCGGCGCAAACCGGCCATATCATTCTCGATCGCGTGACGGTTCGCTTCGGCGAGGACGTCAGGGGACGCCGCGCCATTTTCGACACGTCGCTGGAGATCAGGCCGCGCGAGTTCGTTTGCCTGCTTGGTCCGTCCGGCTGTGGCAAGTCCACCTTGCTCAATTGCATCGCAGGCTACATCCGACCATCGTCTGGCGAAGTCAGGGTCGATGGCCACATCGTTGAGCGGCCAGGTCCCGAACGTGGCATGGTCTTTCAGCAGTACTCTCTCTTTCCCTGGAAGAGCATTCGCGACAACATCGCTTTCGGTCCTCTGCGTGCTGGGAAGAGTCGTGCTGAAGCATTGGCGATCGCCGATCATTTTCTGACGATGATCGGGTTATCCGGATTCTCAAAACGCTACCCCGCAGAGCTTTCCGGCGGCATGCAACAGCGTGTCGGCATTGCCCGTGCGCTCGCTAATTATCCGAGCGTCTTGCTGATGGATGAGCCCTTTGGAGCGCTCGATGCGCAGACGCGCGCAATGATGCAGGAGAGCTTACTGCGCATCTGGGGTGAAGTTGAGACCACCGTCGTCTTTGTCACCCATGACGTCGACGAGGCGATTTTCCTTGCCGACCGGATCGTGGTCATGAGCGCCGGTCCGGGCCGGATCATCGCGGATCAAGACGTGCCCCTGCTGCGTCCGCGCAGTCCCGACATTCTGACCGACGATACGTTCATTCGCATCAAGAAGTCCTGCCTCGCCAGGATCCGCGCCGAAAGCCTCAAGGCTTTCCAGCAGCAGAACCGCTAAAGTCTGATTCAGCTGCGTTGAATCAGACTCTAGCCTGAACTTTTGGTCGAGCATGATCGTATCCAAGAACCGTTTTCCACTTTCTGGGATCATGCTCTAATGTCGCGCTTCCTTATTGTCGGCATGACCAGCCTGGCTGCTTTTGCGCTTCTCGTCCGACATGCGTTCGCTGATGCTATCGTCGATGCGCCAGATCGACCTTGGGAAGCTTGCGGCAATTGCCATGGTGTCGACGGTATAAGCGCGACCGCGCATTTTCCTAAGCTCGCGGGTCAAAAGCGCGCTTATATCGAAAAGCAGTTGCGTGACTTTCGCTCCGGGCTACGAATCAACGATAATGGACAAATGAGCGGGACCGGTGATTTCCCGGATCATGCGCTGGAGCTCGCAGCCGCCTATTTTAGTCAGCTTTCTGCGCCTTCGCCGGAAAGTCGTGAGAACAACAACATCTCCCGTGCGAAGACGATCGTTGAATCCGGTGTACCGAAAGCAGGAGTTCCAGCCTGCCGATCATGCCATAATGGCGATGCCAACCTCGAACCCTGGCTCGAGGCTCAACATGCGGGGTATCTGGCGAAGCAGTTGAAAGACTTCAAATCCGGTGTTCGCGGAAACGATAAGGTCATGGCTGACATTGCGCGGCGCTTATCCGACGATGACATCGAGGAGGTTGCCGGCTTTCTTGCATCGACGCCGAGACCTCCCGGCAAGCACTAGCCGAGAATGCTCCAATCGCTCCGACGGCGACTATCACACACCCCAAAGGTGTTCGACCAACCGCTTCCGGCCATGCCAATGGGCGAGCTCAGAATAATCAATTAGAGCATTTTCCGGCGAAGTGGATACCGGTTCGCCGCAAGAAAATGCGACCAGACAACCATTTCTAAAGCATGGTCCGATTCAACTTGATCGGGTCATGCTCTAGTGTAAAGCCGAACTTACGCCAAGGTAGCGACGCTGAAGCGCCTCGTCCGTACTCAATCTTTTCGCCGGAAGCGTAGCCGCAATTTTTCCGCCCAGCATGACAGCAACCGTGTCGGAAACGGAAGTCGCAACTCTCAGGTTCTGCTCGATCAACAGAAGACCGATCTTGTCGAGTGTCAGCTTCCTCAGCGTATCGATCAACTGATCGACAATCACGGGAGCCAATCCTTCCGATGGTTCGTCCATGATGATCAGTCTTGGATTGCGCAGTAGCGCGCGGGCTATGGCAAGCATCTGCTGCTCGCCCCCCGATAATTGCGCGCCGCCGTTCGATCTTCTTTCCGCTAGTCGGGGAAAAGTCTCGTAGATCCGTTCTGGAGTCCAGGCCGCCTTCCTGCTCCGGCTCGCGAGCTTGAGGTGTTCGTCAACAGAAAGCGAGGGGAAGACCCGCCTTCCTTGGGGAACGATCGCAATTCCACGCCGGGCGACCTGCATCGCAGACTTGCGATCAAGAGGCTCGTTATCAAGCGCGATAGAACCGCTCCGAACCGGTATCATTCCCATGATGGCATAGCAGAACGTGGTTTTTCCCATGCCATTGCGTCCGACAACGGACACCGGCTTATCACCAACGTCAAGTGAAACCCCATGAAGGATCTCAGCGCGGCCATAGTTGACGTGCAGATCGGCGACTGACAACATCACGCAGCCTCGCCCAGATAAATCGCCTGCACAGCGGGATCGCGCTCGACCTTGTCAGGTGTCCGCTCGATCGCGACCGCTCCGTCCTTCATCACCGTGACGATATCGGCAATCGGCAAGGCGATATCCATATCGTGCTCCACCACCACGAGTGTCAGAGAACGCGGCAGTTCATGCAGCGTTCTTAGCAGTTCCGGTCGATCGCCAGGCGAAAGACCGGCGGCCGGCTCGTCCAGCATGAGAAGCTTCGGCTCCGCGGCAAGCGCCATGCCAAGCTCCAACTGGCGACGCTGCCCGTGCGAGAGATCACGCACGTCTGAGTTCAACAGATGGCAAATGCGCACACGGTCCGCGATCTCTCGCGCTTGCGCGAGATCCCGATCGTTCGCTCTGGGACGCAAAAGCGAGAACCTGTTTCTTCTGACGCCTCGTATGGCGAGAAAGATGTTATCCAGCACGGTGAGCCCGTCGAACAGAAGCGAGTTCTGATAAGTGCGTGCGATACCGATGCGGGCGCGCATATGCTGCTTCAAATCCGTGATGTCACGTCCAGAAAATCGAATGGATCCGGCTTTCGGTGAATAGTCACCGCAAACGACGTTGAACAACGTCGTTTTTCCGGCGCCGTTCGGTCCCAGAATGACGCGACGCTCACCCTGCGCGACGACAAGATCGACTCCTGAGAGGACCGGCGCCCCACCGAAACTGAAGCCAATCCCCGACAATTCGAGTGTCGGCGGACGAGATCGTGTCGCGGCACATATCCGCAGGACTCCTCGAGACTCCGGTTGTCTCCGGCTACTGTCGACGGCTGTCATATCTTCACATTTCCGGTGTTGTTGCGGGACGGCGCGCCGAGCGCGACATACTTGTCTTCGGGAAATCCAAGAGTCTGGTTCACATTCGGAACCTTCTTGATAACCACCGACTGCAACCGCTTGTCCTGTACCTCGACCTTGGTGAGAAAATTGTCGGAAATCGCCTGCCTGTTGTGATCGAGCTTCACATGAGCATCGATATAGTTCTTGAACTCAAGCTTTCGCAGCGCCTCTCGGAAAGCCTCCTGATTTCCCGAGAGATCGCCATCCACGGCATTGAGCGCGAGAAGCGTCGCCTGCAAGTTGGTGGAATAGGCAAACGCAAGCGTACCGGGCGTCTGCTGCCCGACATCCTTGCTCCAGCGTCGGACATAGCGAGCCTGGAAATCCTTCCAGACCGGGTTGTCGTAGTGATCCCCGATCGGGCCGGCGGATATGGTGCCTTCAAGCACCTTGCGGTGGGGACCGCGGGCGGAGAACAGCGTCTGATCCGCAAGAAGGGTTCCGCCCAGAAGCGGCAGCGAGCCGCCGGCCTGCGCATACTGGGTAAGGAAAGCCAGTCCGTCCGAGCCGCCATAGACGACGTAGAGCGCTCCGGACGACTTTGGTATCTGCGCGATCAGCGAGGTGTAGTCGGACGTTCCGAACGGCGTCCAGAGATAGTTGAGTTTGCCCCCTGCCCGCGTGAACTCAAGACTGAACCCGAACACCTGCGAATAAGGAAAGGCGTAGTCGGAAGCGACAACCGTGACTTCGCCGATGTTGAGGACATTCTTCGTGTACTCACCGAGCCCCGCGGTCCATTGCGTCCCGTCCGTGCTGAAGCGGAAATAGTTCGACGACGAATTTCGGAGCGTATTGTCCTGCGATGCGGACGAGCCGTTAATGAAGGTCTTGTTCGGCACGGTGCGCGAATAATCTCGAACCGCGATGCCCTCGGCTCCCGCCAGTGGCCCGATCACGACATCCGCCTTGTCCTGCTCGATTAGCTTGCGGGTCCGTGCGAGCGCGACGTCCGGTTTGCCATTCGATGATTCTCGAATCCATTCGATCTTGCGGCCGCCCGCTTTGTAACCGGCTTCCTCGAGAAGGAGCTCAACGACGCGATAGGCATCCTGCCCGTTGATGGCGAGCGGCCCCTCCAGCGAGGCCAGTGTGCCCAGCCTGATAGGAGCTGGGTCGGCATGGATGGCGGGAGCGAACACGGCGGAGCCGGCAATGGCTGCTGCGCCTTGAAGGACTTGCCTCCGGGTGGGATTGATTGCCATGGTCGTGGTCCTCAAATGAATTTTGTTAAGGAGCGATAGAGGTTTGTGAGCGCGATACCGGGCTTCGATCGCGCGCGAGCAAGGCATTCCCTCGCTTGATCAGCCCTATGATCCCGTCAGGCGAAGCAACGACAATCGTCAGGAAGACCGCGCCTATAAGCGTATTAAATCGGTCGCGGTCGTAGATGTCGGCTGCGAAAGTATCGAAGATCGTAAAAATGAATGCGCCGATGAACGCGCCGATGGGATGGCCGAGGCCGCCGATCACCGCGATGATTAGAATGCTGATCGTGGCATGGGTGGACACGGTGCCGGGCGAAATTCCAATGTTGTAGAAGGTGAGCAGAACGCCACCGACCCCCGCGATAAAGCCGGCAAGGCCAAACGCCACGATACGATGCAGGGCGACATTGAATCCAAGCGCCGAAATTCGCCGCGGATTATCGCGAATGCCCTGCAGGACTAGCCCAAGTGGAGCGCGGCTGACGTAGATCACAAGCGCGTAAAGGGCCACGGACACGGCGAGGACCGCATGGTAGAAGATCGCAGGCGTGCGCAAGGGAACGCTCAGAATATCCGGGCCCATCACATTGCGAATCCCTTCATAGCCATTGAGGAATTCGACGTTGGCCTGCACGAAGAAATAGAAGCTCACCGCGATCGCGAGCGTGATCATCAGTAGATAGATCTCCCGTGTGCGAACCGCGACGGCGCCAATGGTAAGCCCCGCAACGGTCGAGAGCACCAGAGCGAGAGCGACGGCCGGGCCGTAAGGAAGCTGAAAGCCATTCGCCGGTATGGCGTCCGGTACGGTCACGGCAATCGTGTATCCGGCAACGCCGGCGGGAACCATTTGGGCGAGCGAGATGAACCCGCCGTAATGAGCAAGGAACGTAAGCGAGAGCGCCACGATTCCAAAGATCATGGCTCGGACGAATATATTAACCGTCCAGAACTCAGGCAGAACGGCCGGAAGCGTAACAAGCGCTATCAGAACAGCGGAAGTGATCAGGGACGACAAAGCAAAGGAGCGTCCGACGACCTCCGTAGTAGATGTGGAAGCCGCGTCACTCATGATAGTTTTCTTCCCAGAAGACCGTGAGGCCGGAACGCGAGGACCGCTACCATGATGAGCAATGTGAGCATCACCGAGTAAGCCGGGAACAACGATTGTCCGAACTGCTCGGCCATTCCGACCAGAAGTGCGCCGAGCGCCGTCCCGGGTAACGATCCCATGCCGCCCACGATAACCACGACAAGTGATGTCAGCAGGAACTCGATATCCTTCTCCTGGCCGAAGGGCTGCGCGGTGCCACCTATGACCCCGGCCAGGCCGGCAAGAGCGGCGCCGATCGCAAAAATGACAACTGAGATGAGCGGCACGTTGACGCCTTGCGCCGCCAGCATCGCCCGGTCATCGACACCGGCGCGCACCACGATGCCGAGCTTTGTCCGTTGCAGGATCAGCCAAAGACCGAAGCCGACACCGATCGCCACCACCACCTGAAACAGACGGAAGGTCGAGTACTGACCGCCTTGAACGAATGGCACCGGCACCGACCCAAACAGAATGTCGGGCGCATAGAACTGCTGACTCAGTCCGCCAAAAATCGCCAGGAGTTGATCCGCGACGATTATGGAGATTCCGATCGTCACCAGCGTCTGGCGCAGCTCCTGACCCTGCATCCAGCCAAGAAAGACAATCTGCAAAACGACACCAAGAATCGCCGATGCGGAAATTCCTGCGGCCAACGCGATGATCCAGGCATAAGCGTTGCCGTCGTCGTAAAGCGGATAGAAAACGGCGACGCCGGCATACGCGCCGACAAGAAACAGCGTTCCGTGCGCCATGTTCACGGAGCGCATCAGACCGAAGATGAGCGAGAATCCGATCGCCACGATGAAGTAGAGTGCGGAGACGGTAAGACCGTTGAGTGCCACCGTCAGAAATAATTCGAGACTCAAGTCACGCGCTCCACCATTCCGGATACATCGCGCTCTTTCAACGCGTGAAGATTCTATAGCAAATGAGAAGCAGATTTATTTTACGTATTTTGCGCATTGCAAGTGATCTTCTGCGTCCGACGGATCGGCATCCGCACATAATCTTCTTTTGAGAACACCCGTTGCGTCTATCAAGTACGAGAACTTTTCGAACACCTCTCGTTGGTCGTCTCATAAAGTCTGCGATGTAACGGCTCGACGGAATACGATTGACGATCTCCTGAGAACCATACGGATCACCTCCGCATGTTGGTACATTCGACGTGTGTCCGCCGATCAGGCATAGGCGCCGCTCCGATTCGACTAAGATTCCAGACTCCGTTTCAACGCGTTGTCTCTCGTGGCGCTCGCAACGCCCTGGAAGTACGAACAACGTGGCACGATATTCTTCGGAGAACACTTCACACATTCAAGATTTTCTTTCCCATCTGACGCACGTATCAGCAGCGACGATCTGCACCCTGTTATCGCACACGATTCATCAGCGTCTATCTTCATATAGATCGCGTCACATCCGGCGACAGCAATGTGAGTGACGACAACCTGCATCAAGTTCGCCTTCTATTGAAGCTTCAGACGTACGCGCGAGGTGGTACAGAATTCTGCTGATCAGACTCCGAACGCTCAAGATCTTTCTTCTTCTCGGCGCTTCGAGTCATGACCATACTTATGTTTTGTTTGATGCCGTCTTCATGTTGACACCATTCGATGTGTGTCGATAGCTATATCGACAGGCCACGGGCCTTACGCATCACAAGTCGTCCTAATTTTAGATGGTTGTCGTTCTTTGAGTGGCCGCACGTCCTCTTCAGCGATGAGGGGCGCGCGGCATTTGCAGACGGCTGCGTCGGTCATGGACTGCGAGAAACGTTCTTCCAGTGCTGCGCTCAGCAGACTCGAACCCGCCATGACAAAGCAACTTGGGGTTTGATAATGAATTTGATGAAGAATCTTTTTCTCGGCTCGACGACAGCTCTGGTCGTCGTGAGCGGGGCTCGGGCCGCTGATCTTCCGTTGAAGGCGAAAGCCGTCGAGTACGTAAAGGTCTGCTCCCTGTATGGCGCCGGCTTCTATTATATCCCCGGCACCGAAACCTGCATCAAGCTCGGCGGCTATATGCGTGCCGACCTGGGCGTGAACACCAATGCGATTTTCATGGGCAACACCTCGAATCAGGCCGGAGCGCAGAATCGTCACTCCAACGCTTTCACCTGGCGCGCGCGCGCGGACCTGACCTTCGACACACGCACCGCAACGGATTACGGCGTGGTTCGCAGCTACTTCGACGGGGGCTTCACCTGGACCTCGGGAGGCTATGCAGGCTTGCGCGTCGGCGGGACAGCGTATGACGGGAATCCGACCGGCGGAATCTCCGGCGGCCAGCTTAACGTGTTCTTCGCTTTCATTCAGTTCGCCGGCTTCACGATGGGTAAAGCTGTCTCCCAGTTCACCGCTCCCTGGGGCAACTATCCCGGCAACATCTATGACGGTCTCGTCGGCGGCGGCGGCGCGTTCACGGGGGTGAACCAGTTCACCTACACCGCGGAGTTCGGCGATGGCATATCAGGCTCGATCGGCGTGCAGGATCCGAGCGCGTATTATCAGGCCGGCATTCACAACCTCGGAGTGGGATCGCCGGGCACCATCATCAGCCCTCCGTTTCTGGGCATCGTCTTCTTCGGCTCCCCTCTCTTCGGCTACGGCCTCAGCGCGAATGCCGGAACCACCTTTCCGGATATCGTCGGCCAACTGCGCGTCGACCAGGCCTGGGGCTTGTTCCAGGCGTCGGCCGCGGCGCATCATAACAACCCCGCCTACTACGGAGGCGATGAAACCACTGGAGGCCCCCGAAACAAGTGGGGCTGGGCCGGTCAGCTCGCTCTGACGATCAGAAACATCCCGACGGGTCCGGGCGACGTGATCAACGTCTCGGCCGTCTATACCAACGGCGCAACCCGCTACAACATCCAGGACATGGCTGCTCAGGCGGGCGGCAGCACGATCTATTCAGGCTTCGGCGTGGGCAGCGTCGGCTTCGGCTTCGCGCCCGATTCCGTCTACGCGCCCAACGGCGATCTAGAGCTGGTCACGACCTGGGGCATGCGCGGCGCCTACGTTCACAACTGGAATCAGTACTGGAGCAGCTCGATATTCGGCGCCTACGCATCGGTCAGGTACACCGGCGGAGCCAAGGCCTACATGTGCGGCGTATCAATTCCTGGCGCCCTCGGCGGGGGTCTCTCCACCTGCAATCCGGATTACAACATCGGGCAGGTCGGCGCGAACATTCGTTGGACGCCGGTCAAGAATCTGACGTTCACGACGGAAGCGGCTTACAGCATGTTGGATCAGAAGTTCGCCGGCGTCGCGGCTGTTCCTCCCAACTGGGCTGTCAGCAAGCCGGGGGGCAATTATGCGGTGAAGGATCAGGAGGTCTGGACCGTCATGTTCCGCGCCCAGCGCGCGTGGTGAAGACCGCATCGCGCCGTGAGGATACTCTCGCTTTCCAAGCCGTCTGATATCCTGGACGGATCGCCGTTATCACAGCGGATCCGGCTACTGTATTGGACGGTTCGGCACCTTATTGGAGAAAAGCGAACAGCACGAACAATCTCCAATTGAAGCTCGAATTAGGAGTATCTACCATCTGGATCGATAGTTAGAGATCATTCACCTCTTGAAGGGACAAGCACATGACTCCAGCGATGCAGATGATGATGCCCATGATGGGCGGCGCGTCACCCATGACGTCGCCCATGATGATGAATGGCATGATGCCGATGGGAGGCATGATGTCGATGCCGACCATGATGTGCCAGATGACCTGCACGATGACGGCCAACGGCATGACCTGCGAGATGAAGCCCATGGATGCGTCGATGAAGGACATGTTCATGCAGTGCTGCCAGAACATGATGAACATGGCGAACAACGGCATGCCGATGATGATGTGCTGCGGTGGGATGGCGATGATGTGCGTCATGCAGGCGAAGGCAGCCTGACGATATCGAACGAGCCGGTTGAGTTCGGACAAGGGCAGACTGGTTCTGCCCTTGTTTTGTTTCAGGCTGGACGAGTGAGGGCCGTAAAACATCGACGATTTGCGCGCCGGCCTCAGCCGATCATCTGCGCATAGGTCATCACCAGATACAGAACTGCCTCGTCTGTGCCGAGATTGCGGTATGCGTGCGGAACGTCCGCCTCGAACAGCATGGCGTCTCCCTCGCTCAAAGTCGTTGGCCGCGCCGATCCGACGGCGATTTCGACCGATCCCTTGGCAACCACCAGATTCTCGCGGGTCCCCGCCGCATGAGCTTCGGCGTTCTCGCAATAGAGCGGGGCGAGCCGGAGTTCATAGAACTCAGTTCGTCGTTCGCTATCGAACGGAAACAGAGCCCGGGAGGTGAACCGTCCCTGATTGGATGACAACAGCTTCGATCCGTCGCGGCGCAGAACGATGATTCCTTCCGGATCGCCGACGGCTATCAGGCTGGCGAACGGAACAGTGAGCGAGGTGCATATTTTCCAAAGCAGACCGATGGTCGGCGTGCTCTTTCCGGTTTCGATCTGGCCAAGCATGGCGCGGCTCACGCCCGATTGCTTGGCCAGTCGCTCGAGCGACAAACCTTGCCGCAACCGGATTCGGCGCAGATTCTTTCCGACAATCACCGGCAGTTCAATGCAATCCAGACCGCTTCCATCGCCTTGATGGTAAATCTGGCTCGTGCCGAGCTTGCTCATGCGATGATCGGGCCGGACTCCGTGGATCCGGGCCTTGATACCCATGTCGGGAACACAATGACGACAGGCACCGTCAGCCACATGAACGGAAAAGCGTATGGGAATTGGCTGGCCGATGACGGACCACAGGCTCCTCCGGATTTCGCTGCGCACCTGCGCCGCTCCAGATAAGGCTGAAAGTCAATAATCGCGGCGCTGCTTTTTCCCACGGCTTCACCATTTCAATTGCATCGATCGAGAGTCGTTTCGCCCTATATTGGCGAAGCGGAGTGATCCTCACAATCAGCGGCAAAAGAAAACGATAAACTTCGCAGAATGCACCGCTCCGCGATAAAGCCATTCTGAGTGATGGGATTGCGGCAGCTAATATCATCCGCGACGACCCGTACGAACGGATTGGCGCGAAAGAGAGTTCTCGCACCTTCGTGTTTCACACGTGGACACGGTGCATCTCGGAGACATTGTGGTGGCGCTAAGAAGCTATTATCCCGCCTGTGTCGTCATGGAGCGGAGGGTCCAATTGCACGACTGGAAACGGCCCCGAAGGCCGTGCCCCGCCTGCCGACGATCGGCTGCCTGACATCGAACTCGTTCGCAGCCGCGCTGAAGCCACCGCGAGTGATGCTTAGAACCTCGCCCGCGCGCTCAGCAGGAAATTACGTGGCGCGCCGTAGAAATTGCCGAGGTAGAAAGCTCCGATGGCCTGGTAGTATGTCCTGTCGAACAGGTTGTTGACGTTGAGAGCCAGGGTCCAGTGCTCATCGAGACGGTATTGCGCGAACAGATCCACCACCGCGCGGCCCGGCTCGGTAATTCTAAACGGATTCCCGGCGAATGTTCCGGTCTGGTAGAATGAGCTTTGCGCGGTCACGCCGCCGCCGATCTTGAAGCCCTCAAGCGGCCCTTGCAGATCGTAACTCGTCCACAGCTTGAACAGATGCTTCGGTGTGAACGCGTTGTAGCGGCCGCCGCCCGCTATGTTCTCGTTGTCGTTGAAAGTATAGCCGGCCGAAACCTGCCAGCCGGCGGCGACCTCGCCGTTGACCTCGATATCCACGCCCTGGCTGACGATGCGGCCGTCACCGAGCCAGCAGCAATTTGTGCCAAGATCGCCCGGAGTAGCCGGATAGGCGAAATCCCGCACCGCCTCACCGTTGCGCTTCACATGATATAGCGCAAACGTCGTGTTCAAGCGGCCGTCGAGCAGGCTGCCCTTGACGCCGACCTCATAGGTGCGCCCCGTGATAGGGCCAAGCGGAGTGCCGGGCAGAGGCCCCCTTAAGTTGAAAGCCTGCGGCTGATAGGTCTCGGCAAAGCTGGCATAGGCCGACCATTGACTGGTCAGGTCGTAAACCATGCCGAGATAAGGCGTGAAAACCTTGTTGTCTTCGTATGCCGTCAACGATGTGGAGGTGACAGCGCCCGTGTTCTGGTCAACAGCATTAATGGCACTATTGTAACTGTACCAACTCAACCGCCCCCCGAAAATCAGCTTCAGAGGGTCCGCGACATGAGCCACGAACGATCCATACACGCCTTTCTGTAAGATTTTGTAGGTGTTATCGTTATTAGGAACGTAGGGTCCGGCAGGATAGTCGGCAGGGTTGTATTGGAAGATGCTGTTACGCATCGATCCTACCCACATACTCAGGTTTTTTCGGTTCAACAGGTGGAGATCCAGCCTGTTGATATTAGCACCCAAAGTGTCCGTCGTCAGATGAATTGAGACTGTTCCGGGGTCACGGGAACGGAGGTTCTGGCTCATCTGGGTTTGAGGTTAGGCGGCCTGCAGGTGATGCTGCAAGCGTCTTTGGTGGATGGTCTGGCGTTTGATCCTTTCGCGTTCGGTGAGGATGGTCTGCCCGCGGCCGAAGTAGACGTCAGCGGGCGTGAGATTATCGATGCTCTCGTGATAGCGGCCGTGATTGTAGTGCTCGACGAAGGCCGCGACCTGCCGTTCAAGGTCGCCGGGCAGATAGTAGTTTTCCAGCAGGATGCGGTTCTTCAGGGTCTGATGCCAGCGCTCGATCTTGCCCTGCGTCTGGGGATGATACGGCGCGCCGCGAACGTGTTTCATGCCCTTGCCGTCGAGCCAGGTAGCGAGTTCGGCCGAGATGTATGAGGCGCCGTTGTCGCTCAACAGCCTCGGCCGATGCGCGACCGTGATCTGGTCGAGCCCCGATGCCGCCAGAGCCAGATCGAGCGTGGCGGTGACGTCATCCGCCCGCATCGTGGCGCAGAGCTTCCAGGCGACGATGAAGCGGGAGAAGTCGTCGAGCACGGTCGAGAGATAATACCAGCCCCAACCCGTGATCTTCAGGTAGGTGAAGTCGGTTTGCCAGAGCTGGTTGGGCGCTGTCGTCTTGTCCTTGAACTCAGACGCCGCCTTGATGACGATATAGGCTGGGCTGGTGATGAGATCATGAGCCTTCAGCAGCCGATATACCGACGCCTCCGAGACAAAGTAGCGCTTCTCGTCGGTGAAGCGCACCGCCAGCTCGCGCGGGCTCAGCTCCGTTTCGCGCAGCGCCAGCTCGACGATCTCGGCCCGGATTGGGTCAGGAATCCGGTTCCAGACACGATCCGGCCGCGAGCGATGATCGGCCAGAGCCTCGATCCCACCGGTGAGATAGCGATCGTACCAGCGATAGAACGTGGCGCGCGGGATGCCGAGCTTGTCCAGGGTTCGCCGTGCCGGCAGATGCGAGGCCTCGACCAGGCGAATGATCTCGGCCTTTTCGGATGCAGGATACCTCATGTGTCGTCCTCCCCATCCGCGAGCATGCTTTTTTTCAGCAGGCGGTTTTCCAGGGTGAGATCGGCCACGGCCTCCTTCAGGGCCTGCGCCTCACGGCGCAGCTCTTTCACCTCGTCCGACGTCGCGGCGCGGGCCGTGTCACCAGCGAGACGGCGCTTGCCGGCGTCGAGGAACTCCTTCGACCAGCCGTAATACATCGACGAGGCGATCCCCTCGCGCCGACACAGCTCGGCGATGCTCTCCTCGCCGCGCACGCCTTCCAGCACGATGCGGATCTTCTCTTCAGCCGAGAACTGCCGGCGCGTTGCCCGGCGGATGTCCTTCACGACCTGCTCTGCCGGTGCTTTCTCCGGCCCGGATTTCTGTCTCATCTGCGCTCCAAATTGGCTGCGATGATCCAGAAATCCTCCCTTCCCGAAAACCCCTAAACTGTCTCAAGAGCCCTGACGGCGGACACACCCAAAGTCAGCTTCTGCTCCCTGCCCAACAGATCGAACGATCCTTTCAGCACAGCGTCGAGCGTGAACTGCGGTGCACGGTAATCGTACTCCCAATCATAGCCGGTCAGACCCATGCCAGTGATCGGATTGATCCCTCCCTGCCAGGTTAAGTCCCGGCGAAAAATCTCGTTGATCGAGCGCGTCGCCTCGACGCCCAGGGTCCAGTTGGGTGCGAGTTCCTGATCGAGGCGGATGAACATCATATTGTTGTTGAGCAGCCAGGTGTCCTCGGGCCGATTGAGAGAGAAGCTGCGCGGCAGGCCGAGGTCGTCACCGTTCGCATAGCGCGGAAGCCCACGGAAAAATCCAGCCTGATCCTGGCGCATGACATTGGCGCCGAAGGTGAGCATGGTGCTGTCGGTGATATCAGCTTCGATGATACCATAAAGCAGATACCTGTTGCTCTTGCCGTGATTGTAGAAAAAATTCTGATCCTGATAGGTCCCGACAAAGCGCCCGCGAACCGCACCGTTCTCGGTGAGCGAACCGCCGACATCCAGTTCGCCACGATAGTTGTTCCAGCTTCCGCCGTGGAGCAGCGCGTTCATCTGGAACTGTTTGGTCGGCTTCTTGCGCACAAGATTAATTGCGCCGCCCGGTGCGCCCGAGGTGCCGTAGAGCGCGTCGGAGCCGCGCAGGACCTCGACGCGATCGAACATAGCGAGGTCAAACTGGGATGTGGTGAAGCCCTGACCTATCATGCTTCCTCCAAATTGCGGGCTGTTGCCGTCGATCTGAAGGTTTGTGACAGGAAAACCTCGGGAATATATAGTTGAATCTGTGGTGCTGTATGGCACGACGGTGATGCCGGGTGTGCGCTCCAGCGCATGCTCCATCGTCGTCATTCCCTGATCCTGAATGCGCTGGCGCGTGATGACCGAGACTGTCTGCGGCGTTTCTTTTAGCGTTTGATTCTTGCCGAACGACGCCACGCTGGTCGTGTAGGAGCCGGTGCCCTCGGTCCTGCCGGGATCGCTCGACGTCGCGCCCTGCACATCGATGGTGTCGAGCGAGATCGCGCCGGCGACCGGGGCAACCGCCGCATCGGCCGCGCCGGCCGCGCCGACCAATGCGGCGGAACCCGAACCACCCATCCGTACGCTGAGCCCGGTGCCCGAAACGAGGCGCTGCAGCGCCGCCGATGGCGGCATGGCGCCGACCACGGCGACCGATGTCTTGCCATGTACAAGCTGCGACGAGTAGCTGATCTGCCAGCCCGTTGCGCGGATGAATGCGTTGATCGCCGATGACAGCGGCTGCGCGGGAATCGAGAAATTCACCGGCTGGGAAGTCACCGCCTGGCGCGTTTGTTGCGCGCACGCAGGCGCAACGCCGAGCATTCCGGTAAAACCGATCATTGCCGTGGAGAGCAGGAACGATAGATAACGTCGTCCTCTTATCACGCGTTCGCCGCGTCCGCTGCCGCCGTTCAGGTCGCCCTGCCTCATCTTCAAGCCCCGCCCTCTGATTCAATCGAGGGTCGGTCCCGCGCTGCGTGCGCGCCTCGCCCTCGAACAGATGACGTTCGACAAGAGGCGATCCGGCAAAAAAACCCGGTGCTATCGCAGCAGAATGATTCCGCCGGGCAGACGGTTCATGGTTGCGCCCGCCGCATCGGCAAGCGTGCGGATGGCGCCGGGCACGTCATCAAGCCGATAGTTGCCGGTGACGACGAGATCACCCACCCGCGCGTCGGCGACAATGACGATCCCGTCGTAATAGCGGCGCAGTTCATCCAGCACGTGCGCCAGGCGTTGATTCTCGAATATGATGCGGCCATCGCGCCAGGCGAGAATCTCCGACGGGTCACGCCTGGCAACCACGGAGAGAGCTTTCGCGGTGGCTGTCACCATCTCTCCGGGATCGAGTTCGACATGATCGCCGGAATCCGACAACCGGCTGACCTCGACGCGGCCGCGCTCAAGAACAATGGTGTCCTGATCACTTTCAGTCCTGACGGCAAAGGCCGTACCCTTCACCTCGGTTTCCCCATAGTGAGCGGCAACGCGGAACGGATGCGCCGGATCGTGCCGTACATCGAAGAAGGCTTCGCCTTCCAGAAGGGTCACTTGTCGCCGTCCGTTCGTGAAGTCGATCGACACGGCCGAAGCGGTGTTCAAAAGCATCGTCGAGCCGTCCGGCAACGACACTTGCGCCCGGCCGCCGGTTGCCGTGATGTAATCGGCTTGCCACCGCAACATCAGAGCCGGATATTGCCACGCCCCGATGGCGATCATGAGGATGGCGGCGGCGGCGACGCCCCGCAGTGACCACGATTGAACGTAGCGCGCGGCCGAGAGCAGCCGGCGTCGGTTCACCGAACCGCGCGCGGCGGCTGGCAGCCCTTCAGCCGCTTTCCCGAGTTCAGGGGATCTCCACATCGCCTCGAGATAACGAAACTCTTCGCCGTGGCGTGGGCTTCGCAGCAGCCATTCCTGAAATTGCCGTTGTTCCGCCAGCTCCAGCGGCGCGTTCTGACGGCGGGCGAGCCATTCAAGCGCTTCATCGACAATCGGGTCCGGATGGGTAAACGCCCCTCCGGATTTGTCGTCCTCTGCGCCGTCGTGTGCCACTCAGACCATCCTGTCTTCGCTATGCCGCAGCCTTATACCAGAGACGTTCGGTCGACTGGAATCCGGCAAAATCAGTCGGGACCGGCGGCCGACCCATGTGGTTCGGGAGGAGAAATCCGGCTGGCGGTCAAGAGAAGGTCTCAACCCTCATCAAGACGTCGGATCGCGTCGCGGCAATGCGCCATCGCCAGCTTGAGGTCGTTGAAGACCGTGCGCTCGGAAACGCCGAGATGACTGGCGATCTGTCCGTTCTGCCACCCTTCGACGCGGCTGAGCACGACGACGGTTTGCGCCCGTTCCGGAAGCGCGCTCAAAGCCTGCCAGAATCGGTTCAACCGCTCGCGCTCGATGACCACGCCTTCCGGTGTCGGAGAATTCGCCGGGACTTTCTCGATTTCCGCGGTGGGGAGACCATCAAGCTGCACACTGCCTCGCGTCCGCTGTCGTCGCAGATGGTCGAGCGCGAGGTTGCGAGCCGTCTGATACAGAAAAGCTTCCAGATGTTCGATCGGGCCGCTCTCGGCAGCCCGCGCGGCACGGAGGTACGTCTCCTGCGCAAGATCCTCGGCCGTCTGGGGATCGCGCACGATCCGCATCACGCTCCACATCAGGGATCGCCGATGCAGCAGGAAGGCAGCACTCAAGGACTCAGCCATCCGTGCCCTCTTCTGAATCACGACACGGAAGCGGGCTCATCCCTGTCCCTGCGCAATCAGCTTTCTGCCGACCGTGGAAACGGTGTCGGCGTGTCGCGAGCGACCTCAGGTTTGCGCTACGAAGGAACGTTGCAAAAAGCATACTCACGATACATTCGTCCCCTCAATCGAGATGAGCCGACGCGCCTTCGTCGGTCGGCATTCTCCACCTACCCCTGATACCCAGGACATTGGTAATCGCCGCTCCCTTGGCGCCCACACCGATGCGCAACCGCCCGTTCACGGGTCTCCAATCCGCGGATAACGACGGACGCGGTCCTGCCCCTGTCGGTGGCCCTAGAGCGGGATGGGTTTATTTTGAATCGATTGAGATTCCCAAATCAGAATTCATCTGATTCAACATGCTGACTGGGAAGGAGGCCAGCATGGATGGGACGAGCCTATTCGAACGACCTTCGTGAGCGGGTAGTGCGTGCTGTCGTTAAAGGCGGCCTGTCGCGGCATCAGGCTGCGGCCCAGTTTGGGGTGGGCATCAGCACGGCGATCAACTGGGTACAACGCTTCCACGAGACCGGCAGCGTCGCGCCAAGCCAGATCGGCGGCTATAGGCCAAAGAAGATTGCGGGGCCGCACCGCGAATGGCTGCTGCAACGGTGCCGAAAGGACTTTACCGTGCGCGGGCTGGTGGCCGAACTTGCCGAGCGTGGCCTTAAGGTCGATTACCGCACGATGTGGGAGTTCGTTCACGCTGTGAAGCTCAGTTACAAAAAAAGACGCTGATTGCTGCAGAGCAGGATCGTCCCGATGTCGCCCGTCGGCGAGCGCAATGGACCAAGTATCGAGATCGGATTGATCCCACTCGGCTGGTGTTCATCGATGAGACCTGGACCAAAACCAATATGGCGCCGCTGCGGGGCTGGGCGCCGCGCGGTCAACGCATCAGAGCCAAGGTGCCGCATGGCCGCTGGCAGACCATGACCTTTATGGCCGCTCTGCGCCACGATCGCATCACCGCGCCGTGGTTCATCGAGGGGCCGATCAACGGCGAAGCCTTCCTTCTCTACATCGAGAAGGTTCTGGTCCCGACCCTGCGGCACGGCGACATCGTCATTATGGACAACCTCGGCTCGCACAAGGCCAGCGCCGTGCGTCGCGTCATCCGTGCCGCCGGTGCCCGGCTCTTCTACCTGCCGAAATACTCGCCTGATCTGAACCCGATCGAGCAGTTCTTTGCCAAGTTCAAACACTGGCTACGCAAAGCCGCGCAGCGGACCACCGAGGCCGTCTACAATGCTATCGCTCCGATCCTCGAAACCGTTGCACCGGCTGAATGCGCCAACTACTTCGTCAATGCAGGATACAACCAAATCTAAACTCATCATGCTCTAGCGGCAGAATACTTCGCGTGCAAACTCAATGATTTAGAATTAGTTTAAGAAAGGTGGCAGAGAAAAACAGGCTGCGCCATTTCCCAACTCCATTATCTGGAGAACGCATTCAATTCCTGTTGCCATCCTCTCCCGATAGAGGGTGTTGGCGCCTGGCGGCCGACCGAATTCCTCCGGGAGAATGTTTTCAGCGCCTCATGAACTGGCCGAGCCCATTGTCGTTGAGAAACTCGATAGTCAGTTCGCTGGCCGGCTCGTCGCCAGTTCGCTTGAAAGTAACCGACGACACCGAACCGTCGGTTTGGTTCTCGCTGGAAGGTTTGATCGAAAACACGTCGCCATCCCAGTGCGTCAACGTGTACGATCGGCTCAAACGGCCGATCTTCAGCTCCATATGACCGTTTGCATCGACGATCTCGGCATCTCCGAAATAGGGACTGCCGTAGCGGCCAACATAGGATGTAGAACTGGCAGCCGGCGCTGGTTTAGCGGGCGGCGACTTGCCGACGAGATCGCCTGCCGGCGCCGTAAGCTGCGCCATCACCCCGCTATAGGCAGCAAGCCAGTCCCGCGTGATCTTCCCGAACTGAACAAGATCCATGAACGAGGCCCCGACCGCCTCCGCCGCGCCGACCGGTTCCGCGTTGGTCAGCACGACGATCCCGATCCCGGCCGAAGGGATGATCGTGTAATGGGTTCCTGCACCCAGCGCGAAGGCCCCGGAATGACTGATCATTGTTCGTCCCGCAGGCGTGACTCCGACGCCAAATCCATATCCGTACAGGCTGGCTCTCGCATCGGCTGAAGGGGAATGAATCGAAACGACCTCGGCGGTCATGGCTGGAAGCAGAGCATCCGCTGGAATGACCTGCCGGCCTTCGAATTCGCCGTTCCGCAACACCAACGCCAGCCATCGGGCAAGATCGTTTGCCGACGAACTGACACCGCCTGCGGGTGACTGCGCATCGGGCCGGCGTTGATACTTTGGCTGGAAGCCGTCGCCGCCCCTTACATGTCCAATGGCGCGATTGGCCTGCTTTTCAAAATCAGCAAAGCGCGAACTGGTCGCGCTCATCCCGAGCGGTTTATAAAGAACCTCTTCAGACAGGCTTTCCCAGTCCTTGCCTGATGCGGCGGCGACGGCTTCCGCCGCCGCGGTCAGCCCGAAATTCGTGTAGGCATAGACGTCCCGGAAACCGTGAAGCGGCAGCAGGCGCAGGCGCTCCAGCACAGCTCGGCGACCATAGCCGAGATCCTCTAGATCGTCGCCGGCGTGGTCCGGCAACCCCGAACGGTGGCTGAACAAATCGGCGATCGTGACATGCTGCGTCACCCACGGGTCCATCAACCTGAACCAGGGCAAGTGCGCCTGGACAGGCGTGTTCCACTTGACGACGTCCGCGCCGACCTGGCGAGCCACGACGGTGGCCGCGATAGATTTTGAAAGCGATGCGATCTGAAAAACAGTGTTCGCGTCAATCGGCTGGTTCTCGCCAACTTTCCGGACGCCGAAACCCTTCGCGTAGGCGATCTTGCCATCACGCACCACCGCAACCGCCATGCCCGGAATGCCGGTCTTTTTCATGACGCCGGTGGCGATCGCGTCGAGACCCGCCACGGCCTCGTCGATCTGACCGTCGGCAATGGGTACGCCTGAGGTCTGGGGAGGCGATGTCTCCGCAAAACCCGGTATCGCCGCACAAGCCCAGACCAAGGACGAGGCGACCAGCTTTGCGAGGATTGCCCTCGGGCGAAATGCGACAACAGATTTCTGCAAGAACATGCGAGGCCTTCAGCTACCCGCTTTTAGATGCATAACGTCCCCACGGCGACGGGGCGGTCCCGGCCGGCGCAGACGATGCCGCGAAACGTGTCGATGGCGATGAGACACAGCGGACGCCCACGGCGCGGCGTTTGTAGCGCGCACGAACGCCGGAGATTGAAGGCGACCTGTCCACCCTGATCAATCCTCCGGCAATTCAGCCCGCTTCTGCTCGAAAACAGCCCGGTTGATCGCCATGAAACCCTGCTCGATGCAGGATCGTCCAATATCCAGCCAACGCTTGTCCGTCTCTGGCGAGGCTTCGTATCGATCAAGCAATCTGAGAATACGTTCCTCGATTTTTCGGTGATCCTTGACCCGCAAAACTCCCAATTTTTCCCGGTCTCTGCAAGATTTTGTTTTGGTTACGCGCTTTGACATCGAGCCACCCTTTGAACGGAACAAATACTCTATCCAGCCAAAGCTTGACGAAAGATCGGCGGACACGGCCGTACAGGTGGAGATACTGTCTGGCTATCCCAACGACCGCCCGACAAGCCCTCCCCCCCCCCGCGAGTTTTCTCAGGATCGCCCCCGAATGGTAGGTGTGACTTCATCAACTGTCGCGCGGTGAGGTATCGCAGGCCATGGCCCGATTTGACGTGCTCGAACTCCGCATCGGCGGGGTCTCTCCTCTTGGCTCATCGGGAGCGCTCAGCGCCATCGATAAGCACCAGGTTCACCATCCACTGCCGGTAAGCTACCTGGGACTTGAGGGAGACGAACAGGCCGATCGCAAACACCATGGCGGGCCGCACAAGGCCATCCACGCCTACTCGATCTCACACTTCACAACATGGTCCAAAGAATTACCGGATCGCACCAATCGCTTCCGGCCCGGCGCCTTTGGTGAAAACCTTGTTATTGATGGCGCAAGCGAGACCGGTCTTTGCCTCGGCGATCGCTGGCGCATCGGATCAGCCGTGATCGAGGTCAGCCAGGGCCGCCAGCCCTGCTGGAAGCTGAATCTGCGCTTTGACGTGCCCGACATGGCTCGGAGGGTACAGGACACCGGACGAACCGGCTGGTATTTCAGAGTGATCGAGCCGGGTATTCTCGCAGCAGGCGACTGCGGCAGCCTGATCGCAAGGCCAAACCCTGCCTGGTCGCTCACCAGAACCTCCCACCTTCTCTACCACGACCGAATGAACCGGCCGGCACTGGCTGAGCTGGCCGGTCTCCCGGGTCTCCCGGATAGCTGGCGACGCCTGGCCCTGGCTCGATTGGCATCAGGCAAGATCGAAAGCTGGTCTCGCCGGGTCGAAACGCCAGAACCCTATGAGAAATAAACGGCAGCCTAAAGCCGGAATCGAACCAGCAATCATCCTCTGACAAAGCCGCCGTTCACGAACCTGCCAAAGTCTAACGCGCCTTCCATTGAATCCAAGCGTGCAGTCGGGCTATCAAACCCTTCGGAATATCAGGCGAGCCGCTGAAGAGGCAGATGGAAAGGAATTATGGATCCCGAACAGGTCAGGGCTCATTGGCGGGACTGGGCATCAAAATTCGGCACCGCGATCGGAGCCACCACCAGAACCCGAACCGCGAAGATGCTCGAGATCGACGCATTGGCGCGCCGGATGTCCATGTTCGGGCTTGGCGATGCGCCGGCGCACGTTCTCGAAGTCGGTTGCGGAAATGGCTTGAACTGCTTTGGGCTTGCCGCGCAATTTCCGCGCATGCAACTCGACGGCATCGACTATACTGCGGAAATGATCGACGCCGCGCGTGAAGCAGCCGTTGCCAGCGGCTTCCAGGACAGGTCCCGCTTCCTGATCGGCAATGCGCTCGAACTTTCGGCGGCGGCGGGATTGCTGGCGCAATACGATGTCGTTTTTACCGATCGCTGCCTGATCAACATCGAATCGGTCGAACTGCAGATGCGCGCGATCACCAGCCTTGCCGCAAGAGTGCGGAGGGGCGGACATCTCATCATGATCGAAAACTCGACCGCGACCTATGATCGGCAGAATCATTGCCGCACGCTGCTGAACCTGCCCGCGCGCACGCCCGCCGCATTCAACCTCTTCTTCGACGAGACACGCATCCTGCCGCACCTCGAAACGCTCGGCCTTGAAGTCGAGATCGAGGATTTCATTTCGCTTCACGACCTGATGCTCTATGTGCTGGTCCCGGCCATCAATGGGGGCGCTGTGGATTACGACCATCCGCTGGTCCACGCGGCAACCCAGCTCACCCTGGCGGGGTCGCCGGAGCTATCGCGCGCCTTCGGCGCCTTTGGACAAGGCCGGATGTTCGTCTGTCGGAAACCTTGATGCCGGAAGCTGACGCCAGCCCACTTCACAGCGGTCTGTTTCTGGATCTCGACGGCACGCTCGCCGACAGCGTGGCGGCCCTGAAAAACGCTTACCATTCCTTTCTCGCCTCATTCGGCGCGAGCGGCGACGAGGCCGAGTTTCAGCGGCTCAACGGACCGCCACTCGGCGAGATTATCGAGCGGTTGAGGATGACTCACAAACTGCCGGGAACACCGGCCGATCTCCTGCAGAAATACGCGGCGATGGTATCGCAAGCGCATCATAGCGCGCGTCCCGCCGCCGGCGCATTTGAATTGCTGGCTCACGCTCGCGAGCGCGGGTTGAAGATCGCCGTCGTTACGTCGTCGCCAAAACTGTCCGCGCAAGGATGGCTCGCAGTCGCAGGGCTCGCCGACAAGATCGACGATGTCGTCGGCGGCGATGAGGTGACCTCTGGCAAGCCCGCCGCCGAACCCTACATCAGGGCGCTGAGGCGGCTGAACTGCTCGGCCGCCCTGTCGCACGCAGTCGAGGATTCCCGCATCGGCGCGACGGCGGCAGTTGCCGCGGGACTCAAAACGTGGGCACTGGCGCCCCCGAAAGATCGCGCCGGGTGGCCGGGCCAGGTCGTATTCATCGAACGTCTCACCGATCTCCTTGGTAGAGTGCCGGCATGCTGAATGTTCGCCTGCTCCAATCGGAGCCGAGAGTAACGCTGGGAGCCGCAGCGCCACACATCGACCCGGATATCGAGGCGCGCGTGGACGAAATCTGGCAGCGCGAAAAAGAGCTACGCTCCCAAGAGATCTACAACGGGCGATTGTTCAGCGTCGATTATTGTGATGCCAGAACGATCGTCGGCTGGATCTCGGAGTACCGATACTTCCTTGCCCAACGGCGCGAGCCGAGCCTTCATGCAGCGCTGAAGATCAAGCCGCTCGCCGTCACCGGTACCCTGTCTTGTCCGGATGGCATTTTATTCGGCCGGCGCAGCGATCGCTCAGAGATGGACGCCGGGTGCTGGGAGCTGGTCCCGTCCGGCGGCGTTGAAGACACGGCGGTCGGGTCGGCCGGACAGGTTAGCCTCGAACGATGCATCCTGATCGAGCTCGAGGAGGAAACCGGCATCCGAGCGTCCGACCTGTCAGCGCCTTCCAGAGCCGTTGCACTCGTCGAAGATCCGCAAAGCCATGTCACCGACGTCGGAATCATGCTCGCGACCGCCTGCTCCGCTGCGCAAATCCAGCGCCGCTTCGCAGCCCTTGAGAATCGTGAATACTCCGAGCTTGAAATCATTGCATTCGCCGAAGTCCAGGCATTTCGGCGCGACCGGGCTCGCTCGTTGAGCGCTGTTTCCGCGGCCGTTTTGGACACTCTGATGCAACCGGGCGTGTGCTCAGGCTTCCTGAGCAACACCTTTGAAGTCACGCAAGACCCACACTATAAGCGCTTGGAGTAATTCACCGCCAAGACCGGCGGCAACCAAGACTGCGGCAACCAAGATCGGTGGCAACCTCAATGCAGCCTTGATATTCGCCGCGCGCGAACCCCGGAAACAAGCTTCCGAGGCGGCGGCTTTCCGCCAAGCGACAGCGCCTTTTAGTTCGCACCAGGAGCGTAAATTTTGATGCAGAGCCCGGACTTGATCATCGAGGGACGCAAGATCGGCGCGGACCATCCTCCTTATATCATCGCCGAACTGTCAGCAAACCATAACGGCAAGCTTTCGAAGGCGCTGGAGATAATCGAAGCCGCCGCCGGTGCCGGCGCCGACGCGGTCAAGATCCAGACCTATACCGCCGACACGATGACCATCCCTCACGATGGCGAGGAGTTTCTGATCAAGGGTGGCCTGTGGGACGGCTACCGGCTCCACCAACTCTACCAGCAGGCTCACACGCCATATGAATGGCATGGGCAAATGTTCGCGAAAGCGCGTGAGCTTGGAATCACGATCTTCTCCAGTCCCTTTGACGAAACCGCCGTCGATCTGCTCGCGGCTCTCGATGCGCCCGCCTACAAGATCGCGTCGTTCGAGGTGATTGATCTGCCGCTGATCAAGTATGTCGCCAAACAGGGCAAACCGATGATCATCTCGACCGGGATGGCCAATCTCGGCGAGATTCAAGAGGCGGCCGAAACAGCGCGCGACAACGGCGCCGGCGGCATCGCCCTGCTGCACTGTACCAGCGCCTACCCGGCCCCCATCGAGGAAGCCAACGTGCGCACCGTGGCGCATCTCGGCCAGGCCTTCAACGTCGTGTCCGGCCTTTCCGATCACGCGCCAGGCTCCGCCGCCTGCGTCGCCTCGATCGCGCTGGGCGGCTCCATAATCGAAAAGCATTTCACGATCTCGCGCACCGATGGAGGCCCCGACGCGGCGTTTTCACTCGAACCGCACGAGTTCAGGCGGCTGGTCGACGACTGCAAGTCCGCGTGGTCCGCGCTCGGTTATGTCGACTATGGCCTCGCCCAGAGCGAGAAGGCCAACAGACAGTTTCGCCGCTCGATCTATGCAGTCAAGCCGATCAAAGCGGGAGAGCTTCTGACGAGCGAGAATATCCGCGTCATTCGGCCCGGTCTTGGCCTGCCGCCAAAGTATCTACCCCGCGTCATCGGCCGCACCGCCGCGCGCGACATCGCCTATGGCGAGGCGATAAAGTGGTCAGTGATCGCGTAACGATATCACCATCGCGCGCGCTAATCGACCTCAAGACCTTCTCACGGCAACCCGTCGGGAGGATCGGGGCGGAATCAAAGAGGAAGCAATACCTATGACCCAGATTACAGAACAAGAGCAATTCTGGGCCGGAGAGTTTGGCGACAACTATATCGACCGGAATAAAAGTCAGGAACTGGTGGCCGCCAAGATCGCGATGTTTTCCCGAGTTGTCCAGCGATGTAGCCAGATCCGGTCGGCTCGGGAGCTTGGCGCCAACATCGGCCTAAATATTCTGGCCCTCAAGAGCCTGCTTCCACACGCAGCGTTTCAAGCCATCGAAATAAACAGCCGAGCCTTCGAAAGGCTGGCGACGATACCCGGAATAGCTGCTTCCAATACGACGCTGTTTGAACCAGTCGAGTGGCCAGGGGTCGATCTGGCGTTTACCGTCGGCGTCTTGATCCACCTCAATCCTGACATGCTGCCGGTGGCTTATGAAAGGCTCTATCAAGCCAGCAATCGTTATGTCCTCACGGCGGAGTACTACAATCCTTCCGTGGTCGAGATCAGCTATCGTGGTCACAGCGGGCGGTTGTGGAAACGGGATTTCGCCGGCGAGATGATGGACAGATTCCCCGATCTAAAACTTGTCGACTACGGATTCATCTATCATCGAGACCCGGTATTCCCTGCAGACGACATAACGTGGTTCTTGATGGAAAAGCGAGCCTGATCAGTCCGCAAGAAGCAGGAATAGCATCAACGGGGTGTTACTGACCTGCGCTACGCACAGCGTCAGGATGCTGGCTCGTGGTCGGCGCCTTTCGAGTATGCGAATCTTCCAAGGGTTCGGTATAGAACAGCCGCCAGCAAGAACAGCCGCCAGCAAGAACCACCGCCGAACCAGCAAATCCATTGCACCATCTACAATCCAGGCTGAATCTGCCGATGTTCCGTATCCATCTCACGAACGAAGACGCCGGCCATGTGATGAACGCCGCTCCCGGTGGCCGCGATGTCGAATGAAGCCGTCATCATTACTCAGGCGCGCATGACAAGCACTCGCCTTCCGGGCAAGATCTTGATGCGCGCCGGCGAGCGCACCCTTCTCGAAACGCATCTCGGTCGCCTCGCCGAGGTCGGCGTTCCCGTGATCGTCGCGACGACAACGAATCAGTCCGACAACCCTGTCGTCGAACTCTGCGCCGCACTTGACGTTCCGGTGTTCCGAGGCAGCGAGAATGACGTACTGGAACGTTACCAAGGAGCGGCGCGCGCGCACGAGGCTCGCCATGTGATCCGCGTGACGTCGGACTGCCCTCTCATCTGCCCGGAGTTGATCCGTGCTGGCCTCGATATCTATCTGAGCTTGAAGAGCAGATCCGTTTATCTCTCGAACGCGGAGAAACGGACCTACCCCCGCGGCCTGGATTTCGAAATTTTTTCCCGACGTTCACTGGACTTTGCCGCGGAGAACGCGAGGCTATCGTCCGAGCGCGAGCATGTGACAAGTTATATTCGGACATCGATGCCGGATATTCACCACGAGTCCTACACGGATCAAGACGATCTCAGCGACTGGCGCATCACCGTCGACACCGACGACGACTTCAAACTCGTCAAACTTTTGATTGAACATCATCGTGCGGCGGAGATGGATTACGCTGCCTTAAAGGCTCTTCTGAAAGCACATCCGAGGCTCATGACAATCAACTCTCACATTCAACAGAAAACCATCTAAGGGGCGATCCAGAAGGATTAATCAGGGCGTCGAGCAGAGCGTATAAGGCGCCCAGGCATTGATGCGGATCATTGCGGGGGCGGACGAAGGCTGCGAAGGTCATCGTGCGGCGCTCGAAATCGCGCATCCGGTGACGATCCGAGCAGAAAGTCCGTTCCATTCAGAAATCACCATCGCAAATCGTAGTGGGAACGGAACAGAACGTCCTCCGTTCGTTCACGCAGAATGCCCGGCAATCCCAATTTGCGCTCGACAAAGCGTTTGGATGATCGTTGACGCCGCAACCAAGATTGGTGCTGACGCGCCGAGATTGCAAACGTATATTGCTGGCATGATGGTCATTTATTTGGCTTGGAATGAGTTGTTTATTCGGTCAAAGAGAGGCTAAACGTGATTCCGCTCTAGGATTACTTCGACGTACGACCGATCGGCACCAACAGGTTCACTTGTCCAGACCGGAGGAAAAGCCTGCCGCTTTGCGGCCTGTTGGTACGGAGCAGTTCGGGGCGATACCGGAAGATGGAAAGGAGGAACGACTTTGATGAGTTTTACAGACGTTTAAGAACTAAAAAGCGCAAGCTCGATTGTCCGGACCCGTTCACACCCTCGCATTCTAGCGCGGAATCGCTGCCGGGACGCGCGGATCTCATGACATCCACAACTATCCCGAACCAGCGCAGGGATAGCCGGTTTCTGATAAGTGCTCGCCTACAGGCTTGGGGGCGGGCTTGGCGCCTTGATGAACGGCATCCATCCCCTAACGATGTGCGGAGATCAGAACGCGGTTCGCTGGCAGCGTGGCTCACTCAGGGCAACCGGCTACGTCATCTGCTGCGTGTCTGAACAAAAGTGAGTCGGAGTATAGGGTGGACGACTTTCTGTGTGGCCGGACGACCGCCACGACGTGCCCTTCGTTGATTTAATCTGACTGTCCCGTCATTGACATCGCGCGGACTTCGGTTACGCCATTCCCAGGTAAAGAGAGGTCCAGGTGTTCAACGGCAAATCCGTATTTGTTTCCGGCGGTACAGGCTCATTCGGACGCAAGTTTGCGAGCATACTACTCGAACGCTACGACCTGGCGCGCCTCGTTTTCTATTCACGTGATGAGCTCAAGCAGTTCGAGATGCAGCAGGAAGTAAATGCACCCTGCATTCGCTGGCTGATCGGTGATGTACGTGACGGCGCGCGTTTGATCGAAGCGACGCGTGGAATCGACTGCATCGTTCATGCTGCCGCCATGAAACAGGTGACGGCCTCCGAATACAATCCAACGGAATGTATCCGAACCAACATTCATGGCGCGGAGAATATTGTAGCAGCCGCGCTTGCCAACAACGTTGAGCAGGTGATCGCGCTCTCAAGCGATAAAGCGGCCAATCCGATCAACCTGTATGGCGCCACCAAGCTTGCATCGGATAAACTGTTCATTGCGGCCAACAATATGGCAGGCAGGCGACGTACCGCCTTCTCGGTCGTGCGCTACGGCAACGTTGCCGGCTCGCGCGGATCGGTCGTCCCATTCTTCGAGAAACTGATGGCACAAGGCGCGACGTCATTGCCGATTACCGACACCGCCATGACCCGTTTCTGGATCTCGCTGCAGGAAAGCGTGGACTTCGTTCTGAGGTGCTTCCAACGCATGCAAGGCGGCGAGATCTTCGTACCGAAGTTGCCGTCGATCCGGATAGTCGACCTTGCAACGGCGATGGCGCCGCACCTGCCACAGAACTTGATTGGTATCCGGCCGGGCGAAAAGCTGCACGAAATACTGTGCCCTGCGGATAATAGCCATTTGACGCTTGAGTTCAGTGACCATTATGTAATGCGACCGTCGATCAAGTTTCACGATCGCGGTTGTGACTATTTGGAGAACCGTCTCCGTGAGACTGGCGCTCCCGTAACGCGGGGTTTCGAGTACAACTCCGGTACAAACCCGGTCCGTTACTCCGTGGAGCAAATCCGGGAATTTTATGAACGGACCAGGACATGATTCCCTATGGCCGTCAGGACATCTCTAGCGCCGATGTCGAGGCGGTCGTCGACGTCCTTCGGTCGGACTTCCTGACCCAGGGGCCGATGGTCCCCAGGTTCGAGGAGACGTTGGCGCGGACAGTCGACGCGCCTGAAGCGGTAGCCTTTTCCTCGGCAACCGCGGCTCTTCACATCGCCTGTCTTGCGCTCGGGCTCGGCCCATCGGATCGGCTCTGGACCGTGCCGAACACCTTTGTGGCCTCCGCCAACTGCGGTCTCTACTGCGGCGCGACCGTCGATTTCGTCGATATCAACGCCAAGACCCGAAACATGGATGTCGAGGCACTCGCCAGCAAGCTCGAAGCGGCCGAGCGCGACGGCACCCTGCCGAAGGTCGTCGCTCCAGTGGACTTCGCCGGCACTTCCGCCGATCTTGCCGCCATCCGCCGTCTGGCGGACCGACACGGCTTCCGCATTCTTGAAGATGCGAGCCATGCCGTTGGCGGATACTACCAGAATCGGCCCATCGGTTCGTGCGAGTTCGCCGACGTTACCGTTTTTTCCTTCCATCCCGTCAAGATCGTGACGACAGGAGAAGGCGGCGCCGCGACCACGCGTTCTGCGGAGATCGCGCATCGCATGCGTCTGCTGCGCAACCACGGCATCTCGCGCGATCCCGCTGATATGACCGCTGTTCCCGAAGGCGCTTGGTACTACGAACAGGTGATGCTCGGCTTCAATTACCGTATGACCGACATCCAGGCGGCGCTCGGCGTGAGGCAATTTGATCGCCTCGCCGAGTTCGTTGCCCGGCGTCAGACGATCGCGGCGCGTTATCACGAAGGGCTTGCCGGTCTTCCCGTGATCCGCCAGTTCGTGCCGGAGGGCACTCTCTCGGCACTGCATCTGTATGTCATTGAACTGGATCAAACCGTGCGACGTACTCGCGCCGAGGTTTTTGCGGCGATGCGCGCTTCAGGTATAGGTGTCAACGTCCACTACATACCGGTCCATCTGCAACCGTGGTACCGCGCCCTGGGATTCTCTCGCGGAGATTTTCCGGCTGCCGAGAAATATTACGACTTCGCGCTAACGTTGCCTATTCACCCAAACCTGAGCGTCGATCAGCAGGATTACGTCATGGAACGGCTATCCTACGCGCTCGAAGCTTGAAAGTTTGGCTGTATCTTGAGACTTCAGCCGCAAGAACGGAAGATCTGCCGAGTGCGAAAGCACGCCCGACCGGACCTCGGATGGAGCGAGGCTGGGACGTGACCTCTTCGGGTGGGTTTCCGCGATTGTAAACTTGACGAACGGATCGCAGAGGATCTCCGTGGGACGATGAGCATAAGCGAATTTCTGGAAGAAAATCGACGATTCTGGACATCCTCTACCCCACCCCGGTCCGAGCGCGTCATCGTTCTTGACCTTTATCACAATGCCAATGTGCACTCCCACCTGTTCGCAAATTGCGTGGTTGCGAAGTGTATCCAGCACATTTGGGGAGGTGAGATCGTCGGGATTTTCACCGATGACTTCGGTGATGATCGAAAGACAGACGTTGAAGCAAAACAGGCTATCGCTCGCTCGTTCGGCGTCAGTCGCTTTTACAACATTTCCGAGTTTCGCAACCGTTTGCTGTCCGATCCGGTCTGGTCAGCCAATGTAGAGAGCGACCTTCTCGGGCGATTAGAGGACAAGTCGGGACCCTCTCTCAGGAACGCCGTTCGATTGTTGTCAGAACCGAAATTCCCCCGACGCGGTCTTCTGATTTACAACGAGTTTCTGAGACGATTTGGCTCTAGCACCATCGACGATCTGAGCGACGAACTCATCGCAATCGCGAAACTCGTGTCGGCGGACTACGAAGCTATTGCCATGGTGCTTGGACAGTCGTCGGTTCGAGCGAGTGTATTGGGGCACATTGGCTATTCAGTATCGGGGCAGATCGCTGATTTCTCGGCCATGCGCGGCGCACCAACATTCCTGGTCGAACAGTACATCCCGATTGCTGTTACGCGATATCGGGATCTAACAGATTTATCGTCCGGTCTTCCCGGCGACCTAAAAGAAATGCTGGAAAGTTACGCTTTCGATCAAGCTCTATTGGGTGATCCCAGACTTGACCTGTTCGACGGTGCTGTCGAAGCCACGCTGGCACGGACGATCGACCCGCTGTTGAACCGCGATGCTGTCGATCAGCCACCAGTTTCGCGCGAAGACTTCCTTGAGAACTGCGGCGTTGACCCAAAAAATCCGACGGTTTGCGTATTCGCGCATGTGTTTCAGGACGCTCCTCTGACGCGGCCGAAACAACTCTCGGACGATTACTGGCAAGCTATCGTCGACGTCGTTGATCTTGCGCGGCAACTGACACACCTCAACTTGATTATAAAACCGCACCCGCTAAACGCGATCTACGATCGGGAGCGTTCGTGGGATAGGCTGCGCGAATACTGCGCGGAGATCAAGAATGTCGGGTTTGCAGATGGCGACCTGAGCGCTGGTGAGGTGATGAAGCATTGCGATGCCGGTCTCACGGTTCGTGGAACAGTTCTCTACGAAATGGCCGCGGCTGGACACAGAATGATCGCGACGGGCGAGGATAAGTTCTCGGGTCTTGGTATCATCGAGGAGGCATCCAGCATGGAAGCTCTCAAAAGCATTCTGATGAGTGTGTCGCGAGAGGCCTGGTCGATGCCGGCAGAGCAACGTCAGCGCGCATTGGCTTATTCCTATTGCCTGCTTCAAGGATTTCGGAGCAAATCGATCTTGGTTCCTGATAAGCGCTGGCCTCCTGACGAATACTTTCGAAGTGCGACGCTGGCATTGTCGAATTTTAGACTGGAAGAAGATCCCCTCTTCATAAATCTGAAGTGGTTTCTCCGAAATGACCTGCCTATGCTGATTTCGAAAGAGGCGTTTCCGGAGATGAGTTCGAAACGATTTGCGACCAAGGCTCAATCTTTGCAGGGTTCTGATCAACAGACGTCAGACCGGGATCCTGGGTGCTCCCGTTAGAGTGATTCCTGCTCAGGCAGGAACGGATTCTGATTTTAAGTTCCCTGCTGCTGCGCCCGCGCCACACAACAGGCCCAGAACGCAGCAGGAGCGCCGCAAGCATCCCTTTCCCTATCGGCCCCTGTAAGCCAGATTCGTGCTCCGACGCCTTACCAACGATCCCTTGCTTCCGGACGCCATTACGCTACCATCGCAGTATAAACCTTCGAGCAATAAAGTGTTGCGGCAGTCCGAAGTCGCTTCAAGGCGCTCTGTCCGTCGTCAGATGAATTGAGACTGTTCCGGGGTCACGGGAACGGAGGTTCTGGCTCATCTGGGTTTGAGGTTAGGCGGCCTGCAGGTGATGCTGCAAGCGTCTTTGGTGGATGGTCTGGCGTTTGATCCTTTCGCGTTCGGTGAGGATGGTCTGCCCGCGGCCGAAGTAGACGTCAGCGGGCGTGAGATTATCGATGCTCTCGTGATAGCGGCCGTGATTGTAGTGCTCGACGAAGGCCGCGACCTGCCGTTCAAGGTCGCCGGGCAGATAGTAGTTTTCCAGCAGGATGCGGTTCTTCAGGGTCTGATGCCAGCGCTCGATCTTGCCCTGCGTCTGGGGATGATACGGCGCGCCGCGAACGTGTTTCATGCCCTTGCCGTCGAGCCAGGTAGCGAGTTCGGCCGAGATGTATGAGGCGCCGTTGTCGCTCAACAGCCTCGGCCGATGCGCGACCGTGATCTGGTCGAGCCCCGATGCCGCCAGAGCCAGATCGAGCGTGGCGGTGACGTCATCCGCCCGCATCGTGGCGCAGAGCTTCCAGGCGACGATGAAGCGGGAGAAGTCGTCGAGCACGGTCGAGAGATAATACCAGCCCCAACCCGTGATCTTCAGGTAGGTGAAGTCGGTTTGCCAGAGCTGGTTGGGCGCTGTCGTCTTGTCCTTGAACTCAGACGCCGCCTTGATGACGATATAGGCTGGGCTGGTGATGAGATCATGAGCCTTCAGCAGCCGATATACCGACGCCTCCGAGACAAAGTAGCGCTTCTCGTCGGTGAAGCGCACCGCCAGCTCGCGCGGGCTCAGCTCCGTTTCGCGCAGCGCCAGCTCGACGATCTCGGCCCGGATTGGGTCAGGAATCCGGTTCCAGACACGATCCGGCCGCGAGCGATGATCGGCCAGAGCCTCGATCCCACCGGTGAGATAGCGATCGTACCAGCGATAGAACGTGGCGCGCGGGATGCCGAGCTTGTCCAGGGTTCGCCGTGCCGGCAGATGCGAGGCCTCGACCAGGCGAATGATCTCGGCCTTTTCGGATGCAGGATACCTCATGTGTCGTCCTCCCCATCCGCGAGCATGCTTTTTTTCAGCAGGCGGTTTTCCAGGGTGAGATCGGCCACGGCCTCCTTCAGGGCCTGCGCCTCACGGCGCAGCTCTTTCACCTCGTCCGACGTCGCGGCGCGGGCCGTGTCACCAGCGAGACGGCGCTTGCCGGCGTCGAGGAACTCCTTCGACCAGCCGTAATACATCGACGAGGCGATCCCCTCGCGCCGACACAGCTCGGCGATGCTCTCCTCGCCGCGCACGCCTTCCAGCACGATGCGGATCTTCTCTTCAGCCGAGAACTGCCGGCGCGTTGCCCGGCGGATGTCCTTCACGACCTGCTCTGCCGGTGCTTTCTCCGGCCCGGATTTCTGTCTCATCTGCGCTCCAAATTGGCTGCGATGATCCAGAAATCCTCCCTTCCCGAAAACCCCTAAACTGTCTCAAGAGCCCTGACGGCGGACAAACTTGCACAAGCTGCAGCTTCCCGGAATTAACCGGTCCGTCCACTGTCGCGTGGGCGGATAATTTCAACACCGTAAACGCCATGCCGGAAGTCGGTTGTTAACAGGCTGTCGAGAGCCATCGCGCATGAACTCAATCTGCCTTTTAACTGCTTCCATCGGATGTCGAAATGGCGATCAGCCTGATACTTTTGCGCCGGCCGCCGCGCGACGTCGGGACGATCCTGTTCGCCGGCGCGCGGGCTTCTTGAAGCTGATGGCTTCGTGCTCGAAGAATCGCCGCACCACATAATAGCTGACCTTGGCTCGGCCAGCTCCGCGAGCAGCGCGCAAGGTCACGTCCGGTTGTTCGGAAAGCCGCTTGAGCAGCCAGTCGCGTGGGAAGATCGCGCGTAGGGATGATCGCCGCCCGCCACCCATCTGCCGTTTAGCCGCGCTTCGGGTCTCGCGAAACCGCAAAAGAAGAAATTCTCTAAGTATCGGACCGGATGGCTGGGGCGGGAGGGATCGAACCTCCGAATGGGGGAATCAAAATCCCCTGCCTTACCGCTTGGCTACGCCCCAACGGCCCGAAATGCACGAACCATGGTCTCGCGAACACTCGAGTCCCGACGATCTACAGATAGTGCCTTGCCTTTTCAACCGGCCGGAGACGCTCGACAGCGGTTTGACCCGGTTCAATCCGCCCTCCCTTCATGGGAATGACCGCCCCAAACCGGAGCGCGCCCCTTAGACGGACCACATCCCGCCCCGCCTGAAAAGGTTGAGAGCCGCGCGGTTTCGTGGAAAGACCGCTCATGGCTCACAATTTGACAGGCCGTCCTTCTGTCAGGCACTTGCTCGCGAGGCACCGTCATGACCTATCGCGCACCGATCAGCGACATGCTCCTCGCTCTCGACGGCGCCGGGCTCCGGGCCGCGGTCGAGGCCGGCCATTACGGTGATTTCGATGCCGAAATAACGACCGTGGTGCTGGAGGAAGCCGGCCGTTTCGCGAGCGACGTGCTGGCGCCGCTCAACCGCGCCGGCGACCGGCACGGCGCGCGGCTGCAAGACGGCCGCGTGACGACCGCGCCGGGATGGGCCGATGCCTACAGGCGCTGGACGGCGGCGGGTTGGAACGCAGTCTCCGGACCGGAGGATTTCGGCGGACAAGGCCTGCCGCTTGCCATCAACGCCGCCTGCACCGAAATCTGGAGCGCGGCGAACACCGCCTTCGGCCTGTGCCCGCTGGTGACGCTGAGCGCGGTCGAAGCCCTCGCCGCGCATGGCAGCGACACGCTGAAGACCATCTATCTCGGAAAGCTGGTGTCCGGCGAATGGACCGGCACGATGCAACTGACCGAGCCGCAGGCGGGCTCGGACGTCGGCGCGCTGCGCAGCCGCGCCGAGCGCGCATCCGACGGCAGCTATCGGATCTTCGGCACCAAGATCTTCATCACCTATGGCGACCATGACATGACCGACAACATCGTGCATTTCGTGCTTGCGCGACTGCCCGATGCGCCTGACGGCACCAGGGGAATTTCCCTGTTCCTGATTCCGAAATTCCTCGTCGACGCGGACGGCTCGCTCGGCGCGCGCAACGACATCCACGCCAGCGGCATCGAGCACAAGCTCGGCATCCACGGCTCGCCGACATGCACCATGACCATGGGCGATGACGGCGGCGCGATCGGCTATCTGATCGGCGAGGAAAATCGCGGCATGCGGTGCATGTTCACGATGATGAATCAGGCCCGGCTCTGTGTCGGCCTCGAGGGTGTCGGCATCGCCGAACGCGCCAGCCAGCAGGCGCTCGCATATGCGCGGGAGCGCAGGCAGGGCCGCGCCGCCGGCACGTCAGACGGCATGAGCCCCATCATCGCCCATCCCGACGTCAAGCGCATGCTGATGCAGATGCGCGCGCTCACCGCCGCGGCCCGCGCCATCTGCTACGCCACCGCCGTTTCGCTGGATATGGCGGCGCGCGCGGCCGATCCCGACGTGCGCACGGCCGCCGCCGCACGCGGCGCGCTGCTGACGCCGATAGCAAAGGCCTTTTCGACCGACATCGGCAACGAGGTCGCATCGTTAGGCATTCAGGTCCACGGCGGCATGGGCTTCATCGAGGAGACCGGCGCGGCGCAGCACTACCGCGACGCGCGCATCACCTCGATCTACGAGGGGACCAACGGCATCCAGGCGATCGACCTGGTGACGCGAAAGCTTGCGGCGGATGACGGCGCGGCGGTGTCGGCGCTGCTCGACGAACTCTCGGACACCGTCAAGCGCGTGGAAGCCTCGAACGATCCCGCGTTCGGCACGACCGGCGAGAGACTGCGCGATGCGCTCGGGTCGCTCGAACGCGCGGGCAAATGGCTGCTGGAGCGGCTCGAATCGTCGCCTAACGATGCGCTGGCGGGCGCCACGCCTTATCTGCGCCTGTTCGGATCGACGCTCGGCGGATGCAAGCTCGCGGAGGAAGCGCTCGCGGCGCGCGAATCCAGCGCGGAATTCGGCGACCCTCGCCGTTATGTCACGCTGGCGCGTTTCTTCGCCGAGACCATCGCCGTGCAGGCTCCGGCGCTGGAACGCACTGTGATCGACGGCGCAGACGCCGTGAACGGCGCCGACACGGTTCTGCTGGCGTGAGTTCCGGCGACGCTAGATCACGTTTATGGTTTTGGATCGAATCGATCCAAAACCATAAACGTGATCGATTCCCAATATTTAGAGCGGGATGCGGCGGAAAACCGCTACACACTTTTCCTCATCCCGCGCTGGAGCATTTTCCGGCGAAGTGGATGACCTGTCGCGTGAAGAAAACGCATTAAAACGTAAAGATAGAGTCCGTCACCGCTTCCACATGAAACGGTGAAGGACTCTGGCAGGTTCGATTCCAAGGTGGCTCGGATTCAGGACTTCGCCTACCGTGAACCGCCATGCCGGATGCCGTTCCCGCCGGCAGCCTCGGAGCACAGGATGACAGGCCATCTCCAAGTCAGCGACAACGACGCCACCCGCGTCATCACCATGCGGCGTCCCGAGAAGAAGAACGCTATCACCCGCGATATGTATCGCGCGATGAGCGACGCCATCGAGAGCGCGCAGAACGATCCGGCGATCCGCTGCATCGTCATCACCGGCGACTCCGGCATGTTCACGGCAGGCAACGATCTCGACGATTTCCTCAAGGACGGCACGTCCGGCGATGAGGACGTCGCGCCTGCCGCTTCCGACGCCGTGAAATTTCTCTACGCGCTGGCGCGGAACGCCAAGCCGCTGATCGCGGCGGTGGAAGGCATCGCCATCGGCATCGGCGCCACCATGCTGTTCCACTGCGACTACGTGCTCGCCGCCAACTCGGCGACGTTCTCGACCCCTTTCATTCACCTCGGCCTGGTGCCGGAGGGCGCATCCAGCCTGCTCGCGCCCCGATCGATCGGATATCAGCGCGCCTTCGCCATGCTGGTGATGGGGCGCACGCTCAGCGCGAATGAGGCTCGCGAGTCGGGGTTCGTCAATGCCGTGGTCGCGGCGGGCGAGGCCGGGGCCGAGGCCGAAAAGGTTGCGCGGGAAATCTGCGCACTGCCGGCGGAGGCCGTCGCGCTATCCCGCAAGCTCCTGAAAACCCCGCCGGAGGAGTTGACGCGCCGGATCGATCTGGAAAGCCGTCTGTTCAGCGAGCGGTTGCGCTCGGAAGAAGCGATTGCCGCATTCGAGGCATTCTTTGCGCGCAAGAAGCGATAACGCGGACTTTCGGAACCCGGCGCAACCCGGTACATTGACTTTCGCTGCCGTGCGATGCCTGCGCGGCGGCCAGGACACCTCATGACCACGCTGGTTCTCACCCATGCCGCCAGTTTCGATCATCTGACGCCGCCCGGTCACCCGGAGCGGCCGGATCGGATACGTGCCATCGATGAGGTGCTGACCGCGGATCACTTCAAGGATCTGGCGCGCGGCGAAGCCCCGCAGGGATCGCTGGATTCAGTCGCCCTCTGCCATAACGAGCATTACATCGCGGAACTCCGGCATCTCTCGCCGGAGAATGGTCTGATTTATCTCGACAGCGACACATCGATGTCGCCGGGGACCTGGGAGGCGGCGCTGCGCGGCGTCGGCGGCGCGATCGCTGCGACCGAAGCCGTCATCGCCGGCCATGCGAGCAACGCGTTCGTCGCCACGCGTCCGCCCGGACATCATGCCGAGACCGGCAGGGCGATGGGCTTCTGCCTTTTCGATCAGGCCGCGATCGCGGCGCGGCACGCCCAGCGCAAGCACGGGATCGACCGCGTGGCGGTGGTGGATTTCGACGTGCATCACGGCAACGGCACGCAGGATATCTTCTGGGCCGACAGGTCGGTCATGTACTGCTCGACGCACCAGATGCCGTTGTTTCCCGGCAGCGGGGCCAGCAGCGAACGCGGCGATCACGACACCATCGTCAATGCGCCGATGGCGTCCGGCGACGGCGGGGCCAGGTTTCGTGCCGCGTTCGAGAACCTCATCCTTCCCCGGCTCAGGAAATTCGCGCCCGAACTGTTCGTCATCTCCGCGGGGTTCGACGCGCACAGCCGCGACCCGCTCGCGACCCTCAACCTCGCCGCGAGCGACTTCGAATGGGTGACCCGCAAGGTGATGGATGTCGCGGACGCGACAGCCGGCGGCCGAATTGTCTCGGTGCTCGAGGGCGGTTATGATCTGAAGGCTTTGGGGGAGTCGGTGGCCGCTCATGTCGCCGCTCTGATGGGCGCGTGACACTGGTCGTAATAGTCCGTGTGCCGCGATAATCCAGCGAAGCCTCATAGTCCGCCCAAGCAAATATCCGCCCGAACAGCCCAGCCGGAAAAACCAGATGGCCGAAAATGTCCCCGCTGACGTGAACACGCTTTCCTTCGAACTTGCGATCGAGGAACTCGAAACGATCGTCAAGCGTCTGGAGGACGGTAAGGTCGCGCTCGAGGAGTCGGTCGCGATCTATGAGCGCGGAGAAGCCCTGAAACGGCGCTGCGAGGAACTGCTGCGCCGGGCGGAAGCCAGGGTGGAGAAAATCACCACGGATGCGTCCGGCCATGTCACAGGCACCGAGCCGCTCGACGTCCGGTAAGACCGCGCGCCGGTTCAATGGGTTGAAATCCCTTTGAATGGATTATCTTTTTTAGAATTTCGCGAGGGTTCGGAAGGCCAAAAGCCCTGGCGTCCCTCCGGGCCACCTTGATATTCCCCCAGCGCGGTTCAGGAACTCTTGAACCCGCCGCAGAGTCTCCCCTACTCAACAGGAGGCTGCCCGTTGGCTTTGGCGGCGGGTTTAGTGTAAATGCTTCTGGAACAACGCCCACCGGCCCGGCAGGCCGGCGCAAAAGCGGAGTAAGCGCTTCAAGCAGCTTGCAAAAATGATTGGACGACCAGATCCGATAGATAGTGACCTATATCACAATTCTCCGCCGGAGCCTCCGTTAAACTTCGGATTCAAGCTTCTCGGTTCGGGAGCTTTCACGGCTCTTGAACGTCTGCTGCGTTAAAATACCAGCGTGCGTTCGCCGCTTCCGAACATGTCAAATTGGAAATGTCGCAGTGACCGATTTCAGTAGCACCCCTCTCCTTGACACTATCCGCACGCCCGCCGACCTGCGCAAGCTCAAGGTGGAGCAGGTCCGGCAGGTGGCGGACGAGTTGCGCCTTGAGACCATCGACGCGGTGTCTGTGACGGGGGGGCATTTCGGCGCAGGTCTGGGCGTGGTCGAGCTAACCACGGCGATCCACTACATCTTCGATACCCCGCGTGACCGGCTCATCTGGGATGTCGGCCATCAGGCCTATCCGCACAAGATCCTGACCGGCCGGCGCGACCGCATCCGCACGCTACGCACCGGCGGCGGCCTGTCCGGATTCACCAAGCGCACCGAAAGCGACTACGACCCGTTCGGCGCCGCGCATTCCTCGACCTCGATCTCGGCCAGCCTCGGCATGGCGGTGGCGCGAGATCTCTCCGGCGGCAACAACAACGTCATCGCCGTGATCGGCGACGGCGCGATGTCCGCGGGCATGGCGTATGAGGCGATGAACAATGCCGGCGCCATGAACTCGCGGCTGATCGTCATTCTCAACGACAACGACATGTCGATCGCGCCGCCGGTCGGCGCGATGTCCGCCTATCTGTCCAGGCTCTATTCCGGCAAAACCTACCGCTCGCTGCGCGAAGCCGCCAAGCAACTCGGCAAGCACCTGCCGAAAATGATCGCCGACCGCGCCGAGCGCGTCGAGGAATATTCACGCGGCTTCATGACCAACAGCGGCACGCTGTTCGAGGAACTCGGCTTCTATTATGTCGGCCCGATCGACGGCCACAACCTCGACCACCTGCTGCCGGTGCTGAAGAACGTCCGCGATATGGAGAACGGCCCGATCCTGGTTCACGTGGTGACCCAGAAGGGCAAGGGCTATCCGCCCGCCGAGGCCGCCGCCGACAAATATCACGCGGTGGTCAAGTTCGACATCTCGACCGGCGCGCAGTCCAAATCCAAGCCCAACGCGCCTTCTTATCAGAACGTGTTCGGCGCAAGCCTCGTCAAGGAAGCGGAGAAGGACGACAAGATCGTCGCCATCACCGCGGCGATGCCGTCCGGCACCGGCGTCGACATCTTCAACAACGCGTTCCCGGAACGCACCTTCGATGTCGGCATCGCCGAGCAACATGCGGTGACCTTCGCCGCCGGTCTCGCCACCGAGGGCTTCAAGCCGTTCTGCGCGATCTATTCGACATTCCTGCAGCGCGGTTACGATCAGGTGGTGCACGACGTGGCGATCCAGTCGCTCCCGGTGCGCTTCGCCATCGACCGCGCCGGCCTCGTCGGCGCCGACGGCGCGACACATGCCGGCTCGTTCGACAACGCTTTTCTCGGCTGTCTGCCGAACATGGTCATCATGGCGGCGGCCGATGAGGCCGAACTGGTGCACATGGTGGCGACGCAGGTCGCGATCAACGACCGCCCCAGCGCGGTACGCTATCCCCGCGGCGAAGGCCGCGGCGTGGAAATGCCGGAAGTCGGCGTTCCGCTTCCGATCGGCAAGGGCCGCATCGTCCGTCAGGGCAGCAAGATCGCGCTGCTATCCTTCGGCACCCGCCTCGCCGAATGCGAAAAGGCGGCCGACGAGCTTGCCGCGCATGGCCTGTCCACCACCATCGCCGACGCCCGCTTCATGAAGCCGCTCGACGTCGATCTGGCTTTGAAGCTCGCGCGCGAGCACGACGTGCTGATCACGATCGAGGAAGGCTCGATCGGCGGATTCGGCTCCCACGTCATGCAGACGCTGATGGACAACGGCGCGCTGGACGGCGGCCTGGTGCGGGTGCGCTCGATGATCCTGCCGGACGAGTTTCTCGACCACGACACCCCCACCGCGATGTACGCGCGCGCCGGGCTGGACGCCAAGGGCATCGTCGCCAAGGTATTCGAGGCGCTCGGCAAGGACGTCAACACCGAGACCGTCAAGCTGGCGTGAGCACCACCTGATACGCTCGCCGTCATTGCAAGCGCGCGATAAAATTGGCGCTTGCCGAGTTTACGCCGAGCCAGGCAATCCGGCGCGGCCGGTGAAAACCCGACCGAATAGCTTCGTCGCAAGCACTCTTCGCGATGAAGGCTGGCTACATCATCGGCGCGCATCGGAGCGGTTTCCGGCCGGCCTTATAGCGTTTTCGAGCGAAACATGTCCTCGGGCTTGACCCGAGGATGGACACCGGTCCGCGTGAAGAAAACGCGTCAGAACACTAATCTGGAGTTTCGTTTCTGATTCAATCAGAAGCGAAACTCTAGGGTTTGAGATCACCATGGCGAACCGCGAAAAGAGCGAACCCCGCGCCCGCAAGCGCGCCGACGTCCTGCTGGTCGAGCGTGGCCTGTTCGAGAGCAGGGCGCGGGCTCAAGCCGCGATCGAGGCCGGGTTCGTGACCGCCGACGGAAAGCCGGTGACGAAGGTTTCCGAGGCGGTTGACGTCAGCGCCGCGATCGAGGCGCAACCCGCGCACCCCTACGTATCGCGCGGCGGCGTGAAACTCGCCGGCGCGCTCGCGGCGTATCCGGTCGAAATCGAGGACCATGTCTGCCTTGATGTCGGCGCTTCGACCGGTGGCTTCACCGAAGTGCTGTTGAGCGAGGGTGCGGCGCTGGTGTTCGCCGTCGATGTCGGCCACGATCAACTGCATCCGAGCCTGCGCGGCGATCCCCGGGTGGTATCGATGGAGTCCACCGATATCCGCTCGCTGGAAGGTAAACGGCTGCCGCAGCGGCCGAACGTGGTGGTGATGGATGCAAGCTTCATTTCGCTGAAAGCCATCCTGCCGGCGGCGCTGGCGCTGGCGGCGGCGCAGATGCACCTGCTGGCGTTGATCAAACCGCAATTCGAGGCGCCGCGCGCCGCGATCAGGAAAGGCATCGTCCGCGACGCGGCGGTGCACCGGGCGGTGTGCGACGATATCGCCGCCTTCGCGTCGACCCTGGGGTGCAGCCATATCGAGATTTTCCCGTCCCCGATCCGGGGCGGCGACGGCAACATCGAATTCTTCCTCGGCGCCCGCCGTGGCTGAACCCAGACTCCAGACCGGCGGCACGAAGCGCCTGACCATCGATCACGTCGGCCATCGCGGCGATGGCGTCGCCCTGACCGATAGCGGCAACGTCCATGTCCCCTACGCACTGGGCGGAGAAACCGTAGAGATCGAACCGTTCGACGGCCACGCCGGCCGCGCGCGCCTCCTCCGCATCGAGGCAGCGAGCCCGGACCGAATCGCTCCGTTCTGTTCTCACTTCGGCGCATGCGGAGGCTGTGCGATCCAGCACTGGCGGCCGGAGGCCTACCGCGCCTGGAAGCGGCGGATCGTGATCGACACGCTGGCGCAGGCCCGCATCGATTGTGACGTGGACGAACTTATCGACGCTCACGGCGCCGGCCGCAGGCGGATCACCCTCCATGCCCGGAGCGACGGCGGCAAGCTGCGCGTGGGCTTCGCCGCGCCGAACAGCCATGCCATCGTGCCGATCGACGCCTGCCCGGTGCTCGACCCCGCCCTTCACGGCGCGATTGACGCCGCGCGTGAACTGGCGGTGGCGCTGAAGCCTGCGAACAAGCCGCTCGATATCCAGATGACCGCGACCCGCAATGGCCTCGATGTCGACGTTCGCAGTTCCGGGCAACTGCCGCCTGCGTTGATCGCGACACTCTCGCGCCTCGCGGAGGCGCATCGGCTGGCGCGGCTGACCCGCCACGGCGAACTGGTGCTGATGCGCGCGGCTCCCATGATCGAGATCGGCGCGGCCCGGCTTGTCCTGCCGCCGGGTTCGTTCCTGCAAGCGACCGTGGCAGGCGAGGAAGCGCTGGCGGCGCTGGTCGCCGTGCATTGCGGCAAGGCCAGGCGCATCGTCGATCTGTTCTGCGGAGTCGGCCCGTTCGCGTTGCGGCTCGCGATGCGGGCGCCGGTCGCGGCCTTCGACAGTAATGCGGCGGCGGTGACGGCGCTGCAAAAGGCCGCGGACACCGCCTCCCGACTGAAGCCGATCAAGGCGGAGTCCCGCGACCTGTTCCGCCGTCCGCTGATGGCGCAGGAGTTGCGCGACATCGACGCCGCCATATTCGATCCGCCGCGACAGGGCGCGGAGGCGCAAAGCAAACAACTCGCCGCCGGCAGGATTCCCGTCATTGTCGCGGTGTCGTGCAGCGCGGCGACGTTTGCGCGCGACGCGCGCATTCTCGTCGACGGCGGCTACAGCCTGGAGGCCGTGACGCCGGTCGACCAATTCCGGCATTCGGCGCATGTCGAACTGGTCGCGAAATTCGTGCGCCGGCGTTAAGCTTCAGCCGTGAAAACCCATAGCGCTCCCGAGAAGCATGTCCGCGGGGTTTACCCCGGAGATGACCACCGGTTCGCGGGGAAAACGCGTCAAATGACTCAATCAGAAGCATGCTCCAAGGGCAGCCGACATGAGCGATATCGCCATCAAGCCGCGAATAAAGGCCGAAACCAAAATCGAACGGCCGCGCCTGTACAAGGTCATCCTCCACAATGACGACTTCACGCCGCGCGAATTCGTGGTGGCGGTGTTGATGGCCGAATTCAACATGACGGATGGCCAGGCGCATAAGGTGATGATCACCGCTGACCGGCTCGGCTCCTGCGTGGTGGGCGTGTTCGCCAGGGACATCGCGGAGACCAAGGCAACCCGCGCCACCGATGCCGGGCGCAGCATGGGCTTTCCGCTGCTGTTCACCACCGAGCCCGAAGAGTAATCAGAGACTTATAGCGTTTTTCGAGCGAAGTGGACACCGGTTCGCGTGAAGAAAACGCGTCAAAACAAAATCATAGAGCCCCGCTTCTGATTCCATCAGAAGCGGAAAGGCTCTAACTCGCGCCGACCTGCCCTCGATGTCGCAGGACATGATCCGCCAGAACGCAGGCAACCATGGCCTCTCCCACCGGCACCGCCCGGATGCCGACGCAGGGATCGTGACGGCCCCTGGTGAAGATGTCTGTTTCGGCTCCGTTGCGATCGACGGTCTTGCGCGGCGACAGGATCGACGACGTCGGCTTCACCGCGAACCGCGCCACGATGGGCTGACCGGTGGATATGCCGCCGAGAATGCCGCCGGCATGGTTGGAGGTGAACACCGGGCCGTGGTTGCCCATATCGGACGAAGAACTGCGCATCTCGTCGGCGTTCTCCTCCCCGGTCAACGCGGCGGCTCCGAAGCCGGCGCCGATCTCCACGCCCTTGACCGCATTGATGCTCATCAGCGCCGCGGCCAGGTCGCCGTCGAGCTTGGCATAGATCGGCGCGCCAAGTCCTGCGGGCACCCCATCGGCCACCACCTCGATCACGGCGCCGATCGAGGAGCCGCTTTTGCGGATGCCGTCAAGATAGCTCTCGAAGAACGCAGCCTTGTCCTTGTCGGGACAGAAGAACGGATTCCTCGCGATCTCGTCCCAATCCCATTTGTCCCGATCGATCTTGTGCGGCCCCATCTGAACCAGAGCGCCACGCACCCTCATGCCGGAGACAACCTTGCGCGCGATGGCGCCGGCGGCGACCCGCATCGCGGTCTCGCGCGCCGAGGAGCGCCCGCCCCCGCGATAGTCTCGGATGCCGTATTTCGCCTCATAGGTGAAGTCGGCATGACCGGGGCGAAACTTGTCCTTGATGTCGGAGTAGTCCTTCGATCGCTGATCGGTATTCTCGATCAGAAGCCCGATCGGCGCACCCGTTGTCACCTGCTCGCCTGTGCCGGGGTGCGGCATGACCCCGGACAGGATCTTCACCGCATCCGGCTCCTGCCGCTGCGTGGTGAACCGCGATTGGCCGGGACGGCGGCGATCGAGATCGCGCTGGATTTCCTCGGCCGTGAGCGGCAGCATCGGGGGACAACCATCGACCACGCAGCCGATCGCGACCCCGTGGCTCTCGCCAAAGGTCGTGACACGGAACAGGTGACCGAAGGTATTGTGGGACATCAACAATCCGAAGCGCGAAATCGCTACTTCTCGTAGCGGCATGTTGCGAGAATCGCAACATTCGCGCTGGCGTCGAGCTTGCCGCTATCCTCCCCGGAAGCACGGAGCGGCCGGGAGCAGGAGCGCTGCTTCTGCTCCTGCTTAACCATGCTTGATCATCTCCCCCTCGCCAAGCACATACACCGCCCCCTGCTCGATGCGCAGGCTGGCGGCCGCCTGCGCGGTCTGAAGGCCGAGCACGGCCATCAGCGCCCGCGCCGTCCCGCTATGCGCGACCGCGACGGTGGAGGTTCTCAGCGAGCGATACCAGTCGCGCAGCCGGGCGGTGGCCGAGGCGTAGCTTTCCCCGCCAGGCGGCGCCACGCTCCACTTGTCAGCCTCACGCGCGGCAAAGACATCGGGATTGGCGGCCTTCATCTCCGCTAGGGTCAGACCTTCCCAATGCCCGTAGCCGACTTCGCGCAACCGGTCATCGACCGAATAGTCATGAGGCGACAAATCCAGTGCGCCGCGCATCAATTCCATGGTCCCGCGCGCACGGATAAGCGGGCTCGTGACAAAGCCCAGCCCAAAGGGATCGCGTCCCTCGCGCGCGAGCAGTTTGCGAAGAATGTCCCCCGCCTTCACCGCCTCGGCGCGGCCGAGATCATTGAGCGGAATGTCCTGCAAGCCCTGAAAACGGCCAAGGGCGTTCCATTCGGTCTTGCCGTGACGGACGTAATAGATGGTGGGCATATCAAGGGCGGCCGGACCGATGACCGGCTGGAATCGATGAGGTCATTCCAACTTCTCGCCTTGCAATGCTGAGAGGCCGGGAACACCTGCGACGCCAGGCTGGACATGACGGCGATGGTTGATGGGCAGACAAGATGACCGACATATACACTATTCGGTTCAAGGAAATACAGCGAGCGTTGGACCGCCCACCCGCCGATCACTCAGCCCGCGACCCGCGGGGCGGCTGACCTCGCTTCGCAGCGCGCGTTTCGGGATCGTCGGTCCGCCACGATATCCCTACCCATTCGTGACTTCCCATACTAAAATGAATGGCGACATTCTAGAGTCTCGAAAACTTCGCCAAAAAGGGCTTCAATAGCGCCCTGATCCCTTTTCCCGACTGAATAGTGGAACTACGGACTGGCTCAAACATCGTTTCATCCTACTATGGTCGGACCACACGATTGAGAAATCTGAGCATTTTGCCGCGTTGCGAAATCAGAACCGCGGGTGTGGACTAGGTCGAGGCGAACGGATCGCCAAGCTGATGAACCATCTAGAATTTTCTTAGGAAATCGCCGAGTTGCCATGCAGGCAGTACAGCAGGGGGTTACAATGTCGCGACGGACGCTGGACGACACCCTGACTTTCATCGCAAGGGTCGACAAGGCCTCGACCCCGGCGGAGATCGCCGATGCCGTTGTCGATGTCGCGCGACCGCTTGGCTTTTCTCACGTGCTTGCGGGAATCATTCCTATTCCAGGGATGACCGCAGAGCAGCAGATCTCGAATGTCGTCCTGCATCGGTGGCCGAAGGCGTGGAGCGAGCGCTATTTCACGAAAGGTTACCTGTTCGATGACCCTACCATACAGAGGGTCAATACCTCCACCGAGCCATTTTTATGGTCCGAGCTCGAACCAACCTATCGAAACACGCCCGCGCCGACACGCGTCATGGGGGAAGCACGCGAGTTCAATCTGGGGTGCGGTTTCACCGTTCCGATGATCACCCTCAACGGTCAAACCGCCGGCTTTTCCCTGGCAAGCGAGCGAGCCGAAGTCCCTTCCATACTCCGGGGCCAGCTTCAACTGATCGCGATGTACGCGTTCGCGCGCGCCCTCGGGCAAAAATACAAACCTGCTCCAGTAAACCTCACGCCACGGGAAATGGATATCCTGCAATGGATGGCGGAGGGGAAAAGTGATTGGGAGATCAGTGTTATCCTGAAGGTTTCAGAACATCTGGTCGACAAGATCGCACGCCAGCTTCGCGCCAAGCTCAACGCGACGAACCGCACCCAGACCGTCGCAGTAGCGCTCAGACACAATCTTATCCGATAGGTCAAGGTACGGATTCGCGTACTTGTTCGCCGCCTCTCCTTCGTCCTAACTCGACGTGGGTTACAGGCGGAGAATTTGAAATGATTCACATCGTAACGGCTGAGAATATCGGTTCATATCAGTACGAGATGGAGCAGGCTTATCGATTGCGTCACAATGTTTTTGTCGACGAGATGGGCTGGGATGATCTGCGCAAACCTGACGGCCGGGAGATCGACCAGTTCGACGACGGGCGCGCGCTTCACATGCTCTATATCGAAGAAGATCGCGTTCTCGGCTATCAGCGAATGTTACCATCGATGCGTCCGCACCTTCTCACGGAAGTGCTTCCGCACCTGTGCGAAGGGGATTTCCCCGTAGGACCGCATATCTGGGAATGGACTCGCTACTGCGTGACGCGGCAACATCGCGATCGCGGACGCATTCTGAGCCCGGTCGGCAACCTGCTTTTGTCCGCTATCGTCGAATGGGGCCTGGCGAGCGGCGTCCAGAAGATCATCATCGAGATGAATCCGTTGTGGCTCCTTCGCCTGGTGCAGTTGAACTTCCGCGTGACGCCCCTCGGATTGCCGCAGCAGATCGGCAAAGATTCGATCATTGCCGTCACCGCCGCATTCGACCGACGCACGCTGAAAAAACTTCAGGAAGTGCGCGGCAATATCGTCCCGGCCATTGTCGCCCAGCCTGAAGCCGACCAGCGGCTTCGTGCCTAGAGCATGATCCCGAAAAGTGGAAACCGGTTTTCGGAGAAGATCATGCTCAAACGAAAAATAGCGACGAGTCTGATTCAACGCAGTTGAAACGGACTCTAGCCAAAGATTCAGGCCGTTTCGTACCAGAAGTTCGGCGGTTTCAATCACCAGCAATCATCTTTTCATGGCCAATACTCGCGTGGAGCGGCACGACAATGTTAATACATCTCGAAAGATATGTAGCGGTTGAAAAATTGATCGATGACGCCTGGGAGATGTCCCAGCAACTCGATCTCGGCCTGGTGAAACTGCTTCTCGAAATGGCGAAACTTGAGCTTTATGAGGAGATGCAGGCCGTCATCGGTTCAAACGAGATCAAGCGCGCTGAAAAGCGCGCTGGAGGCCGCCGGCAACTGCAGTAAGATCGGCTCGCGTCAAAACCGCTGTCCATCGGCGTGACTAACATGGCCAGCCGAGGACAAGCCCCCAAGTTCGCCGTGCATCCTCAAGCCCGGTTGCGCGACAACGGGATGGGCATCCCGGCCATCCCGTCGCGCGATCAAGGTTCGCCGGCGCGAGCGCGCTAACCCAGATCGCCACGGGGGTTGTAGGAGCGCGCGTCACGCCACTTCTCCATCAGCGCTTCAAGCTCGGCATCATTGCCATCGGGCAGCACGATCCGCGTCGTCACGAACAGATCGCCGGTGACCCCGCCCTTCGGGATACCCTTGCCCTTGAGGCGGAAGGTGCGGCCGCCCGACGTGTTCTTCGGGATCGACAGTTCCACCGCACCGCCGAGCGTCGGCACCCGTATCTTGCCGCCCAGCACCGACTCATAGAGCGTGATCGGCAGTTCGGCGCGCAGATCGCTGCCGTCGACCTTGAAGAACGGATGCGGCGCAACCGTCACCGTAATCAGGAGATCGCCGGGACGATGCCCCGGCACGGTTTCGCCCTGTCCTCTCAGCCGGATCTGCTGGCCCGACGTGACGCCGGGCGGAATCCTGACATTGAGTTCCTTGCCGCTGGGCAGGCGGATGCGTTTTTCTCCACCCTTGAGCGACTCCTCGAGCGTTACCGTCATGGCGACGTTGAGATCGAGATCAGGCGTACCGAACGTGCTGGACTCGAAGTCGAACGGCTGCGCACCGGGCCGGCGTCCACCCCGCGCGCCGCCGAACATGCTGTTGAGGATATCCTCAAACCCGCCGTCAAAACCGGGGCCGCCGCCGCGGAAGCCGTGTTGCTCGAAGCCGCCGCCGGGCCGCTGGCCGCGCGGACCGCCGCCGCCCGGGAAACCCTGGAACCGCGGCTTGCCGTCCGCGTCGATCTCGCCGCGGTCGAACTGCTTGCGTCTGACCTCGTCGCCCAGGATCTCGTTGGCGGAATTCAACTCCGCGAACCGCTCGGCGGCCTTCGGATCGTTCTTGTTGGCATCGGGATGGTGCTTCTTCGCGAGCTTGCGAAAGGCACTTTTGATGGCGGCGGCGCTGGCACCCCGCTGCACCCCCAGGACCTCATAGGGGTCGCGCATCCTTAACGTCTCCTTCAGGAATCTGGACAATGGGCCCCCGGACCCACGCGCTCATCATTTGGGGTATCCGTGGCATTTTTGCAACGAGGTCGTCAGCCTATTCGCAGCGGACATTCTGCGTCAGCTTCGCAAGGGTTTGAGGGACCGGATTTCCCACTGGCCGCCGCGGGCCTTGCAAGCCGCGCCCTGCAACCAGCTTTCGGATTTTTCGTTAACGTAACTCGCCAAAAAATCCCGGCAGGTGCGGCCCTCGGCGGTATAGGCTTGCGCCAGCGGCGTTACCGAGCCCCGCGCGCCGGTCGAGGGGTTTTCCCACGGCTGGCTCGCATCCTTGCTCCCTCTGGTCAGCACGTCGGAGGCGGCCGTGCGCGCGAAAGCGAGATCGGTATCCGTCGGACCTGCATGTGCCCGCGCGGCGATCGATCCGGTAGCCTCGCCATCCTCCATCTGCGCGAAAGCCGCATGATTCCGCGCCACGCTGCAGCCTCCGGCCGTCGCCCCGATCATAATCGCCGCCACGATGGCGGCAAAAGGCTTGATCGCAGATAGGCCGACGCGCAGATGTGCCCTATACAGGTTTGCGCTGTATAAGGACCGCAACGGACTCTCGACGACGGACCGGCGCAACCTGTGGACCCCTTATGAACGACACCACGGACATCAAACACACAAGCCAGTTAACGTCCGGTGATTTCACGGAAGCCCGAGAGCCTTTTGCCCTTTTCGAGGCGTGGCTCGCGGAAGCCACAGCATCGGAACCCAACGATCCCGACGCCATGGCGCTCGCCACCGCGGATGCCGACGGCCTGCCCGATCTGCGCATGGTGCTGATGAAAGGCTTCGATGCCAGGGGCTTCGTATTCTACAGCCACATCGCCAGCGCCAAGGGCCGCGAACTCGCCGCGAACCCGAAAGCGGCGCTTCTCTTTCACTGGAAGTCGCTACGCCGGCAGGTGCGCGTGCGCGGGCCGGTGACGCCCGTTACCGATGCGGAAGCCGACGCCTATTTCGCCACCCGCCCAAGGCAGGCGCAGATCGGCGCCTGGGCCAGCAGGCAGTCGCGTCCGCTCGAAAGCCGCCTCGCGTTCGAGCAGGCAATCGCGAAGGAGGCCGCAAAATACGCCATTGGCGCCGTGCCTCGGCCGCCGGGCTGGAGCGGCTGGCGGATCACGCCCTTGCAGTTTGAATTCTGGCACGACCGTCCCTTCCGCCTGCACGACCGCATCGAATTCCGCCGCTCCGCGCTCGACGTGCCGTGGACCAAGACAAGGCTGTATCCATGACCCCCGACAAGGCAAAGCCGCGAACCGAGATGGCGACGGTGGCCGACCCCCACGCGCCCCGCCGCACGCTGCTGCTCACCGGCGCAAGTCGCGGCATCGGCCACGCCACCGTGATCCGGTTTTCCAGCGCCGGCTGGCGCGTCATCACCTGTTCCCGGCACCCCTTCCCTGAGCAATGTCCGTGGGACGCCGGCCCTGAGGATCACATTCAGGTCGATCTGTCCGATCCCGACAATACGATGGAGGCGATCCAGGAAATCCGCTCGCGCCTCGAGGGCGGCAAGCTGCACGCGCTGGTCAACAATGCCGCGATCTCGCCAAAGGGCGAGGGCGGCTCGCGGCTGGGCTCGCTGAACACCGACATGGAGACCTGGGAAAAGGTCTTTCGCGTCAACTTCATGGCACCGATCATGCTGGCGCGCGGGCTGATCGGCGAACTCAAGGCCGCGAGGGGCTCCATCGTGAACGTCACCTCGATCGCCGGCTCGCGCGTGCATCCGTTCGCCGGCGCGGCCTATGCGACATCGAAGGCGGCGCTGGCCTCGCTCACCCGCGAGATGGCGGCGGATTTCGGCCGCATCGGGGTGCGCGTCAACGCCATCGCGCCGGGCGAGATCGACACCTCGATCCTGTCGCCTGGCACCGAGAAAATCGTGCAGCGCCAGATTCCGCTGCGCCGCCTCGGTACGCCGGACGAGGTCTCAAAAATCGTCTACGTACTGTGCACGGAGACCAGTTCATACGTCAACGGCGCGGAGATCCACATCAACGGCGGCCAGCACGTTTAGAGCATTTTCCGGCGAAGTGGATACCGGTTCGCCGCAAGAAAATGCGACCAGACAACCATTTCCAGAGCATGGTCCGATTCAACTTGATCGGATCATGCTCCGGTGGACGGAGTTGCCTCTCAAAACTCTCAGAGCGAGCCCTTGCCGTCCCGGCCCGCCCGCAAGCAGGAGAGAGGGCTCACGCCATCGCGGAGCGATCGCTGTTAAAACACTTCACTCCGCGCAAGACTTTTCACTCCGCGCAAGACCTTCGCGGCGGCGCTCGCAATGCCGGCGCGGCAAGACCCGCGCTGGAGCAATCGTCGTCGTCCTCGCCGTCGAGCAACGCGGCGCCGCAATGCCGGCAGGTGCGCATGGAAGCAGACGAACCATGCGCGACCGCATTCGCCGCGCTGAATCTACGCAACCGTTGATAGCTGCGAAAATCGAGGACGTTGCGATCCCCCGTTACGACTTTCTCAACCATTGTAACTCCCGAGATTTCACGCTCGGGTTATGGCAGCAATCCTTCTTGGAAAGCGTTCAGGCGAACACTCAAATTTTACGAGCAAACTTGTGGCAAGAGCTGACGCAAGCACCGCGCCCGGAAGCCGATCTTCCAGCCTGTTTTCCATTTGAAGACTATGTAGGGCCGCATCGCAGCGAACGAGACGGTCTATCAAGACGGTCTATCGAGACCAGGCTTTCGCGCTATCGGGATCGATGTCGGCGCGATAGATCCCGGCATCTGCAAGAGCCTCCGCCGCAACGGGAGGCGAATGCCGCCTGTTCATTTTCAGTACGCCGGAATGAGCCTCTTTTCCGGTCTTGGAACGCTGCGCCACCCCGATTAAGGCTCGGTATTTGCGGCAAAAATACCACAGCCGCGGCCCCACGTAAGGACCGAGGCTTCTGAGCACTGGAATTCGAGGGAAATTCGACAATAATGCGCCCAGAGAATCTTAGCTCCGTCCGGATTTCAGTGGGCATTTGGAAAACAACATGTCGTTTCTTCGAATCAAGCAGCTCGGGATTTTGGTCGCGGGCCTGATGCTGTCGGGCTGCATGGCCACTCAATACCAGTCCGCCGACACCAGCAGCTTCAAGCCGCGCGACAAGGATCTGTTAGCCAAGGCCTCCTACGCGAGAACGCCGGTTGCCGCCTCGTTCCGCCGCGCGATCGTCGATTACCACCGCAAGGAAGCGCCGGGCTCGATCCTTGTCGATTCCGACAACCACTACCTCTATTACGTGCTCGATAACGGCAAGGCCATCCGTTACGGCGTCACCGTCGGCGAGGAAGCCTTGGCGTTCTCCGGCATCGCAAGGGTCGGCAACAAGCGCGAGTGGCCGGACTGGATTCCGACGGCCGACATTCACAAGCGAATGGGAGGACTGCCGTCACGGGTGGCGGGCGGACCGGATAACCCCCTTGGGGCGCGGGCGCTGTATCTTTATCAGGGCAGCAAGGACACGTTGTTCCGCATCCACGGCACCAACCAGCCGGAGTATATCGGCACCTCGATCTCCTCAGGCTGCATTCGTATGACCAACGAGGACGCCATCGATCTTTATGATCGCGTCAAGGTCGGAACGATGGTGGTCGTGCTTGAGCCGAGGCGCAGCGCGCGGATGGCTTCGTGGGGCGGCAACGGAAGCGTGAACTGACGGAAGCGTCGTGAAAAGCGTGATGCTGGCTGAAAACCGCATCACACTTTCCTCATCTCGCGCCAGTTTCCTTCCGCTTCCCGCAAAGCGGGACACTATGATTTTGATCCGATGCGTTGATCTTGATCTGACGCGTTTTCCCAACAATCGGTATCATCCTCGGGTCAAGCTCGAGGATGGTCCCGAATTGCTCTCGCTGACGATCAGTTGAACAGCGGCCTGAGGAACGGTGGCAGATCGAGGCGCGGTCTGTGTTTTCGCTTCGCCGAACGGGTAGCTGAAAGCCTCGTCGATGACCTCGAAACGGACGGCGACGGCTTCGCATCCTCCGCGACCTTGCCTGGTTCCGTGCGGGAAAGCGGTCGCTTTTGCGGTATCGGCACCGCAGCCGGGAGTTGGGGCGGATCATCCGAAGCCTGGGAAGCGACGCCAGACGCCGCCGCACGCTCGGGGACCCCTTCCGACGCCTTCTCCTTTTTATTCTTTTCTTCCGCCGGTTCGCGCAGCGAGGTTTTCGCGGGGCGCTCGGGCGGAAGCAACGGCGCAACCCTGGGCATCGGATCGTCGATCTTCCATTGGCATATCCGGTAGCCGTTACGGCGTCCGGCCAGATCGAGATGAATATGATCCTCGTGGTAGCCGTCCGAACCCGGCCCGAGGACGGTCGTAAACCGCGCGCAGACCGAGTTCAGCAGCTTTTCGCGCAGCTCGCGCGGGACGCTGCGGTCGGTTAGGGTAATCGTCCGGCCGTTGGACATCCTGACTGAACGAACGTCCAGCGCATTGGCGTGCCCGTGCTCTGAGAGCTTCGCTCCGGCAACGCGATTGCGTCCTCTGCACTCGAACGAATCGAAATTGTCGAGTTCGCTGACCCGGCTTCCGAGCCTTTCCGCCAGCGGCGCTATATCGGCTCGAACCCAGTCTGCGATCGCCGAAGCCATCGTACAGCGCAGCGTGGCGGCCGGCTTGACCGGAACACGCGTCCGATCCGGCAGCACGACGGCCTCGAGCCGCACCAGATCGGTACCGCCAGCACGCGCCAGGCCCTGTGATAGCCGGAATGCTCGGAGCGATGGCCACCGCATCGGTCAGCGCCAGGCGGCAGGCGGAAGGCGCCGATGGAGCCACGGGATGCTCCGGCGCCCCCGCATGCATTCTGTCGCTGCGGTCGGAGGCGGGACCGATGGTCGGGCGAGGTTGCGGCAACGGCGTCCTGCTTTCAGCCAACACCGCTGCTGGCATAAACAGGATCGCGATCGCCGCCACGACCCACCGGTCGCGGCCTGCCATGCCAACCGATGGTTTGCGGTGTTCACGCCTCGCGTTAAATGTGATGGCGGTCCCGCGGAACAAGGACAATCCGGAGCACGAATCAAGAGGAACGCTCGAATGCTCGGCTTGATGCAGGACTGGCCTCTGCTGTGTCATCGGATCATCGATCACGCGGCAAGGATTCATGCCGGGCGCGAGGTGGTCACGCGATCTGTCGAAGGTCCGATTCATCGCACCAACTACGCCGAGATTCGCGGCCGCGCGCTGAAACTCGCGCAACGGCTCGATCGCCAGGGTATCAGGCTGGGAGACCGCGTCGCCACCCTCGCATGGAACACCTGGCGTCATCTCGAAGCCTGGTATGGCATCATGGGTATTGGCGCGGTCTGCCATACCGTCAATCCCCGCTTGTTTCCGGACCAGATCGCCTGGATCATCAATCATGCGACTGATCGCATCGTGATGACCGATATCACTTTCGTCCCGATTCTGGAAAAGATCGCCGGCAGGTTGCCGAGCGTGGAGCGCTATGTGGTTCTCACCGACGGGGCTCACATGCCGCGGACCTCGCTGAAAAATGCGGTCGCGTACGAAGACTGGATCGCGGAAGCCGACGGCGACTTTGCCTGGAAAACCTTTGATGAGAATACCGCGGCGGCGATGTGCTACACATCGGGAACCACGGGCGATCCGAAAGGCGTGGTGTATTCGCACCGCTCCAATGTGCTGCATTCGATGATCGTCAACAACGCGGACGCGCTCGGCGCTGGTTCGAAGGATACGCTCCTTCCGGTTGTGCCGTTATTCCATGCCAACAGTTGGGGAACCGCGTTCTCCGCGCCGTCGATGGGCACCAGGCTGGTCATGCCCGGCGCCAGGCTCGACGGCGCATCGGTGTACGAACTGCTATCTGGCGAGAAGGTCACGTTCGCGGCGGGCGTTCCCACCGTTTGGCTGATGCTGCTCCAGCATATGGAGACAGACAACCTCAAGCTGCCGGACCTCAAGGTCGTGATCTGCGGCGGCTCGGCGATGCCGCGCTCGATCATCAAGGCGTTCGACGACATGGGCATCGAGGTACGCCACGCATGGGGCATGACGGAGATGTCGCCGCGCGGCACCGTCGGAGCGCTGCAAGGCGCGTTCAGCCACCTCAAGGGAGACGCCAGGCTCGATCGGCTGCAGATGCAGGGATACGCGCCGTTCATGGTCGAAATGAAACTCACCGACGACGCCGGCAACGAGTTGCCGTGGGACGGCAAGACCCCCGGCCGGCTCAAGGTGCGGGGTCCCGCGATCTCCGCCGCCTACTATCGCGTCGATGACGATATCCTTGACGAGGAAGGCTTCTTCGACACCGGCGACGTCGCCACGCTCGACAGCTACGGCTACCTGAGGATCACAGATCGATCGAAGGATGTGATCAAGTCGGGAGGCGAATGGATATCGTCGATCGATCTGGAGAATCTCGCCGTTGGCCATCCCAAGGTGGCGGAAGCCGCCGTGATCGGCCTGCCCCATCCGAAATGGGGCGAACGCCCGCTCCTGATCGTGCAGGTCAAGCCGGGTGAGAGCGTGACGCGCGAGGAGATGCTCGATTTCATGGACGGCAAGATAGCCAAATGGTGGATGCCTGACGACGTTGCGTTCGTCGACAGCATCCCCCACACCGCCACCGGGAAGATCCTGAAGGCGGCGCTGCGCGAACAGTTCAAGGGCTAGGAGCATTTTCCGGCGAAGTGGATACCGGTTCGCCGCAAGAAAATGCGACTAGACAACCATTTCTAGAGCATGGCCCGGAAAAGTGGATACCGGTTTTGCGATCAGAATACGCGCACGTTTTGATCGAGAGCATTTTCTTCAGGCTAAACGGATTCAAAAAGACGAAAGAAAAAAGACAAAAGAAAAGCGGGAAGCGGCGTACCGCCTCCCGCGAGCGTTGTTGGTCAGGCACCAGCCCCGACCGGCTCCAGAGTGCCGAAACGGCCGCTCTGGAAATCGATCATGGCCTGGCGGATCTCACCCTCCGTATTCATGACGAAGGGACCGCGCATCACCACCGGCTCGTCGATCGGTACGCCGGACAGGATCAGCACCAAGGCATCACCATTGGCCTCGATGGTCACCTCGCCGCCATTGCGGTCGAGCAGCGCGAACTGCGCCTCGCGGGCAATCTCGCTGCCGCCAACCAGTACGGTGCCCTTCAGCACCACCACCGCAACGGTGTGCCCCTCCGGCGGGTTAAGCGTCGCAACGCCGTCGCGATTGAGCTTCACGTCGTAGATACCGACCGGCGTGAAGGTTTTCGCAGGCCCCTTGCGGCCGTCGAACTCTCCCGCGATCACCCGCAACCGGCCCGCGCCGTCCGGCAGGTCGACCGAGGGAATATCCGCGTTGAGCAAGGTCTGATAGCCAGGCTCCGCGTTCTTGTCCCTGGCCGGCAGGTTGACCCAGAGCTGCACCATCTCCAGCGCGCCGCCCTTCTTCGTGAAGGCGCGGGAGTGGAACTCCTCGTGCAGGATGCCCGAGGCGGCCGTCATCCATTGCACGTCCCCAGGCCCGATCAGCCCACCGTTGCCGGTGGAATCGCGGTGCTCGACCTCGCCCTGATAGACGATGGTGACGGTCTCGAAACCGCGATGCGGATGGACGCCGACGCCGCGCGGTCGCTCCGCCGGGGTGAAATCGGCGGGGCCGGCATAATCCAGCAGCAGAAACGGGCTGACATGGTCGCCGTGGCTGGCGTGCGAAAACAGCGAGCGGACCGGAAAGCCATCGCCGACCCAATGCTGCCGGGGGCCGCTGAAAACACCGAGAACCTTTCTCATGATCGTCACTCCGTAACGCAGCCGGATCGGCCGCCGTCTTGGCATCAACAATATGAGCGAGACAAAGAACCCGCTAGCTGGCAATATCGCGCCTCAACGTTCTATTGATGGAACGATATGCATGATCTCAACGACCTCTACTTTTTCGTCCAGGTGGTGGATCACGGCGGCTTCGCCGCCGCCGCCCGCGCGCTCGGCATTCCGAAATCGCGACTCAGCCGGCGCATGGCGACGCTCGAAGCCCGGCTTGGCGTCCGGCTGATCCAGCGCTCCACCCGGCGCTTCACCGTCACCGGCATCGGCCAGGACTACTACCGCCATTGCGTCGCCATGCTGGTGGAGGCGGAGGCTGCGCAGGATCTGATCGAGCGCTCGCGCACCAAGCCGCAGGGAATCGTGCGGATAAGCTGCCCGCCGCCGCTCCTCTACTTCCAGGTCGGCGAGATGATCGCCCGCTTCATGGCCGAGTGCCCCGATGTCGAGGTCCATCTGGAGAGCACGCCGCGCCGCGTCGATGTCATCGCGGATGGGATCGACATCGCGCTCCGGGTGCGGTTTCCGCCGCTGGAAGACAACGACCTCGTGATGCGGGTGCTGGCGGAGAGCGCGCAGCGGCTGGTGGCGAGCCCGTCGCTGCTGAAGAAACTGAGCCACCCGCCCGTCCCCGCCGACCTCGCCCACCTGCCGAGCATCGGCTGGCAGTCGCCACATCACCCCCATGAGTGGTCACTCGACGGTCCCGACGCCGGCACCGCGCGGATCCCGCACACGCCCCGCTTCATCACCGAGGACATGGTGGCGCTGCGCTTCGCGGCGTTGCGCGGCATCGGCGTCGGACAGTTTCCGACAATGATGGTGAAGGCCGATCTTGAAAGCGGCGCGCTGGTGGATGTACTGCCGGACTGGACGCCGCGCGCCGGAATCGTCCACGCCGTGTTTTCATCGCGGCGCGGTCTCCTGCCTTCGGTGCGGGCGCTTCTGGATTTCCTGGCGGCGGAGTTCGCCGTGCTGACGCGCGCGGACGCCGACATTTCTCCGCCGCACAAAATGCGCTAGAAAATTTTCCGGCTTTGATGGAATCAGGATCAAGCCTTTGTTTACGCGAACACTCGTTTTGCTCGAAACGCTATAGACGATCCCGGCGAAGACGAGCCGCCGCAACGAACCGCTTTATGGCCCGCAGGTTTTCCGCACGCTATCAAACCGAACCGTTCTCCGCGCTGGCGACCTGGGCGCGGCGGCTCGCGGTGTTCTCGGCGGTCGCGACGGTGGTGTCCGTCGCCGCCGTGAGGTTCGGCATCCTCGAGAGCAAGCCCGCGCTCGCGACCTTGTTGGGCGCACTCGCCTGCGCCGGGCTGTCGGTCCTTTTGGCGCTCGCAGGCCTTGTCGCGCTGTGGCGCGACGGCTCACGCGGCATAGGCCGTATCCTGACAGCGCTGCTGCTGAACGTGCTGGTCCTTGCCTATCCGGCATACCTCGCCGTGCGACATCGCAACCTGCCGCCGATCCACGATATCACCACCGATCCGGTCAACCCGCCTCACTTTGAAGCGCTGGCGCGGCTGCGCGGCATGGATGGCGCTAATTCCGCCGTCTATGCCGGTCTTTATTCAGCCGAGCAGCAACGCGCGGCGTATCCCGCGATCGAGCCGGTGGAACTGGACCTCACGGCCCAGCAGGCCTTCGACATCGTCCGGCGGCTCGTCACGCGGCGCAAATGGCTGGTGATCGATGAACGCCCGCCGCAGCCGCCGCGGCAGTCCGGCCATATCGAGGCCGTGGCGAGAACGCCGGTCATGGGTTTTCGCGAAGATGTCGCGATCCGCATCATGCCGACAGAAGACGGCTCACGCATCGATATCCGCTCCTCCTCGCGTTATTTCGAGCACGATCTCGGCAGTAACGCCGCGCGGGTCAGCAGCCTGATCGACGACATCAATATCGCGGCTGAAAACGTCGTCGATAAAGCGGTGAAGGAGCCGCCCGTGCCGGTCAAACCGCCTGCCAGGGGCGCGGTCAAGCGATAGGCCTCAAGCAAGCCAGTAGCGCCCTTCGATGACGGGATCGCCATCCGTGAGCACGAGGCCGCGCGCCACCAGATCCTCCAGATGCGCAAGCACCGAATAGCCGGCGGCGCCGGACAACCGCGAGTCGAGCCCGATATAGATGGCGCGAACCAAAGTCGCGATATCGGCCTCGCCTTTCGCCAATCGATGCAGGATCGAAACCTCGCGCGCCCTGCGATGCCGCGCAAGGAAGCGCACGAAGCGGGGCGCATCCCGGATCTCCGGGCCATGACCGGCGAAATACAGGTGCTCGTCGCGCATCGAGAGTTTTTCGAGCGACGCCATGTAGTCCGTCATCGAACCGTCCGGCGGCGCCACGATCGAGGTGGACCAGCCCATGACGTGGTCGCCGGCGAAAAGAACACTGCGATCCTTCCACGCAAAGGCCATGTGGTTGACGGTATGGCCCGGCGTGGTCACGGCTTCCAGCGCCCATCCCTCGCCCGTCACGCCGTCGCCGTCGCCAAGCCGGACGTCCGGATCAAAGCCGCGATCCGCGCCCGATTCCGGCTTGTGCTTTTCGCTTTCAAAGCGCGGGCGCGAGGCGCGATGCGGCCCCTCGGCATAAACCCGCGCGCCCGTGGCGGCCTTGATGCGCGCCGCATTGGGAGAATGATCCTTGTGGGTGTGGGTGACGAAGATGTGCGTCACGGTCTCGCCCCTCACCGCATCGAGCAGCGCCCGCGCATGAGCCTCGCTGTCAGGGCCGGGATCGATGATCGCCACCTTGCCTCGCCCGACAATGTAGCTCACCGTTCCCGTGAAGGTGAAAGGACCGGGATTATCGCACAGCACGCGACGGACCCCAGGCATGACTTCCTCGGCAACGCCTGGCTTCAACGGAAAATCCCGGTTGAAGGGAATGTCTTCGGTGTCGGACATGAACTGACCCAAGCCGTCATTGCCGGACAAATCGTCCAGCGGAATGTTCGACGATTTCGCCTTAGAGCATTTTCCGGCGAAGTGGATACCGGTTCGCCGCAAGAAAATGCGACCAGACAACCATTTCTAGAGCATGGTCCGATTCAACTTGATCGGATCATGCTCTAGATCACGATGGTTTTGGATCGAATCGATTCAAAACCATGAACGTGATCGATTCCAACATTTTAGAGCGGGATGCGGGCGGAAAACCGCTACACACTTTTCCTCATCCCGCTCTAGGCGCAGGCATCCATCGCACACAATCCGGCGTCGCCAAATATCCCCTTGTTCGACCGGACCGAGGAATCAGCCGGTCGAAGGACAGCGCAAGTTCGGATGACTGCCGCACCCCTCGATCTCGCCGCCGCACGCGGCTCGGCCTGACCGGTCAGCCGGGCTCCAAACCCGGCAGATAGGCCGCGCCGCCGCCCTTGACCGCGAGCCGTCGGCCGAAGCGCGCAGCCAGTTCCTCGCGGTGGGTGATAACGATCAGCGTGCGGCCCTGCATGACCGCGCGGACGTTCGCGATCACCTCGGCCTCGGTCTGCGGGTCGAGCGACGAGGTGGCCTCGTCGAGGATCAGCACGTCGGGACGCCGGATCAGGGCGCGGGCGATCCCCAGGCGCTGGCGCTGACCCGCCGAGAGCGGCTCGCCGTCGGCGGACAGAGGCGTGTCATGTCTGCGGGGCAGTCCGTCCACGACCTCCCCAAGGCCGGCGATCCGCAGCGCTTCCATGACTTCCGGAAGGCAGAAGGAGCGGTCCCACAGGGTGACGTTGTCGGCGATGCTGGCGCTGAAAATCTCCGTCTCGTGCGGCAGCATCAGGACGCGGCGGCGGTAGGGGGTCAGGCCGATGCCCGCGGCGTCGGCCGCGCCGGCGAGCACAGCACCCTCGCTCGGCTGCATGAATCTTGCGACGATGTGCGCGAGCGTGGTCTTGCCGCCGCCCGACCGGCCGGTGACGGCGATGTGCGATCCCGAATCGAGCGCGAGATCGACGGCCCGCAGCACGGGAGCGGCGTCCGCCGCATAGCGATGGCCGACGCCTGCGAGCGAGAGCCCGGCATCGGGGCTCCAGTCCCGGCCCGAGTCAGCATCCAGGTCCTCGAGCTCCGCGGCGCGCAGTTCGGCGATGCGCGCAATTGCGGCCATGGTGCGCTGCGCCGCCTCCCAGTGCGTGCACATGCTGCCGACCGGCCCGGACAGCGACGCCGAGACCGTGAGGAACAACACCAGTTCGCCGATGCTAAGCTCGCCCCGGCTCACCATCCAGACACCCACGACGACCACGATCCCGGGGACGAAGGTCAGCCATCCGCGGCTCGCGGCCTCCGTGTCGGCGATGCGCTGGCGCATCGCCGCCAGGCTTGCGTTCTCCGCCTTCAGCTTGTCCGCGAAACGGTCCGCGATCGCGCGATGGGCGTTCATCGATTTAATCGTCAGGAGCGAGGCAAAGGCTTCGACGATCACGGTGAAAGCGCGGTCCCGGTCGAGAATCCAGGACGCAAAGGCGTTCCGGCTGCGCCGCGCCAGCACGGCCGCCGTTACAAAAGCGAGCGCCGTTGCGCCGAGCGACACCACGGCGAGCAGCGGATGGACCACCAGCAGCAGCACAGCATAGCTCGCCGCCAGGATCGCCGCCGTGACGAACTCCGGCATGGTGCCGGCGATGAAGCCGAGCGTCTCATCGAGGTCGTCGAACGAGCGCATCATGGTGGCGCGGCTGTTGTCCCGAAGCTTATGCAGCGGCAACCGCAGGCCGGTGATCAGCAGCGCCGGGGCGATGCGCGCTCGCAGCCGGACCTGCGCGGCGATGGTGAAGCGGTGACGCAGCCAGGTCAGGCCCGCGTCCAGCAGCGCGAGCGCCGCGAAGGCGGCGAGCACGCCGAGCGCGAGCAGGCCCATCGCGCCGACCCCCGCCTCCGCCCGGTCGATCAGTTGCGCGATGAGGATCGGCGGCAGCACCGCGAGCAGGCCGAGCGCGAGCGAGGCGGCGATCGCGGGCGCGAACCGGCCGGCCTCGGCGCGGCAGGCTTCGCGGTACAGTTCCCAGAACGCCCTGGGCCCGCTTCCCAGGCGGCCTTCGACCAGAGCGTCCCAGGCGTTCATGGAATCAGGATTTCAGGAGGTCGGCCATGGCGGACGCCATCGGCGCGCCGGTGGTCAACTCGATCCAGTACCACTGGCCATTGGGGTTGAGTTCGACGAACACGGTCTCGCCCTCGGGCGTCACGATCAGGTCGAAGGCGCCGAAACGCAGGCCGAAGCGCCGCATCATCGCCTTGAGCGCAGCCTCGACCTTGTTGTCCAGGGTCACCATGCTGTGGGCGATCCGGTCCGGCGTCACCATCCGCCAGTCGATCCTGGCCGCCTCGTCGGCCTGGGAATCCAGCCGGCAGGCGAACACCACATCGCCGATGACGGTGACGCGCAGTTCGTAGGCCTTCTCGATGTACTCCTGGAGCAGCGTGGGGCACAGCGCGATGCGGTCGGCGTGTGCGTCGAATTCATCCTGGCCGACCTGGCGCGAAAAGATGAAATACGATCCGTTCGGGGTCGAGTAACCCGCCTCCTTCATCGCCTTGCACAGGATGCTGCCCTGCGTCTGAGCGGCAAAGCGCCGAGCCTCTCCGGGGTCGTTGGTGATCAGGGTGCGCGGCACCCGGAAGCCAAGCTCGCTCGCCAGGCAGAGCTGGGGAAACTTGCGCTGCGACACCCGGTTGCTCTCGGGGTTGTTGTACCAGGGCCGGTCGTGGAAGCAGCTCAGCGAGTTGAGAAGCTCCAGCGTCTCGCCCTGGATCATATCCGCGGTGCCGCACTCCTCCACGCCCGGCGGATTGTTCGATTCGATCGGCTTGCGGTGCCATATCGCGTGAACATCATGCGGAAAACGGACCGAGCGGCCCCAGATGTCCTCGAACGTTACACTGCGATCGCCGGAACGCAGCACGGTCTTGTACTCGGTGTGAAAATCGTCGGTGTTCAGGCGGAAGAACGGCTGCCCACGCGCCTTCAACTCGCTGATGACGGCATCCGCGTGAGTGTCGAGCTTCGCCGTGATGATGAGGATTGGGCTGGTTTCGCTCATGGCGCGATGCCGGAGAAGCCACCGCGCCGGCCAGCGGCGCGGTGGCTGGACAGGCTAGTCGTCCCGCCGATGGGTCGTGTCGCTGGAGGTCGCGCCGCCGGCCGTGCGGTGAGTACTGTAGGTGCTGCTGATCTGGGCGTGGAGCGGAGCAATCCAGGTCTGGCTCATCGGATCATAGTACCCCTCCGACTCAGCGTCCGCCACGTCCATGTCCACGGGACGGGCGTTCAGCATCACGAACGCCAGCTGCTGGCTGGACGGTTCGCTACCGGTCTGCTGTCTCATTCGATCTTCTCCTGTGAAAGTTTCTCTTGCGAACGCACGAAAAGCTCTCCCGCGGCGGCGACCCGGTTGGTTGCCCCCAACCCGCTTGGCCGAAGCAGAGGAAGACGTTCTGCCATGAATGAATGTTCCCCTGCCACCCCCCGATCACAGCTATGGCAAAAAAATGGCGGGCGGCGTCCAGGCCCGTGCGTGACGGATCGGAGAACCGGGATACGACTTTAGGAAAACGCCGGGATGCCGGTGATGGCGCGGCCTAGCACCAGCGCATGGACGTCGTGGGTGCCTTCATACGTATTGACGGCCTCAAGGTTCGCGGCGTGGCGCATCACATGATATTCGATCTGAATCCCGTTGCCGCCGTGCATATCGCGCGCGGCCCGCGCGATATCGAGCGCCTTGCCGCAATTGTTGCGCTTGATGATGGAGATCATTTCCGGCGTCATCCTGCCCTCGTCCATCAACCGTCCGATGCGCAAGGTAGCTTGAAGCCCAAGCGCGATATCGGTCTGCATGTCCGCGAGCTTCTTCTGCACCAGTTGCGCCGCCGCCAGCGGGCGGCCGAACTGCTTTCGTTCGAGCACGTACGTCCGCGCGCGGTGCATGCAGTCTTCCGCCGCGCCCATCACGCCCCACGAAATGCCGTAGCGCGCGCGGTTCAGGCAACCGAACGGGCCTTTCAGTCCGGATACGTTCGGCAGCAGGTTCTCCTCCGGCACCACGACGCCATCCATCACGATCTCGCCGGTGACCGACGCCCGCAGGCTGAGCTTGCCGCCGATCTTCGGAGCGGAGAGGCCCTTCATTCCCTTTTCGAGCACGAAGCCGCGGATCTGGTTGTCATGCGCCGCCGACCTTGCCCAGACTACGAACAAATCCGCGATCGGCGCGTTGGAGATCCACGTCTTCGAACCGGTCAGCCGATAGCCGTCCGACACTTTCTCAGCGCGGCTTTTCATGCCGCCGGGATCAGAACCGGCGTCCGGTTCGGTCAGTCCGAAACAGCCGACCCATTCCCCGGTCGCGAGCCGGGGAAGATACTTCTTGCGCTGATTCTCGTCGCCATAGGCATAGATCGGATACATCACCAGCGAGGACTGCACCGAATTCATCGAGCGATAACCGGAGTCCACGCGCTCGATCTCGCGCGCGACGAGGCCATAAGCGACGTAGCTGGCATCCGCGCAGCCATACTCCTGCGGAAGGGTGATGCCGTTCAGACCAAGCTCGCCCATCTCATTGAAGATCTCGCGGTCGGTCTTCTCGTCCTGATAGGCTTTAACGATGCGTGGCAGCAGCTTGTCCTGCGCATAGGCCCGCGCGGTGTCGCGGATCATGCGCTCGTCTTCGGTCAACTGATCGTCCAGCCTGAACGGATCATCCCATTGGAAACTGACCGGCGCGGGCTTGTCCTTGCTCTGCGGACGAACACTCATGACAATCCCTTCACGCCGTTCCGGATACCGATGTCGGCAAGGTCACGATCGATGAAAGTATATCCGTAATCCAACGCTGCAGCCACCGTCAGGTTTCAAGGTGTTCGTTCGAAACGATCTCGATGCCGAAACCGGAAAGTCCCTTGTAGTCATACGCCGACGATGTCAGATGCCGGATCGACGTCACCCCGAGATCGCGCAGGATCTGCGCGCCGACGCCGACCTCCCGCCATTGCCTGTTGCGATCGGCTTCCGCTGAACCTTCTTCGGGAAGCGGTGCCACCGGCACTCCCGCGGCGCCGTCCCTCAGATAGACCAGCACGCCACGGCCGTCCCTCCTGAAGTGTTCGAGCACATTCTCCATGCGCTTCGGCCCGGCGAAGATATCGCGCACGATGTTGGATTTGTGGAAACGGGTCAGGACATTCCTGCCGTCGCCGATGCCGTTATAGACGAACGCGACGTGCGCTATGGAATCGAACGGCGAGCGATAGGCATAGCCCTGCAGCGGCCCTATCGGGCTGTCGATTGCAAATTCCGAGACCCGTTCGATCAGCTTCTCGCGCGCCTGACGGTACGCGATGATATCGGCGATGGTCACATGCCTGAGCCCATGCGCGTCAGCGAACCGGGCCACCTGCTCGCCCTTCATCACCGTACCGTCGTCGTTCATCAGTTCGCTGATGACGCCGACCGGCGGCAGGCTCGCCAGCCTGCAAAGATCGACCGCCGCTTCGGTATGGCCCGCGCGCAGCAGCACGCCGCCGTTGCGCGCGATCAGAGGGAAGATGTGGCCGGGCCTCGCGAAGTCGCTGGCGCCGGAATTGGGATTGGCGAGCGCACGGCAGCAGGAGGCCCGCTCTTCGGCGGAAATGCCGGTGCCGCCGTCCGGCTTGTAGTCGATCGAGACGGTGAAGGCCGTGGTATGGTTGGACTCGTTATGCGCGACCATCGGATCGAGCCGCAGCCGCTGCGCGTCGTCCATGGTGATCGGCGCGCAAACGATGCCGGACGTGTGCCGGATGACGAACGCCATCTTCTCCGCGGTGCAGAGCGAGGCCGCGACGATCAGGTCGCCCTCCCCCTCGCGATCCTCGTCGTCGGTAACGACCACGATTTCGCCGTTGGCAAAGGCCTGGAGGATTTCCGGTATCGGATGGGGCATGGTCCGCGCGTTCCCGTTTGACGGAAGCTCGTATGACGCAGAGCGGGCGGCGGCGCAACCGAGGCGCTCCGCAAAAGCGGTCGCACCACCATGCCATCATATATATGATCCGGCAGGGTGAACCCCGCGCCTGGATCAGCTAAGGCAGCACCTCCCGCCGCCCTTCCAGGAGAGCGTCGGTCTCTGCGCGCTTGTCGGCCAGCAGTCCGTTTTCCGCAGCCTCGATCGCCGCGAACAATTCCTGCGCATCGGTCAGGCGGGTGAGCGTCACGTAATCCGCGCCGGCGGCATATTGATCCTCGACGTCCGATAACCGGTCCGCCCTCGAGATGATCTTCGCGGTCGGGTTCAGCGCGCGGACGTGACGGACGAGCTTTTCATTATTGGCGCCCTTGAGCAGCGAATCCGGCACGCTCAGAATGATGATCTCGGCTCTGCCGACCCCGGCATGGACCAGCGTATCCACATTGCTGATGTCGCCGTAAGTGACTTGCAGGCCGCGGGCGGAGAGGGTCTTGAACACCAGCGGATTGAAGTCGACCACCCCGATCTGGTCCAGCATCGCCTCGTCCCGGCGTTCGATCTCGTTCAGCAGCGCGCTGGCGGCCCGGAAGAATCCAAGAATGACAATGCGTCGCGGCTCGCCATGAGCCCCTGCGCCATGCCCCCCCTCGCCTGCCTGGAGGCGATCGAGATCCCGAAAGCCGAGCCGCTTCAGAAACCTGATGGCCTGCCGCGAGAGCTGATCGCTCCGGCCGATGGCGAACGTGCTCAGCACCGCCAGCACCACGAACGCGAACGACGCCGCGCTCGCCGTCTCGCTCTGGATGTGACCTGCAATCAGTCCGGTTTGAATCACGACGAGCGAGAACTCGCTGATCTGCGCCAGATTGATGGCCGGCAGCAGGCTGGCGCGCAGTCCCTGTCTCATCAGGTACAGGGGCAGGAAGGTGGTGGCGAGACGGCTCGCCACGGTGAAGGCCGCGATCATCAGCGCGAGCCCGATCACCGATCCGTTCGGAATCGGAATGGTCATGCCCAGCGCGACGAAGAACAGCGTGATGAAGAAGTCGCGCAGCGTCGTCACCTTGGCTGTGACATCGAGCGCGTAGGGGAAGGTCGAGAGCGAGACCCCGGCCACCAGCGAGCCCATCTCGCGGGACAGATGCAACCGTTCAGCGATTTCGCCGATCAGGAAGCACCACGCCAGCGCGCCCAGCAGCACCAGTTCGGGCCGGCGCGCGATCTGATGAAACAGGAAAGGCAGGACATAGCGGCTGACGATCAGCGCGGTCGCGACCAGCGTGGCGACCCGCGCGATCGAGAGCAGGACAATGGACATGTGAAGATCGTCGAGACTGGGCTGGACCGCCAGGAACAGGATCGCGAAGACGTCCTGCAGCACCAGCACGCCGAGCGTGACGCGGCCCGGCAGCGTATCGAGTTCATGCTTTTCGTAAAGCACCTTGACGATGATGACCGTACTCGAGAGCGCACACGCGACGCAGAGATAGAGCGCGTCGAACCCGCCGGACGGCAGACCGATCATCACGAAGAACAGCGCGCCGAGAATGCAGCCCCCGAGCAACTGGCCGCCGCCGGCGATCAGGATCACCGGCCCCGCGCGCATGATCTTCTTCAGGTCGATTTCCAGGCCGATCATGAACAGCATGAAGATCAGGCCGAGTTCGGAAATGGTCCGGATCGATTCCTGCGATTTGACCAATCCCATTCCGAACGGGCCGATGAAGAACCCGGCCAGCAGATAGGCCAGGATCAGCGGCTGCCGGGAAAAATGCGCGGCCAGCCCGAGACCCCAGGCAAACAGGATGCAAAGCGTGATGTCGCCGATGAGTTGGTGCATTCCTCTCAGCCGCTCGCATATCTCGAACGCTCAGGCAAGCTGCGTCGTCACAGCCGACTTCGCCGGGCCTGCAACACTACATGTGAGAAGGAATGGTAGCGAGGGAGGGACTCGAACCCCCGACCCCAGGATTATGATTCCCGTGCTCTAACCAGCTGAGCTACCTCGCCACAATGTTCACAATCGACGACGCCGTGAACGCGCGGCATATAAAAAGCCGCTTACGGGCGTGTCAAGCAAAGCCGCGGGATATGCCGGTTTATCGAATGGATCAGGCTTATTTCGGCCGCGCGGCAGGATCGCCGCCGGGAGTGCCGGGCGGCGGAATCACCGGCGTATTGCCGCCTTCCGGGGTCGGCGCGCGAATCTCCGGATCGATCCCCGGAGGTGGGCACAGAACGCCATCGGACTTCGCCAGCTTGTCGCCCAGCGGCTGCTTGCGCTCGCCCGCCGTTCCGTTCCGTTCCGCGCGGGTGCATCGTGAGGAGCGCATTTCGGAGAATTCGGCGAAGGTGGCGGCGTCGCCGTCGTACCGGGCGGAGTGGCCACCGACGGCGGGGCCTGCGCGAACGCAACATCGGCGAACGCCACGAAAGCCATCAACAGGGAAAGATTTCTCATCCGCATGGAGCGGCAACGAATCGCGGCAGCGGAGGTTCCGACGCCGTCAGAATTTGCGGTAGCGGATCAGCGAAAAATGTCCGAGCGGTCGCATCAGGCGACGTTCCGACAGCGTAACGCCGCCATGTTTCGCGGCCCAGTTCACCAGGCGGGCCCACGGGAACTCCGGACGCCAGCCAAGCCGCCGGGCCAACGGCGCGAAGGCCAGTTCGAACACGCGGCGCGGCCCGCCTTCGGCGCCGATATGATTGACCAGGATCAGTTCTCCGCCCGGCTTCAGCACGCGGACGAAATCGTCAAGCGTCGCTTCGGGATCCGGCACCGCGGTGATGACGAACTGCGCCACCACCGCGTCAAAAAAGGAATCGGGAAACGCGAGATTCTTGGCATCCATCACCGCCAGCGTTTCGACGTTGGTGAGGTTCAGCGAACGCACCCGTTGCTGTGCCTTGCGCAGCATCGGCTCGGAAAGATCCACGCCATACAATTTCGTCGTGGAGGCATAATCCGACAACGACAGTCCTGTGCCGACGCCGACATCGAGGATGCGCCCGCCGATCGCATTGGCGATTTCGATCGTGGACTGACGGCCGGGATCGAAGACCTTGCCGAACACCAGATCATATACCGGAGCCCACAGGCCATAGGCCCTGGCGACGCCCGCGCGGTCGATGTCGTTAGCCATGCTTCCCGTGCGTCCCGGATACCTACCCGCGCAACTCGGCGGCGAAAGATTGTGCCAGCGTGCCGCTCTGAGCCGCGGCTTCGTTGGCGCGCTGCGCCATGGCGCGCGCGATGAATCCGCCGCCGAGCACGCGAGACTGCCCTTCCGCCCCATCATAGAAGACACAGGCCTGACCGGGCGATACGCCCTCCTCGCCGGCGACGAGTTCGACCTCGTAGCGGCCGTCGACGACGCGCAGCCATGCCGGCTGGGGTCTGCGAGTCGAGCGCACCCGCACGAACAGCTCAAGCCCGGCGCCGATCGCGCGATCGAGCGCGCCATCGCCGATCCAGTTGACGTCGCGCAGGACGATACGATGCATCTTGAGCGCCTCGCGCGGCCCCACCACCACGCGCCGGTTCGCGGCATCGAGACTGAGAACGTAAAGCGGCGCGCCGGAAGCGATGCCGAGCCCGCGGCGCTGTCCCACCGTGAAATGCACGATACCCTCGTGGTGGCCGATGACATGCCCGTCGAGATCGACGATATCGCCTGATACCATCGCGTTCGGCTTCAACCGGCTGATGATATCGGTGTAGCGGCCGGTCGGCACGAAGCAGATATCCTGGCTGTCATGTTTGTCGGCGACCGATAGACCGAAGCGGCGCGCCAGTTCGCGGGTCTGCTGCTTGGTCATATCGCCGAGCGGAAAGCGCAGAAAATCGAGCTGCTCCCTCGTGGTGGCGAACAGGAAATAGCTCTGGTCGCGGTCAGTGTCCGCCGCGCAGAGCAGCGCGCGCGATCCATCGGCCAAACGGCGCGAGGAGACGTAATGACCCGTCGCCAGCGCAGCCGCGCCAAGCTCGCGCGCGGTGGCCAGCAGATCGCGGAATTTGACCTGCCGGTTGCATTCGATGCAAGGCACCGGCGTCTCGCCCGACGCATAGCTGTCCGCGAAATTCTCGATCACGGTTTCGCGGAAGCGGCTTTCGTAATCCAGCACATAGTGCGGGACGCCAAGCCGCGCCGCCACGTTTCGCGCGTCATGAATGTCCTGGCCGGCGCAGCAGGCGCCCTTGCGGTGGGTCGCGGCGCCATGATCGTAAAGCTGCAGGGTTATCCCGACGACGTCGTACCCTTCCGACTTCAACAGCGCGGCCGTCACCGACGAATCGACGCCGCCCGACATGGCGACCACGACCCGGGTGTCCTGAGGACGACCTTCCAAATCCAGACTGTTGAGCATTGATCCCGTCAATTCATGAGACCGCGCAAGATCACATCCGCCTTGCGAATCGGAAACCTTTCAGTGTTCAGGAGCGGATTCCGCTCCGTCCAAGCCAACCGAAAGACCAGCCTTTAATATAGTCCGTATTCCTGCGAGGCAATCACGGCCAGACGACGACCGCGAACGGCAAATCTTGCCGCCGGGCAGAAAGAAAGCAGTCCGGATCGGAGGATTCAACCCCATCCGGTTCTATAACTCATTGGTTGTCATCATTATTTTCTCTCCCGCAACATGGCCCGGTCCTTGCTGCTTGCCTCGACGACTCTATCAGCAAGAGGTTGGCTGTGCGTAGCGTGACGACGGAACCCACCGCCAGTGTGTCTTTACAAAGCGCGCCACCGAGTTCTCAGCGCGGCGACCGGCCGTTCGGCGATGCTTTCGGAACCCTGGTCGATGCCAGCATGCAAGGTTCGGATGTCGCGGTCGTGCAGCCGGGGAATTCGCGTGATCCGCTCAATGCACGTCCATCTGTTCCCCGAAACTTCCAAGCATCGTCCGCCCCGCCGCCTCAGTCAAATCCCGTGGAAACCGGCAGGGATATCCGGCAATCCTCCGTGCGCGCGGAACGACCGAGCGCCGCAGCCCCCCACGAGCCCAAACACGACGATCCCGAAATCGCTCCGACCGGAAATGCTTTCGACCCTCCACAGGAGGTTTCGGACACGGCCGACCCCGGCGCTTCACCGGAGACGATGGCAACCCCGCCTGCGGTGGTCGTGCCGGTTGCGACGCCTGTCGTGGTAATCCCCGCCGATCCGGGACCCGACGCCGCGGAAGCGCCACTGGCGCAGCAGACCGGGACGACGGAGACATCGCCCGCGAATGCCGGCATCGACCCGACCCTCGCGACGGATACCGAAGCCGTCGCCGCGGCGGTCCTTCAAGAGATGCCCGATACCAGTCAGGCGCTGCGGACCGTCATGCAGACCGAAGGCGCCTTGGCGGCGGCGGTCGCAACAGCAGCGCCCGGCACCGCGAAGGCAGCCGGGACGCTCGACCGTGCGCCGCCGGGCGGAACAACGGCATCGGTCAGCACGGGGATCCAGCCCGAACCGGATATGCCGGCCTTGCCGGCGCAGCCGGCGGCAGGCGGCGATCCCGTCCCGCCGCACGACGCCGCTCTCGCCGATCACAGGCATGATGCCGCCGAGAGCGCGAAGAACGCTGCGTCCGAGACCGCCACGTTCTCCACGCAAACGGCGACCAGCGCGCCGCATCCCGCCCGCGCTCCGGACGCCGCGGCTGCGCAGCCGCAATCAGGTCAGGTCGAGGGTTTGGACATCAACGGTGCTCTTGCGCAGCCGCAGACCACATCCAACGCCACAACCCCGGCGACGCCGCAGTACAATGTCGCGATGGCCACCGGCGCGGCCGTGCCGCTGAACGGGCTTGCGGTCCAGATCGCCGTCACGGCCCTGAGCGGCAGGAGCCGCTTCGAAATCCGGCTGGACCCCGCCGACCTCGGCCGCATCGATGTCCGTCTCGACGTCGATCGCCAGGGCCGGGTGACCTCGCATCTGACGGTGGAGAAGCCGGAAACGCTTGCGATGTTGCGGCAGGATGCGCCGCACCTCCAGCGGGCGCTACAGGACGCCGGCCTGAGGACGAGCGACGGCGGCCTTCAGTTCAGCCTGCGGGATCAATCCTCCCAGGAGCACGACGCGCGTGACGGCGCCGGCCGTCATAACCGCCATCTGGTCGTGACGGAGGAGGATATCCCGGTCGCAGCAGCCGGACGGGATTATGGCCGGATCCTCGGATCGAATCGCGGCCTCGACATCAGGGTTTAAGGAGACGGAGATGACGACGTCAGTGGGTTCTGCGGTTCAGCAGGTGGTGTCCGGCGCAACGGCGCAGCCTGCCTCCTCCGCCGCTTCATCGGCAACATCCAGCACCGGTACGCTGGCCGGCAACTTCCAGACTTTTCTTACGCTGCTGACGACGCAATTGCAGAACCAGAATCCGCTCGACCCGCTGGATACCAATCAGTTCACCCAACAACTCGTCCAGTTCGCAGGCGTCGAGCAGCAACTGAAGACCAACGACCAGCTTTCGAACCTGGTCTCACTGCAGCAGACCACGCAGGCCACCCAGGCGCTCGACTTCGTCGGCAAGAACGCCGTGATCGACGGCGGCACCGCAACCATGGCCAACAATGCGGTCACGTGGCATCTCGGTATTCCGACCGCCTCCACTCTCACGATCAACATCGCGAGCAGCACGGGCCAGAATGTCTTCTCCGGTTCTTACGGCGTCGATGCGGGCGACGATCAGGCATTCTCCTGGAACGGCCTCGGCAATGACGGCACCCAATGGCCCGACGGCCAATACACGTTGACCGCGACGGCTGTCGATGCGTCGGGAAACCCGGTCGGGGTCTCGACCCAGATTAAAGGCCAGGTCAATTCCGTCGATCTGACCCAGTCACCTCCGTTGCTGTCGATCAGCGGCCAGACCTACACCATCAACCAGATCAGGCGCATCGTGAATTGACGGCGGGTGGCTGACGGCGGTCCATTCATCCTCCTATCCGGGCGATCCGGCACGCGGCCAGGCGCCGCGTGCGGAACGGCATTTCAAAGGAGAATCGTATTGAAGCCCTGAACTTAGGCAAATTTTAAGCCGCGGGGCGTAGGTTCGTCGGCGAGTTCAATGGTTTAGAGTTTGTGAGTACGCCATGACAGAACCTCACCGCCCGAGGGTGAAATACGTTATCGGACCCGACGGCAGTCCCCTAACGATCGCGGACCTGCCGGCGCCCGGGACCAAACGCTGGGTCATCCGCCGCAAGGCCGAAGTCGTCGCCGCGGTACGCGGCGGACTCCTCTCGCTGGAGGAAGCCTGCAGCCGCTACACACTGACCGTCGATGAATTCCTGTCGTGGCAGTTCTCGATCGACCAGCATGGCCTTGCCGGGCTGCGCACCACCCGCATTCAGCAGTATCGCCAGTAGGGCTTCTCCTCAGGATGCTTCGCATTCAGAACCGGCATTCATTCGAATGCCGGTTCTTTTGTTTTGCAATTTCGTCACGGGTCTTAACCACCGTTAACCATATCGAAACCATACCGTAGGCAATATTTGCCGAGCCGGTCTTCCAGGACCGGGTCCAAGGGGCTGGTTCGTTGCAAGGTCTGCTGGCATTTCTGAAAGGCCTGGGAGCATCCCGGCTGATGGCGATGGTCGCGGTCACCGCCGTGCTGATCGGTTTCTTCGCGTTCGTCATCATGCGCGTGACGACGCCGCAGATGACGACTCTCTTCACCGATCTCAGCGTCGAGGACTCCTCCGGCATCATCAAGGACCTCGAACGCCAGGCCATTCCCTTCGAGCTTCGTAACGACGGCGCCGTGATCATGGTGCCGAAGGACAAGGTGACGCGGCTGCGGATGAAGCTCGCCGAGGCGGGCCTGCCCAAGGGCGGCGGCGTCGGCTATGAGATTTTCGACAAGTCGGATGCGCTCGGCACCACCAGCTTCGTCCAGAACATCAATCGGCTGCGCGCGCTGGAAGGCGAACTCGCGCGCACCATCCGCGCCATCGACCGCGTTCAGGACGCCCGCGTCCATCTGGTGCTGCCCGAGCGGCCGCTCTTCACGCGCGAAGCGCCCCAGCCTTCGGCTTCGATCGTCCTGCGCGTCCGGGGCGGCCTCGAACCGCAGCAGATTCGCGCCATCCGCCATCTCGTCGCCTCCGCCGTCAACGGACTGAAGCCGCAGCGGGTCTCCATCGTGGACGAAACCGGCCAGTTGCTTGCCGACGGCTCGGCGACCGATGCCGACGGCGTGTCCGGAGACGAGCGACGCGCCGCATTCGAAAAGCGCATGCGCAGTCAGGTCGAGGCGATCGTATCGTCGGTGGTCGGAAACGGCCGCGCCCGCGTCCAGCTCTCCGCCGACTTCGATTACAACAAGATCACCCAGACCTCGGACAAGTTCGATCCGGAAGGACGGGTGCTGCGATCCAGCCAGACCCGCGAGGAATCCTCCCTGACGGCCGACAATAACGGCCAGGTCACGGTCAACAACGAACTGCCCGGTAATCAGCCGTCGGACAATCCGAACACCGCGCGCGACCAGAGCAAGAAGAGCGAGGAAACCAACAACTACGAGATTTCCCGGACCACCAAGACCGAGGTGACCGAAGCAGGCCGCGTCAACCGCATTTCGGTCGCCGTTCTCGTCGACGGCGCCTATGCCAGGAACGACAAAGGCCAGATGGTCTACGAGGAACGCAGCCAGGAACAGCTCGACCGCATCGCAACGCTGGTGCGCTCGGCGATCGGTTTCGATCAGAAGCGCGGCGACCAGGTCGAGGTCGTCAACCTCAAATTCGCCGAGCCGCCCGTTGTCGTGCCGCTCGCCGAGCCGACCGGATGGCTGGGAATGATGACGCTGACGAAGGACGACGTGATGTATGTCTTCGAGCTCGGGGTCATGGCGCTGCTTGGCCTCGTGGTGACGTTCATGGTGATCCGCCCGCTGGTCCAGCGCATCCTGGCCGCCGAGCCGGCCACGCCCAGCGCGCAACCGGCCGCCGCGCTCCCGGTTCCGGCCGACGCCAGCGCTCAACCCACGGAAACCGGGCAAAATCTCATCCCCGGCAGCAACGCCACCGCGCAACTGATCGACGTTGCCCAGGTGCAGGGGCAGGTCCATGCGCAGTCGGTGCACCGGGTCGGTGAACTGGCGGAGCGCAACCCGGCCGAAACCGCTTCCATCATCCGCCAATGGCTCGCCGAACCCGCGTAACCCGACATGACCGTCCCGCAAACCACCACCAACCAGAACGCCAACGACATCAACAGCGTCGTCGCCTCGCTTGCGAGCCGGCAAGGCGCCCGGCCCAGGTCCAAGCCGATGAGCGGGCCGCAACGGGCGGCCGTGATGATGCTGGCGCTGGGTGAACAGTACGGCGGCAAGGTGTGGGCCATGCTGGACGATGACGAGGTGCGCGATCTGTCGCTGGCCATGTCGACCCTCGGCACGGTCGAGGCCGATGTGGTCGAGGACCTGCTGCTTGAATTCGTGTCGCGGATGTCGGCGTCGGGAGCGCTGATGGGTAATTTCGATGCGACCGAGCGGCTTCTGAATCAATACCTCCCCGCCGAACGCGTGAGCGGCATCATGGATGAGATCCGGGGCCCTGCCGGTCGCAACATGTGGGAGAAGCTGTCGAACGTTCAGGAGGAGGTTCTCGCGAACTATCTCAAGAACGAATATCCGCAAACCATCGCGGTGGTGCTGTCGAAGCTGAAGCCCGAACATGCCGCGCGGGTGCTGGCCATCCTCCCCGAGGACATGGCGCTCGATGTGGTCGGCCGCATGCTCAGGATGGAAGCGGTGCAGAAGGAAGTGATCGAGCGCGTCGAACAGACGCTGCGCAGCGAATTCATGTCCAACCTGTCACAGACCCGCCGCCGCGATGCTCACGAGGTGATGGCGGAAATCTTCAACAACTTCGACCGCCAGACCGAGACCCGCTTCATCACCGCGCTGGAAGACGAAAACCGCGAAGCCGCCGAACGCATCAAGGCGCTGATGTTCACCTTCGACGATCTGGTGAAGCTCGATGCCGGCTCGGCGCAAACCCTGATGCGGCACGTCGACAAGGACAAGCTCGGCATTGCGCTGAAGAGCGCCAACGAAGAGGTCCGCGCCTTCTTCATGGGCAACATGTCGACGCGCGCCGCCAAGATGCTTATGGACGACATGGCGGCGCTTGGCCCGGTGCGGCTGCGCGACGTCGATGAGGCGCAGGCGCTGCTCGTCAATCTCGCCAAGGACCTCGCGGCCAAGGGCGAGATCATGCTCTCGAAAAACCGCGCCGACGACGAGTTGGTCTACTGATGGGCGCTCCGGCGAAATTCCTGTTCGATACGGACTTCTCGGCTCCTCATAAGTCGAGGGAGCGGGCGCCGACGGCTCTTGAGATTTCGCAGAGGATCGCTGCCGCCGAGGCGGCGGCCTATCAAAAGGGCTTCGATGCCGCGCAGCGCGAAGCCAGGGTGCAGAGCGATCGCCGCATGGCGGCGGCGATGGAGGGCATCGCCGCAAACATCAAGGCTGTCGCCGAACAATTCGCAGGCATCGAAGCGCGAATGGAGACCGAAGCGGTCGATGTCGCGGTTGCGGTCGCGCGCAAGCTGTGCGGCGCACTGATCTCGGCCGAGCCATCGGCTGATATCATCGCGCTGGTCCGCGACAGTGTCCGGCATCTGGTGTCGACGCCGCACCTCGTGGTCCGGATCAACGATCAACTCTACGACGCGGCGCGCGATCAGATCGAGCGCCTGGCCAAGCAAACCGGGTTTACCGGACAACTCGTCATCCTCGCCGAGCCCGACGTCGCGACCGGCGATTGCAGGATCGAATGGGCCGACGGAGGGATCGTGCTGGAACGGGCTGATATCGACACCCGGATCGACGAACTGGTGCGAGGCTACATGGCGTCGCGCAAACCGAACAGTACTGAAGGCATGGTAGCGAACAATGAGCGATAACGACACCCAGGTTCCGCTTCCCGACCTCAACGCCGCCGACGCGCCGTCGATCGACGACGTCGGATACAGCGAGGACGAGCAGGTCTCGCGGGTCGCCTCCGACCTCGAGGCGGTGTTCGACGTGCCCGTCCAGGTATCCGCCGTGCTAGGCCGCTCCAGGATGGATGTCGGCGCGCTGCTCAAGCTCGGGCCCGGCAGCGTTCTGGAACTCGACAGGCGGGTCGGGGAAGCCATCGATATCTACGTCAACAACCGGCTCGTGGCGCGCGGCGAGGTGGTTCTCGTGGAAGACAAGCTCGGCGTGACCATGACTGAAATCATCAAGGCCGAGAAAGCCTGAACGCCAGCGCTACGGGCACGGGAATATTAACAGGAGCAGATCATGCGGCTTCTCATTGTTGGCTCCTTGAAAGGCCAGCTCACGACCGCCACCAAGATCGCCATGGATAATGGCGCCTCCGTCACCCACGCAGAGAGCAACGAACAGGCGATGGCGGTGGTGCGCGGCGGCAAGGGCGCCGATCTCCTGCTGGTGGATGTCGGTCTCGATATCCGCGACCTCGTGCTCCGGCTCGAGGCGGAGCATATCCACGTTCCGATCGTGGCCTGCGGCATCGTCAGCGATGCGCGCGCGGCGGTCGCGGCGATCCACGCCGGTGCCAAGGAATACATCCCGCTGCCGCCGGACCCGGAACTGATCGCCGCGGTCCTCGCCGCGGTGGCGAACGATTCCCGCGATCTGGTCTACCGCGACGAGGCGATGGCCAGGGTCATCAAGCTGGCGCAGCAGATCGCAGGCTCCGACGCTTCTGTCATGATCACCGGCGAATCCGGGACCGGAAAGGAAGTCCTGGCGCGCCATGTTCACGCGCGCTCGAACCGGGCCAAACGGCCGTTCATCTCGATCAACTGCGCGGCGATCCCCGAGCACCTGCTGGAATCCGAACTGTTCGGCCATGAGAAAGGCGCGTTCACCGGGGCCATCGCGCGCCGGATCGGCAAATTCGAGGAGGCCAGCGGCGGCACGCTGCTGCTCGACGAAATATCCGAAATGGACGTCCGGCTTCAGTCAAAGCTGCTGCGCGCGATCCAGGAACGGGTGATCGACCGGGTCGGCGGCGCCCGGCCGGTGCCGGTGGATATCCGCATCATCGCGACCTCCAACCGCAACCTTGCGGACGCCGTGCGGCAGGGCACCTTCCGCGAGGATCTGCTGTTCCGCCTCAATGTCGTCAACCTGAAGATACCGCCGCTCCGCGAGCGTCCCGCGGACATTATCGAACTGGCGCAGCATTTCATCAGGAAATATGCCGCGGCCAACGGCGTGCCGGCACGCCCGCTTTCGGCGGACGCGCGGCGCGTGCTGAGCGCCAACCGCTGGCAGGGTAATGTCCGCGAGCTGGAAAACACCATCCACCGCGCGGTGCTGATGGCCAATGGCGACGAAATCGGCGCCGACGCCATCCTGACGCCGGAGGGCGACCGTCTCGATCTCATCAGGACCGCGCCGGCCGTGGCCCATGCCACGCTCGCCGCGGAGCAGGTGACGCGCGCGCTGGTCGGCCGCACCGTCGCCAATGTCGAGCGCGACCTGATCCTTGAAACGCTGAAGCATTGCCTCGGCAACCGGACTCATGCCGCCAACATCCTCGGCATCTCGATCCGCACCCTGCGCAACAAGCTGAACGAATACGCCGACGACGGCATCGCGATCACGCCCGCCGGTAACAGCGACCACCGCGCATTCATAGCGACGGCCTGACAATCCGAATGCAGAGCAGGGCAAGGCGCCTTGCGCTCGCTCCGCGAATGGTTAGCTTTCGAAGATCGCGAGTCGCGGCATCGCCCCGCCGGCTCCCCCACGCTTCGAGATCATGACCTCCTTCACGCCGCATCAGGATACAGCGCTGAAAGCCGTCGCCGACTGGCTCAAAGCCAAACCCGGCAGGAACGGCACGCCCGCCGTCTTTCGCCTGTTCGGCTATGCCGGAACCGGCAAGACCACGCTGGCGCGTCATATCGCTGACGGCGTCGATGGAGAGGTCAAGTTCGCGGCTTTCACCGGCAAGGCCGCGCTGGTGATGCGCAACAAGGGCTGCGGGGGCGCATCGACGATTCATTCGCTGATCTACCGCACCCGCGAATCCGGCGAGGAGCAGCCGAGCTTCGAACTGTGGGACGACGCGCCCGCCTCGAAGGCCAGGCTGATCGTGATCGACGAATGCTCGATGGTCGATGCGGAGCTGGGCCGCGACCTGATGTCGTTCGACTGTCCTCTGCTCGTGCTGGGCGATCCCGCGCAATTGCCGCCGATCCAGGGCGCCGGCTTCTTCACCAACGCCTCCCCGGACGCGATGCTCACCGAGGTGCACCGGCAGGCGAAGGACGACCCGATCGTGCGCATGTCCATGGATGTACGCGAGGGCCGCGAGCTCGACATCGGCCGCTACGGCGAAAGCGAGGTGGTGCCGCGCAGCGAACTCGATCCCGCGCGCGTGATGGATGCCGATCAGGTGCTCGTCGGGCGCAACAACACCCGTCGCGCCTACAACATGCGGATGCGGCAACGGCAGAACATCGAGGATCCGCTGCCGGTGGCGGGCGACAAGCTGGTCTGTCTGCGCAACAACCGCAAGAAGGCGCTCTTTAACGGCGGACTGTGGCGTGTGAAGGCGCGCGCTGTCTCAAGGTCAAAGATCATCACGATGCGGCTGTCGCCCGATGAGGAGTTTGCGCACAAGGTAACGAAGGTCTCGGTACGACAGGACTGCTTCGCCGGAGGCATCGAGGATATTCCGTGGGAGCAGCGCAAACCTTACGACGAGTTCGACTACGGCTACGTCCTGACGGTGCATAAATCGCAGGGGTCGCAATGGGACGACGTCGTTCTGTTCGACGAGAGCTTCGCATTTCAGGACAGCCGCGCGCGATGGCTGTACACGGGCATCACACGCGCGGCAAAGCGGCTGAGCGTCGTGGTGTAACGGTTCATCCGGACAGCACGGCCGCATCGCGCACGATCCACGCAAGCCGTCGCGGAGAATTCGCTCGAACGGGCCAGCTTGCCTTCATGCCATCATCGAACTAAGAAAATGAACCGTAAGGCGATCTTCGGGCACTAACACAATGCAATGATCGGTCACATGAAATTACGGACCCCGAGGCACCCCGGAGCCCCGCCGGCTTGTAACGTCACGAGCATGTGACGCTTAACATCACGAGCATGTGACACTTTGAGCACGTGACATTCTGAACAAATCCCTTCGAGTCATGTCTCGGCCATAATACCCACCGTTGAGGAGCTTGAATGATGCGATCGAAAATTCTGTTGACGGCCCTGTTCGCCGGTTCCGTTGCGCTCACGTTTTCCGTTCCGGCGACCGCGGCACCGCTCATGGCTCAATCAGGCGTGAGCACGGCTGGTCCGTCCTCGATCGAAACCGTTCAGTATTATCGTCGCGGGTACTATGGCCCTGGGTATTATGGTCGGGGTTACGGAGGGGGCGCCGGAGCGTTGATCGGCGGCCTGGCGGCTGGCGCCATTGTCGGCGGCGCGATTGCAGCCGGTCAGGCCAATGCTGCTGCGGCGGCGCAACAGAACATGGCCTATTGCGCGCAGCGCTTCCGTTCCTACGACCCCAGGTCCGGAACCTATCTCGGCACGGACGGCTATCGTCACCCCTGCCCATAACGCCGCGATTCGAGGGAAAAAGCAGTCGCTTCTGATTCAATCAGGAGCGACCTCTTTTTGATCAGGCGCCTTTTCTTCTGGAGAACAGGTGCCCGTCCCAGGGTCAAGCCCGAGGATGTCATGCCTTGCTCGAAAATGCGATATCGCCGCTCGCGTCCGAGTGATCTGCCGCGGAGCCAACCGGCTCCGCGTTTTTCTTGCGTGTTTGTCCTGAGGACGGACGTCGCGATTCAGGCGCTCGCCTTTGATCGAACCGATCGATCGATCGCGGCAAGAGCCTGATCAAGATCGGCGATCAGATCAGCGGCATCCTCCAGTCCGATCGAAAGCCGGATAAGACCGCTGGTGATCCCGGCGGCCTTGCGCGCCTCGTCCGACATTCCGGCATGGGTCATCGTGGCCGGGTGAGCCACCAGGCTCTCGGTGCCGCCGAGCGATTCCGCGAAACAGAAAAGCCGCACCGCCTCGACGAAGCGGCCAGCTTCCACCTCGCCTCCTTTCAGTTCGAAACTGAGCATCGCGCCAAAGCCGGATTGCTGGGCTTTGGCGACGGCATGCCCCGGATGCGACGGCAGCCCCGGATAGTGACAGGCGGCGACAAGAGGATGAGAAAGGAGAAACTCGGCAACTGCTTGCGCATTGCGTTGCTGGCACTCCACGCGGGGAAACAGCGTGCGGATGCCTCGAAGCGCCAGGAAGGAATCGAACGGCGCTCCCGTCGTGCCAACGATATTGGCCCAGGTCTCCAACGCCTCAACGTCAGCGGGATCGGCTGCGATCACGGCGCCGCCGACGATGTCCGAATGGCCGTTGAGATACTTCGTGGTTGAATGAATGACGAAATCGGCGCCCAGCGCGATCGGCCGCTGCAACGCGGGCGACAGAAAGGTATTGTCAACGGCAACCTTGGCGCCGACCGTTCTCGCCTGAGCGACAATCGCCCGGATATCGACGATGCGCATCAGGGGATTGCTCGGGGTCTCGATCAGGACGAGCCTGGGCTTTTCCTTCAAGGCGGACGCCAGCGCCGCCTGATCGTTCTGATCAACAAAGCGCACCTTGAAGTGACCCCGGTCACGGCGGTTCAGAAGCAGACGGTGAGTGCCGCCGTAACAATCATGCGGCACGATCACGATATCGTCGCTCGAGAGTTGCGACAGCACCAGATCGATCGCCGCCATGCCCGAGGACACCACCACCGCGCCCGCCCCACCCTCGAGCTTGGCGAGGGTATCCGCCAGCAGCGTCCGCGTGGGATTACTGGTGCGGGTATAATCGTGCGGACCCTTGCGCCCGAATCCGGGCCAGGTGAAAGTGCTCGACAGACAGATCGGCGGCGTCACCGCTCCGAAAGTATCTTCCGCCGCGATGCCGTTTGCGGCCGCGACAGTTCTCGGATTCATGGATTCGGACATAACGTTCGTGGACTTTCGATGAAAATGCGAGGACCCGCGACGATTCCGTTCAGGATATCACGGCCGGCCGGTCTCGGCCTATTTAAAGCACTTCCGTCGAAACACAACGATTCCGGAACGCCGGCGCAGTTCGCGGCGCATGGATCACAAAGAGTGTGCGTCGTTATAGGACAGCGCTATCTTCTCGCTTCGAGAACAAAAGCCGGTTCGCGGAAACCAGTCACAGGCCCCAGCTCAATCGTTGAAGAACCGCCCTTCCTTGACCTCGACGACATAGCCGGCGCGAATGGCGAAATCGCCGAAGTGCTCGCCGGGCTTGCGGTCGCGGGCATAATGGCCGAGCGTCTTGTCGAGCGCCTCCAGAATCGCGGGCTCCCCGACATTCTCCAGATACATCTTGTTGAGCCGCTCGCCGTGGAAGCCGCCGCCGAGATAGAGATTGTACTTGCCGGGCGCGCGGCCGGTGAGGCCGATCTCGGCGATATAGGGACGCGCGCAGCCGTTGGGGCATCCGGTCATCCGGATGGTGATCGGGTCGTCCGTCAGTCCGTAAGTGTTGAGAATCGCCTCGATCTTGGTGAGGAGATCCGGGAGATAGCGCTCGCTTTCGGCCATCGCCAGACCGCATGTCGGCAGCGCGACGCAGGCCATCGAGTTGAGGCGCAAGCCGCTGCGGGTCTCAAATTGATCGAGCCCGTATTCCTTCATCAGCGCCTCGATTTCGGGCCGATCCCTGGAGGCGATGTCGGCAATGATGAGATTCTGGTTCGGCGTGACGCGGAACATACCCTTGTGGACCTGCGCGATGGCCCGCAAGCCATCCATCATCGGATGGTCCGGCGTATTGATCACGCGGCCGTTCTGGATGAACAGGGCGCAATGCTCGCGACCATCCTCGCCCTTGACCCAGCCGAGCGGATCACCGTTCGAGGTGAAGGTGTAGGGCTGCTCGGGCTTGAGTGCGAAACCGAGACGGCGTTCGGTTTCCGCCTTGATCCAGTCGATGCCCTTTTCGTCGATGGTGTACTTGAAGCGAGCGTGCAAGCGGTCGAGACGGTCGCCGTAATCGCGCTGGACCGACATCACCGCGTCGATTGTCGGAAACAGCTTGTCCGCGTCGATATAGCCGATCACGCTGGCCAGTCGCGGATAGGTCTTCGGCGACTGATCGGTCCGGCCAAGGCCGCCGCCGATGGCGACGTTGAAGCCCTTCAGCTTGCCGCGATGCGCGATGGCGATGAAGCCGAGATCCTGGCCGTAGACGTCGATATCGTTGCTGGGCGGAATCGCGAAGCCGATCTTGAACTTCCGCGGCATATAGGTGCGTCCGTAGAAAGGCTCCTCCGGCCCATCGGTTTGCTCGCGCTCGGCTTCGTACCAGATTTCCTTGTAGGCGCCGGTCCTGTGCACCGCATGGTCGCTCGCTCGCTTGGCGAGCGCATAAACCTCGGCGTGCAGCTTCGACAGGTCCGGATTGACGGTGCTCATGACGCCACGGGTGTCGTCGCCGCAGGCCGCCCTGGTGTCGAGCAGGATATCGCGCAGCCCCTGGATCAGGCTGCGCAGGTTGTGCTTCATAACGCGATGGAACTGGAACGTCTGGCGCGTGGTCAGCCGCAGCGTGTCGCCCGCGTAGTTGCGCGCCAGCTCGTCGAGTTTCAGCCACTGGCCGGGACTGCACACGCCGCCCGGCAGCCGCACCCGCACCATGAACGAGAACGCCGCCTCCAGCTTCTGACGCCGTCGCTCGTCGCGGATATCCCGGTCATCCTGCTGATAAATTCCGAAGAACTTCATCAGCTTGGCGTCGTTCGCCGTCACCGCCGACGTGATCTCGTCGGCCAGACTCTGCTTGATCGTGCCACGCAGATAGTCGCTGTTGGCCTTCAGCGTTTCATCCGGTCCGAGCTTGTCGAGCGGCTGGGAGACATCGCGGCTGCGATCGGGTTGTGTCTTTGCGTCCACCAAACTGGCCTCAATAAACGTCGAGCCGATAACGGCGATCACGCTGCAGCGCCGAGAGATAGGCGCCCGCCTCCTCGCGATCGAGGCCGCCATGTTCGGCGACGATCTCGGTCAACGCCGCGTGAACGTCAGGCGCCATGTGGGCGCTGTCGCCGCAGACGTAGACATACGCGCCTTCCTCGAGCCATGCGTAAACATCACGGCCCTGGCGGCGCAGGCGATCCTGCACATAGGTCTTGGGCGCGGCATCCCGCGAGAACGCCAGATCGAGCCGGCTCAGCACGCCATTCTTGAGCAGTTCCTGCCACTCGACCTGATAGAGGAAGTCGCTGCGGAAATTGCGTTCGCCGAAAAACAGCCATGACCGGCCGGATGCGCCGCTGGCTTCACGCTCCTGCATGAAAGCACGATACGGCGCGACGCCGGTGCCCGCGCCGATCATCAGGATCGGCACATCGTCATCCGGCAGATGGAAGTGATCGTTGGACTGGATGTAGACCGGAACCGTGGCGTCCGCCTCGGTACGCGCGGCAAGATAGCCGGATGCGACGCCGGTGCGCGGCAGGTCGTGCAGCGTATAGCGCACCGTGCTGACCGTAAGATGCGCCTCGTCCGGGGCGGCGGCAAGGCTCGAAGCGATCGAATAAAGCCGCGGCTGCAACGGCCTGAGACCCGCGACGAGCCGCGCGGCATCGATGCCGGGGGCCGGAAAACGGCCGATGACATCCAGAATGTGATAGTTGTGCTGGAAGGCCGCGCGCGCCTCCTTCTGATCGGGCGCGCGCAACGCCTGCAGTTCATCGGAGCCCGTGAGTTCGGACCAAAGATCCAGAAAGCGCGGCGTGAGCGCCGTGATCTCGAATGTGCCGCTCAGCGCCTCACCAAGGCTTATCGTACCCTGCTTCACCGTGACAGGAGCGTCGGCGGACAGCGACAGTTTCTCAAGTATGGCTTCCACCAGCGCCGGATCGTTACGCGGCACCACGCCGAGCGCATCGCCGGGCTGATAGGTCAAACCCGAATCCGCCAGCGACAACTCGATATGGCGCGTTTCCTTGGTCGATCCGCGTCCCGTCAGCACGATATTGTCGATGACCGCGGCCTGAAACGGATTCTTTTTATCGAATGTCGCAGGCGACGGCGCACCGCTCCGCATCGTCGCCGCCGATGCACCCGGAGCGGAGGCAGGCGCCTGCGCGGCCGGCGCAAGCTTGGTGACGACCGATGCGATCCACGCATCGGCGGCATCCTCGTAATCGACATCGCAGTCGACACGATCGGCGAGCCGTTGCGCCCCCAGTTCTTCGAGCCGCCGGTCGACCCGCTTGCCCGCCTCGCAGTATTTCTCGTAGGTCGAATCGCCCAGCGCCAGCACCGCGTAACGCAGTTGCGGCAGCTTGGGAGCCTTGCGGCTCTCCAGAAATTCAAAGAAACCGACGGCGGTCTGCGGGGCATCGCCCTCGCCGTGAGTGCTGGTGATGACGAGCAGATCCTGCTCGTCCTTGAGGCCGCGCGTCTTGTACTCAGCCATATCGGCGAGACGCGCCTGGATTCCCTGGGCCGCGGCCTTTTCGACCAGCGCTTTAGCGAGGGTCTTGCTGTTTCCGGTCTCGCTTGCGAACAGGACCGTCAGGAGCCGCGTCGCAGCAGCGCCGTCGGCGCCGACCTGCGAAGGCGGTGCAAGCTCCACGATTTCCGTGGCCGCAGCGCCAGCCCGGGCCCGATGGCTGAGACCCGCGAAATAGCCGCTGATCCAGATCGCCTGTTCATGACTGAGAGACGTCGCGAGCTGGTTGACCTGCGTCCACTGATCCGTCGTGAGTGCTGAACCTGGAAATTCCAATTTTGTCATCGCAAGCAAAACCTCGGGAGCGAACTGCCGGCCGCCGCGATTGACACTTCACAGGTCTGGTCGAGACGCCGCACGAAATGGAAAGCCTCTGCATCCGTTTCGACAATTCGGCCCTTTGAATAGGGCTGGTTCGCCAAAGAAAACAAGCATTATTGAGAACAAAGAATAATACCCTTCCATGAGCGGCCAGAACGAAATGATTATTTCACAATATCGGCCTTTTTTAGAATTGCACTGGGAGCATTCATGAGATTCGCGTGACGGCGGCGTCAAGCCTCCTGCGGGCGCAGGAAGGCTTGAACAGGCGCGCCTCAGTGCAGCTTGCGCCTGGGCACCGGCCGCGAGAATGGCTCGATATCAGCCGCCGGCGGCGCCTCGCCATTGAATGTGAGTACGCCGTCCCTGGCTGAAATCACGACCCGGTCGCCGTCGCGGACGGCGCCCGCCAGGATCATTTCAGCCAGCGGATCCTGCACGCTGCGCTGGATCACGCGCTTGAGCGGCCGCGCGCCGTAGGCGGGATCCCAGCCTTTCTCGGCCAGCCGGTCGCGCGCCGCGGAGTCGAGATCGAGCACGATCTTGCGATCCTCCAGCAGCTTTTGCAGCCTCGAGAACTGAATTTCCACGATCCGGCCCATCTCGCTCTTCTGCAACCGATGAAACAGGATGATCTCGTCGACGCGGTTGAGGAATTCGGGACGGAAATGCCCGCGCACCATCTCCATCACCTGCTCGCGCACCGCGCCGGTGTCTTCCCCTTCGGGTTGATTGACCAGGAATTCCGAACCGAGGTTCGATGTCATGATGATCAGCGTGTTGCGGAAATCCACGGTGCGGCCCTGTCCGTCGGTCAGGCGGCCGTCGTCGAGCACCTGCAACAGCACGTTGAACACGTCCGGATGCGCCTTCTCGATCTCGTCGAACAGCACGACCTGATAGGGACGACGCCGCACCGCCTCGGTCAGCGCGCCGCCCTCGTCGTAACCGACATAGCCGGGAGGCGCGCCGATCAGCCGCGCCACCGAGTGCTTCTCCATGTATTCCGACATGTCGATGCGGACCATCGCCGTCTCATCGTCGAACAGATAGGCGGCGAGCGCCTTGGTCAGTTCGGTTTTGCCGACGCCGGTCGGTCCCAGGAACATGAACGAACCCATCGGACGGTTGGGGTCCTGCAAACCGGCGCGGGCACGCCGCACCGCCGTTGACACCGCCCGCACGGCTTCACCCTGCCCCACGACGCGCGCCGCCAAGCTTTCCTCCATGCGCAGCAGCTTCTCCTTCTCGCCCTCGAGCATCTTGTCGACGGGAACGCCGGTCCAGCGTGACACCACCTGAGCGATGCTGTCCGCCGTCACGGTTTCATTCATCATCGTATTGCTTTCGCCGGCCTCGATACTCTGCAGACGCTTTTCGAGTTCGGGAATCCGCCCATAGGCCAGTTCGCCGGCTATCTGATATTCGCCGCGCCGTTGCGCGTTGGCGAGTTCGATCCGCGCCTGATCGAGTTCGCTCTTGAGCCTCGCGGCATCAGACAGCTTGTTCTTCTCGGCGTTCCAGCGCGAGGTCAGGTCCGCCGACCGCTTCTCCAGATCGGCCAGTTCCTTCTCGAGGTTCTCAAGACGCGTTCTGGAGCCGGCGTCGCTCTCCTTCTTCAGCGCCTCCTGCTCGATCTTCAGCCGCACGATCTCGCGGTCGAGCGAATCGAGTTCTTCCGGCTTGGAGTCGACCTGCATCTTGAGCCGCGCCGCCGCCTCATCCACCAGATCGATCGCCTTGTCAGGCAGGAAACGATCGGTGATATAACGGTGAGAGAGCGTGGCGGCCGCGACCAGCGCGCTATCGGCGATGCGGACGCCGTGATGTTGCTCGTACTTGTCCTTGAGACCGCGCAGGATCGAGACCGTATCCTCGACCGTCGGCTCGGACACGAAGATCGGCTGAAAGCGCCTGGCCAGCGCCGCATCCTTCTCGACATGCTTGCGATACTCGTCGAGCGTGGTCGCTCCGACGCAATGCAGTTCGCCGCGCGCCAGCGCAGGCTTCAGCAGGTTGGAGGCGTCCATGGCGCCATCAGCCTTGCCGGCGCCGATCAGCGTGTGCATCTCATCGATGAACAGGACGATGCCGCCATCGGCGGAGGTCACCTCCTGCAGCACCGCCTTGAGCCGCTCCTCGAACTCGCCGCGGTACTTCGCGCCCGCGATCATCGACCCGAGGTCGAGCGCGAGCAGCTTCTTGTCCTTGAGGCTCTCCGGCACATCGCCGTTGACGATACGCAGCGCCAGTCCCTCCGCGATCGCGGTCTTGCCGACGCCGGGCTCGCCGATCAGCACCGGATTGTTCTTGGTGCGCCGCGACAGCACCTGGATGGTGCGGCGGATCTCCTCGTCGCGGCCGATCACCGGATCGAGCTTGCCCTCGCGCGCCGCCTGGGTCAGATCGCGGGCGTATTTCTTCAACGCGTCATAGGCGTTTTCCGCCGTGGCGCTATCCGCGGTCCGCCCTTTGCGCAGCGCGTTGATCGCCGCGTTGAGGTTCTGCGGCGTGACCCCGCCGTCCTTCAGCAATTTGAACGCGTCGCTATCCGCGTCGAGCGACAGGGACTGCAACAGCCGTTCGACGGTAACGAAGCTGTCGCCGGCCTTCCCGGCCGCCTGCTCCGCGGCATCGAACGCGCGCGCCGTCGCCGGCGCGAGATAAATCTGGCCCGCCCCGGCGCCTGACACCTTCGGCATCTTGTCGAGAGCGGCTTCCGTCGCCTTCAGGATCGCGCGCGAATTGCCGCCGGCGCGGTCGATCAGGCTTCCCGCCAGACCTTCGCTGTCATCAAGCAGCACCTTCAGAATATGGAGCGGTGTAAACTGCTGATGGCCTTCACGCATCGCCAGCGATTGCGCCGACTGGATGAACCCGCGCACCCGCTCGGTATATTTTTCAATGTTCATGTGAGTCTCCCCGGCCTGCCGCCCCTGCCCCGAAAGCACAGAAGCAGCATCCTCGTTGCATACGCCGGCCGCATTGACATTCCTCAACCGGCAGCGACCGGCTCGCCGGATCGTTCAATTCGGCCTGCGGCAGATGTAGGAACAGCCTCCCGGAAAATGAAGGGCGTTTGAGATAGCGTCGATGACAAGCCTCGCGAGAATCTTGTAAGGAGCGTCATGTCCGGATCTTCCAAGGCAACCGTTGCGGCGCTTTACCGCTATCCCGTCAAAGGCCTGTCCGCCGAGCCTCTGCGACACACGACCCTGACCCCCGGCGGGACCGTTCCCGGTGACCGTTCCTATGCGATCGAGAACGGTCCGACCGGATTCGATCCTGCCGCGCCCCGGTATTTTCCAAAGTCCAGGTTTCTGATGCTGATGCGCGACGAGCGGCTCGCCACGCTCGAAAGCCGCTATGACGACGCCAGCCGGGTCCTGACAATCCTGACCGGCGGCGAGGAGGCGGCGCGCGCCGACCTCGGTACAGTGGAGGGCCGCGCCGCGATTGAACGGTTCTTCGCTACGACCTTCGCGCAAGAGCTAAAGGGACCGCCTCGGGTTCTCGTCGGCAACGGACACAGCTTTTCGGACGTCGCCAGAAAAGTAGTCTCGATCATCAACCTCGACAGCGTCGCCGCGATCGAACAAATGGTGGGTCAGCCGGTTCACCCGCTACGCTTCCGCGCCAACCTGTACGTCCGTGGCTGGCCGGCCTGGAGCGAACTCGACCGGCTCGGCCACACGCTCGCGATCGGAGACATCAGGCTCAAGGTAGTCAAGCGGATCGTCCGATGCACGGCCACCAACGTCGACCCGGAAACCGGCGCGCGCGATCTCGATATTCCGAACGCGCTGGCGCGAACGCTGGGACATCGCGACTGCGGAATCTATGCGGAAGTCGTTACCGGCGGCACGGTCAGGATCGAGGACGGAATCGAAACGTTTCGGGAATAGGGCGTTTCGCGCAAAGCATGTCCCAGGCAAAGGTAAAACGGCACGGACAACGTCCGTGCCGTTTCGCTTCAGTGCGGCACTACATAGGCGTAGACGCGGCTGCGCGGATAAACCGACTCCGCGACCCGGCGACCATGATTGCCGGATACGACAATGGGGTTGCCGCGCCGATCGACGCCGCTGACGACGCCGACATGACCGCCGCCGCCGCGTCTTGTCATGACGGCGATGGCGCCGACCTGCGGGCCGGAAACCCTGCGGCCGTAATGCGCGAACGAACGCGCCATGTCGGAGCCCGTCCCCTGATGCCCGGCGCGCTTCAGAACCATGTTCATGAATCGCGCGCACCACAACCGGCGACGGCCGGTCGGGTTGCCCCCGATGTAACGGCGAGCTTCGGCAACGATATTCGAGACCAGACCGCCGCCCGAAAATCCGCTCTTCGGCGTAAGCGCGGCGCTGGCGTTCCTCCACCCGCGCGCGTGAGAGCGCCGCGCGTGGCGGTATCGGTGATGACGATACCCATAATGCCGGCGAATATGATGATGGTGCTTATAATGATGAACGTGCGCGTGATGCCCCGCGCGATGATAAGGTCTTGCCGAGGCCGGCATCGCAAATGCAACGACAGCCACGAAACAAACCGCCAGTGCCAAAATACGCGGCATCCAGCGCAACGCAACTAACTGGAACATTCATGCTCCCCTGTGACACCTCCCTATTCCCACCCGCTGCGCGGTGAAATCCGCTCTTTTGTCGTGCTGGGAAAAACGCGGGCGCCTTGTAATCATATGATCGGGCTTTTTGAAGTCATACCTGCATTGCGCGTAACGCATATCTGCATTGCGATAACTGCGCACCGCAGCGCGATATTTCCAAATCATTGACTTAAAATGGAATTTTTTGATCAACTTGTCGTCCAAGCCGTCGCGCGGTCGAGGCCCGCTCTGCCTGCTGCGTCGCAACGCGACCGTCACGCGGATGATCGAACCCCGTTTTGAACGGACTGGACGAAAGGGCGTCTACTCGTCCTGTCCCGGAGTTCTGGCGATCTTCTCCGCGCGGCTGAGCAGAAACACGCCCTGTTCTCCGAACATATTCCAGAACCACCAGGGCGCGTTGAACCGCAGCGGCCGGCCGTAAAGATTAAGCGCGACCGCACGTTCCATCTTCACATTGATCTCGTCGCAGAGTTGGACGAAATCCTTGATGGTGCAAAAATGGATATTCGGCGTGTCGTACCATGTCGCCGGCAGATTGTCCGTGCGCGGCATGTGACCGCCGACCAGAAGCTGAACACGCATCTTCCAGTAGCCGAAATTCGGAAACGACACGACGGCGCGGCGGCCGATCCGCAGCAGATTTTCCAGCACCATTTTCGGCTGCCGCGTGGCCTGCAGGGTCTGTGACAGGATGACGTAATCGAAGGCGTCGTCGGGATAGTTGACGAGATCGGTATCGGCGTCGCCCTGCACCACGGCAAGACCCTTGGCGACACAACGATTGACGCCCTCGCGCGACAGTTCGATGCCGCGGCCGCTGATGCCTCGCGTCTCGAGCAGTTGCAAGAGATCGCCGTCGCCGCATCCGACGTCCAGGACCTTTGAGCCGGGCTCGATCATCTCCGCCAACAGGAGGTGATCGCTGCGATAGCGGTCGACCGGCCGCGAAGCGACCTCATCCAACGGCAGGGACGGCTGCTCCGCGCTCATCTCATCGTTCCGCATCGGCCAGGCCACGGGTTTTTCCAGCCGATTCCAGAAACGCATGCGCGATATCGAAGAACTCGGGAACGTCAAGCAGGAAGGCGTCATGGCCGCGATCGGTCTCGATCTCGGCGAAGGAGACCCGCGCGCCGCCGGCATTGAGCGCATGCACGGTCGCCCGCGATTCGGCGGTCGGAAACAACCAGTCGCTCGTGAACGAAACCACGCAGAACCGGGTGCGGGTCCCGCGAAACGCGGCGGCCAGCACGCCGTCATGATCGGCAGCGATATCGAAATAGTCCATCGCCCGCGTCAGATAGAGATAGCTGTTGGCGTCGAAGCGCTCGACGAATGACGATCCCTGGTGGCGCAGATAGCTCTCCACCTGGAAATCCGCATCGAACGAGAACGTCGGCAGCTCGCGGTCCTGCATCCGCCGCCCGAACTTGCGATGCAGCGCCGCGTCCGACAGGTAAGTAATGTGCGCGGCCATCCGCGCCACGCCAAGACCCCGGCGGGGATGGGTGCCCTGCTCGACATAACGGCCCTCGCGCCAATCGGGATCGGCCATCACCGCTTGCCGCCCCAGTTCATGAAACGCGATGTTCTGCGCGGAGTGGCGCGTGCTGCAGGCGATCGGCAGCGCTGAAAACACCCGCTTTGGATAGGCCACGCACCACTGCAGCACCTGCATGCCGCCCATCGAGCCGCCGACCACCGAAAACAGCGTGTCGATTCCCAGGCGGTCGATCAGCATGGCCTGCGCGCGCACCATGTCGGGAATGGTGATGACGGGAAAGTCCAGACCCCACACCCTGCCGGTCTCGGGATTGGTCGAGGCGGGGCCGGTCGAGCCCATGCAGCCACCGATCACGTTGGAGCAGATAATGAAGTACCTGCTGGTGTCGAGCGGCTTGCCGGGCCCCACCAGCGTCACCCACCAGCCGGGTTTTCCGGTCACCGGGTGAGGGTTGGCCACATGCTGATCCCCGGTGAGGGCATGGCAGATCAGGATGGCGTTGGATTTCGCGGGATTGAGCTTGCCATAGGTCTGGTAGGCGATCTGGAACGGCGCGAGATCGACGCCGCAATCGAGCGGGAGCGGTTGATCGGTATCGAACGTCGCGACCTGCGAGGTAGGATGGTCTGCTTCCTGGGCACGATGCTCGGGGTGAGCCGGGCCCGATATCGATTGCACTTTCACCATCCTGCCGCTGACCTCCGCCGGAGGCTGCGGGAAGCCCCCGGATCGCAGGCCACAAAAAACCCGGCCCGAACTTGGGTTCGGCCGGGATCAGGATTTCGCTGTCCCCGGCCTGTTTAGCGAGTTGTTTAACGTGGCTGCAAGCCGGCCGGCTCAAATGACCACGGAACAGGAGAAAAATAATCCGCGGCGCGCTTCTCGTCAAGAAGCGGATCGGCTGGTGATCGCTTTCTGCATTCGCAACAAGGCTCGCTGAAACGGGATACGAATGTTAGAAGCGGACCGCTGGCCGAGGCTCCTCCATGCGGCCGACAGGTTGCATCCATGACGAAGCCTTCCCCCGCGCCGCGATCCCTGCAGGAACTGCGCAAGGAGATCGACGCCATCGACGAGCAGGTTCACAACCTGCTGATGCGGCGCGGCGACATCATCGACCGCCTGATATCGGTGAAGCAGACCCAGGAGGTCGGCTCAGCGTTCCGGCCGGCGCGCGAGGCCGACATGATGCGGCGGCTGGCGCAGCGTCATCGCGGCATCCTGCCGCTCGACACCGTCGAAAGCATCTGGCGCGTTATCATCGCGACCTTCACCTACGTCCAGGCGCCGTTCTCGCTGCATGCCGATCTGTCGCTCGGCGAATCCGCGATGCGGGATTCCGCGCGTTTTCATTTCGGCTTCACCATACCCTTCGTGCCGCATTTCAATGCGCAGGCCGCCGTGGAAGCGGTGGCGAATGCGAAAGGCGACCTCGGACTCGTCTCGGCGACATCGAGCCGGACGCCATGGTGGCTTGCTCTGGAAGCCGACGGCGCGCCGAGGATCATCGCCCGCCTGCCCTTCATCGAGCGCGCCGATCATCCGGCCGCGCTGCCGGTGTTCGTGATCTCACGAGTTGCCGACGATGCGCGGGTCACGGAAGTGGAGACCTGGAGCGTGCGCGTTTCCGGCTGGAACGCCAATACGGCCCGCACCCTGTCGCCGCTCGCCGAGATTGTCGCCGTGCCCGATACCGCCTTCGACGGCGCGGCGCTATTGGTATCCATTACGGGCGACACCACCCTCGACACGATCAAATCCGCGCTGATCGAGGCCGGCGCGTCGGTGCGCTCGACGGCTCTCGTCGGCAGCCACGCAACGCGCTATACGATGCCCTCGTCCGGCGGGGCCGATCGTCCGTAATGTCCCGCTCGAACGCGCTATAGTCCGGAGCAAATGATGTCCCGACCGGTGCCGAATCCCGGCATTCTCGATATTGCACCCTACACGCCCGGCAAGAGTCCGGCGCCGGAGGCGGGCCGCAAAGTGTTCAAGCTGTCGGCCAATGAAACGCCGTTCGGCCCCTCGCCGAAGGCGATGGACGCTTACCGCGATGCAGTTGCTCACCTTGAAGACTATCCTGAAGGCACCTCACGCGTTCTGCGCGCAGCCATCGGACGCGCCTACGGCCTCGATCCGGACCGCATCATCTGCGGCGCGGGCTCGGACGAGATCCTCAACCTGCTGGCGCACACCTTTCTCAGTCACGGCGACGAAGCGATTTCGACCACGCACGCTTTTCTGGTGTACCCGATCGCGACCATGGCGAACGGGGCGACAAACATCGTCGCGCCGGAGACCGGCTACACCGCCGACATCGACGCAATTCTCGAGCGGGTCACGCCGAAGACCAAGATGGTCTGGCTCGCCAATCCAAACAACCCGACCGGCACCTATCTGCCGTTCGACGAAATCAGGCGACTGCGAGCGGGGCTGCCGCCGCACGTATTGCTGGTGCTCGACGGCGCCTATTCGGATTATGTGTCGCGCAACGATTACGAGTTCGGCATCGAACTGGTGGCGACGACGGAAAACACCGTGCTCACGCACACTTTCTCCAAGATCCACGGCCTCGCGGCGCTGCGGATCGGCTGGATGTTCGGCCCGGCGCATATCGTCGATGCGATGAACCGGATTCGCGGTCCCTTCAACGTCTCGACGCCGGCCATGCTTGCGGCCGCGGCCGCGATCGAGGACACCGCGCACGTCCAGATGACCCGCATGCATACGGAAAAGTGGCGCAGCTGGCTGACGGACGAATTGACAAATCTCGGCCTCAAGGTCACGCCCAGCGTGACCAACTTCATCCTGATCCACTTCCCGGACGCCAGGGGCAGGACGGCGTCCGAAGCTGACGCGTTCCTGACCCGGCGCGGCCTCGTGCTTCGTGCGCTCGACAATTACTGCCTGCCGAATGCGCTGCGCATGACCATCGGCACCGAGGAAGCCAACCGCCTGGTCGCGGACGGCTTGCGCGACTTCATGGCGCGGACATGACCGCAGAACCGTTATTCGGGCGGCTCGCGCTGATCGGATTCGGCCTGATCGGCGGCTCGATCGCGCGCGCCGCGCGTATGCGAGGCGTTGTCGGCGAGATCGTCGCGACGGCGCGCTCCGCCAAAACGCGGGCGCGGGTGATGGAGCTCGGCATCGTCGATCGCGTGGTGGACACCAACGCCGAAGCCACTGACGGCGCCGATCTCGTGATCCTCTGCGTTCCGGTCGGTGCGTGCGGTTCAGTGGCGCAGCAGATCGCGCCTCACCTCAAGCGGGGCGCCATCGTCTCCGACGTCGGATCGGTGAAGGGTGCCGTCGTCCGCGACATCGCCCCGCATTTGCCCGCCGAAGTGCATTTCGTGCCCGCGCACCCCGTGGCCGGCACCGAGCATTCGGGCCCGGATTCCGGCTTTGCCGAACTGTTCATCAACCGCTGGTGCATCCTGACGCCACCGGACGGAACGGACGCCGCCGCCGTCGACAGGTTGCGCGCGTTCTGGACCGCGATCGGCGCCAGGGTCGAGATCATGACCCCCAAGCATCATGACCTTGTCCTGGCGATCACCAGCCATCTGCCGCATCTGATCGCCTACACCATCGTCGGCACCGCGGACGAACTGGGCGAGGTAACATCCTCCGAGGTGATGAAGTTTTCCGCCGGCGGCTTCCGCGACTTCACGCGTATCGCGGCCTCCGATCCCACCATGTGGCGCGACGTATTCCTGACCAACAAGGATGCGGTGCTGGAAATGCTCGGCACCTTCAACGAGGATCTTTCCAAGCTGACGCGCGCCATGCGCCGCGGCGACGGCGAAGCGCTTTTCGAGCACTTTACCCGCACCCGCGCGATCCGCCGCGGCATCGTCGAGATCGGCCAGGATTCCGCGGCTCCCGATTTCGGACGGCTGCAGACCGATGTCCAGAAGACATAGAGCGTTTTCGAGCAAAGCATGCCCTCGGGCATGAGCCGAGGATGGATGACCTGTTCGCGTGAAGAAAACGCGTCAAAACATATCATAGAGCCCCGTTTTACGAGGAATGATGGATACGCAGGTCGGGCCCGCGCATGATCGCCGAGGTGGATATCAGCGCTCGATCAGAACAGCGGCGGCGTCTGGGCGACCTTCAACGGCCCGATGAAGACCGCGCCGGCAACGAACCGCAGCGGGAAGGAGCGCGCCTTTTTGTTTTCCAGCGTCGCTTCCTGACCAATCGCGGCGAGACCCGCGGCGACGCCGACATTGGCGTTTTCGCGCACGGCCCTGCCAAGGCCGGGAATCGCCCGGTCGAGCGCACCGAACAGATTGTCGATATCCTTACTTTTCACGCCGGGCGCGACCTTATCGAGAGTCTCCTGCGGGACGCCCTGCTCCAGCATTTTATCGATTCCGAGCGCTGGGATCATTTTCTCGAAACCGGTCGCTGTCATGTGCAATTCGCCGTCAAGGTGCCCGTCGGCGGTAAGCCCCAGCGAACCCGCGGCGATCGCGATCAGATCGCCCTGCTGGATCCGCGACTGCCTGATCTCGATACGGCCGCCGGCCGCCTGCAATTCACGAAACCGTACCGGCCAGGGTTTTGGCGTGAAATCCTTCAGCCCGTGAACGATCGCGCCGACCTCGGCATTGAACGGTTGCGTCAGCACCGGGTGAATGTCCGAAAGAGTGGCTCCGCTCAACTCCACGGCGGTCTCGATCATGGGCTTGTCCAGTGTGGACTTCTCCGCGGTGCGGCCGTGAAGCTCCACATGGGCGGCGCGTGCGGCCGGTGTCCGAACCGATTCCACCATGCGGTCGATCGCAAGGTCGTCGAAAACGATATCCGCGCTCTTCGGCGTATCGGGCAGTCCGACGATGCTGCTGCGCCCGACACGCCAATCGACGACCATCACCGGCTGACCGTGGCGGGAGAGCGTCGCAGGCGCCTTGAACTCCGCGATCAGCAGCCTGGGCGTGTAGATCTGCGCGATCACCAGGATGTCCCCGAGGCGCGCGGTCAAGGGAGGCATCTGCGCCGCGGCCTGCTCGGCTGTCTGCGACCTCAGCTCGACGGTCGCATCCTCGCAGCGGACCTCAAGACGGAACGGAAATCCGGCGACCGTCCGCTTGGCGCAATCATAGATGCGTCCGGACGCCGCTTCGCGCGCCCGCCAGGCATCAACAGTCTGATCGACCTGCGAGGCCGCATAAAACCAGAACGCGCTCCAGGCGGCGGCGGCGATGACCACCAGCACGGGCATGACGAAAATGGGCCAAAGACGGTACTTGCTGGAGGCGTTGTTGGCAGCATTCATGCGGAAGGCGGGCTCTTGGTGGGCCGGGTCGGCGGGGTCTTCGACCATAGTCGCGCGACGCCGGCAAAACCAGCCCCTTTCGGTTTCGCTTCGCCTGGGGGCGCGGCTCTGTTAAAGCATTGTTCGGCGACGCGAGACTCCCGGTTGGCCGTCAAAAATCCTTATTTCTAATGGCTCGTGCGTATCCTGATCATACAAAACATGACGGAATACGCCCTGAGCAGGGCGCGATGAGCGTGCAGCGACAATTTGAAACGGCTTTCGACAGTTCCGGCAACGATCTCTGGATATTTGCCTACGGTTCGCTGATGTGGAGACCCGGATTCGATTTCGCCGAGCAGGTTCCGGCGCGGCTGATCGGCGAGCACCGGGCGCTCTGCGTCTATTCGTTCGACCATCGCGGGACGCCCGAGAGACCGGGGCTGGTTCTCGGGCTCGACCGGGGGGGCGCCTGCCGGGGCATCGCATTCCGGGTTGCGGCCAGCCGGCGCGAGGCAACGATCGCATATTTGCGGGAGCGCGAGCAGACCACCCACGTCTACCGCGAGGTGACGCGCTCCGTCTGGCTGGAGGACGACGCGCGACGGCGGGTCAGCGCGCTCGCTTATGTGGTCGATCGCGGTCACGTCCAGTATGCCGGTCGGCTGACTCTGGCGGACCAGGCCCGTTACGTCCGGCAGGGGCACGGCCGCTCCGGACATAACCGGGACTATGTCCTGTCGACCGTGAGGTCGATCGAGTCACAGGGCTTTCGCGACCTAAAGCTGCACCAGCTGGCTGAACTGCTGCACAACGATACGCCGATGCCGAGGTAGGCGCGCCGCCGCGGAGGCGTCGAACGGAAACCGTGGTTATCTCTTGGGAATATCTTCGCTCTGGAGCATGATCTTATCCGAAAACCGATTTCTACTTTGCGCTGACGCGGCCCTTCGGGTCGGGATCATGCTCTACCCCCGCCCGCTCCCGCGTCCTTCACCCGACCCGACAGCCGCGCCTGCTCGCGCCGCCCCGCCTCGACCAGGGACGCGGTCGCTCCCTCGATCGATGCCGTCAGGCGCGACATGAATTCATCACGCCGCAAACCCTGCGGCAGCGGATCGAGGAATTCGACCGTGATCGTTCCCGGATAGCGCAGGAACGTCCGGCGCGGCCAGCACAGGCCGGAGTTGAGGGCCACCGGAACACAGGGCACGCCGCCTTCGGCATAGATCATGGCGACGCCGCTCTTGTAGGACGGCGGGGCTCCGATCGGGCGTCGCGTTCCTTCCGGAAAAATAACAAGCTGGCGGCCGAGACGCACCTGCTCCCGCGTCATCCGGACCAGCATCTTCAGCGAGCGCAGGCCGGCCTTGCGGTCGATGCCGATCATTCCCGTCTTCAGCAGATACCAGCCGAAGAACGGAATCCATGTCAGCTCGCGCTTGAGGATGAAGACCGGCTGATCGATGAGGCTGAAAAGGGCGAAAGTCTCCCACGTCGACTGATGCTTGGAGGCGAAAATCAGCGGACCTTTCGGAATTTTCCCGGTGCCGAGAATTTTGACGCGCGTGCCGCAGATGACGCGCATCAGCCAGATGTTCCAGCGCCCCCAGGCCTTCGCCATCCTGACGAGCACCGCGCGCGGCATCAGGAATGTCGGCAGCGCGGCAACCATCCAGATCGCCATCGTCACATAGAACAGAATGTTGAAAACCAGCGAGCGCAGAAAGATGGAAATCATCACGCATCCAGTTGCGGGGCGTTATTTGGCGCATTCTAGGGCCTTTTCGGTTCTGATTGAATCAGAAGCGAAGGCCCTTCAGCCCGAGGCCGGCCGTCGTGGCTGGATCGCGCCGGTCGACTGATCCGCGTTTTCGGGCGGGAGTTCGAGGTCGAGGCCAAGATGAGCCAGCCGAACCCGCGCCTCGGCGGCGAGGTATTTGACATACTCCGATAGCAGGAGCCGCAAGGTCGCGCCGCTTGTCCACCATGGCTCCTCGCGCCACTTTTCGCCAATGACCGCGAACGGAATCAAGGTGACATCAGGCATCGCATGCGACAGTTCGACGATGGCGCGAGGCATATGGTAGTTGGATGTCACCACGATCAGTGAGCGGAAGCCTTGCCCGTCGACCCAGCGCCGCGTCTCGCTTGCGTTGCTCCGGGTGTTGACCGCGGAGCGATCGAGATCGACGCAACACGTCAGAAGCCGCTGGCTGTCCGGCAGCGAGCGCGAAATATCGCTGACCCCGTTCGTCGGATGAACGCCCGAAATCAGCAGCCGCTTGCCGTAGCCGCCGGCCAGCAGATCAACGGCATCGGAAATCCGCGACGAGCCGCCGGTGAGCACCACAATGCCGTCCGCGTTAGCCGCGGGCTTTGTCTCCACCCCCCGCAGCTGCGACAGAAATCCGACGAAGCCGACCGCCGCCCCGACAAAGGCGATTCCGGCGGCGGCAACCAGGGTCGCAAGCAGCATACCGCGCCGGCGGCCCGGCGCCCGGCGAGGAGCTTCCACATTGTCGTGACGTGCTTCTTTACTCATACATTCGGTGTCCCTGGCCCCCGATTTTAATGCGTTTTGGGGCGAAGTGGAGTCCGGCAGCGTCAGAATGGCGCATTCGTCCAGAGCGGCCGCTCAATCGATCTCATCAAGCGTCGCGAACAACGTGCGGCGGGACGCAAAGGCGGTGATCGCCGCAATCAGGATCGTCTGGCCCGCCAGCACCAGATAGCCGGAAGGGCGCAGCGAGAACGTGCCGAGCAACGCCGCAAACTGATCCCCCACCGGCGTTCCCGAGAACCAGTTCGCGATCGATTCGGAGAACCCGAACATCAGCATCGCGGCGACGCACCCGATCACGCCGCCCCTCAGCCCGAGCCGCAGGAAGTGGCGCAGGAAGTGATTGGCGATGTATCGGTCGCTCGCTCCGACGAAATGCAGCACCTCGACGATCGGACGATTGGCCGCCATCGCCCCCCGGGTCGCGAACGATACCGAGATAATGGTCGCAATGATAACCAGCGCGAGAACGCCGATACCGGCGAACACGGTCGCGTTGGTCATCGATCGCATCCGGTCGATCCAGGCGCGATGATCGTCCACGCTGGTCGAGGGCGCCAGTTGCGTCACGCGGCTGCGAAGCCCTTCCAGATCGAGCCTGGTTCCGGGCGCTGCGCGCGCGACGATCATGCGCGGCACCGGCAGATCGTCGAGCGACAGCCCGCTGCCGAGCCAGGGCTCAAGCAGCTTGGCCGACTCCTCCCTGGTGTACGGCCTGACATCGAGGATCCCCGGCTGCTCGCGGGTCGCGGCGGCGGCGGCCGCGACATCCTGCTCGAGATCGCGGCCGGCGGCGGGACGTACCTGGAGGGTGATTTCGCTCGCGACTTCCGACTGCCATTCCGAGGCCGAAGCGTTGATCAGAAGCACCGCCCCGGTGGTGATCGACGCCAGAAACGTCATGATGGCGACCACGGCCACCAGCGCGCGGCCGGCGATCGACGCACGCGGCACGATCGGCGACATGTTGCGCGCGCGGACCGGCACCTGAGGGCGCTCGCGCCCGAGATCCATCAGCACATCGTGGCCGTCCCCTGCCTTACTCATAGATATGCAGCCGCCCCTGATGCAGCACCAGCCGCCGCGCGTCGTACTGATCCATCAGGGCGATGTCGTGGGTGGCGATGATGACCGCCGTGCCGGACTTGTTCAGCTCGATGAACAGCCGAAGCAAACGTTGCCCAAGCGTCGGATCGACGTTGCCGGTCGGCTCGTCCGCCAGCAGAAGCTGCGGCCGCGCGATCACCGCGCGAGCGATCGCCGCGCGCTGCTTCTCCCCCCCTGACAGGACCGGCGGCAGCGCATCCATCCGCTCGCCGAGCCCCACCCACTTCAGAAGATCGATCACTTCGCGACGGTAGGTCGACTCCTCGCGGCCCATGACCCGGAACGGCAACGCGACATTCTCGTAGGTGGTCATGTGGTCGAGCAGACGAAAGTCCTGCAACACGATCCCGATACGCTTGCGCAGGTCGGCGATCGCATCCTTGCTCTGCAGCGAGACGTCCTGACCGAACAGGTTGACGAGCCCCCTCGTCGGCCGCAGCGACAGAAACAGAAGCCGCAGCAGGGAGGTTTTTCCCGCGCCCGACGGGCCGCTGAGAAACTGAAAGGAGCGGGCGGGAAGATGAAAGCTGATGTCACGCAAAATCTCCGGGCCGAGCCCGTAACGCAAGCCGACATTTTCGAACCGGATCAAGCCTTGTGTCCCGATTTCCTGGTTCGCGTGAGGACGCGTCAAATCAAGATCATGGAGCCCCCGCAATCGTCCTTTTGTGCGTCGGTTATGGTTTCCGATTCGTTAACGGTCGGCGCGTAGATTTCGTACAGCGTTACTTCTGGCGATTCGTCCATGCACATTGTCTGTCCCCACTGTACGACATCCTATGCGGTCGACCCCGCAAAGCTCGGCGGAAAGGGCCGCATCGTCCGCTGCTCGCGCTGCAAGGAAACATGGCGGGCGACGCCGGACAATATCGCCAGGGTTCGCGTCCCCACGATGGCGGGAGCGGACGAGATGGCGGGATGGACCGACCCTCCCGACGCCGGCGAGATGCCGTCGATCGACAGTCCGTCGATCGCCAGCGATTTGCCGGAATCTCCCGAAACCCGAATGCCGCAACAGAACCTTGCCGTCGCCAGGACGCCGCCGGCCCGGCAGGACAACACCCCCCGGGACAATACGACTCGGGATAACAAACGCGCGCTTTCCATTGCCTCGCGGTTCCGCGACCGGCTCAGGTCCTTATTCGTCTTTCACCGGCCGACGATCACCCTGAACACCTTCTGCGTTGCGATGGCCCCCCTTGTGCTGGCTCTTGTGATCTGGCGCGTCGACATCGTGCGCCTGCTTCCGCAAACCGCAACGTTCTACCGGCTCGCCGGACTGGAAGTGAACCTGCGCGGATTGGCGTTCAAGGACGTCACCACCTCGACCGAAACCGTCGACGGGAAGCAGGTTCTGGTGATCGAGGGCATGATCGCGGCGCAAACCCGCAAGCCGGTCGAACTGCCGCGCCTGCGCTTCAGCATCCGCGACGCGCATGAAACGGAGATCTACGCGTGGAACGCGGTTCTAGAGCAGCCCGCGCTCAAGCCTGGTGAAAACATCTGGTTCCGGACACGGCTGGCGTCGCCGCCACCTGAAGGCCGCAGTATCGATGTTCGCTTCTTCAACCGGCAGGATCTTGCCGCCGGAAATGGAGCCTAACCGATGGCGCGGGTACTGATCGCCGACGACGAGGACTCGATGCGCTCGCTGGTCGCCCGCGCCATCGCCATGGACGGCCACGAGATCGTGACCGCGGCTGACGGCGCCGAAGCGCTGGATATTCTATCAGCCGACGCACACACCTTCGATCTGCTGCTCACCGACATCAAGATGCCGATCATGGATGGCATCGCGCTGGCGCTTGCCGCCGCGCGCGATTTTCCCGGCCTGATCATCCTGCTGATGACAGGTTTCGCCGATCAGCGCGAGCGCGCGTCGGGCCTCAACGCCATCGTGCATGATGTCGTCACCAAGCCGTTTTCGGTGGCCGATATCCGCGCCGCGGTCGCGGGCGCGCTGACGACGCAGACCGGCGGAACGATCAGTAGTCCTTGAGCAGCCGATCGATGTAATCGAGTTCGATCTTCGGCCGTGACGGATCGGCGAGGCGGCGGCGCAACTCTTCGAGAATGCGGCGGACCCGCTGAACATCGATCTCGCCGGGAATCCTGACTGTCGTCTCGTTGCCGAACTCGCGACCCCGCAACGGCCGCCCCAGCGGGTCGGTCTGACCGCCGCTCTGCCGGCCCGCACGACCACCCGACCCGTCTTCGCCCTGCTGCATGGCTTCGGCGAGGCTCCGGGCGCCCTTGCGCAGCGCGTCGAGCGCCCGGCCCTGCGCGTCGACCGCGCCATCGGCGTTACCCTCGCCAAGCCGGCCGCCCGCCTGGCCCATTGCCGAATCGGCCTGGCCGAGATCGTCGTCCGGCTGGCTCGATCCCATGCCGCGCCGGGCGAGTTCCTGCTGCAATGTCTTGAGCCTGTCATGCAGGGCCTTTTGATCCTGCTGCAGGCCGCCCATGCCATTCTGACCGCCGCGCTCTTGGCCGTCATCGTCATCGCGCCGCGAATCCATGCCTTGCTTGTAGGTTTTGTCGCGCAACTGCTGCTGCTTGCGGATCATGTCGCCGAGTTCATTCAGCGACTGTTGCAGGTCCTCGCCCGCTCCCTCGCCCTGGCCCGGCTGCGCCATCTGCAAATTCTCAAGCATCTGCTGCAATTGATCGAGCAATTGCCTGGCGGCTTCCTTGTCGCCGGAGCGGGACAGACGCTCCATGCGCTCGATCATGTTGTCGAGATCCTGCGGACGCATCACCTTACCGTTGGGGTCGAGCGGACGCGCCAGTTGCTCCGGATTGTTGCGCATCTGTTCGGCCAACTGGCGCAGGTAATTATCCAGCGCCGCGCGCAGGTTCTCGGTGAGCTTCCTGATCTCCTCATCGCTCGCGCGGCGCTCCAAGGCCTCCTTCAAGGCATCCTGCGCGGCACGCAGCGCCTTCTCCACATCGGTGATGTTGCCGTCCTCGATGCTGACGGCGAGCCCCCAGAGACTGGCGACGACTTCTCGCAACTGGGCGTCGATGCGCGCTTCCTCAAGCTGCTTCGTGACGCTGTAAAGACCGAGATACTCGCCCGCCCTGGGAGTAAACACCTCGGGCGCGATCAGCAGAGCACCGAGCGCGGTATGGACCTGCCTGTTCTGATTGGCGTCCAGCGCCAGGATGCGACGCTGCTCGATCAGCGCGCGCGCAAGCGGTTTGGTGAACACGCGTTCCGGCAGGCGCAGGTCGAGCGGTTCGCTGCGACCCTCGTTTCCGGCGTCATCGCGCGCCGTCAGCGTCAAGGTCACTTCGGCGCCCGCGTAGGGACTTTCGCTCAGATCCTGAACCGTCTGCCCGATGCCGCTACGGGGCCTGGCGTTCGGCAGCACCAGCGCGAATTGCGGCGGATCGAACAGCGGGCGCGCGGCCGTCCCATCGTTTACAGCGGATGCGGGCCGGGCCGAGAATGCCGCATGGGCTTCGGTCACGCCGTAATCGTCCTCCAGGCGGTAGGACATCTGCAACGATCCGCGCGCCTGGCGTTCCGGCCGCTTGGCCAGCGAAATGGCCGGGGCGCGATCGGCAATCGCGCTGAAAGTCCATCGCGGCTGCCCCAACGGCGCACGCACCTGAGCCGCGCCATCCGCGGCAATGATGAAATGCCGCTCGCTCGCGCCTTCCGCGGGCTTGTCGGCGACAGCCTTCTCGGTCACACCGCCGCTGAGCGCGACGTCGAGACTGCCGCCGCTCGAACGCACGATCAGCGTGCTGCCCGCAGGCACTGGAAGCGCGGTATCGGACGGATTGGCGTCCTTGCCGGTCGCCGACAGGATGATGGGCGGCTTGCCGGTATAAGGCGGCGGAGCCACCCAGGCATCGACCCTGACATGAGCCGAGGTCAGCGCGCCATTCCTGTCGAACGCCGCAGCGACACGCTCGGTCCGCTCGCCGCCCGCCGCGATGAAAGTGGCGACCATCAGCACCATCACCAGCGCTCGCAGGGCCCAGCGGTCATGCAGCGGCAGCCGCGGCGACGGCAGCCCCGCGCGAAGACGCTTGATCGCGGTCAGCGTGCGGGCGCGCTGCGCCTGCCACAAAGCCTGCGCAACCGGATCCCGGGTCGCCAGCGTGTCGGCGAGCGCGGTGACGGGACGATGGCGAAGGCCGGCGCCGCGGTCGAGCCGGTTCAATCCGTCCTCGCGGCTGGGCCAGCGGAACCTGACGGCAGGCACCGCCGCCGCGACGGCGAGCAGAACAAATGCGGCAAGAGCAACGGCGCGCACCCAAGCCGGCAGAACCAGCCAGGCCCCGGCCCAGGAAATCGCCAGAAACAGCCCGCCGACGCAAAGCAGCCGCGCAAGATGCGGCCAGCCCCTTTCCCACGCGATCACCCACCTGGCGCGCCGCAGGGCGCGCGTCAGTTCAACTCCCGCCAACGCACGCGGATCGTCATCCTGACGGGATGGATCGGGGGTAACGCCGCTCAACTCGTTCTCCGCGCTGCTGAAGCTAGAACAACCCCGCTCCCGATTGAATCAGAAGCGAAGCTCCAGATTGTTGTTGGACGCGTTTTCTTCACGCGAACCGGTAACCGCATCGCTGTAAAACGCCGCCAAACAGCATCCTACCACGGCGGCGGCAATGAGGCATCGGCGGACGGCGTGACCGCCGGGTTTCAGACCGGAGCCGCTCTTTGCGCGAAACAGGTCAATCGAAAAGGCCCGGCGTGTGATTGACGATCGCGCCCTCGATGGCGAGCATTCTCAGCTTGGTCGTGACGCCGTCGCTCGCCGAGAAACCTCCCGGCCTGTCGCCGGCGGCAAGCACGCGATGGCACGGCACCACGATCGGACACGGATTACGGCCGAGCGCCTGACCGACATCGCGCGACAGCTCAACGCCGCCAAGGCGTTTGGCGATGTCGCCATAGGTCATCGTGCTGCCTTGGCGGAATGGTCCGTGCGATGTCGTAAACGCGGCGATCGAATTCGCCTACGCTGTCGAGAGCGAGCACCACACCGGATAAATCGATCGGCTTACCCTCAAGCAACGCGATCACGCCGTCGATCGCGGCCCGCACGACGGCGGGCGGAGCCGCCTCCGCGAGGCTCCGATAACGCTGGCGAAGGCGCATCCGGGTCTTGTCTTCCTCCGGCAGCGGCAGTTGCACCGCTTCGATGCCGTGCGCGGTCCAGACCATACCGCAGATTCCGATCGCGGTTCGAACAGCGCGAACCCGCGATCATTTGGCGGTTCACTCACGGATCGCTCCGTCGCAAACTGAAGTCCTTCACCGCCTCACGGAAGTGGAGAAAGACTCCAGCATTTTGATCTGGCGCGTTTTCTTTACGCGAACCGGATTCCACCTCGCTCGAAAACGCCACAGCGCATTCCTGCGTTGGGTCGCGCCTTGAGAAAACCCCGTGATCACGCCTGCTCCGGCGGGTGGGTATACCGCGAGGCTGAATGTCAGGCGGCGACCGCGCGCTCCATCGCCACTTCCGCCTTGAGGTGGTCGACATCCCGGTAGATCGAAGAGACCGCCAGCACGCGCCCCAGATGCTTGTAGCGCAGCAGGCAATCCCGGTCAGCGACACTACCCTCGACCTCGATCTGGTCCCACTTCAACGCGTGGCCGACATAATTGATCGGCACATCATAATGCTGGCTCCAGAAGAACGGCACAGCGTCATACTTTTCGCGGTGTCCCAGCATGTTGCGCGCGGCCACCTGCCCCTGGCGCTGCGCCACCACCCAGTGCTCGACCCGGATGTTCTCCCCGAACCGCGGATCGGGCCAGCGCGCGATGTCACCGGCCGCAAAGATTCCGGGCGCGCTTGTTTCCAGGTACTGGTTGACGAGCACGCCGCGGTCGATCTTCAATCCCGCCTTCTCCGCAAGCTCCAGGCGCGGCTTCACGCCGACGCCGAAGACGACGAAATCGGCTTCCAGCGTTTCGCCGCTGCTGATTGTCACCTTCTTCTCGCCGATCGCTGTGACTGTATTCTCCAGGTGGAAGATCACGCCATGTTCCTCGTGCAGCGAACGGACGAAATCGCCCATTTCCGCGCCGAGGATGCGCTCCATCGGACGGGACTCAGGGGCGACGACATGGACCTCGATCCCGCGGGCGCGCAACGAGGCCGCGACCTCCAGGCCGATGAAACTCGCACCGATGACAACCGCCCGGTTGGCCGATTTGGCTCCATCAATGATGGCGCGGCAATCCGCGAGCGAGCGCAGCGTATGGACATGCGAAAGATTGGCGCCGGGAATCGGCAGCCTGACCGGCTCGGCTCCGGTCGCCAGAAGCAGCCGATCGTAGCCAATGACATCGCCGTTGATCGAAAGCTGGCGCGCGGACGGATCGATGGCGGTAACGGTCGTGCGCAGCCGCAGATCGATGCCGGCCTGCTGGTAGAAATCATCGGGACGCAGCGGGAGCCAGTCTTCCGGCGCGGAACCGGCGAGGTAGTCCTTCGACAGGTTCGGCCGGTCGACCGGCGGCGCATCGTCGCTGCTCAGCATCACGATGCTGCCTGCGTAGTCCTGACGGCGCAGCATCTCAGCGGCCGCAAAACCCGCCGCGCCGCCGCCGACGATGACGATCTTGCCGGGGTGATCAGGCTTCGCGATCCTGACCGCCGGCCGCGCTCGCTTCTCGCGAACAAAAATCCGGCCGTCACGTTGCTCGACCTGCCAGACATCGAGCGCGTTGAAGGCCGGCGCGCAGGTCGCTTCCCCGGTGCGGAGATCGAAGCAGGCATGATGCCATGGACAGCGGACGGTGCCGTCGACAACGATCCCGTCAGCAAGCGGTCCGTGGTAATGGCTGCAATGAGCGTCGATCGCGAAAATCC